>CP073016.1:2697348-3371685 GCA_025370075.1 Chryseotalea sp. WA131a | reverse complement strand
TAGAAAGGACAGAATTTTGAATGACTTTCCTTTAGTTGGAGTACCGGATGTAAATCATTTCCATTATCGTATTGAAGACAAATATTTTAAAGGCGCTTTAATCCTAAATACACTGCGCCATCTGGTAGCTAATGATAAACTTTGGTTCAGTACATTGAAAGGTATACAAACTGATTTCAGGCACTCGTTCATTGATACGAAAACACTTGTTCAGTATTTCAATGAAAAATTAGGTAATGATTTTAATGCTTTTTTCCATCAATACCTTCAAACAACAGAAATTCCTTTGCTAACGATTCAGAAGATGGAACCTCATGGCTTCAAGTATAAATTGAATAGTAGCGTAGATTCCTTCCGGCCTTCTTTAAAATTGGCAGACGAAACTATGCTTCAACCGACAAAAACTTGGAGTATCGTAGCCAAAGGTGTTATAGACACACACGTAGCAAAGCAGTTGGAAAGCAACTATTTAATCAAGGTGACGTTGCAATAGGGGTGCATTTATAACCTGTGTTATTGTCATTCGCGCTAAAATCAATCGATAATCAATAACTTTACGCGAACTTTTATGAAGCTCGAAGAACTCACGCAGCAACTTTGGGAAGCTTCAGAAAAGAAGCGTAGCTGCCGAATTGTGCTTAGCAAAGAACCATTGCCGCGCACAGTTTTTCCTTACGGGATTTGCACGACCGCCAAAAGGCAGATTGTCCTGGTGTGTTGGCAAACTTCTGGCTTCACCAAAGCAGGAGGCAAAGAGGGGTATCGAAATCTACAGCTCGACAGAATTATTGAATTGGAAATCTTGGATGGGCACTTTCAAAAACGAAATGACTTTAATCCGCTAGACGGGCAATACAAGGATTGGGTATATCATATTTAATGACACGCCTTGTTGTACTTCTTCAATTTGTAATAGTTGTAGGGCAATGGGGCTAAAAACCCTACCACCATTGATACTGCCAATGCCATCCAATACATCGGGTTGCCGAAGGCTGCCTTGCCACCGGTCATCATAAAGTCGCTGGTGTTCATGGCCAGCTCCATCGCAATCATAGAAATGAATGACATAGAAAAAGCGGTTTGGAAAGCGGACGCCCAATTAAATTTTTCGCGGACACGCAGCAAAATAGTCTCCAGCAAAATAGATGTACACAATCCTGCAATAGTGGCCAATAACATTTGGGTCATCATGGATGTATCTGGATAAAGTGCCTGCAAGAAAAGTATCATCCCAAAATCACCGATAGAACACCCGACCAAACAGTTTAGCGTGTTGAATGCCGCACGGCCCCAAACTTTTTTGTGCAACCAAAATTGTGTTGGTGCTTTAGCAAGAGCAGAACTATTTTCGAAAAGTTGATATGCATAGCCAGACAACCCAGCCTGCAGTTGAGCAAATGTTACTGGCGCAGCCATGTGCAATTGAACTTCGCTATGTGCCAAGCTTACTTCTGCTTCTGTAACGCCCGGTACTTTTTTCAATGCCTTCTCCACTGTGCTAGCACAGCCCATGCATGTCATTCCAGAAACTTTGTAGGTGTGTGTCATTGCTTTAGGTGCGACAAAAGTAACAACAGATAGGCTTCTAAAAGTTCAAAAGCATTTGTATAATTTAATCGAAGTGAAGCTTTACAAGGCTAAATATTCCTTTGAAAACTCTTTTTTGAATTCAAAATCAAGTAAAAGACAGCCGTAGCAAAAACTACGATAATTAAATCGAAGCCGATTATGGAGAATTTTCGTAGATCCGCTTTTTGCCCCATTGTTACTTGTAAAGGTTTTATTTTTTCTGAAGGTATGTCCAATTCAATCGTAGCTGAGGTCTGATTTTCGCCCCGCTTCATTAATACAAACACTTTGTGCGTTACCACTTGATGGCAAACCACATCGTAGTCAAAAATAAAATCATTCATATCCTCTAAACTAGTAGGCACCATCCAGAAATCGGCTGTTAGCTCGGTGTAGTCACCTGAGGCAATGTGTGTGCTTTCCGTTATTCTCGCATTTTCGATTTCAACGTACCATGCGTCCCCATTCAGGCTTTTGGGCCGAACGTGTGACTTGAAATAAGCCTTAAGTGCGTCTAGCTGTGTTTGTTCCCCCAGCACTGCCCGCAAGTCTCGCATCGGAATTTGTGCATTGCCTTTAATCTTATCCTTTAAAATAGTAAGGCAAACAATAGAGTTTGGCATGGGGTGCGCAAATGGCATTAATCTTGCCCACAAAAAAAACGCAAGACTTAAGCAAAACTTCGTTTTAGTTGCCCCCATAATCTCCGCTTCTATCCCTCCAAACTGAATGGGGGTGACTTACATTTCGAATCACAATTCCACCTTGGGCAGAATACTCGATCCAAACGTTAGGGCCATCAATACGCACATAGTCATTTTGCGTATTCACATCTGTAGTGCCCGAGTAAGCGATGTACGTATCCTCTAATTCTGACGTATATTTTGACAAGATAGCCGAGGCATTGAGGTCATCTAAATCTTGCACATAGGTTTTAATTGCATTCAGCACTAAGTTCTTTTTATCTAGTGTTAAGTCACCCACTTTTATACCTGATTTTGCAGTGGGAAACTGCCCATCTTTACCGGGGCCAAGTAGCAAATCAGAAAAAGTTGATGTTAATCGCGCGGTGGTTAGCTCTGTGGTGCTAAGGCCTTTTAACATATCGGAGAACGCTTTTCGCTCTTGTTCAATGGGCTGCACCTGTGCACCATTTAGCGCAAAGGCGGCCATTGGTTCCACTGCGCGGAACGATGGTGTGGCTCCGACAAGTTTAGCCTGATTATACGAATTAGCCAACGCAAAATGATGCCCCCCAAACTGTAGTTCCCACAAACCTGTTGTGCTTGGGGTTCCTAAAAAAGCGATATAGTAATTGCCATCGCCATAAGTAGACCCTCCACCGTTTGAATTTAAGTAGTTGTCGGCTCCCATGATTTGTAGAAGTTCCGAATATCCTTCATTGGTTCCTGTTCCTGTAACCTCTTTCAATAATGCTTGCGCGGCATCTTTTTGGGTAGCGTTCAACTCGCCAAAACTTATGCCCACACGTTTTGTTTGAGTCAAGGCCTGCGGGAGATTAGACCATTTCACTGCATTGGCTTTAGTATAATCTAACTGCATTGCTGCAAGTTGTGATGTGGATAGTGTCGCCTTAAAATTTTCTGCCAAACAAACAACTTTTTCAAGCCCGGTAAGTGAGCTACAATCTTTAACTGCTCCAGAGGGCGTTGGGTCGTTGGACGAAGTCTTACATGCAAACACAAATAAACAAACCGCGGAAAATGTCAGCATTGTGTGGTTTAAACTCATATTTCTGAATTCGTTTAAATTTGAAAAACAAAATTATGGCAGGACTAAAATACCACGCTTGGACTTTTAAGACGTTTTCATGTATTTTTCGACAACTAAACCCTTAAATTCAGTTGGAGATTGTTTTGTTTCTCTCTTGAAAAAGCGAGAAAAATAGGCGGCATCTTCAAATCCCAACTCATGTCCAATTTGCATAATGTTTAGATGCGTGCAAGTTAGCAACCGCTTTGCCTCAAGGGTTACCCTATTCCTGATTATTTGGGTGGCTGATTGATTTGTAAAACTGCGTATCAATCGCGTGAATTGTTTACTCGAAAGGCACAGTCTGGATGCATAATCGTTAATTGATAATTGGTTTTTGAAATTGACCTCCAGTAACTCTACAAAGCTTTTGTAGACTTTGACTTCATGGTTAGTACCCACTTTTGGGTTTTTAACAGTCGCTATTCGCTGAATTTCTGTTAAGGCCAAAAAGAGCAAAGACTGCAGTACTTTGGGGTTAGGCTCTAACCTTTTGTACTCATTAAAAAGTAAATTGAAGTATGTATGAATCGGCTCAGCATCTTTTTTGGTCAATTCAATGCATGGATTAAAATATACATTGTCAAGAAACACTAATTCAAACAAGAAATTTTTATCGATGTTTTTCATCAAGAAAAACTCTTCTGTGAACATTAACCGATAACCTTTCATTGCCGATCTATCGGACTTACCCCATAGATGGAGTTGCCCTTGCGACACAAAGAAAAGGCTGTTTGCTTGAATGTGGTACTCTCTGTAGTCAATATTATGGTGTGCCTTACCTTGGGTAATCAAAAACACCTCATAGAAAAGATGCTTGTGAGGACTCTTGATTTTTGCCGGAAGCTCGGGCATCTCATCCAATCGGTTAATATGAAAATGCCGTTTGCCATCATTCTGAAATTCTAAAAAATCAAGTATTTCATAGGATTCAAACATTTAGGCTTTTTTTGAAGTACGTGCTTTTTAATTCACTTCTTTACCCTCCGCAAAATCGCCTCTCAAGATCCGGTACCTTTTCCTCGCCTCGGCCGCATATACGCTTCCGGGGTACAGATCCAAAAAGGCACGGTACAATTCTTTTGCTTTTTCCTTTTGACTTAATCTGTTCTCGTAAATATCGGCTTGCATAAAAGCAGCATCATCGGCCAACACATCTTCGCCATACTGTTGAATAATTTTTTCCAAATAGGTCAACGCATTTTCAAATTTTCCCTGCTTTGCGTTCAAATTTGCTTCCAACCAAAATACATCATCTTGAATAGCATTGTTAACATAGTTGGCCGGAAGGGTAACCCAAATGTATTCGCCCTCTGTCTCCACCAATGTGTTCACATCTATGAAGCCGTATAAAAAAGCCTCCGCTTGTTTCATCAACACTTTGTTGTTTTCAAAGTAGCCAAGTTGTTTGGTTGCCCTGGCCGTTTGGTTTTGGTAAAGCAATAGTTCGATGTGGGCCAGTTGCCGCAACGAAAAACCCGTAGTGTCAAATGCGGTATTTTCTTTTATGCGCATGCTTAAGTCCATGGCGTCATTCGCAATTTCCCGCGTAGTGGCTTGCTTTAGAATGTCCAGGTGTTCCTGGGCCAATTTAAAGTCGCCTTTGTAGTAAGAAAGTTTTGCATTGCGCAATTTCGCCTCGTAGCCAAGGGGTGTTTCGCGTTGCGATTTCTCTACCTGTGAATACAACAAGGTGGATTCCCAAGGTTCGCCTTTTAATAAATAGATATCGCCCAAATCTATTTTCGATTGGTTGCGCAGCGAAGTGGGTGTTTTCGGGTCAGCAATTAATTTATTGATCTGCACCGTGGCGGAGTCTGGTTGACTGAGGTAATGTGCATACAACATCGCTTGGTTTAGTCGCGCTTCGTAGGCACTTGGGTGTGTTGGGTAGCGTGTGCAAAACTTGGTGTACTCGTCAATTAAATATTTTACGGAATCGGTATTGACGGAGTAATTTTTTTTCACTTTTGCCTCGCGGGCTTTTATCAAACCAAGCTGTGCCGGCAAATAATTTTCGGTGTTGGCAAATTCCTTTAGCACGTATGCAAAAGCTTTATCGGCATTCACAAAGTCTTGGTTGTTGAGTGCGATTTGTGCAATCTCCAGTGTCTTTGATTGGTCTTTACGAAAACGTTTATCATAGGCACGCGCTTGCACAAATGCTCCATAGAAATTTTTTTGTTGCAATTGCGTCCAAATCAACAAATCAATAAGTACTTCTGATGCAGGATTCGTTTGAACCCGGTCTGTCAACAATCTTTCAAGGCTTTCGAGTTCTTCGGGCTTGGTCAATAAAATTTGGAGCAGGTTTTTTACATAGCCAATATTAGCCGGAGTTTGGGTTACGTACTCCAGATATTCTTCCACCATCTCATCGCGCTTGCCTTGCATTCGGTAGAGATTGGCCATCTCCAAAAAAAATATGGAGGGGTTTTTAGATGACTCACGGGCGCACTTGAGGGAGTAAATGCCGTAGTCGATGAGGTTTCGAGAAGCGAGGTAATCGGCAACTGTTTTGGCACGATACACATCATCGGCCTGTGTCTTAATAATCGATTTTAAATATTTATCGGCCTTGGCCACATCGCCCGCGCGAAAATAAATAAGACCCAGATCCAATTTGTAAGTAATACGGTTGTCTCTGCGAATGAGCTTTTCAACATAATCTTCGGCTTGTTTAAAATTTCCAACATCGAGCAGCAAGCTAAGATAATTACTGTGAATGGCCGAACTATTTTGTGGGTCTTTTGCCAATGCCTGAAAAGCAGACAGCGCTTTTGTTTTGTCGCCTTTTAAATAGTATTCGTTGGCAATTTGTATCTCCTGCTGATTTTGTGCGGGACAGAGATTCACACATATCAATACCAGTAGTATGTATTTATATATTATATTAAAAGATATGTAGTAGTAATTATCCATGTTGGATTGTGGATGGATGCTTTTATGGATTAGTTGTGTATAAATTTATTTTCCTTTCTCTTGATATGCTCTAAATTTAGTCAATTAACTAAAATTTGTGGAATGTGGATAAGGTTATCTACAGTTGTTGCCTGTTCGTGAGTTGTTCATATCTTGGAGTTGTACCCATTTGGATCGTGATGAATGCTAAAATTGTGTCTATGTGTGGATGCTTCTCACGTTATCAACATCAATTGTTCAAAACTTTTCTTATTAAAATTTAATATTTAGTGGGCCAACTTCCCAATTCGCTCGAACTGGTGTGCTGTATTTTTTGTCAATCGTTTTGTAGAGAAATACTGGTTCTGCTTCAACTTTCTTTTCAAAGTTTCCAATATCCCATTTTCTGTTATTGTTGGTATCGATGATCACGCGGATTTTGTACTCATCAGGGACTAGGTTTTTGAAGACGTGATTTTTCGGATTTTTTAATTTTTTAATGACAGTTCCCTTCGAGTTCATTAATTCGAGTATATAGTTAGGGATTGAAGTGGACACTTTTATGGATAATGCACCCATTTCATCTTCTTTTAAAATCTTAATGTTGGATACGACTGATTTAGACGTATCCCCCTCTATGGAAATAAAGCTACCTTTTCCTGCTATAAATATGGGTTGTGGTGCTTTGCTTTTTTCGTCTTTCGAAGTAAGTGGCGTAAATGTTTTGGTGATTTTTATCTTATGTTTCACAGGGTCTATACTAATATCTTTTTTATCTATCGCTACAAACTGCGTAGTATCCAATTGGATGAATAAGCTGTCCAGGGTAAATCCATCAAGTGGTTTGCTGAAGGTTCCTTCAATTGTTGCTTGTTGTTCTTCAATATTGTATACCGGCTCGTTTAATTGGATCGTAAACTTCTCTTTAGGTAATTTTGTGTTGTTTATTTTGATGTAGCTTACTGTGTCGAGCTTATTACCTACGCTATCCATGGCAACGATCTTTATTTGAACCGAGTCTTTTTTAGGTGGGTTGAAAATCAGGATTTCTTCTTGCGTGTTAGCGTATTGGTAGGTCAGTTCGTAATCTTTTGCAGTTACGTTTATACTGTCGATGGCTTTGTTAAATTTTATTTTTGATTGCCTATCTGTGTTTCGGATACTCGTTATTTTCAGGGGTCGTGCATCGACTCGAGTAAGCCAAATTTTTATACTGTCTTGTTTCTTTTCATCCAAAAGTATTTGCTGTGTTTGAAATCCAAACTTTTCTGATTTACTGTCGACTTTCAGATTTCGACTTTTGTCTTCAAATGCATAGATGTAGTATTTGCCCGCTTTCAAATTCGTGATGCTAAATCTTCCTTTGGCATCTGTTCTTGTAAAATAGACGGGCGTATGATTGAAGATATTGAATGTATCTTGCTGATAGAGTGCCACGGTGATTTTTTCCGGTATTTGCTCTTTGAACAACTCGTTTACCGAACCGAAGATTTGTAAGGAATCAATTTCTGGACCAGTGCTAAAGGCCAACCGAAGGTTGTATGCGGGATTTCCCTCGTTCAAGTCTTGCACCGCATCTCGAAAGTTAATAGTGTAGGTCGTACTGTCTTCAAGCGGCTTTTCGGGGGTGATGAGTACTTTGTTTTTCTTTGCTACGATTTTAGATTTTTTACCCAATGAAGGTGTTATCAGTACTTCTTCATTTGCGTTTTTAAGCTTGACAAGTTCGTCAAAGGATAACTCAAAGGTTTTTGCCTTAAAGTTTTTCTCATTGTTTTTTGGAGTGGACTCCAATAGAACAGGTGGCTTTTTGTCTTGTGGCCCGCCCGTAGGTGAAGTTTGGTTGGCGCACCTGATTAGCAACAGAATCGCGATTATTGAAATCAAATTTCTCATGCGTGCTTCGCAATATAGACGAGACTTGAGTAATTGTTGTGGACCTTCGCGGCTCTATTTGACTTTACTCCCTGTACAAAAGCGGTCAAGCCGTTACTTAATTTGGATGCTTGTGGATTTTGATATGCCTCGCTTAGTAAGCTTACGTAGAAGGCATCCAGTTTCATCGGCTTTATTTCAATCATTTGTAATCCTACTTTTTCAAACAACCGGTTCATTGTGTCTTTTGAAAAGTGCCATAAGTGACGGGGAACATCGTAACCCGCCCAAAACCTTTTGTAGTGTTTTGCATCGGGCGATTGATGATTGGGTACAGCAATAAAAATAGTGCCATCCTTTTTAAGTAGGGCGACTATTTTTCTTAAATCCGATTCTAATTCATGGAGGTGTTCAAGAACGTGCCATAGCGTAATGGCATCAAATCGTTCATTGTCTACTTCATTGAGATTGGATGCTACTGGTTTGCCAATGTTTTGGCCTGCCTTCACTCTGGCGTTTTCGGATGGCTCAACCCCAGTTATGTTCCATTTTCTTCTCTGGCAGTGAGCTAAGAATTCACCTGTGCCGCAGCCGAAATCTAAAAGGTTGCCACTTTTTTGATACTTGTTTAAGAGTTCAAACTTCCATTTCAATGTGAAATTTCTGGCGGTGAGATAAACTTTGTCAAATATGGTTTTACCTCCACCGGTGTGGGAAATGTACTTATCAGATAGGTAGTATTTTCCTATTTCTGTGGCAGAGGGACGTGGGTTGGTAAGAGTGAATTCACAGTTGATGCACTTTACAATAGTGAAGGTTTCTTTGCTTGAGGTATAGTCTTTTGCTTCCAAAAACTTTTCAAGTGAAGTTGAATTGCACAGTGGACAAATGGAAATTGTTTCAACCATTCGGAATTCTCAACTAAATAGTTTTGGTGTGCTGCAATGCTGCCTATTGCTTACTGTCAAGTGCCTATTTTCCTCTATCATCATTTTCCCATATAAACTGTAAGCACTGATACATCCGCAGGCGACACTCCACTGATGCGAGAAAGCTGACCAATCGTTTCTGGCTTTATCTTTTTCAATTTCTCTTTTGCCTCTGATGACAATGCTTTCACTCTATCGTAATCAAAGTCTGGTCTGATTTTGTAATCGTCTAAACTCAAGATTTTTTCAGCTAGCTTTTGCTCTCGCTCAATGTAGCTTTCGTATTTCGTTGCAATTTCCACTTGCTGCAAAACCTCCTCGCTATACTTGCTTAACTTTTCCTTTAGCGTGTGATCAAGGCATTTTAGTTCGGCCATTCCCACGTGAGGTCGTTTCAATAGATTTTCAACGGGTACTTTTTCTGAAATGGTAGCGGTGTCCAATTCCAGCAGCTGAGCATTTACTACCTCTGGTTCAGCTCGAAGTTCCCTCAGTTCTTTCCGCAAATTAGTAATGGCATTTTTCTTGTCGAGCAATTTCTCTAATCGCTCATCAGTGGCTAAACCAAGCTTATGTCCTGTCTCCGTCAATCGCAAGTCAGCATTGTCTTGTCTGAGCAGAATCCGGTACTCAGCGCGCGAAGTAAACATGCGATAAGGTTCTTGTGTGCCTTTGTTCACCAGGTCGTCAATCAGCACACCAATATAGGCCTCGGACCGTTTAAGAATGAGTGGTTCCTTGTCGTTTACTTTATTATGCGCGTTAATGCCTGCCATTAGGCCCTGACAGGCTGCTTCTTCATACCCGGTTGTGCCGTTGATTTGACCTGCAAAATACAGATTATCAATTAGTTGAGTCTCTAAACTCATCTTCAATTGAGTGGGAGGAAAGTAATCATACTCAATGGCATAGCCTGGCCGGAACATCTTGGCGTTTTCAAATCCAGGGATCTTGGTGATGGCAGAATATTGGATGTCTTCTGGCAGAGAAGTAGAGAATCCGTTCACATAGATTTCAACTGTCTTCCACCCTTCTGGCTCTACAAATATTTGGTGTCGATCACGCTCAGCAAACCGATTGATTTTATCTTCAATGGAAGGACAATAGCGAGGTCCAAGTCCTTTTATGCGCCCTTGAAACATTGGAGACCGGTCAAAGCCTTTTTCGAGTTCTTTGTGCACTGACTCATTGGTGTACGTAATCCAACAGCTCAACTGTTTCTTCAAAGGCTCGGTATCGGTGTAAGAGAATTTGCTTGGGTTTTCATCACCCTTTTGTTCCTCCATTTTGGAATAATCAAGTGAGCGGCCGTCAATGCGTGGTGGTGTGCCTGTCTTCATCCTACCAGATTCAAATCCCAGTTCTACCAGGTGTTCGGTGATTCCCATCGCAGCCTTTTCAGCTGCTCGGCCTCCACCAAAGTTCTTTTCACCTATGTGTATTTTGCCATTCAAGAATGTGCCGTTGGTTAGAACAACCGCTTTCGCTGAAATCTCAATTCCTAAGGCGGTCTTTACCCCTACCACTCTATTTCCTTTTACTACTATTCCCGTGGCCATCTCTTGCCAGAAATCTACGTTTGGTGTGCTTTCGAGCATTAACCGCCATTCTTCTGCAAAACGCATTCTATCGTTTTGACTTCTGGGGCTCCACATGGCTGGACCTTTTGATAGGTTCAGCATCCTGAATTGTAGCATCGACTTATCAGACACAATTCCAGAATAGCCTCCCAGTGCATCTATTTCTCTAACGATTTGCCCTTTAGCCACCCCGCCCATAGCTGGGTTGCACGACATCTGGGCGATGGTGTTCATGTTCATGGTAATCAAAAGTACTTTTGACCCCATGTTGGCAGCCGCTGCAGCTGCCTCACATCCGGCATGACCGGCCCCAATTACTATGACATTGTATTCTTTGAACATTGTGTTCTTACTCGTATTTACTTAGCTACAGGCTGTTCTGACCAATTGAAAGTTTCTAAATGAACATGTTCCACGTGAAACAAATTCGAGATTAATCATTTCAGGCCCCGCTCAAAAAAACTTACGGCTTCAAGCCCTGCCTACAAACCCAATATGTTCCACGTGAAACTTATTTGCGCAAAGATAGGCAAGCTTCTTCTTTTTTGCGCATCAGGGCTTTTTCGGCTGTCTTCTTGTCTTTGTAGCCTGCAAGGTGCAGAACCCCATGAATCATTACTAGATGAAGTTCATCCTGAAAGTCGGTTTTGAATTTTGCGGCATTGTCAGCTACCCGGTCGATGCTGATGTAGATTTCCCCACTCAGTTCCTTTTTGCCTTCCGAGTAATCAAACGTGATGATATCCGTAAGGGTGTTATGCTTTAGAAATTGCTGGTTGAGGGAAAGTAGATAATCATCGGAACAGAACACATAGGTTAAATCACCAATCTCTTTTTTCTCCGCTTTAGCAACCAATGCAATCCAGATAGAGGACTTACGAGGGTTTTTGATTTTAAAATCAATTTGCTCATAGAAGTAGTGGATAGGCATATTCTATTCAATTGACAATCCGCTGGTCAACTGTCAATTTTTTTAGGCATTCATATAAAAGCTCAATTCTACAACCTTGCCATTCTCTGCAAACTCGACTTCATCGGCTAGGTGCTTCATCAGAAAGATGCCGCGGCCACCTGGTTTCTCTAGGTTTTCGGCTGAGGTTGGGTCTGGAAGATTCTGATAGTCAAAACCTGCGCCTTCATCTTCAACCCTAAATTTTATAAGCCCATCCGCCAATGCAAGCGATAACGATACATTTTTAGACGAGTCGCTACGGCTGCCATGTTTTATGGCGTTATTCACTGCTTCGGTTACGGCAATCATGATGTTGCCATAGATATCGTCATTGAGCTGATATTTCTCCTTGGCATTATCAATGAAGCTTTCAATCATCCGAATGTTTTCGGAAAGGGCGGGAATTTGAATATTGATTTTCTTCATGAATCTTTTCTGCCTTACTGTTTTTGGTTTTATGACTTCATCCCCAGCACGTTTATTCCTTTGTACCTAACCGTTTAAAATATTCACTTACCTCTTTCTTATAGTAAGGAAATAATTTAGGAGGCACGGTTTTCAACAATTCTACTTCTTTTTCTTTTAATCTTAAATACTCTTCAAAATTACGGGGAAGTTCTTTCGCATAGTCTTTGGCCGTTTCTCCTTTTCGCTCTTGGTCTTGGTTCTGTTCACGCATTGATTTCTCAGCTTCTAACAACCGCGTGATAATTTCGTTTTGCCTGCGGATGGTTTGCTCCGTAATCTGTTTGTTAACTAAATCCATCTCGGTTTGTTCCATCTTGCCCTGTAAATCTCCACCGGGGATTTTTCCTCCCTCCTTTTTCAATTTCTCCTGCATTTCCTGTAATGATCTGCGAATGCGCTCTTGCTCGGCTGCCATCTTGGCTAAATCTTCTGACAACTCACGACCCTGCTTGCCCCCTTTTTTGATTTGCTCGATTTGCTGATTGAGTTGCTGCTGCATCTGCGATAAGCTTTTGCCGCCTTTCTTCTTTCCCTTTCCAGGTTTGGCATTGGCCATGGCATTCATCATCATATCATAATGACTGTTGAGCATTAGTGCCAAGTTGTTGATGCTCGTCATGCTGAATTGCATCTCGGAGCTAGCGTTTGACTTACGCCTTTCCTTCACTTGCAAGGCAGCTTTATCCAAATGGTCGTTTAATTCAGAAACCTCTTTGGTGACCACTGAGCCTAGGAATGGGTCTTTCTTAGCAAGAGCTAACAAACTGTCTTCCAGCACTTTAGAGTCATCTTTTATCTTTAATTGGTTCTGCGAAAGCTGCACATATTTGGGATCGGATTGCTGCACCTGATTGAAATCTTTCATCAGCCCCTCTTGGTCGTAAGAAAGCTTGATAAGCCCATGGAGGATTTGGCGCAGACTCTCTAAGTTGGCCATGTCCATTTCCATCTCCATGGAGTTTTGCATGCTATTCATTTGTTGCTGCATCTGCTTCATTTGCTGGATGGATTTCTTTTGTGAGTCCATTGATTTCTTCGGCTTGTTTTGATCGAGTGATTCTTTGCTGTTTTGCTGCTCTTGTTGAAGAGGGCTGAATTTTTCATCGCCAGGCAAGTCTTGGGGCTGGTCGAGCTTTTCACCCATTTCTTCCAACTCTTTCATTTCTTGTTTCAGTTTTTCGGTTTGCTTATTGATTTCTTCTTGCTTTTGCGAAAGGTCGTTGGCATTGGTTTTTTCTGATTTTTGATTTTCTTGCTGGTCGCCCGCTTTATCTTTTAAGTCTTTGTCTTGGCTATCGCCACTCTCGTCTTTACCATCTTTTTGTTTTCCGTCTTTATCCTTTCCCTCGTTTCCTTTCTCACCTTCTTTCGATGGGTTTTTGTCTTTTGATGGGTCGTTGTTTTTGTCTCCGTCTTTTTCTTTATCGTCTTTGGATTTTTCTCCCGCTAATTCTTTAGTGTCTTCCAAAAGTTTCTCTTGCTGTTTGATTTGCTCTTTCAGCGATTCGATACTTTGTTCAAACTTGTAATCGTATTGCAGTTGCTTAAACAACTCTAATGTGCGCTCAAGCTCTTTCTCCAGATTAATTTCCTTACGATTCATTTTATCCAACACCTTTTGCATTTGTGATGGGTCGGCATTTTCGCGCAGTAGTTTTTCTAATTCTTGAAAGAGTTTTTTGGTTTCTTCATCGAGCAAATCGTTCATCAATTTTTGTATTTGCTCTGATTTTTCTTTCAGGCGTTCGCTCTCTTCGGTGAAGGCTTCTTTCTTTTGCTCGAGCAACTGGTTTTCCTTTTTCAGGTCGTTGATGGCGTTGTCCAGTTTTTGTTTTTGTTGCACCAGGTCTTCCAGCATTTTTTTGTCCTGCCAATCTAAATTTTGCTTTCCGCGAAGGCGTTGTTGTGCTTCATCGATGGATTCTTTCAGCTCTTTGGCTTGCGTCAGGCTTTCGTCAATTTTAGATTCGGTCTTCTGTTGCGATTTCGAAATCTGCGTAACCAACTCCTCATTCCCCGGAAGGGAAAATATATAATTGCCAGAGCGTGTAGACTTTCTTCCATTCACACCATCGTTGTCCCACACCTGCAAATAGTAACTCACTTTATCGCCTGGCTTTAGTTGTAGCGAATCAACTGCCCACTGATAGAAATAGTTTTGTTGCTGATTGCGCGAAGCAAGTTGAATGGCGATTGCTTTTTCTGCGCCTTCGCGATTGCCTCGTGTAATTTGGTATTTTAGTTTTAGCTCGGTGATACCGTAATCGTCCGTTAATTGACCGCCCAACAAAATATTTTTGAAAAGTATAGAATCGCGCAAGTTGTCCACCGTGATTTGTGGAAACAGGTCTTTCACCACGGCTATCGAATACGAAATCGGTTCTTTGTTTTTGCTCTTCTCGTTCTCTAACACCAACGAATATTGGTCGGGGTCTTTTATGTTTTTTGAAAACCCAAACGAATTATTGTCTGTCAGTTGCATGTTGTTAGGTGTGCCATCGCTAAAACTGATTTGTGCTTTGGTGGCATACTGGGTGCCGATTTTCCAAGTGATTTTGGTTCCCTCGGGCACTTCTAAATTACCAGCGTTGCTCAGCTGCTCGGCTTTGCGTTGCAGATAAGCCGGATACTGAAGGCTTACGTTAATTTGGTTTACCTCTGGTCGATTGATGATTGAAATTGTCACGGGCTTTGAAAAAAAGCCAGACGCCTCAAATTGAAGATTTACTTGGCTTTGCAACCGCTCAAACGTATATGAAAAATGACCAGCGCTTATGCTCTCCATTTTTCTGCGCTGGGTGCCGTTGTTGATATAAACCGCGTCTGGCAGCGCTTCACCATCCAACGAAAGCTGCAAGGTAAAATCTTCATTGAAGAAAGCGGCTAACGAGGGATTTTCCACCATAAACTTGAAAGGTGCCTCAGGCGAAAATTCTTGATTGAACTGAACAATGCGTTGTGTGCTTTGCGTAAAAATGCCCTTGTTGATGATGAACAATAGCACCATGGCTAGCGTGGGCAAGGCAAAATATTTTAGATACTTTCTGTTTTCGCCAAGGTCGATGGCGGTATCAAAAGCAATGTCTTTGAAGGAAGAAGATTTTTGGGCGATGCCTGCATCGAGCAGGGCACTTGGGTTTTGGGTGGAGGAAAGTTGAAGCACATTCAGGAGCCGGTCGCCCACGGTGGGAAAATATTTGCCAATCATTTTGGCGCTCTCTTCTTCGCCAAGGCCGCGTTTGTAAAGCCACCAGCGCAACGGCTCGCGCAAAAAGAGGTACAAACAAAACGCCACTACCAAAAAGAAGCTGACGAAAATGAATAATCGCAAGCCCTTGCCCAGCCACAGGTTGTATTCTAATACAGTGGCCAACAAGAAATAGCCGAGCACGAGCGAGAGCGTAAGGATAGAGCCTCGCAAGAACAAGTTGAGATAATACTTGCGTTTGAAGGCCGTTACTTTTTGATTGATGTGTTGAATCCCTTCGCCCATACCCTTGCTAAACGAAATCTATAGAGAGATAGTTTTAGCTAAGGTAGGGAGAGGCCAGGAGAGTAACAAAGACAAGTCCGTTTCAATGAAAGACATTTTTTCAACCCTTGCCAGCCGGTACTCTAACATCAACCAAAAAATCCAACCTTTGAAAGCAGTGATGCACAAATCAAGCATAACGACACCGTGCGCATCAGTAAAACGATAAGCGCCTTGTTACCATTGATAACAGCATAACTCACCAGTAGACTCACAACAAACAAAGTGCTACCACCTAACAATAACATCTCTTTGAAACCTTCCCATTTCTGATACCAAAACAAAATACCCACAACTGCTACCGAGCAGCTTATCCAACCGACTTTGGGGGCGATGGTAGTTACTAGTAAATCAAAAAAACCAAGCTTAGCGCTATCCTCGCTTTCAGTATTTCCAATTTCTAATGCAGGCCTTTGGGCCATTAAAAAATAAACAGTCGATAATCCACCTAAGGCTAAAATCAAAAGTTCATTTGATTGTACATCAAGCCTTTTAAGAACCAAAGCCAGTACAGCAATTGCTAAAAAAATCTTCTCGGCTAGTTCAAGTAACTTATAAAGTTTAGTTGCAAATGGTGATACTTTTGCCATATTACTTTTTATTCAAATACTCTACAGTCAAATTCAACATTGCTTTCAAGCCCGTTAACATCCCGCTTTCGTCAATGTAAAAATCAGGTGTGTGGTGTGCGGATGTTTTGTTCGGGTCTGCATTCAATGGCATGCCACCCACAAAGAAGAAGAAGCCTGGCACTTTTTGAGCATAAAACGAAAAGTCTTCTGCACCCGTTACAGCGGGGATTACTTTCGCTTTTTCTTTGCCCGTTACTCGTTCAATAAAGGGCGCTGCCCAGGCCGTGAGGTTTGGGTCGTTGTAGGTAACGGGGTACAACTTGGTGATTTGCACGTCTGCTTTTACGCCCATCCCTGTGGCGATGTTCTCTGCTATCTGTTTGATTTTGGCATGAACGAGCTCTTGCATTTTGCTATCCAGTGTGCGGATGGTGCCTTGCATTTCTACCGTTTCCGGGATGATGTTGCTGCGCACACCACCGGTGATTTTGCCAATGGTGACAACGGCCGCGGCATTGGTCAACTCTAAATTGCGACTGACAATGGTTTGCAATGCAGTGATAATTTGTGCAGAAGCTACGATGGGGTCAGCACCATTCCACGGGGCGGCTCCGTGTGTTTGGCGGCCCGTTACTTTTATATCTAAAACATCTACCGCTGCCATCTCACCTTCGGGGCGATAGGTTATCGTGCCAACGGGTGTCAATGAATTAATGTGCAAACCAATGACAGCATCTACTTTTGGATTGTCAAGTACGCCTTCTTTTACCATCAATGCCGCACCGCCTTCTTCACCTGTGGGCGCACCTTCTTCAGCTGGTTGAAACAGAAACACAATCGTTCCTTTCAAATCACTTTTGTTTTTCACCAAAATTTCGGCCGCGCCCATCAAAATAGCGATGTGTGTATCGTGCCCACACGCGTGCATCACGCCCACTTCTTGGCCCTGGTATTCTCCTTTTGCATTGGAGGCAAAAGGCAAAGAATTTCGTTCAACAACGGGTAGTCCATCAATATCGGCACGCAGCGCCAATACTGGTCCTGGTTTACCCGTTCGTAAAATTCCCACCGCTCCTGTTTTGGCCACGGGGTATTTTACTTCTAGCCCCAACGACTTTAAATGTTCTGCAATCTTTGCCCCCGTCTTAAACTCGCGATTGGAGAGCTCTGGATTTTGATGAAAATGCCTGCGCCATTCTATCACTTTGGCTTCCATTTCCTTTGCTTGCTGGTCGAGCTTGGTTAATAGTTTTGGATTGGCTTGCGAAAAGGCTTGAATACAAATCAGATAGAGAACAGGCAATAGAAGTTGACGCATGATGGATTGAATTTAGGTTTCGATAAAAATAAAAATTGGCGAGGGGAATACAAAATAGAATTATATAGAGAGCATTGAGCCACGGATGCACGGATGAGCAAGGATTTAGGCATTTCAAATCCGAGTTTCTATTTTTTCCTTTTGCTATTGACCTTTTGGTCAAAGTATTGGATTATCTCTTTATCGAGCGGGTTTTCTTTAATCACATTATAATTTTCCCAGAACGCTGCATTGTATCCTTTCGCTTGCAGCGCCAACGAAACATCTTTGGACTTTTTGGAAATCAACGACTTCCGTTTTTCATCTACGTTTGTTGTGATTACGTTGTTGACCAAAACTTCTCGAAAATAATCTTCAGTTCGAATTACTTTCTTTTTGGTCGTATCTAAATTTTTGATTGTGTATTTTATTTTGGCGTAACTGAGACAGGGTGCACCTTGATAGCGCTTAAAAATGTATGTCTCGATCAAACTTTCAGTATACCATTCACCTAAGGAATAATCAATTTCTTTTTTGATTCCGTACAACTCATATCGTAAGATGGCATGATCCAATTCGCTGATGTAAACTTTGTAAAACGCTGGAAATTTCATTTTGTTAGTGGCTTCTATTTTTACAATCGATAAATTTTCACCGTTGAGTGCGGTAGAGCCTTCCCATTCGTAAATAAGAGTATTGGGCATATCCAAAAAACTTTTCAGAAAAATGAATGGGGACGCGTGGTTATGTTTCACTAGATTTTTTGCCAACAAATCACTCAAGCCATTCCCGCGACCATAATTCCAGCCATCCATTATTTCGCTTCTCCTTATTTCGTTAATGTATGTTTCCTCTTTTGCTTTTCCTACTTTCTTTTGCCCATAACCAGGATCGTAAATCGTTACGGCCGCTTCGATGAGCGTTCCTGGGTAACGGATGCTATCTGTGAAATCTATTTTCTCCCAACTTCGGTGAAAGCCTTCCATCAAGTAAGGCATCGTAGGATACACAAGTGGAATTGCCTTCAATGCCTCTTCTACTAGTTTTCTTGCACCTTCGCTTGATACCGTAATCTCATTTAACAAGATGGGCGATTCCTCAAGGGTAAAAATTGTTATTTGTTGAAGATTGGAAATTTTATCTTTGAAAGTCTTATAGCCGATGTAGGAAACAATCAACGTATCATTGGCCAAATTGGTCGGCACAAAAAATATAAATTCTCCCAGTTCATTTGACACCGTGCCCAAAGAAGAATTTTGGATGCTGATGTTGGCGTAGGGGAGTGGTTCTTTTGATTTTTGATCGAGTACTCTTCCCTTTAATGAACTATCCTGGCAGTTAGTGGGGAAAGCAATAGACATAAAGCCAATTATCGAAAATAGTTTCATGACGAATCTCATTACTTAGTTGGCTTAGGGCCATTTTTAGCAAACTGTTCTTCTATGGAAATATCTTTGTGCAAATCTTTGACCACGCCATTGGCATAAGGAATTTGCCTAGCCATTTCATATTTTTTCCAAAACTCAGAATCATAGCTACTGTGCGGAATCCCATAATTGAGATTGCTGAAATTTGATTTTACTTTTGATTTTTCCTTTTGTGCAAGAAGGCGAATGTTTTGAATGATTGCTTCTGAGTTTTCCTCTTGATAAATTTTTTTCCCTTCCGGATCTGTCCAATTGAAAGCAGCATTCACGTTGAGATAATACATAAACATTTTGCCTTCAAATTCTTTGAAAACAAACCGGCATACGTAATCCGTCATTTTGATCTTTAATTTTCCGGGGATCCCTGTAGGTTTACCGTACTGAATTTTACTCTTTCCGCTAAAATCCATTTGAACAAAAGCGAAATCTTTCTCTCTTATGTAAAAGCGAATATCGAAAAGAAATTCCTTAATTGAATCCTTGACACGTGCATCAACGACATAGACGGCTTGGTTATCCAAATAAAGAATGGAATCCAACTCATACGTATAAATCGATTTTGAGAAATTCTTAATCAACAAGTCTTTGTTGCGCGAATGATTTTCTCCTGTAAAAATGAATTGAGGTTTAAAAAAACCAATTAGCCATTGGGTTCGGCTATCTCTGTAATCGTTACTTTTTCTGATCTGCAAATACTCGATATCAACCGAACCACGTTTGGAACTATTGTAGCCATGATCCAGTCCACGCAAACAACACTCCCAAAGCTTAGCATATTTTCCATCCTCTTTTTGAGTTTGTCGATAGAAGCTGTCGAACTCGTAATTTGACACATGAAAGTTTTTGTTCCACTTGTCAAGTGCCTTCTTTACAAGGTCTGTAGGATTAGGGCCCACTATTGTTAATTCTTTCAGTTGGTAGATTCGCTCCGTAAGTTTCATCGTATGGTATGTTTGCTTTCGCAAATCGTCAATAACAAAACCAACTGATTGATAGCCTAAAGCACTTATCAAAAGTGAGTCGTTAGCGTATTTTTTGGCAAGTGAAAATTCAAATTGTCCACTTTCGTTGGATGCCACACCCATGGCTGTTCCTTTGATGAAGATGGAAGCCCAAGGAATCACTTCATTGGATTTAGAATTCCGCAGCTCGCCTTTGAATAAGAAATAATCCTCTTGGCCAAAAAGATTTATTGCGATAAACAATAAGGCAATTACTGAAATTGATCTTTTCATAAAATTTGTATGAATTTTTAGGAACACTATTTCTCAATCACCTCCATAAAAACCCTGAACCCAACTGCACCGCTTTGCCCTTTGTAATCATCTACGCTTCTTATGGTTGATTCGTTGGGAAAATGATTCCAGCTTCCTCCATAAGCCTTTCCCTTTTCATCAATCATTTCTGCCACATTGCCAACCACGTCAAAAAACCCCATGCCATTCGGGAAATAGGATCCTGTCTTACCAGTAATCGCATAACCATCACCAGCCGCAGGTAAGGCTTGGCAGAGTGGAGCTCCAGATGGTATCTTAAAATTGCCAAGCCAACAATTTCTATTGTTCTGTGCTTTGTTGCGATACTCGTAAACCCCATACCAGGGATAAAGTATATCACTTCCTTTTACAGGTATCATTCTTTTCTTCACGGCCACTTCCTCACCCAGATTTTTCGGAATGCCCACATCCACTTCATTCTCATCCAACTCCCATGATTGAAATTTTTTATAACCCAACGCGGCAATCTGCCATTCCTTCAACTTCGGAAGCCTGAAATTGACTTTCTTAAACTTCTTTTTTCCCTTGGTGCTATTGTACAAATCAGTGAACCATTCGCAGTAGGCGATTGCTGCTTCGTGCGAGATGTTCACGATTGGATAGTCATTATAGCTTTTATGGTACTTGTTTTCTTTTGATTCGAGTTGTTGCAAATGATAGCCTTTGAAAAAGATAAGTAGCGAGCCTTCATGCTGCGAAATATCGGGCTTGTATTTTTTGTACAAAGCCATTTGATTGGATCGAAGCAAGTAACTTAAGAATTGGTTGTACTCTTTATTCGTTACTTCCGTTTGGCAAGCGTATAGATTTCCCTTTACTAACTTCATGGCTGCCTCTAGTTTCTTGATCTCGAATCGGTACAACTTCTTTTCAAGGATAGTTACTTCATCTAGTAGCGTAGAAGACTCCTCTAGCAAATAGGTTTTATTTGCCCGCCTAAGATTGGAAAGTCGATCTACAAAGGTTTTGTAGCCGATGTAAGAGATGAAAAACGTATCGGTTTCTGTTTTCTCTGGAAGCAGAAACTTAAAATTCCCTTCGATATCCGATGCCGTGTTGTAAGGTCGGCCTTTCAATCCAATGTTAGCGTTTACTAGTGGCTGCTGTGTTTTTGAGTCGATGACTTTTCCGCGGACGATGGTTTCTTGAGATAAAACATCGAATGCGCCAGTCAGTAGGAACGCGACTAGTGTCAAAACAATTGGTAAAGTTTTCATGTACTTATTAATTTATTCATGTTTTAAAATATCCACGGGGTTCACCATGGCATTTTTTATTCCGTGATAACTTGAAGTGATAATGGTAATGAACAATGCAATCAATCCAGGGATTATAAAATACCAAACATTTAACTCTATTCGGTAGGCAAAATTTTCTAGCCATTGGTTGGATAGATACCAGATCACTGGCCACGCGACCAAAATGGAGATGACTAAGAATTGCAAAAAGCTTTTCGTGTGAAGGAGAAACAATTGCAGCGAATTAGCACCCACTATTTTGCGAATGCCCATTTCCTTGGAGCGCAATGTGACCAAAAGCGCAGAGATGCTGAAGATACCGAGGCAAGAAATCAAGATGGAAATGACCAAGCCTACCTCAAAGATATTTTTTAGCTCGTAGTCATTTTTGTAAAGACTCAGGTATTTGGAATCAAGGTATTCCCATTCAAACGGAAGTTCTGGCCATTGTGCTTTAAATTCTTTTTCGATAGTTGAAATCAAATCCAGTGGCCGCAGAGGATTTACTTTGATATAGACAAAAAGATTTCCCCAATTTTCATCCGTAGGGAAGATAATCATTGGTTCTATTTTGCTGTGGAGCGATGCAAAATTGAAATCTTTTACTACACCAATTACTTCGCCATCAACGTAATTCTCAGGCCCGCTGATTTTTTTGCCAATGGCGTCTTTCCAACCAAATTCCTTAGCAGCAGTTTCATTGATTATAAACGACCCATGCCGATCAACCACGCTTTCATCGTTAAACCTACGCCCCTTCACTACTTTTATATTGAGGGCATTTAGATAACCATAACTGCAATTCATCATCGGCACCAACCGCTGCTCCATGCCCTTGTCAGTCTCTACTTGAAACACATATTTGGTTTCAATCGCACCGGGGTAGTAAGAGCCGCCTTCCACCTGAGCGATGCCGCTCACTTTTTTGAGTGTTTCACTGAATGCCTCCACACGCAAGGCTTCATTCGATCGCAACTTCACTACGACCATATTTTTTTCATCAAAACCTTTATCGGCATCTTGAATAAAATGAAATTGATCTACAATCAAGATGATCAATGCAATCATGATAATCGAAAATGAAAGTTGAGCGGCCACCAAGAATTTTCGGGCTGACAAATCGCTTCGTGTCGAGCTGAGTCTCCCTTTCAATGAATTAATAACGCGGCTTGTCTTTGAAAGCACCAATGAATTAACCCGCGTGGACGCGAACAGCAAAAACAGAAAGCTGATCCCTGCTAGGATAAACCCTGGGCTGAACAATATTCGCTGATCAATTCGGATGGATAAAAAATGAGCGGCAAGGATTAACCCAAAATAGCTAAGTAGTATTGACAATGGCAAGACGATGAGCATAGTAAATAGGGTTTCGGAGATCAGGATTTTTCCATGACCATTGGCCATTCCACCATACACTCTAAGGATTCCGATTTTTTTTACGTTGGTGGTAAGTTCAGCTAATGTAAGGTTAAGATAGTTGATCAGTCCCGTTATCAAAAACAAAACGACTACAGCAATCAGTATGAATAGATTGCTCTTGTTTCTTTTTTCTGCGATGTCTTCATCCAAGTTTTGTGAAAAATGAATGTCCGTGATTTTTTCAAAGATCATCTCAAAGGTTGCTTTGTATTCACGCACCACTAATTCATCAAATGTATCAAGTACATTAGGAATAATGTTTTGCACCATTTCGATGGTTGCGTTTGGCTTTAAGAGAATATAAGTGTAAGCATTTAAGTTCCCCCAATCATCGTTGCGATCAAATGTATCCCATGAAATCAGCGCATCAAATTTCAAATGTGAATTGGAAGGCACGTCCTTGATCACTGCGGCTACTTCTAGTAAAATCCCCCAACCGAACTCAATCGACTTGCCCACTGCATCTTCATCGCCAAAAAATTTGGTAGCCATTTTTTCCGTCAATACAATTTTATCAGGTTCGTTCAACGCGCTGCTTGTTCCCTGCACAAAATCAAATGAGAGGATTTTTAAAAAGTTGCTATCCGCTGCCAGCGTTACCTCATCATAAAAAATAGCGTCATCAATATGATAGATGGGCTTATCCTGATACATGAACCGAAAGTAATTTTCTATTTCAGGTATGCCTTCCACCAATGCCTGGCCCGTTGGCAATGGCGTAACGGCATAGTGAGTAACATGATCTTGAAAGTTGACTTTGGTACTGATCCGATAGATCCGATCATGGTTGACATGAAATTGATCGAATGTAAGTTCATTGACAACAAAGGCCGTCAACAGCAATGCAAACGCGAGGCAAATAGAAAGTCCAATCGTCTTCACCGCAAAGATCAGCTTGTTCTTGCGGGCATTTCGCGCAGCTATCTTAAAATTCAAATTCCACAATGCCCCCATGCTCCCAGGCACATATTCATCTCTCTTGATATTTGACCACCGAAAAAACCGCAGCACGTCCCACGCATACTTTAAATCGGCAGCTCGTTCACCTTCATTTCTCACCCGCTCAAAATACAGCTCGTGCACATCGCCCTGAATTTCCTCCAGCAAATCAGGATTGCAGTACCAACGCAAAAAGCGGTCGATCCATTTAGGGGGCTGATTGTTCATTTTATCTGCTTTTTAAATAGGTTATTCATACTTATAATTTACAACGACCTTGCCTATATCATACTTGTATTTCATATTGGTTTCAAAGAAAAATTAGGGACACGTTTATACAACTGAATCTTGAGCTTCATGGCTTCTTCCAGTGTTCTTCTTCCACTGGCCGTCAGCACAAAGTAGCGTTTTCTTCGTCCGCCTCTTTCTTGTGTGGCTCCGCCCATTTTGGACTTCAAGTAGCCCTTTCGTTCCAAGCGTTTCAGTACTTCGTGTACCGCACTGATATTTACGCTTCGTCCCGTTTCATCGATAATGTATTGCCGGATGGAGACACCATACGCTTCATCTGCCCGCGAGGCAACCGAGAGAAGGACGAGCTCTTCAAATTCGCCCAAATAATTTCCTTTGGTGGTCATAATATATGTTATACAAACGTGAATATAATTGATTTGTTTTATATTTGTATAAGTTATCATGAAAAATTTCAACGTAAGAGCGTTCGTCAGCACCCTATCTGTTATTTTAGCGATGTTATGCTCTGATTCGTTTGCCCAGAAGAATCAGATTGTTATTACAGGAAAAGTGGCTGACAAAACAACGCAAGAGCCACTGCCATACGCCACAATCAGTATTGTTGGAAAGTCCATCGGAGTGGTGTCTAATCAACTTGGCGAGTTTGCTTTCAAGCTCTCCGATCAATACGACAACGACACATTAATGATTTCCATGATGGGATATACTACCTATAAATGCAAAATCGAAAATATTCCGGATCGAAATAATCTCCTTGTGCAACTTGATCCAAAAACAATTATACTGAGCGAGGTAGTGATTACGGACAAAAAACTAACGGCTAAAGAAATTGTAGAAAAAGCCATTGCTAACATTCCTCTCAATTATACGCAAGAGCCCTATTTACTGAATGGATTTTACAGGGATTATAAAAAGGAAAACGAAAAGTACATCGCTTTGTTAGAAGCAGCTATTGCCATCTATGACAGAGGCTATATTGCCCCCCGTCCCAAGCAAAGAAGACAATTACAGGAGAAGGTGTACATTAACGAGATAAGAAAAAGCAAAATTGTCAATTATAAAGCAGCAATTTATACCAATTTGAATTTGCTGGATGGACTTCTCATATCCAATGATGTACGGTATGTGAACTTTGCACTTGATATAAATGCTAAGAAATATGAACTTGAAAAGTATGTTTACTTAGATGAGCAGTTGGTCTATGTAATCAATACCAATTACCCTTGGTTTAGTCGTGTTTTTATCGATGCCACTAGCTATGCCATTCTGGAGATTGAAATGGATGCTCGATGGGAAGGCACGGACAAGAACGAGTGGAAAATGAACGACTCCATCATGAACAGAACAACTTTCATCAAGAAAAACATAAAATTTAAAAGACATGAAGGAAAGTACCATTTAGAATACATGAGTTACTCCTGGAGAATTGAAGGCTTTATAAAAAGTACCAATAGAATATTGTTTACTTCTGATTTCTATCAAGAACTATTAGTGAACAGCATTATCACCACTAATGCAACAAGGCCCGCGCAAGGAAATTTGATGAACGCAGAAAACGTATTGGAGCTTCAAACAAAACCCTACAACGAAGCGTTTTGGCAGAGCTACAATATCATTCGCGAGTCGCCTTTGAATAAACAAATCGTGAAAGACTTGGAAGAAGCGGGCGCACTGGAAGAACAATTTAAAAAGAGCAGTATCAATAAGAACGAGGAAAAGACTATTAATCGTTCGAAAAAACAACCTTCACAACGATTGAAAAATTAAATTGACATTAAGTGGATAAGAATGAAACTAGACCCGTTCCACCATCTTCTCCTCCTGATGCCGCCACAGTTCTTTAAAGATGCTGCTGTTGGCTTTGAGTTCTTCAAACGTGCCTTCGTCCACCACTCGTCCACTTCTCAGTACGTATACGTAATCGAAATAACTCAACAAGTACAATCGATGAAGGCTTGACACGATGGCTTTGTCTTTGCACTCGGCAAAAAGTCTTTCATAAATCTGAATTTCTGTTTTGGGGTCCACACTGCTGGTGGGTTCGTCCAACAAAACAATATCGCAACTTTTTGCTGCCAAAATTCCGCGCGCCAGTGCCAACCGTTGCTTTTGCCCACCTGAAAGATTCACGCCCTTTTCTTGGATGTTCGATTGCAAACCTTTTGGCAATTGATTGACAACCTCCGTAAATTGGGCTGTTTCGCAAACAGCCAGAACGTCTTTTTCTTCAAATGGCAATCCCAAGGTGATATTGTTCTCAATGGTGTTTTCAAAAATTTCTGGCTCTTGCGGGAACAAGGTAACGGAGTCGTGGAGGGAATTTATATCGGAAGCAATCTTGTTGTCCACTGTTACTTTTATTCCTGATTCTGGTTCGTACAAGCCACGCAGCAAAGCCATCAAGGTGCTTTTGCCACTGCCGCTTTCGCCAATCAACGCAATGCGTTTTCCTTTTTCGATAGAGAGCTGGATGTCGTGCAGGCTTTGTGCCCTTTCTTCCGAAGAATATTTTTCTTTGTGCGTGAAGTTTAGGTCACGGATGGAGATCTTTTTCCAATCCTCGGGCAAGTTGCTCGCCCCATCAGGCAAGTGGTTCTGCTGATAGGCTTCTGAGATAGACCGGGCAGTCTGAACATTAGTGTTGTACTGAACAATTTGTGTGTACTGCCATGCCACATCGTGAAACACGCTGGTAAACTGGTTCACAAAACCAATCAAGGTAACCAATCCACCCAGCATAAAAACTTGTCCTGGCATGGTATTTTGATAGATGTACCCAGCAATGTTCACGCAGTAAATCAATACTACCAGCATATCGGCCGCGAACCATTTCCACTCATTTATTTTTACCGACCGCATAAACGGTGCGTATACGTCTTTCACCTTTTCTAGCAGGCTTTTCTCCATGCGTTGTTCCAAACGCAGCGTGATCACGGTAATGATATTCGAAAGGCTGTCGAACAACGTGCTTGACACCACGTGCTCTTTTTCGTTGGTATCGTCTACTGATTGGATGAAAGGTTTGTCAAACTTGAAAATGATCCACACTGTAATGGCGCCCAACACAATGCCGATGCCGCCAAACAAAGGCGAGAAAACAATCATGGCCACAAACGAAGAAATAAACTTGGCCAGCGCATAAAAATACATGAATCCATTTTGAAAAAAGTCTTTGAGGGCTTCATAGGCTTTGCGGATCCGGTTGATGGTGGCTCCGCTATGGTTGTCTTGCTGCCACTTCACGGGCAGGTGCAAAGTTTGATGGTAAAGTTCTTGCAAATAATTCCGACTGAGGTTAAACGCCAGCTTTCTTTCCAGTATCCGCGCAGGCCCATGCAATCCCCACTCCACCAGTTTCATCAAAAAGTATAGCCCCACATAGATAAGCGCATAGCGCAAGTGCTGTGCATCACCTTTTTGAAGAGCATTGATGAACCAACCGTACAGCAGTGGGTACAGCGCAAAAGAACCACTCGCCAGAATAAACAACGAGTAAACAAGTATGTATTGCCTTTTTTCTTGCTTGGCATACCGCCAAGCGGTTTTCATTAAGGAGATGTAGGGGTTGGACATTTTTGAAAATTATTCCACAAACAAAACCAACCCTTTTAAATATTCACCCTCTGGATGAAAAATAGAAACCGGATGGTCTGCTGGCTGAGATAGATGGTGAAGCACTTTTATGTTTCGTTTCGCTTGTATAGCAGACGAGACTACGGTATCGTAAAACAATTGCCTATCTACTACTTGTGAACACGAAAATGTAAAAATAATACCTCCCGGTTTAAGGATGCGCATGGCTTCAGCATTCAATCGCTGGTAACCTTTCATGGCTTGATGCTTGGCTTCTTTATGTTTAGCAAAAGCGGGAGGATCCAGCACAATCACATCGTATTCATTTTGCTTATCGCGAATGAAGTCAAAGGTGTCGGCAGCCACGCAAATATTTTCGTTAACGCTAAACCCGTTCAGCTCTATATTTTTTCGCGTAAGTTCAACGGCTTTTTCGGATGCATCTACCGAATGCACAAAAGTTGCCTTATTTTGAAGCGCATATACTGAGAAGCCGCCTGTGTAGCAAAACGTGTTCAACACTTTTTTCCCCGCGGAATAGTCACCTAGTAATTTTCGATTCTCGCGTTGGTCGAGGAAAAATCCGGTCTTCTGTCCTTCTTCCCAATCCACGTAAAAGTGATTTCCGTGTTCAACAATAGTGTGTGGCACGGCTGCCATTCCAAAGAGATACTCGTTTTCTGTTTTGGTTTTACCTGCGGATAAGCTTTTGTAATAAATAGCATGAAGGCCTTCACCCAACACGGCTTGTAAGGCACGGGCAATTTCTTGGCGGTCGGTGTGCATGCCGGGCGAGTGTGCCTGCACCACTGCCACTTTGTTGTACATATCTACAATCAGTCCGGGTAATCCATCGCCTTCGCCATGGATGAGCCGGTAGCCATTGGTAAAATTCGAAATCACTAATGTAGAAGTGCGTTGCTCGTATGCTTTTTTGATTTTTTCAGAATACAATTTCTCGGAGGGAACATCTTTATAAAATGAGATCACTCGGACAGTAATCGTGCCTTTCTGATAATGGCCAAACCCCAGCGTTGCCTGTTGGCTATCTTGAACCTCTACCCAATCGCCATCTTGTGGGTCGCCTTCTGTTTTTTGGATGGCACCCGAAAACACCCACGGATGAAATCGCTTAATGGAATGGTCGCGTCCTGACTTAAGAATAACGGTGCCTTTAATGTTCATTTTATTTTTTGAAAGAGGTAAGAGATGCTTTTGTTGCCTCCGATAATGGTGGCTTGAAGTTCTGTTTCGTTGATTTTTCTATAGGAAATCTTTTTAGGAAAATCATGTTGTGGATTTTCTGCCACAAATCCATTTTTATGGAACGAGGTGATTTTAAACTCAATAGGCTTGCCGTTATGCGGCACCTCGGGGATATAGAAGAAATCAGAACCCCTTTTTATCAATCTTATTTTTTCGGTCATCGTTTTTATTTCATCAGACTTTAACTCGAATGATTCTGCCCTTAACTCATCCCCCGCCCTGTGCCACACCTCAAAATTTTGCTTGCCTTTTTCTTGCCACGTGCCCACCAGCCAATCGAATTCGTTTATTTGGGCACACAAACTTAGGGCTGCCATTAGAAAGATTAGAACTCCGCAGAATTTTTTCATTGAATAACTATCTTGACAAAAAGTAAAGTTACTTAATATATTTGGCAGCAAAATTTTACAAATATGAGAATCATGTGGATAAGTTTAGTTTGTTTAGCAATTGGCTGCAATCAAAAATCCAAGGAGGAAACAACGAGTGCAATTCAACCAGCCAACCCTGCATCCGCTCCTACTACCAATGGTGGTGAAGAAGGAATTCCGCTCGGAGCAATCAAAGAAGAGTTTGCCGATATTCAGGGATTGGTACGCGTGACGATGACAGACCAAGGTGGGTTAAAGTCAGCCGATGGGTACTATCTCAACAATAAAAGACACGGGACGTGGACAGAATATCAGACAAATGGGTTGGTCAAATCCGTAACCACGTATTTTGAAGGTAAGAAAGAGGGCTTGTGCATGGAGCTTAATCAAACTGGTCAAATGACCAAGCGATTTTATTATCATAATGGTGTGCGGCACGGTGATTATAAAGAGTTCAATTATTCATCCCTAAAGGAAGAAGGGATGTATGTGAGCGGAAAATTGGAAGGTACAGTAAGAATCTTCTATGATAACAGTAAACTTATGGAAGAAAGCCTTTACAAAAATGGCTTGCGCGATGGCGTTTCCAAGTGGTATGACCAAGAAGGCAATTTGACCATCCAATACGAGTATAAAAATGGGGAGTTAGTTAAAAAAAATGTATAAGTTTTATGAATAGCTGATGATTAAGGTCGTCTATTTTATTAATTCCGTTCAGTGACACGGAAATTGTCTTGAAGTCATTGTTAGCGGCTGGCCAATCCCCTCTCTTATCTTTTGTCAATTTGTAATTCAATGTTGTCTCGAAGCCAATTCTTTATCTGTTGTCCTAAATAGTTTGAGTCTTTAGTCCAACTAAAATGATTGAGAGGTGAAATGTTTGTCAGGTCAGATGTCAGGTGTAATTGCAATATCTTTGAGTTACGGTCAAACTTTTTATGCAAGTTTTCAATTGCTGTCTTACTCGCTAAATGGTCATTCTCTATTGAAAATGATAGAACAGGTATGTTCATTTGCCTTAGCGACAATTCATAGTCGTGGTTTGAGTTAGCAAGTTTGTATTCGCCATAAACCGCATTGTAACACCAGTCTTTCATAACTGTTCTCGCTTCTCGGCCACCAAATCCAATTACACTTCCAGGGAAATGCCCGATAATTTTACTGAGTAAATAAAAGCTGTTGCCAGCAATGTATAATTTGACTCTATCAACTTTGTCCCAGCCCTTGTAAAATACGGAACATGAAGCAATTAGTATTAGGCCATCAATTGAGTTAGGGTAACGAGATGCAAATAAACTTCCTATTTGTCCGCCCAAGCTATGTCCGATGATAACTTTTTTCCCACTTGGAAACCAAGTGTTTGTATTTTCAATTAACTTCCTTAAGTCCTCAATAATCTCCTCGTACCCAAAATTAATTTTCTTTGAGGCTCTTACAGATGATTTACCTTGTCCACGCCAGTCGGCAGTCACTACATTAAATCCATGTCCGCATAAATTGGTAGCAAATGCTTCGTAGTACGATGCTCGTACACCCATAGCTGGAAGGCAAATTAGAGTAGTCTCAGCCCTCTCCTTTGCCTGAAATGTCACAACTTGATTTGTTGTGTTGTCGTTATATTGTATTACTCTAGTGTCCTTCAAACTTAATTTGTTGTTTTTACGAAGTCTCTACCGTCACTAAGGCTTTCCGCTAACATCAAATATAGCCACAATCCAATTGCACTTTTACAACTAGCATATTCGCAAATCTATTTTCTGTTGTGGCCATCGGCAAGTTTTCTGTCTCCACGCGTATTTCAAGCATGTTCAAATCCGCTTCTGCAATAGGTTTACATGTGGGGCAACTCTCCACAAAATCGGTTTTGTGTTTGTGAGTGCGCAATAAATTCCGGTCTGCGGGTCAAAAATTTTCTATTGGCAAACTCTACAATATTTGAGTTGTTGATTAGTCATGTTATTTTTAATCAGAAGAGAGGTAAAACGAGAAATGATAGTTAAAAGCTTTCCGCTTGTTTTTTACTTTGCAAGAACGAAAAATGCTTTTCTTACTTTACTATCTTCTTACCTTCGTGTTCAAGCTATTCTCAACATTTGACTCCCTACTTCAATAGCATTGCTCCCGCCTATCTGCCAAAAACAGATTTGGATAAGTTGCTGGCCATGGGTTGGTACCGCATGCATCAAACACTTTTTACGTGCTCGCACATCGAGTTGCACGAAGGCATGCACCGTGTACATTGGCTTCGGTTTGCCACTGCCAAAATTGCTACGCGCGCCTCTCATCAAAAAATACGCAGGCGAAACAAAGCGTTTCGTGTAGTAATCGAAGATGTTAACCACATTAATGCAGAGCATATTTTATTACATGCCAACTACCGCAATCACATCGACTTTGATGGTGCCGGCAGCATTCAAGAGTGTTTCTTTGGCGAAGCTTCTCCGCCCTACTCTACTATTTTTGATACCAAATGCATTTCCATTTTTGACAAAGATCAATTGATTGCCGCTGGCTATTTTGATGTGGGTGAAAAATCGGCTGCCTCTATCTTGCATTTTTACGATCCCGCCTACGCTCGCTACAGTTTGGGGAAGTTGTTAATTTTATTGACGCTTGATTATTTGAAGGACGAAGGCATGCCTTACTACTATCCAGGGTATGTGGTGCAAGATGTTGCCAAAATGAACTACAAACTCTTTTTAGGGCCAGAAATAGCCGAGTACTTTGCACCCGAAACAATGGGTTGGAAAAAATTCAATGAAGAAATATTGAATTCTGCTTCCTACTGAATTTACTTAGTGCGATGCCGAAGGATTGCACTTGGATGCCTGAAAACAAAGTGTGTCGCCCTGCAACGGAATCTTCCCTTTCTTATCTAAAATTCCATCCAAGCGCAAGTTGGCGAGCGATGGCCCCTCTTCTGTAAATGAAACATATAGGATGTGATCAAAAGCCATGTCGCTTTTCGCATCTTGCCCTCCGCCCGTGGTGGCAACCATAATGTAGTCGCGGTGGTTGCGCTCGGTGTACGAATACTTGTGCAAATGGCCATTGAGCACGGTATAGTTGCGCGTGCCAAGGGCTGTTTCTATTCGAGATAAATTTCCTTTGCCTTCGCGCTGCCACACGGGCTTGTGCATGAGAACAAAAGTCCAACGCACACTGGGATGATCGGCAATTACTTTTTCAAAATAAGCAGATTGCTCATCGCTGATTTCACCCGTGCCTCGCTCGGGCATTTTAAAGTAGGGAGTCTGTTCTGCTTCTTCGCGTTTGCCACTATCTAATAGTGCAAGAGCCTCTTTGCGGGCATTATAAATCTCCCACATTCTTGCTTCTGAGTAGTCTTCTGAATCTAACATCAAAAACAAAACATTTTGGTAGACAAAGTGGTAGTATCTTTTTCCGTAGCGACTTTCCCAGAAGCTGCGCATCACAGGGTTTGTCAGATCATGATTGCCCCCCAAATGAAAGAGCGGTGCTTTTGCCTTGCTTACGCGATTGTCAAAATGATCATATTCTTTTTTGAGTTCTGTGGTGTCTTCTGTTCCACCCTCCACCAAATCGCCAATGCTCAAAATAAACTCCGGCCCAAGTAAGTTTAATTGTTCAACGGCCACTTGCAAGACACCTTCGCGTTCACTGCTATTCAAATCGCCAATCACGGCAAACGAAAATTCATTTTGGTTTTTACCAGTAGGTGCATACGACCAAGGTTTGTTTTGTGTAGTAAGGTTATGCGCAAAAGGAGAAGTGGGTTTTTGTGTGCAGGCGAGTGCCGTTATGAAAATAATCAGGACAAAAACAAATGGCTTGATTTGCTTGGTAGGGAGATGTGAGGGCGATTTCAATGGTAGCTATTTTTATTGCACAATAAAGATAGATTTAAAAATTAAAGCAAACTCACACGTGGCATCTCTGCTGTATTCTCCGTCTTCTTTTAATGGAGAAACAAATTTTCAAAGTCCTTTTCCAGTGTGGGATCACTTGGGTGTTTTGGGGTTATCACTACATCGCCCCTGCTATTGAGCAATCGAAAAGCGGGGACGTCTGTTACTTTATACTCCCGAAGCAACTTTGAATTTGACCCAATACGATACTGCACCATGCCTTCCGAAAATAAACTGAATCGGTTAACCGTTTGCCCCCAAATCGCCTCATCATTTTCGGTAGAAAGAAACACGAAGAGCACTTTGTTTCGGTAAAGTCGCTGCAGGCGCTTGGCTTGTTCTAATTCATTTAAATACAATTTGCATTCGCTCGACCAAAATACAACATAGAGAAGCAGTTTGCCTTTGTAATATTCTTTCAGCCAATTAAATTTTTGCTCACCGTTTGTTCCTCCATCCGTTAGATTGTATTCATATTGTTGATAAAGCTTGAATTGTTCGCTCAGCGATTTGCCTCCACCTAAGTCGTGAATGATACCGTCCTCAAGTGGCGTGGTTTTCAATATTGAAGTGGTGTTCCAAAAAACGGAGTCATACGCCAGTTTCGATAATTCACTTTTGGTGGGTTCTATTCCTACAAATTTTTCGTTCACATCATGTCTTATTTCCATCGACATTAAGTCGATTTGAAAAGAATGCGTGCCCCTAGCCGTAACACTTTGGCCCTTGCGAATTAAATGGTAAGGGTAATACTTTCCGTTAAGTTGGTGGTAATATGCAGAGGTAGCAAGGGTGTTTCCATCCACGTTTTTTAAATCTTCGGTTTTGACAAAAGCATACGAATCCATATCAATAAAAAGAGAACCTGATGCTTCCGCCCGTGGTTTGTATCCCGATGTGGTGAGTACCGAATCTTTTTTATACTCGTATTGGATTTCATATACTTCACGGGCATCGTAATTGGTAACGCCCGCAAACGTAAATGTGTAATTATCAAAATCTGCTTTGAGGTTGCTTACCTCTGAAAAGAAAGAAAGATATTCGCTCTTCTCCGGGGCTTGATACGCCACGCCATCGGCTTGCAAAATGTTTTTGATTGCAATGGGTTCGTGGCCTTGTGCCATGGCTGTTTTATCTACACTTCTGCGTAGTTGCGTTACTTTGATTTCTTCATTCTCGCCTGCATAACTCCGCGTGGTTCGGTAGCCATGGTTTTTCCAAACGTCCACCGCTGCCTCTATTAACCGGCCATAAACCGAATCGTCTTTGCAATAATGCCGATAAAAGAATTTTTGCAGCATCGGTAATCCGTCATAGTTCTTGGCAATGTTGGCAAATGCCCTGCGAACAATTTTTTTGGGATTAACCGCTCGTTCAAAAACCACCACTTCCCCTAGTTGGGTCGAGACCGGTTTCAATTTTATCAGCTTAAATTCTTGAACAGTACTCAGAACAACCGATTCGTAACCCACGCACGAAACTTTAATAGATGTGCTTTCTGGTATGGCCAACGAAAATTCTCCGTTTAAATTAGAACTTGTGCCTTTAGACGAACCTACTATACCAATGGAGGCAAAAGGAATTGGCAAGGAAGTTTCCTTATCAACAATTTGGCCTTGAATAATCTGCTGCCCAAAGGCTGAAAAACTAGAAATCAAAAAAATGAGTATGCACCTAAACATATTTTCATATACTGCCTTATTCAATTTGTTACTTTCATAAGTCATTTCCTTAGATTTTTCAATGACCGACTTCGGGTTGGCCATCTTCTATGCGATAAATGTAAAGAATATTTCAAATCGAAAGGGTAGCAAAACCTTTGTCATACAAGTGACGCCTGCATGGCGGGGTGATCTCCGATCGCGTTTCGGAAAAAGATGGTGTGGGAGATGGTGGCAAAATAAGCCGCCCTTCATCACTAAGGCGCTTTAATTAATTATTTAGTCTCGGGACTTCCCTTAGACACCTGCTCACGCGAGTGGCCAACGCAGGTGAACTCGGGCGGGGCTGTCGCTGCCACCAGCTGCACAATTCCATTTCGGGCTAGGACATGTTCGGGCTAGGACATGTCGCTCCATTCCTGGCAGGGACGCATTCGCACAATGAGGTATCAGCTAAAAAAGTTCGAACTTTGTGACTTAACATTGCTTGAATATGATTGAAAGTAATTATAAGCCTCCTGCTACAGTTTTTAAGTTTGTTTGTCCTGAAATACTCATCAAGATTCTTGAAAACTCGAGTTTAAATTTTACACCTCCTAGTAAATTCAACGACCCTTATGATTGTTATTTAGGTCTGATCTCCTTCGCAGTTACTCAAAAAGCCATTGATCGAGTTAAGAATGATCCCACGATAAGTGATGAAATCAAAGCAAAAAAGATGAAGGATTTTAAGGAAAATCCACACGAATTACCTCATGCGTTAAATCAAATAGCAAATGATCTATTGGTAAAGAGTGGCATTACTTGTTTTAGCTTGAATCGAGAAAATATGTTAATGTGGTCTCATTACGCGAATAAACACACTGGTGTTTGCATCGAATTCCATTCAATCCCGCTTATTAGAAGTGTGACTAAGAATGGGAAAATAAAAGTAAATGTCAAAGAGGTAACCTATTGCTCGGAACTAGATACTATCAATTTTCATGAATCGCCAAAGGTGGCAGTCGACAATTTAGTATTTACAAAAGCTGAAGATTGGAGTTATGAAAAAGAGTTTAGGGTTCTCCTTGCTGAGAACGGTTTAAAGGTTTTTGATTTAAACTCTATTTGTTCAATAACTTTTGGTACCCAGTGTGCGGATTCGACAATCATTCAAAGTAAAAGTTTACTTGAAAAAAAATCAATTCATCCAAAGTTTTTCAAAGCAGATCTGGTGCCAAATCAGTTTAAGTTAAATTTCAAAGCTTTTGATTAAACTCAAATCTTTTTTTAATTTAATCATTACTCGTGAAAACCCCCAACCCCAAAGTCGATTAGTTTTTTAACAAGGCCACACCATGGCTGGAGGAATACAAAGCATTGCGCACCATTGTACTCAGTTGCGGACTTGTGGAGGAATTAAAATGAGGCTTGGAGTGCGGTGTTATTAAATATTCACAAGCTTAAATGCCTCTATATAACTTATCAACTTCTTCCCATTCTTAAAATTCTTTTCCCAAGCCTCTTCTTTGTGGCTGAGTTCAATGATGTCGTTGGTTTTTACGCTTTTGAATTTGGCCGCTACTTCTTTCAGTGTTTCCAGTTCGGTACTACTGAGTTTGCTTTCGTCAAATTGGCGTTTGGGGTTTGGCTTAAACTGGTCGCCTATGCTGCCGTTGGCAAATGAGGTGGCGAGTATATCGATATGGTTGTTTTGCGCGATGTAGTCAAACAGGCTGTTGAAATTATTGGGCACCGGCCCCATGTCAATGGCGCGGTAGCGGCACCCGCTAATGGATTGCACTTCTTTTTTAAAGTTTAAAAAGTCGGCATAGAACAACATTTTGTTCATCTTAGTTTTCCACAACGAAGGCTGCGCGTGGATGGTGAAGAATACCACCATCTCTGTAAACTTGTCTAGGTTGGGTTTGCGGTAGCCCGTTTGGTCGTCCACAGCGGGTTGGCCCATTAAGTAGCTGGTCAGATCAAATTCAAAGAAGTCTTCTTTAATCAGAAGTTCTTCAATTTTCTTATTCACGCGCTCCTTCTCTTTTTCATTCAGTGCATTGCCCAATTCAATTAACCGCTTGAATTCTTTCGGGTCTTGCGCCAACTGAATCAGTCGCGCATTGCTGGAGTTGGGAATTTCCCCATTTTCATAATTGCGGTAGACGTTTATGCCAAAGCCCAGCACTTCGCTCATCTTCGCGGCAGAAAGTTCGTACTGCTCGCGGAGTTTAATAATCTCTTCGGGAAACGGCAGGTTGTACTTCTTCCGGTATTGGTTGTATACCTGGCTCAGGTTGAGTTGCGCGAGGCGCTCGTCTTCAAATTTTTCTCCGCTGTCCTCACACAAATAATAATGGTACACCACTTCGAATTTCTCTTTGCGAAACTCGGTCTCAATGGTTTCCTGCTTCATCACCATTGGTTTGCCTGTAATGGGGCTATTCATAAATTTTTTTATTTATAGGGATATATCATAGAATGCTCAGCAAAATGAAAGGAGATACAAATGACCTTGCTGCTCGGTTGGCCGAGTGCAATTTTGATATACACCTCTCTCGACTGCACCATCTTTCCAAACACCCACATATCAGCACCTTTGTAAAGTACGTCACTCAGTGGCCCTCCCGAATAATTTGCAACTGCCAAATCACGGAGTTCATTTTTCACATCTTCAACGGAGTATTCCAATTCCTTGATAGTTTCAAAATTCTTTCCTCGCTCAGTGCGAAGGAACAATCCCCAAAAGCCAAGCTTGTATTTAAAATCTTGTAAGAAGCTTTCTATGGCTGCTATTGAGGTCATAGGTTTCTATAGACATCGGCAAAATTTGCACTTTAAAGTGAATAAAGCAATAAAAATTTTATAAAAAACACTTTAAAGTGTAATTTAGTAGTAACTTATAAGTTGATAAATGGGGTTACACAACAGAAAGATCACACGACTAGTGCACGAATTGATTTTATAAATTCGTGCTTTATTAGTGAATTAGTGTAAAAAAGGAAGATGAATACCCCCAACCCAAAGTCGATTGGTTTTTTAACAAGGCCACACCATGGCAGGAGGAATACAAAGCATTGCGCACCATTGTACTCAGTTGCGGACTTGTGGAGGAATTGAAATGGGGTTGCCCTTGCTACACGTACGAGGGCAACAACGTGGTTCTGATTCACGGCTTCAAAGAATATTGCGCCTTACTCTTTCACAAAGGTGCTTTGCTAAAAGACGCCAAGAAAATGCTCATTCAGCAAACCGAGAATGTGCAGTCTGCCCGGCAGATTCGGTTTACCCACCTAGATGAAATCACTGATAAGGAAACCGTATTGAAAGCTTACATTAAAGAAGCCATTAAAGTCGAAGCGACAGGCAAGAAAGTTGAATTCAAAAAAGTCTCAGAATTTAAGATGCCGATAGAATTCAAGTGGGAGCTGGATGCATCTCCGTCTTTAAAAAAGGCATTTGAGTCGCTCACGCCCGGGCGGCAGCGTGGCTACTTGCTATACTTTTCAACGGCCAAGCAAGTCAACACCCGCGAGGCACGAATTGAGAAGTTTATACCACACATTATGACGGGAAAAGGCCTGGATGATTAAGTGGAGGAAATCCGAAGGCCTCACTTCCTCCCGAGTACCCAGCCGATTGCGCCTCCCGTTGCACCCATCATCACAGTCATCACAATCGGGTCAACGAGTGTGGCCGTTAGATTAGAAATGTTGGTAGTGCCATACATGTTCAGGCCGAAACCAAGTGACATAATAAAACCAACGATAGCACCTGCTTTTAAGCCGCCCCCAAACGTAGTGATGTTGGCCCAGTTGCCGAAGATGTACACCAGCAGGTAAGCCTGCACCACATTACCGACAATCAGTGCCCACCATTGCATTTCGTCATCGGTGCGCATCACACCAGTGGCCGAGCCCGTGTTGGCGCGCATAAAATCGGAGAGTAGAATACCATACAATAAAAAACCGAGCACGAAGTACACAATGAACCCAGCCAGGGTTGCCATCATTCTTTTCTTTGCGTCCATGAATTTGAAGTTTTGATTTAGAATGAGAGAAAGGTAGCAAAAAAAATTTGTGTGTGCGAGTGACTTTATTTGAGCAACAAGACACGGACTTGAAAAAATGCTTTGCGCGAAGAAGATATCTTCAAATCTTCTAGTTGTATATTCGCTATATGAATGCAGATTCCATCATAAAGGCCTCCATTGATTTTGTTGATTCTAAACTGTCGGCTTTGTCAGATGATTGTAAAAAGGACTTTGCAAAGAGGCTTCGGCTTGAGTCGCAACCGGCAAATACCACATTAGTGAAAGAAGGCGAATTTTCAGACAAGCTATTTTTCATCTATGCGGGCAGTGTACGTGCCTACTATGTAAAGGACGCCAAAAACATAACTGATTGGTTTGGATTCGAAAATGATTTTATCTGTGCCATAAACAGTTACTTTCTTAATATTCCCAGTCCTCATTATATTGAAACCATAGAACCAGCCACGCTACTAATCATCAATCGCCAAGACGTAAACTATTTGTGCGACACCTATCACGATTTCGACCGGTTCGGCCGACTGGCCGTTACTCAAACCATGCTGCAATTGCAACAACGCGTTGTCTCACTTCAGTTTGAATCAGCTCAACAGAGGTATGAAACGTTAACAAAATTACGGCCTGATATCACGCAACGTGTTCCGCTCGGCCACATCGCTTCGTACTTGGGCATGACACTAGAAACGCTTAGCCGTGCTCGACAACCCAGAAAGTCGAATTTGATTTAAATCAAGTGGCATTGCCAGATTTTGCCTCATCTTTCGAAAAAAAAAGAAGTTATGAATCTGGCTTTACTTGCAGCAAACGCGTTGGTGCTACTAACGTTTATCGCGCACACTTTTTGGGGCGACAAAGAATACAAAATACTTGAGCCCATAGATGGAAGTACTAACCATCGGGAAAAATGGACGATGGGGCGAGGTGCTTTTCATATCGTATCCGCTGATTTTTTATTGGCTTTTATCGGGCTAACACTCATCAACTTTACAGAATATGTAAAAGAGAAATCGCTTCTCCTGACTTTGCTGGCACTTTACTTTTTTGCCTACGGATTGGCGTTCTTATTAACGCTTATCATCTCGAAAAAATTTAAAAATAGTTTTTTTAGGCTCGGACAATGGTTGCTTCTTTTTACCATTGCAGGATTAATCTATTGGGGAATCGAATGAGGCACGTAACGATTCGTAAAATTCATTTTGTCAGTGGCATAACGCTTACCATTTTCATTGGCCTTCATTTGGCTAATCATTTAGCGAGTATAGCCGGTGTAAATAGACATATTGAATGGATGAATGCATTGCGTCACTTCTATCGCGCACCCATCATTGAATTTTTACTTTTAGCGGCTGTGCTGATGCAGATGTATTCCGGCATACGGCTCTTTTTATCGAAAAGAAAAACCACAAAAATTGGATTTGAAAAGCTACACGTATTCTCAGGTTTGTATCTGGCTGTTTTTTTATTCATTCATGTAAGCGCGGTTCTTGCCGGAAGGTTTATCCTTCACCTTGATACAAATTTTTACTTTGGTGCTGCAGGTCTAAACTCCTTTCCTGTCAACTTGTTTTTTATTCCCTACTATAGTCTTGCTATCCTTTCATTTTTTGGTCATATCGCAGCTATCCATCATTGTAAAATGAAAAACGCTATATGGGGAGTATCGGTTGATGGGCAATCCAAAGCTATTTTTATTTTGGGGGCATTGGTGATGCTACTCATTCTTTATGGAATGACTAATGGATTTGTGGGAGCCACCATACCTGAAGAATACAGACTTTATTGAAGTACCACTTATGAAAGTTATCAATGTCCACCAGCGAATCATTCATCAACCCAAATCGGCTGTAGTGGAATTATTCAATACGCTTGCTTCTAAAAATGATTTGATGCTAGCCACCCACAAATGGCCAGCTATGAAGTTAGATAATGGGCTAACAGTGGGTTCCAAAGGAGGGCACGGGCCGATTCGCTACACAGTAGAAGCGTACTCATCTGGAGAGTTTGTTCAATTTCGATTTTCGAAGCCTCGTGGCTTTCATGGTTTTCATCGTTTTGATATTGTTGCATTGGATACTCACACTACTGAAATCAGACACATCCTTGACATGCATACTTCCGGGTTCGCTTTGCTAACATGGCCGTTGGCAATCCGGTGGCTACATGATGCGCTGATCGATGATGCTTTTGACAAAACGGAAAATCATTTTTTATCGCAAAAGAAAACCACACGTTGGAGTGCTTGGGTAAAATTTCTGCGTTGGCTGAGTTAACTTCTCACCAAACTTTATATTTGGTGAGAAGCTCTTACCAATCTGAAGAACCAAAATTTAGCTAATGAATTGTTGTTCGGGATTACAAATCCCGAACCAAGATGGAAACGGATTTTAAATCCTTTGCATTAAGCGTTCGTCTTACAAATGTCGAACAGTGTTATGTTAAACACTGCGGTGCTAAGAAATTGATTTTGAAAAATAAGAAAACGGGGAAGATTGAGGAGAGGGTGGTTTAATCCATGCCCCTGAAAAAATCTGACAGCGATATTTCAAAATAATCACATAAACGCTTTAGAGTACTTACGCTAACGTTGACTTTGCCCGTTTCGATTCTTGCAAGGTGAATATTGGTATCGTTATAAACATCTTCTTGGGTCAAGTTCTTCTTAGAACGCAACTCTTTTACTTGAGAAGCAATCCAAGCTAACAACTTCTTATTTTTCAATTGACCCACCTCGAAAAGTGGCGATTGCTCAAAAAAATATTAATGACGAATTTGTCATTAACAACAAAACAGTTACATTTATCGGAGCATTTAGTAACTTACCCAGATGAAAACACTATTAGTCTTTACTCTGCTGTCATCTGGAATCATCGCAGCAGCTCAGCAATCCTCTCAAATACCTGAAAAGTATTACCCCAAGCCTAAGATTTCAGCTTACGAAGTTTTCTTGGGGCTAAGTACTTTTTCAATTATAGGGTATCAGCCGCCACAGGCTTCGCCTACTGGTAGTGATGGATATGGGTATTTTATTACAAGTTTAGAAGTGAACAAGTCTTTTTCTGTAGCGTTTGGCGCATGTAAACAATTAAATAAACATTTTGAAGTAAAGGCTTTACTGTTTTATGCTGTAAAATCATATACGGAAAAGTTGGACTCTATTAGATATACATCGAATAGGAAGTTAGAGTCAATCACTTTCGTTAGATCTGAGCAACCAAGTAATCAATATGTTACACTACAAATTCTTCCACAGTATTTAGTAGGCAGAAAAATCAAATGCAATTTTGGCTTGGGCGGATATTTGTCAAAGTTAGTTGGGTCTCAAACGGAAGTTAGACAAGCCGCACAACCAAATTACACGTATAACAGTTCTCCAGCATTTAATAGCTATGACTATGGGCTTTCATTGAATTTAGGGGTTTCACACTCAATTTCGAAGGTAATGGAAATTTCTCTACAGCTATTTGCAAGCCAAGGGATTTCCAATATTTCTGATTTTCAATTAAAGTTTAATTATCCGTCATGGTATTATAGATCATATTCAATAATGTTAGGATTAAGGTTTTTAAAAAGTAAACGTTTGAAATTATGAATATTCAAATCACCAACTTATTCCAATTTACAATGCTTTTAATAAGTATAGCTTGTCCGTCATTTCTTTTAGCTCAAGCAAATACTCCTCCAACTGGCTCAAGCACTAATCTTTGTCCCAAGCAGACTTATCGCTATACATCAGCTGCAGCAAATGATGGTGGCCTTTGTAATCGGTTTGGTGGTTGGAAGGTTGAAAATGGCAAAATAACAAGTGATGGTGTTGGTAGTAATAATTCAGTCTGGGCAGATGTCCAGTGGGATAATGTGGCAAGTGGAAAGATAGGGAATTTTTGTGGTGTGTTAACAGTTTCAATTAATTCGATTGCCCAGCCTACTATATCTGGATCAAGCACAGTCTCATTGTGTGGCAGCGGGAGTATAACATTGCAAGCTAGTGTCTCATCCACTACAAATATTACTGGTTATGTATGGAACATTGTTGGAACCGGAGTCTCACCAACTGGTTTAATTAGCACAACAGCTCCTCAAATAACCATCAATTATGCCAATTGGGCTGCCGGAAGTTCATTGTCAGCAACGGTGGCAGTTGGCACTAAAAATTCATGTGGCTTTACCACTAGGACAACTCCCCTTGTGGCAATAGATCCAATTCCGGGAATCCCAAATAGTGGTGAGCCGGCTATTCCTCGGTCTGCTTGGGTTCAATTATCGCCTGGGAATATTGACAATCTCTTAGCATTAAACTCGTTTACACCTGGTGCAGTTTGCTCATCTACTAGCCTGGCAGTAGTTAACCTGCCAACTGGCAGCAGCGTTCAGTGGTCATCAGCCAATCAGGCAGCTTTGACCATCAATTCTACATCAGGTTTTGCACAAAGGCAAAATAGCTTTACTGGAGGGGTATCCGTTTCAGCAGTTGTTTCAAACGCTTGTGGATCTAAAACGATCACTAAAATTGTTGCTCTTGGCGTTGGTATTATTGACCCATTGATTGAGCAAAAATCTCCTGTGTGCATCCCTGGCACAAATCAATATGAGGTAGCAACAAGAGTTACGCAGCCTGCAGGTACTGATATAAACAATTATAGTTTCAAATATTTTATAGACAATGTATTGCGGAAAACAACTAATGTAAATAGTACAACCGTTCCTGCTGGCATAGTTGACAATGCTTGGCACAATCTAAAAGTTGAAATTTCAAACTTATGCGGTTCTATTACGACAGCAAATCAAGAGGGTAGATATAGAGCGACATGTTCTGGTGGCGGAGGTCAGTTTAGGGCTTTCCCAAATCCTGCGAATACTAGACTGACAATCGAAGAGGTTTCATTTGACCAAGAGGCGCTTGAAATGACTGAATCGATACCCGCTTCTCAACTAGTAAAATCGGAATTTACTATTGAACTTATTAACGCTTTCGGAATTCTCAAAAGAAAGATGAGTACCGATGGTGAAAAATTGGAATTAGATATTGAAAATCTACCGAACGGGGTATATTATATTAAAATTGGTAGAGGATACACAGTTCTTACAAAGCAAGTGCTAATCAAGCACTGATTTGATTCCAAAAGCAATATAGGGCATTATTATACTGCCCTTTCATCTAACTCCACATCGTTTTCGCGGCTCATAGCTGCATGCAATACAAGGCAAAATATCCTCGCGGCTTAATTGCGGATAACTATCAAGTATTTGTTCAATGGTTTCTCTGCCTTTCCAAATAATCCAAGATGAGCGATATCCAAATACGATGCCCTTAAATGCAAGGCTTGACGAAACAGATATTGGGGTCTACTGAAATGCGTTAGAGTAGTGGATTCACAGAATGAAACTTATCTTATTCTTTGAAATTTTGCTAAACCACCTTCTCTTCTTTCTTCTCCTCCTTCATAGGCTGCGCTTGGGTAGGCTTCTCACCCGTTTTATTTTTTTGAATGCCGAACAAGCGGTATGCCAAAAGCTTGCCCGCATTTTCTTGTTCGTGCGCTTCCACGCGTAACACGCCTCGCTGCAAAATATGTGTGGTCGTTTCAACACGGTAGCTTACATCCATGGCTTCTCCGCTTTTCTTAAACGAAACAGTGACCATCGGTGATTTTTGATTTCCGCCAAAGTCGATGTTTGATTCTTTTAGGTCGGTGAGAATGTCGTCTGCCACATCATTTGTTTCTCCTTCTATCTGCAACTGAAACTGGGCGGTCAATTTTGAGAAGGGTACTAACTGTGGAAATAGCTCATACATTTTTTGCGTGTACGCCTCGCGCTGACTTCCGCTCGTGGCTTCCGCAAGGCCTTCGTAGGTTCTGGCAAGCAACAGTGTTTGGTAAGGGTCTTCGCGGTCGGGGTCGTTAAGCACTTGATTGAAATATTGAATCGCTTCTTTTTCGTTGCCTTCTGCCAAATAAAGTTTCCCCAAAAAGTATCTGAAATACTTTTTCACGCGCGGCCGCTTGTCGGTTTGCAATCGTTCTTTGTACAAATCAATAAAATACTCATGGCCAAAGCCATTAATCACCGACCAGACTTCATCAAATGTTATCAGGTTTTCAGGTGAGAATATGGAGTAAATCACTTGTGCCCGCTCAGGGTTCTCCGCAACCAGCGAGGCCAACACCATTTTATGATGGCGTATTTCCAATGAATATTTGATCCATCGGTACCAATTCAACGGGTTGAGCCAGAAATACCACTCGTCATGCTCAAACCAATACTCTTTTTTGAATTGCAGTTGATTGATATAGTTGAGTGAAGCCACTGCCAAATTATACTGTTCTTGCCCCCATGTGGTGCCAATATGCAGCTCTTGAAAGCGTGCAGCCTTGTTAGTGCGTTCTTGACTCTCGGCTGTTAAGCCTTCATAGTGTTGTGCGCGTGCCAACCCAATGCAATGCCAGCCGTAGCCAGGTGTACTTCCTTGCTCCAACAGAACTTTATTGAGCAACGTATCTGCTTGCTCGGGGTGACCGCGATACGTAGCCAATGTGCCGCGCATGTAGTAATATTCTTTTGTAGTCTTCTCCTGGCTTTGTTCGCGTTGCTCTGCCTCTTGAAAAAACATGTCGGCTTCTTCAAACTCGCCCATCGCCAGTTTGAACTCCGCGTAGTTGTTGCTAGAATAAGCTTGGTTTTGAATGAGTAAATCGTAATAGTAATTGGCCGAGTCGATATCTAACAAATAATCGTGAATCATTGCCTTGTAGTGAAAAGTGCTCAAGAATTGGCGGTTGAGCATGTTGGGGTCGAACAGGCCGTTGTTCAGGGGGAAATCATTTCGGAGTTTCCAAATAGCAGAATCCAGCATCTTATTGGCAACGGCTACATTTTCTTTTACAGAGTTTTTCAGGAAAGAAAAATTCTTACTCGTGTACACGCGGTTGCGATGGAAAATCCACGCCATGGTGTTGTAGGAGTCGCTGTTAAACTCGATTTGAAAATTCCGATTACGAATATGGCGCAGCACCTCCATGGCCTTGTCTTGCTTCTCTACGTTTTGGTAGCAACGACCAAGAAAATAGGTAATCAATCCATAGTCTGAATGATAACGATAGACGGCTGAGTATACACCATAGTTATTGCTCCGTGTGCGCAGTTCGCGATCATAGTCATGCTCGATTTTTGTAAGAGCCTTCTGCAACGGAAAACTTGCTTTGTTAAAACCCAGCTCATCGTTGGCACGATAAAAAAGATAGGCTCCCTCTAGCAAATGACCGAGGTAGTAGTTGCTATCCATCCGGATGAACTTGCGCGCTTTTTCGTATGTCTTTATGTCGTCAAAATTCCCTTCTCGCTCACGGTCCATTTGGTCGCGGAGGGGAGTTTGTTGGGCGACCACAGCTATTTGAAGCGCCAGAAAAATGAATAATAAAAAAATACGCAGATATATCAACATTCTATCTTTTTGTTTTCTTCCTTTTCAGCCAAATTTTCGGATTGCGGCTGGTGTGAAAAAGAGCAAAGACTTCTACTATCCCCCTATTTTCGTCAACCAAGAAATGTACCAAGTAAGGAAACTTCTTAATCAACATACAACGTACCTTCTTATAGCGAATCGAATAGCGGTGATAGCTATATTTTAGAGAAGAAATTTGTTTGATTGTTTGCGTTTGAAATCGACTCCCTAACCCTGGAAGCTGCTCATTGTACCAATCAGTAGCTTTTTGTATGTCATCAAGCGCTTCTGGGTCAATGAATAATTCCATAACGCATTAGGGCTTCAACATCTTAATGGCCTTATCCCAAGGCAACATCCGATTAGGATTTTGTCTTGCTTTTTTTATCCGTTGCAAAACCAATTTCTGATGTTCTTCGGGTATTTCCATGCCATCATCCCAAATCGCCTCATTCAATTTCATTTTTTCAGAAGAATTCAACTGCTTAACAATAGAGGTCAGTTGCTTGAAATCTAAATTGATTTTGAGGTCAAGCGTTTCAGTAGCTTTCATTTTTTCCTTTCTTTTTTATGTTCCCTCTTGAATTTGGTAAATCTATTTATTTGTCACGTCATTGACAACCAAACAACAATTTACTTCTTCATCCCAATTCCCAATTTCGCTAACTTATTCACCTCCGCATCTACCATTTGTTGCAACGCAGTTTTTGATGCTTCGCGATTGCGGAACACCATGCGGTGATGCAACGCAGGCTGTGCTAAGGCACGGATGTCATCTTCAATTACGTAATCGCGCTGATTCACCAGTGCCCAAGCCTTCAAACATTTAATAAAAGTAATCCCCCCTCGCGTAGAACAACCCAGCGCTACATCGGTATGGTTGCGTGTGGCCTGTACCAACCGAACAATTGATTTGATGATTTCAGGATGCACATAAACGTTCTCGGCTTCTTTTTGCAATTGAATAATGTCTGAATAACTAAGCACTTGTTTTACTGTATTTTTTCCATTGTTGATGGCCAAGTAGTTCGAATAAATGTCAAACTCAACTTCTTCAGTAACATAACCAAACGAGATTTTCATGTAGAAACGGTCGAGCTGTGCTGCGGGCAGCGGGTACGTGCCTTCCATCTCAATGGGGTTTTGCGTTGCAATGGTGAAAAAGAATTGGTCGAGCGGAAAGGTGGTATCGCCCACCGAGATTTGATTTTCGGCCATACATTCCAGCAATGCACTTTGCACTTTTGGGGAAGCCCGGTTGATTTCATCGGCCAACAGCACGTGCGTGAAGAGCGGCCCTTTTTTGAAAACGAAATCTTTTTTTACGTCATCAAAAATATAAGAGCCAATCAAATCCATCGGCAACAAATCGGGGGTGAACTGGATGCGCTTAAAAGCTACGCCACCACCCGCTTGGTGGAAATCCACCACGCCTTCGCTGATGGATTGGGCCAAGGTTTTGGCAAGCACGGTTTTTCCGGCTCCCGGATTATCTTCAAGCAAAATGTGCCCTTTGGCGAGCAGCGCAGTCACCACATATTTTACTTGTTGTGGTTTGCCACGAATGATGGTTTCGATGTTGTCGGTAAGGGATTTGAGTTTTTTTATGGATTCGCTCATACAGATGTGGTTTCGTTTTCGGTTGATATTGGATTTTGAAAAAAGCGACTGGCGCGGAAAACATTAAAATAGTTAAAGATTGATTTTAAAGCTCCATTTTTCTTTCGAACAGCAGAACCAATTTCGGTTGCCAATTGGTTGATAATTTTATCATCACCTTCCCTCCAAACCCCATTCGAATATTTTAACCGCAAATACATTCTCATAAAATCAGCAAAGTGAATACCCAGATTCGGGTCAATTGTTTTCTCGGCATATTCCAGTGGCGTTTCTGCTTCGCGCTCAAAACCGGCCATGTGCAAGCGGTACAACGTAGCTTGGTAAACGTGGTCTGCTTTTGCATTGGTGTCTTTTGCCAACGCAATCCGCCCCAAGCGAAACAACAAATACAGCAAAGGCAAAAGAAGGAGGAGCAAAATTAAACCGATGATAATTTTTCCTACTATCCATGCCATCTCTTGCCATGTCATTTTCTTTTCTTGCTGATTGGCTGGCCTGCCGTTTCCTTCCTCTGGTTTTTTCTCCTTTGCCTTGGGGCGAATGTGAATTTCATCGGCAATGATGGGCGATGGAAAATTTTCTACTTGAACTTCAATCGAAACACCTGCTTGTGGTGGTGGAATCTTTTTCGCTTCATCTTTATACGATACAATGATAATCGAATCGTTTGGTTGAATGGCATTGAAGGTAGTATCGCGCTTGTCGTATAGCACACGGCAAAGCGATGCATCGATACTACGCGTAAATGGTTTTTTCAATTGATGTGGCGTATTGAAATAAATCAGCTCATTGAAGGAAGCTTCTAATTTTTTTGCTTTCGGATTTACTGATTCCGCTTTTGCATTTAACACCAACCAAGGCTCTGGCGGAGGCAATGGCGGTGTACCGTCTGGTTTGGGTGCGCTTTGTTGATCTTCGTTGCCGATGGTCATGTCAAAATCTAACCAACCATATTCCGGAAAATAAACTTGCGTCCACGCGTGTGCTTGACTAGCGTAGAACCAATACCAACCTTTGTTTTTATCACTGCGATTGACCGTTGCAAAGCCGGTGGTAAAGCGTGTAGGTACGCCCAACGCACGAAGCATAAAGTGTGAAGCACCTGCATAATAGGTACAATAGCCTGCGTGTGTCTTGAACAAAAAATTATAGAGCATTTTTGAACTCGGGATGTTGGGGTCATCTACTGCGCCTGCTTTTAAAGTGTACCGGAAAATTCGTTTGCCATTTTCATTTCGTTGTAAGAAGAAATCGCGCACCGCCAATACTTTATCTACTGGCTTCGCATCTTTCGGCACCAGCTTCAGTGCCAAGCTTGTAATGGAATCGTAAATACCGCCCGAAGGCATTTGTGTATAGTAATCCAAGAATTTTTGATTGATACGATTGTAGTTCGCAACCTTACGCAATTCGTCATGCCGCTCGTCTTGCAATTTTTCGAGCATGGGGTTAGCAGAAACATTATATACAAAATAGGCATTGTTCAAATCGCTGCTAAACGAAGTAATCTTGTAAGCCGACAAAAATGTTTTCTGAAAATCTTTCTCTACCGGAATGGTTTGAATCGAGAACACACTGGCAGGCCCCAAAAGAGAATGCTTCCATGTATTCTCCGAAAGATACACTTGCGCTTCTACCAGCTTCCTAAATTTAGTGGCCAACGACTTTCGAAGGATAGACGTGTCGGTGTACGAATAATACATTGGCAACTCGGTAGGGTCCACTTGCATTTCATCAAAGGAAGGCACGTTGATATCGCGTGTAAAACTTTCCTTTACGGGATCGTAGCGGGTGAGGTAGTGATAAACAAAATACAAAGGCATGGGTGAGCCATCTGGAAAATAATTATCAAGCTTGCTACAAAACATCAGTTTGTCTGACTGGCTCATTTTTGAATTGACGCGCATGGTGTCTTTCAATCGATAGCCATCATCGCCCTTTCCTCCTTTGCCACCTTTTTCCATCAGACTATTTCGGTCGTCATTCTCTTGGTCTTTTTTCGAACCTCCTTTGTCACCCTTTGCCCCACGCGCAATCAATTCTTTTTCCACCGCCTTCATCTCTCCCTTAAAGAGGCTTTCGGTGATGACGAAGGTTAAGAAAATAAGAAACACAAACGCAGCCAATCGTGCCGCTAGCCTGGTTGATTTTTTCCAAGTCAATTCAATCTTGTCAGTAAGCAATGGTGATAGAAACAGCATGTACAACCCATACATCACCACGGGCAAAAGATGAAGTAAAATGTAGGACAAACTGATATCGATTGTATCGGAAACGGAAACGAGCGTGACGATTGCCAGCAACCCGGCAATCAAAATATACGACCACTTGATTCGCGCCAGCAAAAAGCCAAACACCCATCCGAAAATGAATAGGGTGGAGAGCAACATGAAGCGAGCACTTGCATAGAGAACGTCAAACTCGCCAGGTAGTTTGTTGATTGCCTTTTCAAACAACCAATACACCAACCACAACAACAAAAAGGTGATGACTATACGCGCTCCGTAATAATAGAGCGTAAATGCAAGCAATACACCTAGTGAAAAGTAAATTGCTTGGCTTACAATGCCTGTGTTGAGCGATGTGTAGGAGAAGTTGACGAATCGTAAAGTGATGTAGCCAATGAGAATGGTGGGCAGTACCACTAGCACCCATCGGATGAGCAGCTGTTGAAATTTTTCCTTGTTTAAAAAGTTACTCATTTTTCAAGATCTATAGCACTCGTTAACCAACTATTCTCCCGAGTTTTCAACAACGCTGAAATTTTCATCTCATTTTTCTGCAATTCTCTTCGCAGCGATGAAAGCAACCAAGGCTGACGCAAATGGTCGGCTGGTTGTTTCTCGGGTTTAAAGAAAATGTCTTTTATTGAGATTTTAAAAGGCGAAGCAATCGCATCTGATAATTTTACAACCACCACGGGCACATTGCTTGGCAAGTTCTTCAGTATCATTTCAATTTCATTGACAGGCGTTAACGCTGATAAACAGACAAACGCTGCGTTGGTTGGTTTAATATAAAGATTGGGAGGCAATTGGTTTTGCCAATGGGCGACTGTTATTTGAAACAGTTCACTTTTCTTTTCGCTAAGTCCCGCCAGTTTTGGCACTTCTTGGTCGTGGGGCAGGCGCACATCGTAGCCATTGCGCTGAATCGCTTCAAAAAGGTTTCTGACCTTATCTTTATAGACATTGAGCAATTCCGTTTCAAAGGCGCCCTGCAAACTCAAGCCATTGAAGAAGCTCACATAAAAATACAAATGAGAAGCATAAGGGTCTTTTGTTTCAGGGATGCGCACCACCAATTGCCCACTTTTGGCATAAATCTTCCACACAATGCGCTGAATGTTGTCGCCCATTTCAAACTCTTTGTAGTTCACGTATTCGCCTTCTACTTTTTTTGGAATATCGATGCGATGTGTTTGCTCTTCGGTGGCATTGGGTTGTGCTTTAATGGTTTGCGCTTCCCGCGAAAGCGGTAATGTAAACAATTGCTGAGTGAAGGGAACTTTGCAGGGCAAGGAAAGCAACCCAAACATGTCGCAAAACGAAATCAGTACATGTTGCACATCGTAAATGCCGCGGTCGTGGAGGAGTGTTTGGCCAGTGCCTTTAATGCCTTGGCGCCACCAATGGCGCGGGCGCGGAATACCCGTGTCTAAAATCACCCGTTCGCTCAAGCGTTTTTCTGAAAATACCAATCGCGCTTGGACCGAGCCAAGCAACGGGCGAATTATATTTCCAAAAATAGAAATGGAAAGCGACACCCAACCCGCTTCTGCCTTTTGGCCATCGCCCAGTTTTGCCTGTGCGGAAATCTTTTTGTTACGCACACTATTTATGAAATATAGCCAGGTGGCAAGTGCTGTTAGTAAACTCAAGGCAATCAATCCTACAAGTGCATACTGCACCAACCGCAGAAATAGATTCATTACTAACCAGAGATTGGAATCGTCTTGGCCATACTCGTTTTTTAGCCAGATGCTTACCATCACCAAAACGGCTATGGTCAAAAGCAATTGCCAGCGAATTCCGGCTAGTTTGCTCCAGTAGGCTGAAGTTCTGAGAAAAGAAGAGATTGAGAGTTGTTGCATTAAGAATATTCTCAAAGAACGCAAAATACTGAAAAAGTTGATGTGGGCTTATGGAAAAAGATTGGTGCTTGCATCCCTCCTCTAAACCAAAAGCTTATGTCAAATAAATCCTTACAAGGTGTCTTCCCTAAAAATTTGGTATTTTTGCAGTCCAAAGAAAAATTTTAAGAATATATGTCGGGTGTTAACAAAGTAATTTTAGTTGGTAGGTTAGGCAAAGATCCAGAAGTAAGAAATTTAGAAAATGGGGCTACGGTAGCCAATTTTACCATGGCCACTTCCGAAACATATAAAGACAAAACTACTGGCGATCGCAAGGAAATAACGGAATGGCACAATATTGTGCTGTGGCGTGGCTTGGCAGACATTGCCGCTAAATACTTGCACAAGGGTGACCAAGTTTATATTGAAGGAAAACTTCGCACCCGCAGTTGGGAGAAAGAAGGCGTGACTCGCTACACCACCGAAATTATTGGCGACAATATGACCCTATTGGGTAGCAAGCCAAGCGGAAGCAGCTCATCTCCTTCAGCAAACGTTTCTAGCTATCAACAATCACCGGCACCTGCCCCATTATCAGCGCCTACCGACACCACCGATGACTTGCCTTTTTAAGTACCAAAACAGTTGATGCTTGGAAACGGTATTGGCATTAGAGGAGCCTCCTAGTTTTATTTTGGCAGAAATTTTTGCTGAATTAAATCCATTCTATGCGGTAAGTTTTGCAGCCATTGCGGTGTTGCTTTTTATGTCGGCTATGATCTCCGCTTCTGAAGTAGCTTTTTTTTCGCTTAAAGCAGATGATTTGGATCGCTGCCGCGAGTCCGAAGATTCTTCAGAAAAAAATATTGTTCAATTGCTAAAGAAGCCGCGCTTGTTGTTGGCCACCATCTTGATCATGAACAATTTTGTGAATGTAGGTGTGGTAACCATTTCAACCTTTTTAATGTGGGCCATGGCTGGCACACGCAAGCCAGAAGAGGCGGTGGTAGGCTTGGTTACGTTTGGAGCCACTTTTGCCATTACTTTTTTTGGTGAGATTGTTCCGAAAGTTTATGCCACACGCCACAACTGGACCTTTGCCAAACGCATGGGTGGGCTTTGGTTGATTTTGGAGAAAGTGTGGATGCCAATTTCTTGGTTACTGCTGAACATGAGTCAAATCATTGAAAAACGAATTGAGAAAAAAGGATACAGCACCACGGTAGAAGAGTTGAATCAAGCGCTTGATTTGACAACCAACAACAGCGACACCACGGCTGAGGAGAAAGGGATTTTAAAAGGCATCGTAAATTTTGGGACGCTTACCGTAAAGCGCGTGATGAAGTCGCGCTTGGATATTTCTTGCGTAGATGGTGAATTGGACTTTAAAGAACTGATGAACCAGGTAAATAAATCTGGGTTCTCGCGCATTCCGGTCTATAAAGAATCCATTGATCGGATAGAAGGGATTTTATACACCAAAGATTTGCTTCCCTATTTAGATGAAACGAAGGAATTTAAATGGCAAAAATTATTGCGCCCCGGTTTTTTTGTTCCAGAAACCAAAAAACTCGATTCGCTGCTCAAAGATTTTCAGAGCAAGCGCGTGCACATGGCCATTGTAGTTGATGAATATGGTGGCACATCAGGATTGGTAACACTCGAAGATTTAATTGAAGAAATAATTGGTGAGATCAACGATGAATTTGATGAAGTCATCCTTGGCTTTCAAAAAATAGATGATCACAACTTTATTTTTGAAGGCAAAACATCCATACACGATGTATGCAAGGCCTTGGATGTGGTTGTTACTTCTTTTGACGAGGTGAAGAGGGAAAGCGAATCATTGGCCGGATTGATTTTGGAGTTACATGGCTCGATGCCGGCACAAGGTGAGCAAATTGTGTTTGAGCGTTTTGTGTTTACGATTATGATAGCGGATCTAAAAAGAATCAACAAAGTGAAAGTGACGTTGCAAAAGGAAGTGATGGAAAAAAAATGAGACGTTCGATTTTACTTGCAGTTTGTGGCTTGGAGCTTGTGGCGATTGCATTCCTTTTAACTAGCTGTTCGCGCGATTATCAGCCCAAGCCAAAAGGATACAACCGATTAATTTTACCGGAAGAGAAGTACCTTTCGCTACCCGATAGTTTACCGTATTCGTTTGAGTATTCAACCGCAGCGAAACTGATGCGCGATACTTCTTGGGTAAACGAGCGTCATTGGGTTGAAATTTATTACCCTACTTTGAAGGCCAACCTGCACATCACTTATAAAAAAATCAACAACCGCGAAGAATTGCTGAAAGAGTTTTTGAATGATTCGTACAAGCTTACATCAAAACAGCAAATAAAAGCGTATGGAATTGATGAAGTTAAAGTTGTTACACCTTTGGGCAAAACGGCTATGATTGCCGAAATCAGTGGAGATGTGCCTACCCAATTTCAATTCACTATTACAGACTCAACCAAAAATTTTCTTCGTGGTGCGCTTTATTTCAACACAGAAGTAAATAACGATTCATTGTCACCGGCCATCGACTTTATGAAAAAGGAGGCGATGCATTTGATCAATACCTTAGAATGGAAGAAGAAATGAAGAAATTTTTTATGTACTTTTGAACATGGCGACACTTTCCAAAGAAAAATTGATAGAAACCATTAAGGATTTGCCTGATTCCTTTTCAATCGAGGATCTTTTTGAGAGAATCATTCTGTTGCAAAAGATAGAGATAGGGTTAGAGCAATCAAAATCTGGGCAAGTGCTTTCTACCGATGAAGCTAGAAAGAAATTGAAAAAATGGCTGTTGAAGTAAGCTGGTCAATTCAGGCCCTTGAGGATATCGAAAACATAGCTGAATTTATTGCCAAAGATTCTGAGTTTTATGCTCAACTTCAATCGGAGCGATTCTTTAAAAGAGTTAAAATATTGGAAACTTATCCAAAGTTTGGAAGGGTCGTTCCTGAACAGGAATTGAAATCAATTCGGCAATTGATTGATGGGAACTATCGTATTATTTATCGAATTGTTTCAAAAAGCAGGATTGACATACTCACTATTCAACATAGTAGTAGGCTCTTATCAAACAACCCTTTGTTCGGAGAACAATAAACATTGGCTAATTTGCTAACTCATTAGCCGCACGATGAGTTTCTTCGACACCTCCATTGAATTCTTAAAAGGCGTGGGACCGCAGCGTGCCACGTTGCTTCAAAAGGAACTTAAAATTTTTACCTATGGCGACTTGATTCAGCACTATCCATTTCGTTACGAAGACAGAACAAGATTTTATTCGATTGCAGAGATAAACGAAACAATGCCTTATGTGCAGATCAAAGGGACAATCTCTGAATTTGAAACCTTGGGTGCAGGAAATAAAAAAAGATTGGTAGGCTATTTCACCGATGGCAAAGGTGAAATTGAATTAATTTGGTTTCAAGGGGTTAGTTGGGTGATGCAAAAAATCAAAACCAACACCAATTACGTGGTGTTTGGCAAACCCAATCAATACGGCAGTAGGTTTTCGATCGCGCATCCCGAAATCGAACCGCTAACTGAAAAAAGCGATAAGGGAGGATATTTGCAGCCCGTTTACCCGGTTAGCGAAAAATTGCGAGCTCGCCATATCGATTCAAAGTTCATTTCTAAAATGCAGCAAGAAGTTTTGCGGATGGCTCAAACCCATCTGCAAGAAATTTTACCTAACTCAATTTTACAAAAACAGAAACTACTCGATAAAAAGAAGGCGATCATTCAAATCCATTTTCCTTCCAATCACGAATTGCTTGCTGCGGCTCAACACAGATTAAAATTTGAAGAACTCTTTTTTATTCAATTGCGATTGATAAAAATGAAGTTGGTGCGGCAAGGAAAGTTCAAGGGAATTGTTTTCAATGATACCGCCATCCTCACTAAATTCTACAAAGAGTTTTTGCCTTTTGAACTAACAGAAGCCCAAAAGAAAGTAGTCCGTGAAATTTATGCGGACATGAAATCGGGCAAACAAATGAACCGGTTGCTTCAGGGAGATGTGGGCAGTGGCAAAACCATTGTTGCATTTATCTGTATTCTTTTGGTGGTGGGCAGCGACTCGCAAACGGCCTTGATAGCCCCTACCGAAATTTTAGCACAGCAACATTACGCTAACTTAAAGCGCTATGCTGAACCCATGGGAATTTCTATTGCGCTACTAACAGGTTCCGTTAAGAAAAGTGCGCGCAAGCCTATTCACGAAAATTTGCAAAACGGTTCGCTCAAAATACTGATTGGCACACACGCCTTATTAGAAGAAGAAGTCAAATTCAATAAATTGGGATTGGCCATTATCGATGAGCAACATCGTTTTGGCGTAGCACAACGATCCAAACTCTGGCAGAAGAACGCAAGTGTTTACCCGCACGTACTGGTGATGACGGCCACACCTATTCCGCGCACATTGGCGATGACGCTTTATGGCGACTTGGAAATTTCTGTCATCGATCAATTGCCCAAAGGCCGAAAGCCTATTCAAACCATGCACAAATATGATACCCATCGTTTACAAGTAAATGGTTTCATCAAGGCACAAATTGAGCAAGGCCGGCAAGTGTACATTGTTTACCCATTGATTGAAGAATCTGAAAAATTAGATTTAAAGCATTTGATGGATGGTTACGAAAGCATTTCACGTTCTTTTCCTGACGTGGCCATCAGCATTGTGCATGGGCAAATGAAGGCAGAGGCAAAAGATTTTGAAATGAAGCGATTTATAAAAGGCGAGACTAAGATTATGGTAGCGACCACGGTAATCGAAGTAGGAGTAGATGTTCCAAATGCTTCGGTTATGATTATTGAAAGTGCACAGCGTTTTGGTTTGTCACAACTTCATCAATTGCGAGGGCGAGTAGGGCGTGGAGTCGATCAGTCGTATTGTATTTTAATGACTGATCACAAACTAGGCACTGAATCGAAAACACGCATTGAAACGATGGTGCGCACGAATAATGGGTTCGAGATTGCAGAGACGGATTTAAAACTACGTGGCCCCGGAGATTTAATGGGCACACAACAAAGTGGGGCGTTAGATTTACTGATTGCTGATTTGAGTAAAGATGGTGAATTGTTGAAGCAAGCTCGTGAAGAGGCACAGTTGCTGTTAGAGAATGATCCGAACTTAGAAAAGCCAGAAAACAGCATGGTGCTTAGGCAGATTCAGTCGATCAAAAAGGCAGCTGTGAATTGGAGTAGGATTAGTTAGAAAAATACTAGTCTATTTCTTTTACCATCTCCCACACCAGCTCGGGTTCGTACCCTTTTCCGATGGCGTAGCTAGCAAGTTTATCACGCTTTTTGAATAGGTTTGTTTCGGTTGATTGTTCTGACTTCCTTTTCAGAAGATTCTTTAACGTTTTTCGATAGTCTGGGTCTTCAATTTCTTTTAGTCCAGTGGCAATGTTTCGTTTGCTAAGGCCAAGAAACTTTAGTTCGTTTTCAATTTTTTTGCGGCCCCACTTTTTAATCCGGAATTTGCCCCCAGCGAAGGCTTTGGCAAACCGCTCTTCATTTAAAAACCCTTCGGTAATGAGTTGTGCAATGATTTGATCCACTTGCGTGGAATACAGCCCATAGTCGAACAACTTGTTTTTTACTTCTTGGTGTGAGCGCTCTTGGTAGGCGCAATAGAGTTGAATCTTAGCAAGGGCAACGGTTGGGGATAATCTGATTTTTTTAGGTTCTTTTTCTGAGAACATAACTATCGCCAAGGAAAAACTAACTTCAAGCCACGCTTCTTTTTGCCTGCGATGTCAATAAAGCCACGCGTGTCAATCAGGTTGCCACTTACATCCCAGTAATAATAAGAGCCAAATTTTCCGTTGTTAAAAGAAAGTGATGAGACCGAACTTATCCATTGCATTTGGAATTTATGATTGGCATCGGCCATTGGCAAGGCGGTAAGTGTGGGCGATTGAAACGGAATGTTTTGGGCAGCATCCTCCACTAAGCCGAAAGGTAGTTTTTTTAAAATTGGAGTTGCTGGCATTGACACTTGATAGGAAGGCAATGATGTTTTTTGCCTAAACTGACTTTGGACCGAAAGCGAAACGCAAAAACATAAAAGAAAAAGCCACCTTACCATCTTCAAAAGGTAAGCAATTAAATTGTAATCTTCCAGAAAGTTTGGAACTTTCGATAAGATTAATAGAAGAAAATGGAAAAAGAAAAGACTCGCTGCCCGTGGTGTTTGGGTTTTGAAGAATATAAAAAATACCACGATGAGGAATGGGGCGTGCCGGTGCATGATGATCGAGTCCATTTTGAATTCTTAATTTTAGAAGGCGCACAAGCAGGATTGAGCTGGTCTACTATTTTAAAAAAACGCGAAGGCTACCGAAAAGCGTTTGCTGATTTTGATCCCAACAGGGTGGCGCGTTTTACTGAAAAGAAACTTGAGAAAATTTTGTTGGATCCCGGAATTGTGCGCAACCGACTGAAAGTTTATGCGGCCGTTAATAACGCAAAGCAATTTTTGAAATTACAGAAAGAGTTTTGGAGTTTTGACAAATACATTTGGCAGTTTGTTGGCGGCAAGCCTATTGTCAACAAACGGAAAACGATGAAAGAAGTACCAGCCACGACTCCCGAATCAGATGCATTAAGCAAAGACTTGATTAAACGCGGGTTTAAGTTTGTTGGAAGTACGGTCATCTATGCCCACATGCAAGCCTGTGGGTTGGTGAATGATCACCTGATTGATTGCTGGAGATATGGGAAATAAAGTATATTAATTCTGAGCCTAAGCGAAGAATCTTCCAATAGACGGGCCAGCTTTACTTAAGTTTTACGCCCACCCACAAATACGCAGGCACTGCCATCACACTGTATCCACCTCCGCCAAAGCCACCGCCTCGTTGACCAAAGCCACTAGGGGGCGGAGTAGATCCATTCGGCTGGTTGGCCGTTGTCTGTCTTCCGGTTTCAATGGTCACACCTAAAATTGGCGTTTTCGCTTTTTCAATTTTAAATGCCTTGAACGGTATCTTGGCTTCATAAATGTAGTTGGCGTCTGCATCTGCTGCAATAAATGCTTCGATGCCGTTCATCAATCCAAGTCGACTTGATATAATGTTTTCTTTCGCAAGGCCAACAAGCTCCACCACTTCTACATCACTTAACAATTGTCTTTTGTAGGCGTCAACCGCTGCTGCATCGGGTAAATCAAGCGGCTTTTGTTTTTTTAGTTCACTGTCTGCTTTGCCAACAGGGTACTTCAACCCTACTTTTCCTTTTTTCTTTCCGTTTGCATCTAGCTTTACATACAATCCATACAACCCAATTTTGGTTTGTGTTAAATTGTCGGTAATTTTTAAACGGATATAAAGATTTTCGGCATCGTTGCAGATGGTATACAAAATTTTACTTTCTCCATCCAAATTCCAATCGCTTGTCCATTCGGTGGCAACGCCATCAATCACAGGCGGGGTTGTTATTTCACAGCTTTCGCGTATCCCTTTTTGTGAATGAGCAACGAAACCAGTTAATATAAAAGAGAAGAATAGCAGTAAGCGCATTTGAGCTAGGCGTTAAAATTACGATCAGCAAATCTACGCCTTTTCTATTTCTACATGCAAATCACTTTAGCAGTCAAAAAGGAGCATGAAGTATACAGCTTATGGCGTAGACTTGTCTCGCTAAAACTACTCATGCTTCAACGCCTGCACCGGATTGGTCATCGAAGCTTTCAATGATTCGTACCCAACGGTGAGAAGCGTGATGAAAGCAATCAAACCTACCACCCCCGCAAATAATAGAACCGATAGCTCTGTTCGGTACACAAAACTTTGCAACCAATTATTGGCGACAAAATAAGCCAGCGGCAGCGCAATGAGGCACGCAATCAATAACAATTTGGCAAATACCTGCAAGAGTAAAACCAATATTTGAAAATTGCTCGCCCCCATGGATTTGCGAATGCCAATTTCTTTGGTGCGTTGTTGCGATAGAAACGATGCCAACCCATACAATCCAACACACGTGATTAGAATAGCCAGCCACGAAAACTTCTCAGTCAGCGCAGCTACCTTGGTTTCGTTCTCATACATCCGGCCAAACTCTTCATCAATAAACCAGTAATCAAAACCAAGGCCTGGGAATATTTTTTTCCATTCGTTTTCGATCGAAGCAATTTTGTTTTGCATTTTGCCAGCAGGCAAGCGTACATGAATGATGCGATCTACCGGATGAGGTTTTGGGCAAATCGCCAAAGGGTCAATCTTCCTCCGCATGGAGCGATAGGGAAAATCGTCCACCACCCCGATGACCGTGCCGGTGATTGGTTTTTTGGTAGAGTCTGGTTGAGAATAGCCCATGCTCCAATCGGGGCGAACCACCGCTTTGCCAACTACTTCTGCTGGCGTAAGATGAAGCGCCTCCACAGCCGATTTATTCAACAAGATGGAAGCAGAGTCGGCTACGTTTTTAGGATCAAAATCGCGGCCTGCAATTAACTTCAATTGAAACGTTTGGGTGAAATCGTAATCGCCATTCAATTGAAACCACTCGTGCTTTTCTTCGTTGATGTCGGGAAATTGCATTTGCATATTGATCGGGCCAAAAAAATCCAAGCGTGGCAAATGGTTGGCGAGGGTTACGTGTTCTATTTCAGGGTCGGATTGAACCGCGTTTTTGAAGAGCAAATATTTGTAATCAGGTGTGGGCTCGTTGAAGCCGCCAAAACGGATAGAGATTACTTGCTTGCCCGCCTCGTTTAATTTTGAGTTACGCATTAAATCCATTTGCCGAACGATGATAACGGTGCCCGCCAGCAGGGTAACAGCTACCACAAATTGCAACGCTGTTAAAAACTGACGGAAAAAGATGGAGCCTTTGCGGAAAGCAAATTTTCCTTTAAGCACGGTGGCGGGTTGAAAACCTGAAACAAACAAAGCCGGATAGCTGCCCGCCAATAACGTGACCAACACAATCACGCCAAGCATAATCAACAACATTTGCCCGTTGAACAAATGCGCCAACGTAAAAGCTTTGCCCGTTAAGTGATTGAATGGTGCGGTGAGCATCGCCACTATCAACAATGCCATCAACGCAGAGATAAACACCAATACAAATGATTCGAGCATAAACTGCAAGAACAATTCCGAACGGATGCCGCCAAACGTTTTGCGCAACCCAATCTCGCGCGCACGGCCAGCCGACTTGGCAGTAGATAAGTTGATGTAATTGATACACGCCACCACTAAAATGAGTAGTGCAATGGTCATGAATACGTACATGTATTTGATGTCGGCAGTTTTGTGGTCAATGGTCCAGTCCATTTCTTGGTCGAAGTGCACATCGGTAATCTTTTTCACCACGGGTTTGAATTTGATGTCCCACTTGTTTTTGGCAATCATTTGATCCACTTTTTTCTGCATGTCTTCCATAATCAATGGAATTTTAGTGGGGTCTTTGCAAACAAAGTAAGACTGCGTAAAAAAATTATTGTTGCCATCTGCCATCGAGGTGTTCAACAGGTTTTCCAAATCTGGCATAAAGGGTTTCAATGCCAAAATGTTGGCCACGTACTTGGGGTTTACGTGCGAGTTGCTCGGAATGTCTTTGATCACAGCCGTTACCATCATCTCAACTTTTTTGCCTTGGGTGGCCCATGTGTGCATCACCGTTACTTGTTGATTGATGGGGTCTTCGTTACCGAATAATTCTTTAGCGGCTGATTCGGTTAAAACAATTGAGTTGATTTCTTTGAGCGGATTTTTAGACGTGCCCTTTAACACAGGCATATAAATCAAATCGGTGATGGACGATTCTGCCCAAATCAATTCTTCGGTTAAAATGATCCGGTCTTTGTTTACATATTGAACACTGGTGGGCATGCCCCACGAAGTATAGCTGGTAATGCCACCAATGCCTGGAAAGTTTGCTTGGATGTAATTGTCCCAACCAGCTGGGGCGTAAGGAGCTGCTTCTTTTTCACCATTGGGAAACGTGACCACATAACCCATCCGATAGGTTTCATTGGCTTGAGGATGCATGGTATCGTAGGTGAGCTCATCGCGTACATACAGCGAGATGAACAATGCAGCCGATAAACCCACGGCCAAGCCAAGGATGTTTACCGCGGCATATGCACGCTTTCGCGCAATATTGCGAAATGCCAGTAGAAGGTAGTTGGTGAACATGAATTTGAGATTTGTGTAATGGATGATAAAAGGTACGACATAGTTTCTGAAACGATGAAACGCTACACACCTTGTAACATCTTATTACAATTTGTGACAAAGGCGATGAATTGCCGCTCTTCCCATTCACTCATTTTTCCTTCATAAAATTTCTTACCTTCACTCCGCCACAAACCCAAACCCATTATGAAGAGCCAATTACTGTTTTATTTTATTGTTATTTCTTGGGCAATCGTCTCTTGTTCGGAACGCCCCAAAACGCTGGCCGAACTAAATCCTGCCATGCCTGGCTTTGATACGGTTAACTCTGACCCCGGAGGCATTCAGTTGGCCGATAGCATCATGGCTGCCATGGGCGGGCGCGAAAGCTGGGACAAGGCAAGATTTATTTCATGGAATTTTTTCGGCAGACGAGATTTGACTTGGGATAAGCATACGGGCCGTGTGCGAATAGAAATTCCCAAAGACAGCATCATTTTTTTGGTGAACATCAATTCAGGAGAAGGACGTGCCCGCATGAAAGGAACGGAAATCACCGAACCCGATTCGCTAAAGAAGTTAATGGCCCGGGCCAAAAGCATTTGGATCAACGATTCGTATTGGCTGGTAATGCCATTTAAAATCAAAGACAGTGGCGTTACGCTCAAGTACATGGGGCAAGATACCGTCCTTAACAATCGCTTCAATGTGTTGGAGCTGCGGTTTAACCAAGTGGGCGATACCCCCGACAATAAATACCGTGTGTATGTGGGCATTCAAGATAAATTGGTGAAGTATTGGGCCTACTACAATAATGCGAAGCAAGACACGGCCAATTTTTTGCGTCCGTGGGATAATTACAAAACGTACAATGGCGTGCTGCTTTCTGCCGATCGGTCAGACGATGGTGGCCCCAAAAATGTAAAAGTAGAAATGGAAATGCCCGATAAGGTTTTTACTGAATTTTAAGAAATAGATACTTGATACTTGATGCTGGATTTATATTCTTCGAATCAAGTATCCATAATCCATAATCAGTATTGTGTCCCAAATCTTAAATCGTACATCTAAAATCCTAAATTTCCCCTCATGCTCCTAAATCTCGACAGCATCCCACACTTTTATAAAAACTACATCAAACAAATTGATGAGCCTGATTTACTCCAAGCCCTTCGTATCTCTGGCCATCGCATGATTGAAGCCGTTCATTCTATTAAAGAAGCCAATGCCGATTATCGCTATGCAGATGGAAAGTGGACCATCCGCGAATTGCTGTGCCACGTAATAGATGCGGAGCGTATTTTTGCCTATCGTGCCTTGCGCTTTGCGCGAAATGATAAAACTCCTTTGGCGGGATTTGAAGAAAACGATTATGCACCGCAGGCCAACGCGGCAGGCAGAAGCCTTACTAAAATCGCGTTGGAAATGACCCATGTTCGAATGACCACCGTTGATTTGTTTGAAAGCTTTACCCCCGAAATGCTAGCACGAAAGGGAGCGGCCAATAACAATGAAATCTCCGTCATTGGATTAGGTTTTATCATTGCTGGGCACGAAACCCATCATCGAAAAATTTTGGTGGAGCGTTATCTTTCTTGAAAAAAATGAAGTGGTTTATTCTGGTTTTGATTGTCGTGGCCTGTTCACCTGCACTTGTTATCAAAAAGCAGTTAGGTGAAATACAGAACCTACAGCAAGATCATATTGGGTTTTCACTTTATGATCCAGCTACTAAAAAGTCGCTCATCCAGTATAACGATGCAAAGTATTTTACGCCTGCTTCTAATACCAAGATTTTTACGTTTTACACCAGTCTCAAATTGCTGGGCGATTCCATCAATGCCCTGACCTATGTTCAACAAAATGATTCATTGATTTTTTGGGGATTGGGTGATCCGAGCTTTTTAAACCCATTGGCGTACGATAATGGCCGTGCCTTTCAATTTTTAAAAAATGCACCGGGCAAATTATATTTTTCTTCTTCTAATTTTAAAACCGATGCCCTGGGCAATGGTTGGGCGTGGGACGATTACAATTACAATTATTCAATTGAACGTTCTTCATTTACCTTGTATGGAAACCTGATCACCCTTAAAAAGCAAGGGGAAAAAGTTGTGACCCAGCCGTCTTTTTTCGAGGAGCATCTCATTACAGCAAACGAAAATCACTCCGATGAAGAAGTAGTTCGGGCCATTGACGATAATCAGTTAACCTACTATCCCGGCAAACGGAAATTCAAAACCCAAGAGATACCTTTTCACGTGAGTGCAGATTTGCTGGCCGATTTATTGACGGATACATTGAAACGGCAAGTGGAGCATGTATTCATCCCGTTGAAGCGGGGAACGATTTTGAAAAGTATTCCAGCGGATAGCATTTACGGTGTAATGATGCAAGACAGTGATAATTTTATGGCCGAACAGTTGCTGTTGCAATGTGCTGCTGTGGTAAGTGATACCCTCAAACCGGAAATTGCCATTCGCTACGCCACTAAAAATTTTATGAATACACTGCCCGACAAACCGCAGTGGGTAGATGGCTCAGGCCTTAGTCGATTTAACTTGTTTACTCCTCGAACCATTGTTAGTCTATGGGAGAAGATTTACAACGAAGTGCCGCGTGAGCGATTGTTCAGATTGTTGGCAGTCGGTGGAGGATCGGGAACGATAAAAAACTGGTACAAGCATACGCCTCCTTTCATCTTTGCCAAAACAGGCACGCTGAGCAATAACCACACGCTGAGCGGATTTATCATCACCAAAAAAGGAAAAACACTCATCTTCAGTTGGATGAATAATAACTTTGTAACGCCCACTAATGAAGTGAGAAAGAAGATGGAAAAATTGCTGCTCGAGATTCGGGAGAAGTATTGACAGTCTATAGCTTGCTCAACACCAACTGCATTACTTGCTTATACCCCATTTCGTTGCTGCCCCATTTTTCAGCTACGCGCAATCCATTGATTGTTATAAAGACCAGCGTGACGATGGCTTCCGGTAAAAATTGTTTTGAAATTTCTCCTGCCTTCTGTGCTTATTTTAGTGCTTGCATTAAGACACGTTGAATACAGGTCATATTTTTCATCTACCAACGCCCACTTTTTTATCCATGCTGAGCCAACTCTCCAGCTGTGTTTACCATCATACACTTAAAACCCATCATCCTCCTTCTTCTCTTCTTTTTTCTTGTCTTTCTTTTTTGCTGAAGAAGTTCCGCCAGAGAGGTCATAAGGTGCTTCAATTCCGTAGTAGGTCAACCGGAAACGGTTCACAAAAGCAAGGGTTTCATCATCGCTGCCGGGAATGAACGCCAATTCACCAATCTTGGCTTTGCTGGCGTTGGTCTTTTTGGTGATAATGTCATTGAAAGCAGCATTGGATGAATGCACCATCAAGCGGTTGTCTTCAAAACCAAAATAATACCATGCCTCAGGTGAGGCTTTAAAGAATACATGAAATACGGGCGCACCATCTTCGTTCTTTCGGATTTCCATAAATCCTTCAAATGATCCGTTGATATCAATGCGTGCCATGTTGCTAATGCCCAATTGCCCTTCACTGAAAAATGCTTTACGGTCTTGCGACCACTTTAAGTTTACATTGGAGAACACAATTGGTTTAATCATTCCCGGTACGGTAGCTAACGAAACATAACCTTGCTGTGCGCGTGTCTCATAATCTTTGGTGATTCGTTCGCCTACCAAATTGGCCATTTTGTAAAGCAATTCGGTTTGATCACCCAATCCTTCTGCAGCGCCTTCGTTTTTGATTACTTCTTCTAAGTTAAGTGCCATTACTTGGTAGGCCGTTGGGGGAATGTTCATGTCTGCTTGTATGAGCGCATTCATTTTGATGTCGTTGCTCACCAAATTGCCTGAGCCGATGGCCGAAGACAAGAGGGAAAAACTTTTGTTCTCGCGGAAGAATTTAACAGGGCCTTCAAAGTTTACTTCTTGTTTGTCTTCATTGTAGGCGAAAACTTTTCCTTCCAGTTTCTCTCCGGCTGCTTTTTTGCGGTCTTCAATTTTAAACTGCCCACTTTCCTTATCAAAGAAGAGCGACCCGCTTGGCAAAAAGAAGTCATCGTCTCCTTCATCTTTTTTATCGTTCACAAAGGTGATGTACAAACTATTGTCTTGTGCAAAGTGCAATCCGGCCATGGCTCGCCTTCCTTCTTCGGTTGTGGCTTTGTCAAAGTCTAAATAAATATCTTTTTCATCTCCACTTTGGTTGTAGCTCAGCCAAGTATTATAATTTTTGATTTTCTTCAAATCTAGTTTTACAAAACCTTTCAATTGAAGAGCGGGGCGTGTGGCATACATGGTCATGTCGCCTTTGTAAAAAATGCGGGGAGCCACTTGAATTTTTTCGGTATCAGCCACAACTCCCTTGCCCACCGTTTGTTGAGCAGTGGCACCTTTGTGTTGGCTTTTCCTGCCTTCCTGCACAATTGGCTCCAAGTGAAAATCTGTCACCTTGATATCAAAAGTGTCGTTGGCTGCATTGATGTATTTGTAGGTGGCATAGCCAGAAAACTCTTTTCTAGAGATGATATCCACCACACCATTGGTTAATAAGTGATAGCCGTTGAGTGTATCAATCACAATGGTGGTATTTTTCAGTTGACCAATTTTTGCATTTTCTAAAATCAATACTTGGTTGTTTTCAGGTGTGATTTTTGCATCGGCTACTACCATGAATGGAATACCACTTACTTTCAATTCTTGTTTTTGAATATCGTATTCCGCCTTTTCTGCATTGAAATGGAGCGAATCCAACTCTTTGCGAGTGGTATAGAAATAGGAGTTTTCGAGTGGCACATCTGCTGCTTTCGTCATCACAATTTTTTGTGTTGATAAATCCCAACGGGCATTTGGTAGTGAGGTTTTGAATTCAGTGAAAGGAAATTCAAATGCTGCTACCCCTTTTACTTCGGGGCTGATGTTGACAAAATTTCGATCCAAATCGAACTTTAAATTTATATCGTTTCCGGCTAGTGCCGGCTTGTCAGGATTCCCGGTTTTCACTTCAAACCGCGCATGGCGGGCACCAAAATCGTTGGAGTTGAAGTTAAACTCACGTGAAGAAACAGTTGAGCCGCGAGTGGTCAATTTTCCGCTTCCATATGTACCTGTTTTTGTTACTGTGACAATACCGTTTAAAGAGGCGGTGTTATTGTAGAATGCAAATGGCTCCTTTAGGTTTTTCATCCTAAACCGATCTTGCTTTGGAAACCATTTCATTTGATAATCGCTCACTTTCATTTGTGGAAATCGTACTGAGCCTATTTGCTTTTCACGAATCACAGCCTCGTTCCCTTTCGCCAATACAGAGTCTACGTAAAAAACAAAATCGTTCGACTTTACTTCCGCTGCCATATACTCAATTTTTCCGTTGGCACGAATGCCCTCGTTATCTAATTTTATATTGCCTTGCAACTTTGCATCGCTTCGAAACAAACGATACCCCCCTTGGGGTACCCGATGAGTAAGACCCATGGATCCACTGCCTATGGTGCGAATTTTTTCTTTGAAATTTGGAAACATACCGCTGGATACAAATGTACCGTCAAAATTCATGGAATTTGGGTTAGCATCGTCCAAGCTATCTAAGCTAAAGTTAGGCATCACGAAAAAAACAGATTTATCGTAAGCGCCATCTAGTATTTCCTGCCGATCGAAATAAATTACGCCTCCGCCTTCCGTTGCACTTAATCTTGGGAAATTTGGTTCTTTGTCGCGCCCAGATTTATTGTCAGGACGATTAATGAATAATTTACCTGATGTTTTTGTGGCGTTAGATTTTAAGTCAATTGAAGCAATAGCCGCTGAATCCGCCACCATCATAGTGTTGTTCACCCGCCTGCGCGAACCGTCTTTTCCGGTAATGTAAAACCGAATTGAATCGATATGATTCAGATCTACAAAAAACCCCTCATAGTTGAACATGAAATCTTTACCGCATATTTCAAAATTGCCCGCGGTTATCGAACCATTAAATTTGATATTCCGATTTTGTAATAAAGTGATCACACTGCTATCAGGTTTAATGATTACGTTCAATGAATCACTCACGTTAAATTCTTCCACACCGTGCACCACCATGTTTCGGTCTTTCAGATTGATGGTTGCGTTGGCGACTGTATCGGCCAACGAGTGGATTTTCATGTTGTCGTAATCGGCATTTCCTTTTAAGGCATTGATCATGTGCATGGATTTGTCTTTCACATGGATTTTTCCGGTGCGCGCATCGTAGAAGATCATGCCTTTCTGCGATAACAAATCAGCAGCCATTTTCATTTGCTCGAGTTTGCGATTGGCTGTCACTAAATCGAAAACAGTAAAATCTTGCGTGTTGAATGTTTTCGCATGTTGCACCACCACGGCCAATGGGTGAAAATTAAAACCTTGGCCGCGCAATTGTTCGTAATCTTCTAATTGGTAGTAATCATTTGATTCAATCACCAAAGGAGATACATTACCGTTTCCATTTACCGCAAGGGTCAGGCTATCGGATTTTAAATCCCAATGGATAGCATCTGGATTTAAATCCACACCAAAGAAAGAAGATGAAAAGGGTGCTTTGCGCAGTTGCGAATTATCTTTCGTAAGGGTCATCTTTTGCTTGCGAAAATCGTATCGCATTTGCATGGAAGGGTGTATAAGCGAGTCGTTGCCTTGATAAATAACTACACGTGCACTGTTGGCCAACACCACCGAGTCGCGAAAGCCAAACGAAAGCGATTGAGCACGAAAACGTTTATCGGCCTCGCCCATAACTTCTAAGGTGGCCAAATCGTTGTTGACTGAATTGCTGTTGATGTTGGAACCTACTAAGCCGAACCCTCCAGCATACTTGATGTTTTGACCAAGCCCCAAAATATTTACATTGTTTTCGTACGAGCGAAAGCGTGGATAGATAGAAGCCTTTTTTGTTTTATGGTTGATGCTATTAAAAGCAAACTGCCCAGGTACACGACCGGGCAATTTGCCCATGTATAGCAATTTGCCTTGCTCCGCTTTTAGCGATGGCTTGGTGGTGTTAAAATTATATTTGTTCAATTCATAGTTTACCGAATCGGCTGCTAAACCAGCCGCTGTCCAATCAAAGTTGCCACCCTCGCCCACAAACAATTTTGATTGCAGCGCATAGATGCCGCGCGTGTTTTTTAATACAGCCGAATCATAAGGAGTAATGAATACCAGGGATACGCGCGAAAAGACAATCGCTGCCCCGAGCACTTCTGGCTGAACAATGGGCTGCCTCCAATTGGGAAGAATAGCCATGGCGGTGTCGGGTTCAGCTGGCGGAACAAAGTCTTGAGAAATATCGGTTGCAATGGCCTTCTCCAAAAACGAAAAGGAATAGTCATCATCGGTGGCGCGTAGTTGAAACGATTTTTGGTAGGTGATAGCGTGGTGCTCAAAGAAATCACGCGATTGTTGAAAAAAGACATTGGCCAAGTTGCTGTTTTGGTTAGCGATTACTTTGTCGACTACGGAAAGAAATCCAGAAAATTTTGACGCGTCTGCTTTTTCAGTATTAATAGCAGCTACTATGGCCCCATAGTAATTGACAAAATGCGGCCGGAGTTTGTGCCCCTTTTTTTTCATCCACTTGGCTTGCCGCTGAATGGTGGTTTGTTGATCGGGGCCAAGGTTTATCCAAAGTGTGCCAAAGGCATCTCCTACGGCCATTGCCTCTTGCGATTTGGTATTGTTGAGCAACACACGGATGCTGTCGGCAAAACTTAGCTGATAGGTTTCTTGCGGAGCACCTTTCTGCGCGAAGGCTGCCCAACCCATTGAAATCAACAATATGGAGACCAGTTGCTTTTTCACTCTTGAACGAATCTGAAATTTCGGAAATAAAACGCAGAAGTTCTAATGAACGCATCGACCATTTCCGTGTTTTTCGGATCAGCTGATTTTGGCAATTAAAAACAAACAAAATCTTTCAATTTGACAAAGGTTGATATTAATTCGGATATAATTATGACCATTCGGGCGTTTCATCTAATTGCATTGCTGTCGGCAGCCTCCTATTGCTGTGCACAAACAAATTGTGGCCAAGTTGCCAAAGTGGTTCAACAATTTAAGCAGTGAATAATGACCTGAACAAACGTAGGAGCGATGCGATCAATCACTGGAATAAGTCGGCCGATGATTTTTTGAATACCCACATACCGCGCCACCGTTGATTGGAACGATAGGATTTCTGCCAACCTGACATTTTTCGCCTTTGGAACAATCCTTGTCTACTACGATTCTTACTAGTTAAAACCCTATAAACAGAATTACTATGGCAGAAGTGGCAGAAAAAGGCAGTATATCCATCCATACCGAGAATATTTTCCCGATCATTAAAAAATTCCTGTATTCCGATCACGAAATCTTTTTGCGTGAGCTAGTAAGCAATGCGGTGGATGCAACCCAGAAACTCAAAAAACTTTCTTCACTAGGCGAATTCAATGGCGTATTGGGCGACCTGAAAATTGAAGTTAGCTTCGACAAAAAGAAAAACACCATCACCGTTAGCGACAAAGGTCTGGGCATGACGGGCGAGGAGATAAAGAAATACATCAACCAAATTGCCTTCTCTGGCGCGACTGAGTTTGTAGAAAAATTCAAAGACAAGGCCGATGCGAAAGACATCATCGGTAAGTTTGGGTTGGGCTTCTACTCGGCTTTTATGGTGGCCGATAAAGTGGAGGTGGTTTCAAAATCGTTTAAAGACGGAACCGAAGGAGCTCGCTGGACGTGCGATGGCTCTACTGAATTTGAACTCACCTCCGATAAAAAAGATACGAGGGGAACGGACGTGATCCTACACATCAATAAAGACTCAGAAGAATTTTTGGATGAGTTTCGGTTGAAGGGCATTCTTGAAAAGTATTGCAAGTTCTTGCCTGTAGAAATAAAGTTTGGAACAAAAGACGAAAGCGAAGAAGATGGAGTTGACAAAGACGGTAAGCCTAAATACAAGACGGTAACAAAAGACCGCATCATCAACAACCCGGCACCTATTTGGGCCAAGGCTCCAAACGAACTGCAAGACGAAGACTACCTTAAATTTTATAAAGAACTCTATCCGTTCAGCGAAGATCCGCTTTTCTGGATCCATCTAAATGTTGATTATCCATTTAATCTGACGGGGGTTTTGTATTTTCCCAAAGTCAAAAACGATTTTGAAATTCAGCGTAACAAAATCCAGTTGTATTCACGTCAGGTGTTTATTACCGATGAGGTGAAAGACGTAGTGCCTGATTTCTTAATGTTGTTGCACGGTGTGTTGGATTCACCCGACATCCCCTTGAACGTTTCGCGCAGCTATTTACAGAGTGATTCAAACGTAAAAAAGATCAGCTCACACATTACCAAAAAAGTAGCCGACAAACTGGTGGACATGTTCATAAAAGACCGTAAAGAATTTGAGAAGAAGTGGGACGACATCAGCGTTTTTGTTCGCTACGGCATGATCAGCGATGAAAAATTCTACGACAAGTCGAAAGAGTTTTCATTGTTGAAAAATGTGGATGCCCACTATTTTACGCTGAATGAATATGCTGACAAGGTGAAACCCAATCAAACCGACAAAGATGGCAGTGTAGTTTATCTGTACACAACGGACAAAGGAAAACAAGACGCATTCATCCAAGCAGCTAAAGAAAAAGCCTATGATGTGCTGATGATGGACGGTGTATTGGACAGTCACTTCATTGGGAACTTAGAACAAAAACTAGAAAAGACACAACTCAAACGTGTGGACAGCGAAATCATCGACAAGTTGATTGTGAAGTCAGACGCGGTGGCGAGCGTGTTGAGCAAGGAAGAAGAAGAGCAAGTGAAAGGTATCTTTGAAAAGGCCATCAACAACAAAGCCATGACGTTGGCCATCGAATCATTATCGCCAAACGATTTGCCAGTAACCATTACCATGAGCGAGTGGATGCGAAGGATGAAAGACATGGCACGTACGGGCGGAGGTGGAGGCATGGCCTTTATGGGCAGCATGCCTGATAACTACAATGTGGCCATCAACGGCAATCATGGCATTGTTCAAAAGATACTGAAAGCAGACAACGAAGAGCAAAAAATCAAACTTGCCAAGCAAGCGTATGACTTGGGATTGCTTTCGCAAAATATGCTTACAGGGGCAGACTTGACTAGCTTTATTAAGAGAAGTGTAGAGTTGGTAGGTTGATAACGTCAAGCTTTTATTTGAGTATCTTTGCGAAATGAAAATAAGTTTTTATGGGACTGATACGAACAGAACTGGAAGTCGCTAACTGGAGTGATATACATTTAAGCAAAAAGGGAATCATACCAAAGGAGAAAGTAAGAAAGATGAATGTAAAATTCCTTGTTGATTCTGGAGCGTACATGATGGCAATAAATGAAGACATTGTTGCCCAATTAGGGCTTGAAAAAGTAGATTCCCGTTTAGCTGAAATGGCAAATGGCGAAGTGATTAAGCTCGATGTAGTTGGCCCATTGGAGTTGCGCTTTGGTACTAGACGTAGTAGTGTTGATGCCATGGTTCTCCCAGGCAACTCAGAGTGTTTGTTAGGAGCAATCCCCATGCAAGATTTAGACTTGGTAATCTTTGAAAAAGAAGAAAAGATAATGATTAATCCAGAGCAACCGTATATTTCAAAAAAACCTTTGAAATAGAAACACATTTTACACCGATTTACTATCGCGTGCAATCTTTAACAGAGATTGCACGCTATGTGCATTGAATTTACGAAATAGATTTTTTCGGTGTGTCTCTACCGTGAGCGGACTCAAAAATAATTTATCAGCGATCTGTGGCCCGGTAAGCCCATCAGATAGTAGTTGTAATATTTCTTTTTCTCTGCGAGTAAGCAATTGTGCCTGTTGGGAAGTCGGTCTTCCGGACTGAAACTGTTCCAGAACTTTCTCGTTGGCCGCTTTACTTAAAAATAGTTTTCCCTTTAACACTAGCGCCTTGCTTGCCCCTTCCGGCTTTTTAATTTATCAATGGTCGAATGGGCAAACTACACAAGGTATATCGGTATCTACTGCGGGCCCTTACTCAGTGGTGGTAGGCAATGCCGCAAATTGTTTGTCGACTGCTTCTACCGCAACTACCATCGCGTCTACCGGTCAGCCATGCACCGGGGGGCCAACAATAGATCCCAATAATAAACCACCTGTTATTGTTGCTGCCAAAGTGAACACAGCCATTGGCGGAAAAATAATCTTATCATTGGCGGAATTGATCAGCGACCCTGACAATAGCATTGACTTTACCACGCTGAGAATTGTTCAGCCACCGGCTAGTGGTGCAGTAGCCACCATTAACGCTTCGCAAGAATTAACCATTGACTACGGTGGCATTCAGTTCTCAGGTCAGGAGACACTTACCCTGCAAGTTTGCGATGTCAGTGCCAGTTGTTCGCAGCAACAAATCATCATCGATGTAACAGGAGAGATCAAAGTTTACAACGCCATATCTCCAAATGGTGATGGGTTGAATGATGCATTGTTTATCGAATATATTTCCATCATTGACGAAGCGAAGAACAATACGGTTCGGATTTTCAATCGCTGGGGCGATGTGGTGTATGAAGCGGAAAACTATAACAATACGACCATCGCTTTCAGGGGCTTAAGTACCAGCGGAGATCCAATTCCCTCAGGGACTTACTTTTATCGAATTGATTTTAGAAGTGGCATTCCAGTAAAGACAGGTTTCTTTTCACTCCGTAGATAGAAAAATTTATGCAACGACTACTTGCCATCTTGCCGTTTATTCTTTTTGCTGTTGCGAGTTCCGCCCAGCAAGATCCACTTTATTCGCAATACTTGAATAACCCGGTATTGCTGAACCCGGCAAATGCAGGTTTGAATAACCGACTGAATGCAGTGGCAGGTTATCGTTTACAATGGGCGGGTTTTGATGGCAGCCCCACCACGTTGAATTTTAGCACCCACACTTCGTTGGTTCAAAATAAAGTAGGCGCTGGCATTATGGTGGTTCAAGACAAAATTGGCGATACAAAAATTACGGAGACGAGTTCGCTCTATGCGTATAAAATCGAATTGAATGATGATCGGGTATTGTCATTCGGCTTACAGGCCGGCATTATAAATTATCGTAACGATGCCGCAAACCTGAACCCGAAAGACGCAGGTGATCCGCTTTTTGGCTTTGTGAATGAAACAAAATTTAATATTGGTGCAGGCGTTGTGCTCAAGAGTGAACGGTTTATGGTTGGGTTTTCAGTGCCGAGGCTGACGCCAACAACAGTAAATCCAAGCGGAACCCAAAATGTGGAGATTTACGGACGGACATTTTATTTAATGGGGGCGTATATGCTATACCTTACAGAAAGCATTCAACTGAAGCCATCCCTGCTGCTGCGAGCAACAGCAAATGCACCGCTCTCCGCGGATATTAATTTCAATTTGAACTTGGAAGAAAATTACACGCTCGGTCTGTTTACCCGAAACTTCAATGTGGTTGGATATTTAGCGCAGATTAATGTCAAAGATTATCGCATTGGGTATGTGTTTGAAGTGCCTACCAATGCTTCCGTTGGCGCGCGCTTCACAACTCATGAAGTAAGCATTGGCATATCACTGGCAGCGTTTGCTTATCACAATAGACAGAGGAGCAATTTCTAAGTTTACCTTATAGTTGCCAAGACTCCGCAAATCCTTGGCGTTTATTCAGAACTGATCTTTGAATTTGTCGTTTTCGCTTTGCGCCTCCCCCAAGATTGCTACTTTTGTGATATTGCAGTTATCCTATCATTTTTATGAAATACTTCTTTAGTTTTATCGCACTGCTCCCTTTTGTTGTACAGGCTCAATCCATCCAATCCCCTTCCGAATTTCTTGGCTATGAGCTGGGGGATCGCTTTACCCGACATCACAGAGTGGTTGACTATTTTAAATATGTGGATGAGGCCAGTGCCAATGTGCTGGTAACGCAGTATGGAGAAACCTACGAAAACCGCCCATTGATTTATACCATCGTGGCGTCACCTGACAATTTTAAGAACTTAGAACAAATTCGTTTGGATAACCTGCGCAGAGCAGGAATGGCTGAAGGCACACCCACCACCAAGGTTGCTATTCTTTGGATGAGTTTCAATGTGCATGGTAACGAGGCCAACAGCATGGAAGCCGCCATGAAAATTTTGTACGAGTTGGTGAATCCTGCCAATGCAAAAACAAAAGAGTGGCTAAAGAACACGGTAGTGATTTTAGATCCGTGCATTAATCCAGATGGCAGAGACCGCTATGCAAATTTTTATAACCAATACGGCAATAACCCTCCCAATGCCGACCCACAAGCGCGCGAGCATGCTGAGCCTTGGCCGCGCGGACGGGCGAACCATTACTTGTTTGACCTCAATCGCGATTGGGCGTGGGAAACCCAAATTGAGTCGCAAGCACGCATCAAAATTTACAATCAATGGATGCCACACGTGCATGTCGATTATCACGAGCAAGGCTATAATTCACCGTATTATTTTGCGCCCGCAGCCCAGCCTTATCATGAAGTGATCAGCAATTGGCAGCGCGAGTTCCAAAAAACGATTGGCAGAAACAACGCCAAGTATTTTGATGAGCAAGGCTGGCTTTATTTTACCAAAGAGCGATTTGATTTGTACTACCCAAGTTATGGCGACACGTACCCAACATACAGTGGTGCGATTGGCATGACGTACGAAAAAGGAGGAATCGGTGCAGGATTGGTAGTAACCACCACCGATGATACCCCGCTCACACTTAAAGACCGACTCACCCATCACTTTACTACAGGCATGAGTACCCTTGAAGTTTCATCAACGAATGCTACCAAGTTATTGGATGAGTTCGAAAAGTTCTTTAAAGAGAATTTGAATTCACCCAATGTTCCTTACAAAAGCTACATCATCAAAGCCGATAACAATGCTGATAAACTAATGAAGTTGACCAATTGGCTTAATTCGCATCAAATTCAATTCGGGCATTCTACCACAAAGACTTTGAGGGGATTTGATTTTCAAACCCAAAGCCTGAGTAGTTTTAACATGGCAGCAGAAGACATTGTTGTAAATGTTTACCAACCCAAAGGCCGGTTGGTGACTACATTATTTGAACCGACTTCCAAGCTGGTCGATTCGCTTACGTACGACATCACCGCATGGAACGTATTGTATTCGTATGATTTGAAAGCGTACGCAGTAGCCGAAAAACTTCCTGTCATTAAGCCCTATCAAGCAAAACAAATAGAAACCCCAACCATTTCTCCAAAACCCTACGCTTACATCTTTCAATACAAAAGTTTAAGCGATGTGGAATTTTTGGCAGCGCTCATTAAAAAAGGAGTGAAAGTGCGTAAAGCCACCAAGAGTTTTGCATTCAACAATCAAAATTTTGATGCTGGTTCATTAATAGTAACGCGAGCTGGTAACGAATCGATTAATGATTTTGATAACATCGTTCAAGCAACGGCCAAGCAACTATCGCGCACGATCTATACCACCACTACGGGTTTTGTAGATAAAGGCGCAGACTTTGGCTCATCGGATGTGGGGTATATCAAACCACCAAAAATAGCTGTGTTGGGTGGCGATCAAACCTCCTCGCTCAGTCATGGAGAAGTATGGCATTTTTTTGAACAGCAAATTCATTATCCCATCTCCATCATAGGCACCGATCAATTCAAAAATATTGACCTGTGGAAGTACACTGTTTTTGTTGTGCCTGATGGCAGCTACAGATTGTTTGATGAAGGAACATTAGGAATGATTGAGCGTTGGGTATCAGATGGTGGCCGATTGATTACCATTGCAGGCGCTAACAATTCATTTGCAGACAAAAAAGGTTTTGCCTTAAAAGAATTTGCCAATGACGATGCAAAGAGCCAAGCTGAGAAAGCTGAAAAAGAATTGAAAGAAAAAAATGTTCTGATGCGATATGAAGAAGCCGAACGAAAGGAATTGAGCAACCATATTTTTGGTGCGATTTACAAAGTCACGTTGGATAAATCTCATCCGCTAGGCTTTGGTCTCAACGATCAATACTTTTCATTGCGGACGAATGAATTGCATTTTAGTTACCTCGATAAAGGGTGGAATGTTGGCTCATTGAAGGGAAAGCAAAAACCTTTGATTGGATTTGCAGGACAGGGAGCCAACGTAAAGCTAGAAAATACATTGGTGTTTGGTGTAGAAGACAACGGCCAAGGCCAAGTAGTCTATTTGGTTGACAATCCCTTGTTTCGCGCTTTTTGGGAGAACGGAAAAATGGTTTTTGCCAATGCCGTATTTATGGTGGGCAATTGATTACCGAATTGTTAAGGTAAATTTTGAGGTCAAGATTCCAATCCAACTCACGAGTGTGAGTCTGCAACCGTTTGTAAAGGCAGTTGGTTAGGCTGCTAACTGTAAACCTTTTTTGCTCTGGCGCAATGCCTGACGAATTTCCTTCATCGCTTCTTTTTTGGCGATCAGGTTCTTTTCAGGCTGGTTGAGTACCTCCTTAATGTAAGTGAGTACTTCTTCCATTTGCACCTTGTTCAAAGCATCAAGGCTTTGCAAGATTGCTAATTTTTGTGCTGGTATCATGACAATTAGTGGTTGTCATTACAAAGAACGTAAATTATTTGCCGAATGTTCTACTAACTGCTTATCTATTAACGAAAAGATAACCTCTAGGTAATTTTTTTCTTAAAATCGTCAGATTTCAGAATTTCAAAAAGCACCTTTGCATAACGATTTTTAAATACTAATAATCTATTTTTTGAAAGTATTACTTCTTCATCAGCATTATAAATCGCCTTCCAACGGTGGCGCTATTCGTTCTTTTTATCTGATGCGTGCTTTAGTTGAAAATGGAATTACGCCTGTGGTGATTACCACCCACAATGAAAAGCAATACAAAAAGTCATTCGAAGAAGGTGTCGAAATCCATTTTTTACCCATCGCCTATGACAATAAATTTGCGTTCGCTGCCCGCATCATTTCATTTATAAAATTTACATGGAGCGCCTCCCGGCTAAGCGGCAAAGTAGGACGCTTTGATTTTTGTTACGCCATCTCGGTTCCACTTACAGTTGGGATTGCAGCCATGTGGATTAAACGGATTTACAAAACCCCATTCATTTTTGAGGTAGGGGATTTATGGCCAGAGGCACCCATTCAAATGGGAGTCATTAATAACACATTGTTGCAAAAGACGCTCTATGCACTGGAAAAACGAATCTACCGATCTGCCCATTCCATTGTGGCGTTGTCGCCATCCATTCAAGCTGACATTCAACAGAAAGTACCAGACAAAAAAATATCCCTGATCACCAACATGGCCGATTGTGAATTTTATTATCCGCAAGAGAAGCCCCAATCGATAAATGAGGAGAACATCGATCCTACAAAATTTACGATTGCCTACATTGGTGCCATAGGTATTGCTAATGGATTGGATTACTTTTTGGAATGCGCCAACACATCACGAAAAGCAAATCTGCCATTGCAATTTATTGTAATGGGTGAAGGGGCCGAACGGGCTCGACTAACAAAGGCTGCTGAAAAATTACAACTAAAAAATCTTTTGTTTATTGAGTTTGGAAATCGTGATAAGGTGAGACATGTATTAAGTTATACGGATGCTTGTTTCATTTGTTATAAAAACCTATCGGTGCTGCAGACAGGTTCACCCAACAAGTACTTTGATGCCTTGGCGGCTGGCAAGTTGGTGCTTACCAATTTTGGAGGATGGATTAAATCTGAAATTGAAACTGAAAGATGTGGACTTGCCCTAGATGCACACCATCCTAGCGATTTGGTTAACAAGATTGCTCCTTTTTTAAATGACATCGGTTTGTTAAAACAATATCAGCGAAATGCACGTGCATTGGCTGAAAAAAAATATGCTCGATCAACATTGTCAAAACAGTTTGCAGGTGTTTTTTCACCACGGACCTCATGAAAAAGAAAACGAAAGCAAAAGCGAAACTGAAACAACTTAAGCCAGTTGAGAAATCCAACGTAAAAATCGAAGAGCCAACACCTAATTCCGAAAATCCATTTGACTTTGGTGGTTTGCCGCAGCGTGATTTAAAAAAGAATTTGGGTTGCGGATAAAATTTGGCACAGATTCACAGATTATTTGAATTTATAAGTCAACATTCTATTACTGAAGTCTTTTTGAAAAAGGTTTATTATCTAATTACAATTCTAAAATCCTCTTTTAAATACTTTATCAAATTCTCTTCCGTTTGAATTGGTTTTTCTATTCTCAACTCACCATCCTTTTCAATAAGTTTGTTATTAAAGATTGTAACTCTGCCAGTTTCTGTTGGCTTGGTACAAATTATATTCTTGACAAAGTATGAATTCGGATTAGTTTGCTTGTCCAAACAAATACTATCAAAATCCTCGACCTTAACCACATCTAAACTAAACGTATATCGCCTCGAATAATCTATCCCGTCTGGTGACATTGAAACTACGTATTCTCGTTGATTCCACCTGTCGATTCGAAAGTAATTTCTACCATCAGATTGTACTCCACTCTTAATCTCAATGGGGGTGACAAACAAGTCACCATAGCCTACGTCAACCAAAAATTCTTTTTCAGTTTTAACATATACCGACATGTGATCAAATTTAGGCCCAAGAGTACCGTTCTCATTGAAAATACGTGAAGCTATGATTCTGCTTGAAAAACCTATCTCATTCAAGAGCCAGTTGAATAACAAGTTCAGTTCGTAGCAAAACCCGCCACGCACGTCAGAGATTATCTTTTTATAGACCCTCTCTATGTTCAAGTCGAAGACTCTGTTGTAGTAAATGTCCAAGTTCTCAAACGGAATCAAGTGTACATGCTGCTTATGAAGCCTTGTTAAGACATCAGCTTTAACATCAATAGTGCCAGCATAATTCATACGTTCAAGATACTTTGTTATATTCATAGGTAATCACCGCTAACGAGCAAATCTGTCGCGATTTTAACTCCATCAAATACCCTCGGCAAAAAACACGCGTTTCACCCGCTCGCTGGTATTGGTTAAAATTTCGTATGGAATGGTGCCTAACCGCTCGGCTACTTCATGTATCGGCAAATCTTCGCCAAAAATAAGTACTTCGTCTCCTTCGTGTGCATCAATGTCCGTCACATCAACCATCGTCATGTCCATGCACACATTGCCCACCACCCGTGCACGTTTGCCTTTAATCAACACCACACCTTTGCCTTTGCTAAACCCACGGCTAAACCCATCGGCATAGCCAATGGCGATGGTAGCAAGTTGTAAATCTTTTTCAGCTACTCCTTTTCTTCCGTAGCCAATGGTTTCGCCCTTTTTTATTTTTTTGATTTGCGAGATGATTGTTTTCAGGGTAGCCACCGGTTGCAGTTGGTCAAATTTATCGTCAGTAGGGTTTACTCCATATAAGCCAATGCCCAATCGCACCATGTCCATTTGAAAATCGGGTAAGCGCAAAATTCCTGGCGAATTAAGAATGTGCCGAAGGGGTTTTGCATGTAGCGATTGCGAAAGCGTTTGGTAAAAATATTGATAACGTGAAAACTGCTCAGCCGAAAACCCATCATGTACAGCTTCATCGGCCCCAGCCAAATGCGAGAAGACGGAGGCAATTTTGATCGTAGGCTTATCTTTTAGTAACGAAACAATTTCACCTAACTCGCTTTCATCAAAACCCAAACGGTGCATACCCGTGTCAACTTCGATGTGAATGGTAACGGGCGAATTTTCAACAAACCGAACGAGCGCCTGAAGCATTTTTAAATTGTAAACTACAGGCTCTAATCCATAACTGAGTAACGACTGAAAGTTTTCTTCGGCAGGGTTCATGACCATAATGGGCAAAGCAATATTGTTTTTACGCAACTCCACACCTTCATCTGAATAGGCCACACCCAAGTAATCTACTTGATGGTATTGCAGCAGATTGGCCACTTCTTCGCTACCACTTCCATAGGCAAACGCCTTTACCATCGCCATCAATTTTACTTTTGGTTGGAGTCTCGACTTGAAAAAATTTAGGTTATGAACCATCTTGTTCAAGTCAATTTCCATTACGGTACCATGTATCTTGCGTTGAAGTAGTTGTACAATTTGTTCGAACCGAAAAACACGGGCTCCCTTTATCAATACCAATTCATTATCAAAATCTTCCCACGTATTTGACTTCAAAAAGTCAGCCGTGCTTTGATAAAACCTGGCATTCAAGTCACTAAACACAGATTGATGACCATACAGTAATCGACCAATGCCTATGAACCGTGTTATATGAACTTGTTTCACTAACTCATAGATGCTTTTTACCAACACCTCGTCAGGCAACCCCGATTGCAAAACATCGGAAAGGATTAGTGTTTTCTTTTTCTTTTGTTGACTGGCTAAAAAATCTAGACTGATGCGCAACCCGGCCAAATCATTGTTGTAGGTATCATCAATGAGTTGGCAATGGTTGATACCTTGTTTTAATTCCAACCGCATGGCCACCGACTGCAAGGTGAGCAACCGCTCTTGAAGAATGGAGGGTGAATAGCCCAAATACAACATCACCGCTACACAATGCGAGGCGTTTTCAATCGAAGCCTTATCGCGAAATGGCCACTTCAGTTCAAAAGAAAGATTTTGGTAGTTGACATGAACGCCTCCTTCTATTTCTTGAAATCGTATGGCGGCCGAGGAACTCATCCCCCAGCTAATGGAAGGGATATTTTGTCCCTTTATTGCTCTATCAATTTCTGCATGATCGGCACAATAGATTAGCACCTTTACATTTTTGAACAGCTTGCTCTTTTCATTTATTTTTTCTTGCCGGTTTGAAAACCCTTCATCGTGGGCCGTGCCAATGTTGGTGAAAATGCCAATGGTTGGTTGAATAATGGCGGCTAACTTTTCCATTTCACTTCGCTGAGAAATGCCCGCTTCAAAAATCCCTAACTGATGATGCGATTGTAATTGCCAAACCGATAAGGGAACGCCTACTTGCGAGTTGTAGCTGCCTGGATTTTTGGCAATGTTTTGATCGTTAGAAAGAAGTTGATACAGCCATTCTTTGATAACTGTTTTTCCATTACTGCCTGTAATCCCAATTATGGGAATGGAAAATGTGGAGCGATGGTGCGCAGCTATTTTTTGGATCGCATCAATCGAAGAATCGACCAGCAAGATGTTGGCCTCGGTGAACAAATGAACATCAATGGCTTGTTCAACTACAAATTGGCGAATGCCCAAGTGGTAAAGTTCATGTAGGTGCGCATGGCCATCGTGCCGAATGCCTTTGATGGCAAAGAAAACAGAACCATCAGCCACTACGGATTTGCGGCTATCGATCAGCAATGTTTTAACCGGCCTTTCATTGATCAGTTGAAGGAAGCGTCCACCACAAATATTCGCGAGTTCAGAAAACATCATGTTGGCTTAGAACAATCTAGCCCCGTTGGGCACTTTTTTATCAATGGAAGTCAGCACTACAAACCCTTGTTCATCCGGAAAGCCTGTAACCAGTACTTCGGAAATAAATGTGGCGATTTGCTTGGGCGGAAAATTGACCACGCAGGCCACTTGTTTGCCCAGGAGGTCATCTGGCTGGTAATGCTGGGTAATTTGCGCACTTGATTTTTTAACACCCAATTCTGGGCCTAAATCGACCCAGAGCTTAATGGCCGGCTTTTTTGCACCCTCAAAAGGCTCGGCTTTTACAATTGTCCCCGCACGAAGATCAATTTTTACGAAGTCATCCCATGAAATCATTCAAAAAATTTTATATTTTGCATTCCTAAACTTAAAAAGTAAGATACTACGTTTCAACGTTTTACCATAATGAAGCAGAATTTTTCGGTGTTCGCAGTATTTTTAACAGCTTTCTTGAGCTTGCTTGTGATCTCTGCGCGTGCGCAAGAAAACCATCCTGAAACAGCCGATGAATTAAAAGAACTTAATGCCAACCACCCGGAGTTAAAACTCGAAGAAGACAAAACCCTGCTTGCCGAGCCGGATACAAAAACACTTATCACCCCTGCTGCCATTATTCGCGAAAACCAGTCCACCAAAGCAGGTAAACCAAAAGATGCAAAACTAGAAAAAGAGGAGGATGATGCACTCTCTTTCAACTTTCTATTCTATATCTTCGAAAAGTTTAAGAAAAGCGACATTGTAGATAATTAGATTGGGAGATGTTGTTTACCCAAATAAGTTTTCTGAAAACAAATTACCTACAAGTGCGGCAATTGATGGAAAGCAACCCCCATTTTGAAAGATTGATTTTGAAAGCTAATTGCTTTGCGTGGAGTCTTGGAAAGACAAATAGAGTTCCAAACTTTTTCCGCTGAAAAAAATTCACCCCTCTTCTTACGCGCAGTCCACAGGTTTTGCGATAGTTTCTTCACAAGTACCTGGCCTCTTATCTAGGAATAGATGCCGCCACCTTTAGTAAGTTGCTTGTCACCGTCAGGGTTTAACGGCTGTTTTAGAATCAATATACATCCCCGTGCGAAAGTAGAGGATGATGTTTCTTCCATAGAAAATCAATCCCAGTGATTGGGCTACCAACAAGACAGGCTCTGATTTGTAGATGGAATACATCACCACAAAAATGGAAGCCACTGCACTGATGACCCAAAAGCCCAACGGCAAAATGGATTCGTGGGCCTTTTCAGAAAAGTACCACTGGTACAGATACCGACAATTGAGCAAGAGCTGCCCGGTGATGCCCAACAACGTAAGCGCGTGAAAGGAAAACGTCCAATCAAGTTTTTCAAAGGATTTAAAAAAGAAAAATGCAATGGCAGGCGGGATGAGCAAAAGTAGAATTTGGATGGGCATGGGAACATAGCTCCAAACTTTTTTCAGTTGTAGGTTTCGTACATAGATGTAAAATGAAATGGTTTGGCCTATTAAAATAACCACATCTTGCCGAAGCAACCCATAAATCAAAAACAGCGAAGAGCCTGTTAAACTAAATACCCAAAACAAGGTTGGCGAAACCACTCGGCCTTCGCGCTCCGAAAGATACCATTGCACCACCGACCGCGCCCCAAACAAGCCTTGTGCGAAGAACCCTAAAATGAGGAGCCAGTCGAGTGTCATATCTTTTTGCTGCTCTTTTCAATCAATAGTTGTTCTGCTGTATTTATCTTCTTTATTCATTTAATTTTTGATTGCATTTTCTTAGTCAGATAGTACCCTCCAGTTTTAGGTGCTCCTTTAAACTCTATTATCCCTACTTCTTTGGCTGTTCTTAGGTATCTTTCTGTGGTAGGTTTTGATTTACCTCTTTTTGTAGCAATATCTAAAGCATTAGCACCTTCCTTTGTTAGAATTAGCTCTACTATCTTTATAATCTCTACTCTTACACCATCACTTACACCATCAATTGCACCATCACTTAGACCATCATCTATCAATCTATTTACACCATCACTTACACCATCACTTACACCATCACTTAGACCATCATTTACACTAGTTTCTTTTTTAGTAGCTAATGCTTTAGGGCCATTAAATGTTAGCGTAACTCCATCAATACTATCCTTCCAAACAGGGTCTTTTAAACCTTCTGCTCTACATAGCTCGACTACTTTTATAGTTCCCCTACCAAGTTTATCAATCAGTCCTTTTAGAAAAACAATATGAGCTATATCTGGATTGACAGGATGTGAACGATGGCTTTTCTTTAACTCACTTACTTTTAAATCATCAGGAAGATGACCACTGTTTGAAACAACAAAGCTATCAGGGTATATGCTTATTTCAACATTACTTGAGCGGCTGCTATAATCTCTATGCATTAAGGCATTAATAACTCCTTCCTGCAAAGCTTTAGGTGGAAACTTAAAATCTATCCGTTTCCATTGGTTCTTATCGAATACGCTACGAACGCCCAAGTTTTCTATATAACGTTCCAGTTTATCCTGGATAGCAAAAAGATTGCCTTCAAATACTTCATCTCTCAATAAGGCTTTGTCAGTTTTACCTTCTCCATATTCCGTTAAGCGAACCCTAACTTGTGGTAAATATTTTGTTGGTGTCTTTGCAAATAGCACCACGCAGGCATTGGTGAATGCACCATTTTGATACAAACCATAATGAGAAAGAAAATCAATCACATCACTCTTTTCAAAATTTCCTCTGTGGTTATCTCTTGATTCTTTAATGACCGAAAGAACAAGTTTTTGGTCTAAATCAACCAAGTCAATACCTAAGCAAGGTTGGCGTTCCCAATGTAATTCGGATTTTTGACGACCGTGAATCAATTCAGAAATTTGTTGTGATGTGGCCTTTACTGTTTTATTAGCTACCCTGAAATAAATAGAGCCATCAAACAAATAAGGTTGCTTTGAACCACCATAAACCTTTAACAGAATCAAATCTTTTTCTTCAATAGATTCAACGCTAATAGTGATGGGTGCTTCAGGAACAATAGAAGAAAGTAAATATATCTTTAACTGCTCCACACTTTTCTCTGCATTAGCGACACCCATAGGTTTTCCAGCTTCACTTAATCCTACCAATATGCGCCCTCCTTTACCATTTAGAAAACTGCATAGTACTTTAGCTATTTCATCTTTACGAACAGAATCCTTGAATTCAAGCTGTTCGCTTTCGCCCTGCTTTATCAGGTCTTTTATGAGTTGTTCTTCTTTCATTTTTTTGGCTGTTTAAGCTCTTCCAATTCTCTTATTCGCTTCTTCATATCACCAAATTGGGTTTCAATAAATTTTTTTACTTCTTCCATACTTTTGAATGATTGCACCCAATATTTTCGAACATCATTATACATATCAACTACTTTTACGCTATCTAACACAGTAGTTTTGGGTATTTCGAACTTTTTCCGTTTCCCAGATTTTGTATACATTTTAGGATGAAGAAGCTTTCTTAAAAATTCAATTTTTTCATGTGCAATAAACCACATAGGTTTGTCAAGTCTTTTGGCTTCTAAAAATTCTGCATGTGTAATTCCAGAGCCATATCTGGGAAAAATAATGCCGAAAAACAAATCACAGTCTTTAACCGCCTGTAAACATGCCGCCTTCGTGTCACCAACATGTTTCATCGAAACATAAACACTTCCTTCTTTCGACATGATTACATTATATCCAAACTGCTGACCTAAAATGGCTGATATTTGGTCTAAATCAGATTCAGAGTCATAAACAGTAGATGAAACCATTATCATTAACTGCTTCTTAGTGGGCACGGCAGGAATCTTGGTTACTACTTTTTTTGCAGTGGTTTTCTTCGTTACTGATATGGATACCTTTTTACTCATGCCAATCGAGTTTTCTTTTTAGGTATTCTTAATTGATACTCAGCCTCCTCTTAGGCGCTCTTTCTTTCACAAGCAAATTGGCATCTTGCAATTTTCTGCCCAGCGGGTCTTCGCCAGCCAATTTCAGCAAGTCTTTCTCTAATCCAAGAACAAACAACACGTGTGCATAAGCACCCATGGCTGCACCTGCGCTGCCATTTTCAATACTCTGTAAAGTAGGGCGACTGATATTCGCTCTTTCGGCTACTTGTTCTGCACTCAACTTTCTTCGGAGCCTTGCTAGCTTGATATTTGCGCCAATTTCTTTGAGAATACTCTCAATTTTGGGCAATACTAGTCTTTTGTTTTTTTCATAATGTAAAATAATATTTACATTTTTTGATATAAATGTAAAAAATATTTAACATTAAAATGTAAAAATGTCAAGTTTTTCGAAACTTTACTCTTCTTCTGAATTCCGTAAGATACTCACCAAATGGTAGGCTCCCTTCAACACAATTTGTTTTTCCTTTAGTGCTTCGGTCAACGTTACTTGCGTAAACCCACCTTCCGAAACTCCTTTTTCTATCTCCACGATTTCAAATTGAAGTGGCTGCGTTTGAACAAATACATAACTTTTATTTTGGAACAATACAATGCCATCGGATGGCACCGTACTCACTTGTATCTGGCTCGTTTCGATGCGGGCACTAAAAAACAGTCCGGGTATCAATGCCGCATCTTCCTTTTCCAAATGACAATGTACGCGCACTGTTCGCTCGGGCGTGATTTCTTTCCCAATCAGATAAACGGTGGCCTCTCGTTCTGTTGTTTCGTTGGATAGTCGCAAGAAAACTTTTTGACCGATTTTAAGTTGTGGAATATCTTTTTCAAATACTTGTGCCTCTGCATGCAAATGTTCGGTGTCCACAATCCGAAACATCATGGTGCTGGGGCTTACATACATACCAATGTTAACATTCACCTGACTGATGAAACCAGAGATGGGCGAAGCAATTGAAATGGTGCTTTTGATTTCGCCATTTTCAATATCGGAAGGGTGAATGTTTATGAGTTCCAATTTCGCTTTTAATCCCAACAACTTTGCTTTGCTTGATTGATAATTGGATTTGGCCATTTGAAAATCTTTGGCTGCACTCACTTTTTCATTTTGCAATTCTTCTTGCCTTTTATATTCTAACTCCAGGTATTCCAATTGGTTTTTAGTCATCAGGTAATCTTCTTGCAATTGAATATAATCCGGATGCTCCAGCACGACTACCGTTTGCCCTTTTGCCACGCGCATACCTTGAAGAAATTCTGTCCTCTTCACAAATCCGCCCAAAGGCGCAGAAATGGAAACCAAATTTTGTGGAGGCACATCGAGCATGCCGTTGGCTTTAATAACTCCACTAATCGAGCGCATCACTGGCTGCCCAACCTCAATGCCCATTTTTTTAATTTGCTCTTCCGATAAAGCTACGTGCAAGGAAGTAGCCGTTGTTTGTGCTTTTGTTTCAGGCTCCGATTTTTTGGAGCAACTGAAAATTGAAACAACGGATAGAATTAGAATGAGAAACTTTTTCATGAGTAGTTAATTTTTTCACCATATAGAAACATAGATGCTATACAGTGCTTGATTTGATTGTTAGATAAAATTTACTTTTTATTAGAAAAATGCAATTAGGTGGTAGAGGTGATTTTACTTTCATCTTTTTCAAAATACGTATACAAAATCGGCAACACAATCAAGGTCAGCAATGTGGCTGTAATCAACCCGCCAATCACCACGGTAGCCAGTGGCCGCTGCACTTCAGCACCAGAGCCGTGCGATAAAGCCATTGGCAAGAAACCAAGCGATGCTACAAGTGATGTCATCATTACAGGCCGCAAGCGTACTTCCGTTCCCTTCATTACAATTTGATGGATGCTTAGCTCGCCTAATTTTTTCAATCGGTTAAATTCGCCAATCAGCACAATGCCATTCAGCACGGCTACTCCAAATAGCGCGATAAAACCGACTCCTGCCGAAATGCTAAACGGCATGCCCCGAATCCACAAGGCAACAATCCCACCGATGGCAGATAGTGGGATGGCCGTAAAAATCATTAAGCCTTGCTTGAGGGAATGAAACGTAAAATAGAGCAAACCCAAAATCAATAATAGTGCGACTGGCACCGCCACCAGCAACCGTTGCTTGGCTTCCTCCAAATTTTTAAATGAACCCCCGAAGGACACAAAGTACCCTGGTTCAAATTTTACTTCGCGCGAAATTTTTTCTTTCATTTCTCTTACAATACTTTCCACATCGCGGCCACGAATGTTAAAGCCAACCGCTATTCTTCGTTTGGCATCATCGCGCTGAATTTGGTTGGCCCCTTCTTTCAATTCAATTCGTGCCAATTGTTCGAGCGGGATTTGCTTTCCTTCGGCTGTGGTGACATATAGATTTTTGATATTCTCGATACCGATTCGGTCTTGCGCTTGTAAGCGAACGACCAAATCAAATCGTTTTTCATTTTCATATACCACTCCGGCTGTTTCGCCCGCAAAGCCGGTGCGCAATACGCGGTTCACTTCTTCTATGCTCAATCCAAATTGCGCCAGCTTATTTCGATCGAACGTAACCATGAACTGCGGCAATCCGCCAATCGGCTCCACGTACACATCATTTGCGCCTTCTACTTTTCTGGCAATTTTTCCCACCTGGTCGGCATAACTGGCCAGCAGATTTAAGTCTTCGCCATAAATTTTTAACACCACATCTTGCCGCGCACCCGTCATCAATTCATTAAAGCGCATTTGAATCGGCTGCTGAAATCCAAATAATACACCCGGCATTTCTTCTTGAAGCTTCGTGGCCATTTTTTCGGCCAGTTCATCGCGCGAAGCCGCACTTGTCCATTCGGCCCTATCTTTGAGTACGATGAGCAAGTCGCCATTTTCAATAGGCATTGGGTCGGTGGGGATTTCTGAAGTGCCAATTTTTCCCACCACTTTTTTTACTTCCGGAAAATTGTCTAACAATACACGCGAACTCTTTTGAACAGTCTCTGTCATTTGTGAGAGCGAACTTCCAGTAAGAATGCGCGTCTCCACAGCGAAGTCTCCTTCATCAAGTGTGGGGATAAATTCACCGCCAAGGTTTAAAAAAATGATGAAGCTTATCGCGAAAGCAACAATGGAACAGGCCACAATCACTGCCCGTTTTTTTAAACTGGCCGCAAGTACTGGCGCATACCAGCGGTGTAGTTTGCGAATGACTTTATCAGAGATGGTTTCTTTCGGAAGCGGATTTCTGCTCAGGAACAATGCAGACATCATGGGCACGTAGGTGAGCGAAAGGACTAATGCTCCGAGTATGGCAAATGAAACGGTCTGCGCCATGGGGCGAAACATTTTTCCTTCGATGCCCACCAATGTTAAAATAGGAATGTACACAATCAAGATGATGATTTCGCCAAAGGCTGCACTGCTGCGGATGCGCGTAGCCGATTCATACACTTCATCGTCCATTTCGGTTTGCGATAAACGGGTAGAAAGATTTCGGATTTGTAAATGGTGCATGATGGCCTCTACAATAATCACGGCCCCATCTACAATCAAACCAAAATCAATGGCACCAAGGCTCATCAAGTTGCCCGATACACCAAATAAATTCATCAATGTAATCGCGAAGAGCATGGCGAGCGGAATAACGGAAGCGACAATAAGTCCTGCTCTCAAATTCCCCAACAAAAGCACCAATACAAAAATCACAATCAGCGCACCTTCTGCTAAGTTTTTGGTAACCGTGCTGATGGCGTTGTTCACGAGTTTGGTTCTGATCGAGGTAGGGCTCAATTTCTACACCTTCGGGCAAGGTGGTTTTGATTTGCTCGATGCGCTCTTTTACTTTTTCAATCACCAACGATGAGTTGGCACCTTTCAACATCAACACCACTGCACCTACTACTTCGCCTTCATCGTTGTACGTAATGGCGCCATAGCGGATCGCATGACCAAACTGCACCGTGGCTACATCGCGAATCAGAATGGGCAAACCCGTGGGGGTATTTTTCACCACAATTTTTTCCAAGTCTTCCAATCCATTTACTAACCCTTCGCTGCGAATAAAGTAAGCGTACGGTTTTTTATCGATGTAAGCACCGCCCGTGTTCTGATTGTTTTTTTCGAGTGCTTGAAAAATTTCAGAGATGCTCACGTTCATGCCGCGCAGCTTTTCGGGGCTTAGCGCGATTTCGTATTGCTTGAGATAGCCTCCCCAACTACTTACGTCTGCCACGCCTTCGGTGCCGAGCAATTGCCTGCGCACGATCCAATCTTGAACGGTGCGCAATTCCATGGCATTGTATTTCGATTCGTACCCTTTTTTGGGCCGTAAGATGTATTGATAAATTTCACTTAAGCCCGTAGAAACCGGAGCGAGTTCTGGGCTGCCCGAACCTTTAGGAATCAACTCTTTAGCCTTCGTCAGTCGTTCGTTTACTTGCTGACGTGCCCAATACACATCGGTGCTTTCGGTGAATACAATGGTAACGACAGACAAGCCAAAGCGTGAGAACGAACGCATTTCGGTGATGCCCGGAATGGTGGACATGGTTTGCTCTACGGGAAACGTAACGAGCCGCTCAATTTCGGGTGCAGCCAACGAAGGCGATATGGTAAGTATCTGCACTTGATTGTTGGTGATGTCAGGCACGGCATCGATGGGCAATTGAGTGAGCGAGTAACTGCCCCACACCACCAAGCCGATGGTGAGCATGCCAATCACAATTTTATTGCGAATAGAAAATGAAATGATGCTGTTGAGCATTGAACAGATGTTAGATTTAAGATATTAGATGTTAGATTTTGCCAGTGGTGATTCGAACTTGAAGCAACCATCTTGCTACTCAAAATCTTATCATGACGGTAGCGTCAGGACTCAAATCTAAATCCTCGGAGGCTGAAAAATATCTTGAAGCTGCGATTCGAAATGCGCTTCGCGATAAGAAGACGTATGTGTAACTTTTATTGAAAGCGTAGATTCGATAAGTGAAACTTTTGGTGCGGGCAGTGCTACGATGGAGGCCGTAAATTCATGGCCCGGCACTTTGAAGGGAAGTTGGTTGTCGTGGTCATCGTGTGCTACATCGGTTTTGTAGTGCATGGTGAGGAATTCCCAAAAAGTTAAGTCGTTTACTTTTGTTTTGTGCTCGGCATAGTGCTCGAACAAAAGAGGTAGGCGCAGCGCTTCATGAAACTCCGTGGTAGAGCTGATGTAGGTGAAAAGAAATAAAGCGGCTATGAGTTGTTTCACGATGTAAAGATAGAAAAAAGAATTTGAGATAGTATCAACTTTACGTTCTTTGCGAATTGGTGTGAAGTTTTTACCACGAAGGCATAAAGACACCAAGGGCAAATCGGATGAAAAGGGTTTTTAGTACAAGCGTTTTTTTTGTTTTTTTTGCGTGCTATGCCTTTACCCAAACCGATTCTACCAAACTCCTCGACCAAGTCATCATCAAAGCCTTCGCCTACGAAAAACCTTTGCAGGAAGTGGCGGCATCGGTGGCCGTGATTGAGTCGAAAGATTTGAACCGATTTAGCAACACTTCGTTTTTGCCTGCACTCAATACCATTCCCGGTGTTCGCATGGAAGAGCGTTCTCCCGGAAGTTTTCGGTTGGCCATTCGCGGCAGTTCGTTGCGGTCGCCTTTTGGGGTGCGCAATGTAAAATTTTATTGGAACGGTTTGCCCATGACAGACGGTGGGGGCAACACGTATCTGAATTTGCTCGACTTCAATTCGATTAATCAACTAGAAGTAATAAAAGGCCCGAGCGGTAGTTTGTATGGTGCGGGCATGGGCGGTGTGTTGTTGTTGAATTCGCCCAGTGTTTCAAAAAATGAAATACAGTTTTCGGCTATGGCCGGAAGTTATGGTTTGCAACGCTATCAGTTAAAGGCACAGGCAACACAAGGAAAAGTAAAAGCAACTGTTGGCTATGCACATCAACAATCGGATGGCTATCGACAACAAACCGCCATGAAGCGCGATGCCTTGAATTTGGATTTACAATTTCAGCTCAGTAACAAAACCATTTTACGCTCCACTTCTTTCTATACTGATTTGTTTTACCAAACCCCAGGGGCATTAACAAAAGCGCAATACGACCAAGACCCGCGGCAGGCACGCCAAGTAGTAGTTACCCCGTCAGACACATTACCAAGTGCTGTTGAACAAAAAGCGGCCGTTTACAACAAAACTTTTTATTCTGGTTTGATGCTCGACCATCAGTGGAGTGCTGCTTGGTCGACTAAATTTGGAATGTTTGGCTCCGCTACCGATTTCAAAAATCCCGCAATTGCCAATTACGAAATAAGAAATGAAACCAATTGGGGTGGAAGAATGGAGAATCAATATCAGTTTAATCATTCGGATTTTTTAAAGGGAAAACTTACTTTCGGTGGTGAGTTCCAGTTCTTCAATTCGCCTATCAAAAACTATGATAATCTGCAAGGTGTAGCGGGCAATCTGCAGTCTAGCGATGAGTTGAAATCATCGCTCGCGTTGTTGTTCGCTCAAGCAGAATTGGATTTGCCAAAGGAATTTTATTTGACAGTGGGGGCAAGCAGTAATTTTCTCTCTTATCAATTCAATCGCACTTCAGTCGCACCAGCCATTCAACAAACCAGAAATTTTGACCCTGTGCTAATTCCTCGTGTGGCCTTGTTGAAAAAACTCAGCGAAAAGATTTCTGTTTATGGAAGCATCAGCAAAGGGTTTTCTCCGCCTACGTTAGCTGAAGTTCGTCCGTCTACCAACACCTACAACGATAGCTTGCGAGCCGAGACAGGCATTAATTACGAAATAGGAGCGAGAGGCATTTTTTTCAAAAACTTTTCATTTGATGTTGCCTTGTATTCGTTGCAACTGAATGAAACAATAGTAGTGCAACGGCAAATCAGCAATGCCGATTTTTTTGTGAATGCTGGGGGCACCTCTCAATTGGGAGCGGAGGTAATGCTGAGTTACTCAAAACTATTTTCATCCCCCTTGATTTCATATCTCAAAATTTGGACGAGCTATACACGCAATAACTTTACGTTCAATCGATACATCAAAAATCAACAAGACTTTTCCTACAAAAGTTTAACAGGCGTTTCTCCGAATATGTTGGTTTCAGGAGTTGACTTGAAATCAAAAATTGGATTTTACATCAACACCACCTTCAATTACGTAGATGCCATTCCCCTCAACGATGCCAACACCGATTTTGCTTCATCGTATTTCATTGTAGGCAGTCGTGTGGGGTATTCGTCTCAGGCAAAAAATTTTCCGTTTGATGTTTGGCTAGGCATCGATAATGCTACCGACCAGAGGTACAGTTTAGGAAATGACTTGAATGCGGTAGGGGGAAGATATTACAACGCGGCTGCGGGGAGGAATTTTTATGTTGGGGCAAGCGTTGAAATTGGGTATTAGGATGTTAGGACTTGAACGACCCAATACCTAAGCCCCGAATAATCATCTCCGCATGCACCCTTGAGTTTTCAATAAACCATTTGTTCGTTTTCAATCCACCACATACCACACCTGCTAAGTATAAATTCGGAACATTACTTTCCATCGTTTCGGGATTAAAGATTGGTGTATGGTATTCGTCATGTTGAAATTCAACGCCAACAGATTTCATAAATTCAAAAGGAGGTTGGTAGCCCGTCATTGCCAAAACAAAATCATTTTCTAAAGTAAGTTGACCATCACGTGTTTGGATCTTTACGTGGGAGAGCGTGATCTCCAAAATCTCAGAATTGAAAAATGCTTTGATAGAACCTTCTTTGATTCGGTTTTCGATATCGGGCTTCACCCAATACTTGACGCTTTCGCGGATAGTGGGTTCGCGCACTACCATCGTTACCTCCGCACCTTTCCGCCATGTTTCAAGCGCCACATCTACGGCAGAGTTGGCCGCGCCCACTACGATTACTTTTTGTTTGAAATAGGGATGCGGTTCATCGTAGTAATGTTTCACCTTCGGCAAATCTTCTCCCGGCACATTGAGCAAATAAGGCAGATCGTAAAATCCCAATGCTAACACCACTGCTTTCGCCAGATATTCATTTTTGTTGGAGCGAACGACAAACTGATTTTCAACTTTAGAAATGCTTTCGATTTTCTCGTAGAGCTTCACATTCAAATCCCAACTTGTGCAAACCCTTCTATAGTATTCGAGTGCCTCTGCCCGAGTTGGTTTAGGATTATTGGAAATGAAGGGCACATTGCCGATTTCCAACTTTTCGGAAGTAGAGAAAAAAAGCATATTGTTAGGATAGTTGTAGAGCGAATTGACCAACATTTCTTTTTCAACAATAACATAGGAAAGCCTTGCTTTTTTTGCTTCTATTCCACAGGCTAAACCAATAGGGCCGGCTCCGATAATCAGTAGATCAAGTGGCTTTTTCATAAATCACAACTAATTTAGTTTAAAACGCTTTATCAGAGTTGGGAAGCTCTCGTATTATATTTTCGGTATTTTTTCCGAAAACGATTTCTGGTTTTTTTTGAAAGGAAATCCCATAAGTCAAACCTGCACATACGAAATGATTGCCATCCGCAAAAAGAAAATGAAATTAGGGGCCACTAATCATCCCCAGAGGAGGTTAAAACAATAAGGCAGAAGAGCGGTTGAAAAGCGAGCAAAGGGTTAGAAAAAATCGAAATAGAAATCGTATTGCTTGCATTAACTCACAACCTAGCTAGGCTAACCGCATAAAATCATCCATCATTTTTTTGCTCTCAAAAAAACACCCTTTATAAAAAGCTGACAAAGACTTCTGAATAAAAAAGGCTATCTCTACAGTTGAGATAGCCTTTTTACCTTTATGCAGCTCGGTTAAGCTTGTCTTCTTTAATAATGCCCGTTCTAACTTCTTTGGCTTCTATATCAAACGATTTTACTTGAATCACATTGGCTTTGATGTATCGTAGCACCTCCATCACTTTGCCATCAATCTTGCTGCGCACGCGCTCGCCTTTTTTAAACAGTCTCCTCATAATTAAATTTGGGTTTGGTTAATATCGTAGTGCGAATATGTACTCGCGAGGATAATCGGGGTAAACACCTTCAAACGTAATCAATTCTCCGGATTTTTTCGACTTCAATATAGCACTGGCTTCTTTAACGGAGTTTATCTTATTGTTATCAATATGTGTAATGATAAACCCTTCCTTCATATCCGTGTACTTGCGCACTCTGCCATTCTCCAACGACTTTACCTGAACACCATTCTGAAGGTCAAGCTTTTTCAATGTTTTGCTGTCGATGTCTTCTAGTTCAATACCTAACGAAGCAACGGCATCTTTTTCTTCACGTTTTACAGTTCCCGTATTTCCTGCACGGTTCTTAAGGGTAACGGGTAAGGTCACTAATTTTCCTTTGCGGTTGATGGTTAGATTCAATTTATCGCCTGGGCGTTTTCTTCCCACATATTCGATTAATGCTGTGCTTGATTTGATAGGGGCTTCGTCTATTTTCACCACCACATCACCGGGCTTCACACCAGCTGCTTTTGCTGCACTTCTATCGTCTGCACCGCCAAAGTCAATAATATAAGCACCTTCATTTAAGTCTAGATCTTCTTGTTTTGCAAGTTCGCCATCAACACTGCGAACCTGTACGCCCAGCCAGCCCCGCTGCACCGTGCCATAAGCCAATAAATCTTCCACTACTTTGCTCACAATATCCGAAGGAACTGCAAAGCCGTAACCGGAGTAAGCTCCTGTAGGACTTGCAATGGCTGTGTTGATGCCCAACAATCCACCATCTAAGTTAACCAATGCGCCACCGCTATTGCCGGGGTTAATAGCCGCATCTGTTTGGATAAACGATTCTATGGCGCTGCTTGCAGGCACCTCTCCGTTTTTACTTGCTCGGTTGTTGGAATTGATGATATTAATGTTTCGGCCTTTGGCACTGATGATACCAGCCGTAACCGTTGAGTTCAAATTAAATGGATTGCCTACGGCCAGCACCCATTCACCTACACGTGCTTTGTCTGAATCGACAAACGAAAGGGCAGGCAAATTTTTCTGGTTGATTTTGATAACCGCCAAATCCGTATCCGGGTCTGTACCGATTACTTCTGCCTTGAAAGAGCGGTTATCGCTCAGCGTTACTTCCACCACATCGGCATCTTTCACCACGTGGTTATTGGTAACAATATAACCATCGCTGTTGATAATCACACCAGAACCTGAACTTTGGCTAGGGCCTTGTTGCATAGGGCCTTGGGGACCAAAGAAAAAACGGAAAGGATCATCGGCATCGCGCTCACGCGAAATGGCGCTTTCTTTTTGCGATGATTTGATGTGCACTACCGCTGCGGTCACTTTTTCGGCTGTGCCTGTAAAATCTAATGCAACCGTCTCACCCTTTTCATTGATGCGATAGGCCACCTGCGAGGCGGGGGCTCCATTTACATGTTCGATTTTTACATTGGCTTTTTGATTATTGTTAAAGTACTGGTTGGCTACCAGCGTAAGGATGCTACCCAACAGGGCAGCAACCACCAAAGAAACAAACTGCTTCATACTCTTTTCTTTTTGTTCAATTGTTTAAATTTTAATTGATATGGAATTTGAGCGGGCATAAGACGTTAGTCTCGTTGAAAAAGTTGAATACCTTTTCATATCTGCACTTGGTCAACTTCCAAAACATTCCTCCTAAATACGAATTTTGTACCAAAAGGGTTCAAACTGAAATTTTGTCAGTGATACAGTGCCACAGATTTATAAAGCAGATAAAACGAATTGGCACTACTTTTTAACTAACTCCCTATTTTAAAACTCGTATTAGATGGTCAACTTGCCTTCTTGGTCAGACCACACATTTTGCCCACTTATTTTTCTGAAAGCCAACAATTTTTGTTTGCGAGGTTTTTTAGAGCAGGTGTTGAATATTCATTCAAGTAGATATGACATCACTTTTAAATCGGGCTCAAAGAGTCTTTTGAGAAGTTGGTTACTCCATCCCGTACCCTTTCAAAATCGCCTTTGCCAGCGAAACTTTATGCACTTCATCCGGCCCATCGTAAATTCTGGCCCCGCGCTCGTGCCGATACCAAAAGGAAAGAAGCGTATCATCCGTAATGCCAAGTGCTCCATGGACTTGAATGGCTTTGCATAGTGCTTTTATTAGACGTAGTAAATGCCCAGAAATAATATTTTGGGGTCTTTTCAAATTCTACTGAAAATATTTTTTTTAAAAAAAAATTGCGGAAACGGGGGGGAGCATTACTTTCGATCATCAAAATAAATGTTGCGCAATTATTTTTTTTGATGGTGAAACTTATTGTTAAAAAATTTTCTAAACCATTAAATCTAAATTCTTATGAAAAAGTTAAGTGTATTATTATCCTTTTGTTTAGCTGTTCTTTTTTCTGTAACAAGCTCAGTTAGCGCAAATATCTCAATCCCCAAATCAGAAGATGAACCAGGTTTAGTATGTACAGATAGAGACAATAATGGCAACGTTTCTAGATGCTGGTTCTGCAATTGTGCTGAGTGGAGAAAAGCTCACGCAAAATGATGTTTGCGTTGGACGTTTAGATCACAATCAATTTCAAGTTGCAAGGACGCTTGTTATTATTTTGATCTAACGACCATGCGCAGTAATTTTAATTGTTTAAGTTTTGCGTCAATGAAAAAGCTAGTAAACCTTTCACTATTGTCCGACTAAAATTTTTAAAGGGCGTCCTTTTTAAGGTCACCCTTTATGGTTACGTTTAGTTACCACACTTCACATAGCCATGAATAAAGGTAAAAAATTTGTCGGACAGCCGATTCTTTCTCAAATACTTTCTTGCATATCCACGGATATTATCAAGCAGTCCAGCAAGCAACATCGAAGCAATCGGTATTATAAACGTCTCCCAGTACGAGTTCATCTGGTAAGTCTTTTATACGGTGTTTTCAGTTATTGTAATGGCCTTCGGGAGCTTTGTGAGGGCATATTGGCCTGCGAAGGAAAGCTGACACATCTTGGTTTCGATCAGGCTCCCGCTCGTAGTACGCTATCCGATGCAAACAACAATCGCAGTTATCTGGTATTTGAAACGATCTACTTCAAATTACTCAAGCAATATCACAGTTTTATCTCGGACAGCCGGTTGAAAGGTCTCAGTATACGTAACTTGAAAATCATAGACAGTACTACCATCCGCTTGTTTAGCGACATTCTACGAGGAGTTGGTCGTAATCCGCTGGATGGTTCACGCAAGAAAGGTGGTATCAAAGTGCATGCCTTGATGGATGCCTTTTCAGGTGTGGCTGAATTTGTAAGAATGACCGAAGCCAAGGTACATGACCGTAAATTCCTCTACCACATTAAGTTACCGGCCAATAGCTTTGTCGTATTTGATAAGGCGTATAACCTGTATCATCAATTTGTAAAGTGGACAAATCAAAAAGTATGGTTCGTAACACGCATGAAAAGCAATGCCGTGTACCATGTCACCAAAGTAATTATCGACAACACTCAAAGGAAAAATGCAAAGGGTGTTCTCAAAGAGCAGTACGTCACAGTGGGCTACAAAACCGCAGAGCAGACCTTGCGATTAAAACTCAGACGGATTACTTTCAAATCCGATGATGGCAAAGTGTTCATCTTCATAACCAACAACTTTACGCTACCCTGTGCGCAAATCGCTTTGATTTACAAGTGTAGATGGATGATTGAGCTCTTGTTCAAACAAATCAAACAAAATTTTCCACTGCGCTACTTCTGGGGTAACAGCGAGAATGCGATTAAAATACAAGTGTATGCAGTGCTCATAGCTCAACTATTAATGGTCGTTATCCGCAAAAAAGCACAGACTAAAAAATCATTTGCCAATATGATTACTGTGATACGGCTACATTTGATGAGTTATGTTGCCTTGTTCGATTTCATCAAAGATACGTATACCGCTTGGCGAAAAAGCAGCGACCCTCCTTTGTTCATCGCGTAAGGCAACTACCCCTAAAAACGAAGCGTCATTTTAAGACCTAATTCCCCTACGGAAATATGACTTTTTAGACTAGTTTAGTCGGACAAGAATGATTTATTATATTTTCTTTCCGCGGCAACTGGTGAATACATATTGCGAATTTTTGATCTAACATCGAAAAAAGAAATTTATAAGAAGGCGTTTGCGCGCATGGATGCCTTTAAAGAAATTCCTATCTACAGGAGGTCCAATAAGGAGATGAAAGTCTTTAAGGATGGAAGCCTCTACAAACTAATGAACAGAAACGAGAGTTTTGAGTTATCAATTCTAGTAGAAGATCATTTATCAGAAAAGCTTATCACATTTGGCGATTTCTTTGATGAAAAAGGAGTAGGCATCGCGGCCGGTTCAAACCCAATCTCAATGTTTGCTGTTTTCATGGTAACCACAACTTTACGCCAGCAATTTGGCAAAGGAGCTGGCCAAAGTAGATATAGCTATCTATTTGGGGACACAACACAAGCTAAGGGGTTCAAATTAAAAACTGAATTTAAAACCGAAAAGCCCTGGAAGCAAATTATCGATGATTTTGAAATTGACGAACAAAATAAGGGAGTCGATTTTAACACAAAGAATTACCAGCTCCTTGAATCAAAAAAAATTGCGGTTGTATATCACAAAAAAAAGGAAAAAAGAATTACAGTACTCGGGTTCTAAAGCCTTAACCATCTATGAGAAAATGCTCTTTTCCAAGTATACTGTCTCAAAGATGTGCATTAAGGCTATCAGGAAATTAAATCAACGAAGCAGCAAATCAAAGTTCAACCTAGATCCAAAACCTTAGTTGTTCTTTTGCGAGTTGCCTCCACCAACTTCTCATCTTTTGATAAAGTGACTCCAAGTGAGGGCACCATCTCTTTTAGTTTTTCTTGCCAGGCCAAGGTTTTGCTTTCTTTCGGAAAGCACTTGGGCAAAATGCTGAACATGATAGCGGCTGCTGTTGATGCACCAGGGGAGGCGCCCAACAAGGCAGCAACACTTCCATCAGCGGCTACCACTGCCTCCGTACCAAATTCCAATTTCCCTTTATAGCCTTCATCTTTTTTGATCACCTGCACACGTTGCCCAGCTTCCTTCAGTTCCCAATCTGCTAGCTTGGCAAGAGGCACATATTCTTGAAGGATCTTCAATCGATCTTCGGGTGTTAACCTCAATTGTTCAATCAAATATTTTGTCAGCGGCACATTGCGCAGCCCGGCAGAAATCATGGGCAATAGGTTGTCTATCCTCAGTGACTTGGCCAAATCCAATCGTGAACCTGATTTTAAAAACTTGGTGGAAAATCCTGCAAATGGACCAAAGAGCAATTCTTTTTTTCCTTCAATTACACGTGTATCCACGTGTGGCACCGACATGGGTGGAGAACCAACTGATGCTTTACCATACACTTTTGCTTGGTGCATGTTAATCAGATCTTGATTATTGCACTTGAGCCAGAGCCCGCTTACAGGAAATCCGCCATACCCTTTGCGTTCATCAATTTCTGCGTCCTTCAATAGATGCAGTGTTGCGCCCCCTGCACCCAGAAAGACGAATTTTGCGCGGCAATCAATTTCTTCGCCTGAAAGCATGCTCTTGGTTTCTACTTCCCAGCCTCCCTTTTTGTGTGGGTCGATGTCATACACTTCAACATTGTAGTGAACGGTCACTTCTGGCATTTTTTCCAACTTTGCCATCAGTTGGCGGGTGAGGACGCCAAAATTTACGTCTGTGCCCATTTCCATAAAGGTGCCGGCCAATGCTGTATGGTCATCTCTGTTCTTCATAATCAGCGGCATCCATTCCGTCAGTTCGCCCCGATCTTCCGAATATTGCATGTCTCGAAAAAGCGGATTGCTTTGCATAGCCGAGTATCGGTTTTTCAAAAACGAGACATTGTCGTTACCCCAAACAAAACTGATATGTGGCACTTGCCGGATGAAGTCTTTTGGATTGGGAAGGTATTTTTTTTGCACCAGATAAGACCAAAACTCTTTCGATATCTCAAAATCTTGACAAATCTTTAAAGCTTTCGAAATATCAACAGTGCCATCAGGTTTTTGTGGCGTATAGTTCAATTCACAAAAGGCCGCATGACCTGTGCCTGCATTATTCCAAGCGTCAGAACTCTCAGTGCCGGGTTTATCAAGCCGCTCAAAGATCTGAATGGTTAAGGAAGGATTAAGTTCTTTTAAAATAATGCCTAAGGTGGCACTCATGATACCGGCACCAATCAAGGCAACATCAGTTTCTGCAACAAGGGGGCGCATTGTCTTACTCATGAAAAATATTGAATGGCAAATTTATTGCTTAAATTTTACCCAACTGTAATTTAATTGACGGAACAGGCTTTTCAACTAATTGTTTTAAGGAAAGCACTAAAAAATTCAAGCTCTTTGCTCCCCACCTATGATCGGCAAAACCGTTTTTTCGTATAAATTATAAATCAAATAAACAGCCATGAAATACCAACTTCTGATAATCGTTTTTCTGATGTCCTCGCAAGGCATTGCACAAGTGCAACCCGATTGGGTCAACCAAAAGCCCAACGACCCCGCTTTCTACGTTGGCATCGGCACGGCCAGCAAAAAGCTCAGCGATTATGCCGGCATTGCTAAGAAAAATGCTTTGCAGGATTTGGTCAGTGAAATAAAGATCAACATCAGCAGCACCTCTATTCTCAGCCAGATTGATAAGAACTATCAGTTTAAGGAAGAATATGAATCAAAAGTAAAAACCACAGCAGCGGCCGAAATTCAGGACTTCGAACGGGTGGCTGCGTATGAAGATGCCGCAAGTTATTGGGTTTATTATCGTCTTTCAAAGGCTACTTTCAATTCTCAAAAGCAAAAGAGTTTGGCAGATACCAAAATTATGGCCTTACAGTTTTTCGAAAAAGCTGCAAAAGCTGAACAAGATCAGTCGTTTGCCACTGCCATCGATTTCTATTTTCGAACATTGCTAACGCTGAAAGATTATTGGGGTGATAACATTGAAGTTATCTACCAAGGTAAACCGTTTTTTTTGGCCATTGAAAGTTATGCCAGACTACAGCAGTTGCTGGACTTGATCAATATAAAAGCAACAACCAATGTTGTACGATTGACCAGCAACAATAGTGGGCGTATGGTTTTTACGATTACGAGTCGCTCCAACGCACTTTCTAAAATTCCTGTTCTGTTACAATCGTCACCTGCCCGCACGGCTCCCTCCAGTTACATAAGTGACGAAAAAGGAGAGGTTACGGCATTATTTTTAAGCGATGTGTGGAGTGCTGCCACACGAGAAGCGGAGGTAATTTTGGATTTGAAGAGTTTTTCGAAGGCCAGTTCAGAAGATCGATTTTATGATTACCTGATTCGCAGTTTGCGCGTACCGTCTGCTAAGATAGGTGTGGAAGTTTCGGCTAGCAACCGTGTGCAACCCACAGGCGATTTCTTTCCATTTTATTCTGGGCTGGTGATGGCCGATTTTTCATCGCCCGAAAAATACACATTTAAAAATTTGAGATTGATTCCTATCCGCATGAAAGACAACTTTAGAGATGCCGTAGGGAGCATGGGGTATTATTTGTCACTTCACCAAGCCATGCTGAATGATAAAATCGCTATCAGCGAATCCGGTACGGGTGGCTCGGTCAATACACTGATTGGGCGAAACCTCAGCACCGATACACTTTTTATTATGTCAGGGGAAATTCTACAGGGAGGGAAACAAGATCGCGTGGTAGCGCGCGATATGCTCATTCCTCCTGGGGAAGGCCGCGTGAAGATTCCTGTTTTCTGCGTAGAGAAAGGACGATGGAAATACAAAGGGGAAAACAACGACCAGAAGTTTTCAGAATATTATGGAATGGCCAATGAGCATTTGCGCGATATTATCGATCACAAAAAAGGTCAGCAAGACGTTTGGGACGAAGTTTCGAAAAGCAACAAACGCGATGGCGTGAACAGTGGCAGCGATGCGTATACCGATCATGCCAATAATCGTACCTTTCGCAGGGCTGAGCAAGAGTATGTTGATTTTTTCCTGCGTTTATTTGACAACGATGCTTCCGTCATAGGTGTTATGTCCATAACGGCCAATCGTGTGGAAGGGGTAGATCTGTTTATCAATAATCCATTGTTTCTACAGGAATATCCGAAACTGTTATACTCTTATATCGATGAAGCTGTTACCTATGGGGCGCCCATCACCGTGCCCCAAGCTGCCATGGAGGAATACATAAACAAGTTATTGGACTTATCTACACAAGCCAATTTCATTGAGCAGCGCGGCCAAGCTTTTCGCAAAGGGCAGCAAGTAATTCATATCTCAACTTATTAATTTCCTCTTTTTTGTATTAGCGATTCGAACGCTGTGACAATTTATTACATCCAAAATAAGATAATATCGTAACGATAATACATACATTTACGTAATTAATGATCAAATATGAAAGGAACGAACTTAGGAGAATTTGAAGAACTCGTCCTACTAACCGTTGCGGCTATGGTGAATGATGCTTACAGCGTAGCGATTTGCGATGACTTAGAAAAGAAAACAAAGAGGGCTGTAAAATTAGGTGTAGTGCACTCTGTGCTCAATCGATTGGAGGAAAAAGGGTTAGCAAAAAGTCGCTTGGGTGAAGCTACCAATACGCGAGGAGGAAAAAGAAAGAGGTACTACAGTGTGACCAATGCGGGTAAGTCTGCACTTCTTAAATCAAAGGAGCTGCGTGACCAATATTGGAGCATTATTCCGGAGCTTTCGTTGAAAAGAATTTGAGATGAGACCCGGCAAAAAATCCAAACAACTTTTATTTCAAGTAGGCAATAGGCACCCTCCAATAGGCAGGGCTACCTCACTGCCGACTGTCAACCGGATACAGCCTACTATTCAGAAGAATCAATGAGCAGCAATAAAGATACATCGCCACCACGTTGGGCTACTCGGCTCTTGGCTTGGTATTGCAAGCCAGAGTTGCTGGAAGACCTGCAAGGCGATTTAAATGAATACTTTGAACGAAATGTAAAATCAAAAGGTACCAAAAAGGCAAAACTTATTTATGTCCTTGATGTCTTAAAATTTTTTAGGCTTTATACGATTAAGAAACCGGAATTCTTAAATTCCTTCATCAACTTTATTATGATAGGCAGCTATATCAAAACCTCAGGGCGAAACATGGTGCGCAATAAACTTTTTTCATTCATCAATATTGTTGGGCTGGCCGTGAGCATGTCGGTGGGGTTGGTTCTTATAGGGATTCTTTCGGATATAAAATCGTACGATAAGTTTCACAAAAACTACAATAACATTTATCGAGTGATTAGCCGCTACGAATACTTGGGTGACAAAGGGAGCAATTTTATGGCTACTACCTCTTTGAAAGCTGGAAAGGCGATTAGCGCAACGTTCACCGCGCCTCAAGAGGTTGCCATCCTGCGAAGAGATTTTAATGGCGATATAAAATTTGGTGAAAAAATAATTCCGCTGAATGGCTATTGGTCTAACCCCGAATTGTTTAAAGTTTTTTCTTTTGAGCTATTAGAGGGAAATGTAGTCACTGCGTTGAAAGATCCGTTCTCTGTGGTGGTAACAGAAGAGACAGCTAAAAAACTATTTGGACAAGAGGATGCGCTTGGAAAAATAATTACCTACAACAACGGTCGTGAGTACACCATTACGGGCGTATTGAAAAATATTCCTGCGTTCTCACATATCAAGTTTGATATGCTGTGTTCCTTGAGCACGAGAGAAGTGACAGAAAAGGATTCAAAAGACGAAATGACTTGGGATCATATTTGGAATACCTGGGTTTACGTTTTACTTCCAACGGATGCAGACTTGACAAACTTCAAAACAAATTTGGATAAGCTAAGTGAAACAGAAGATCGTACTGTAAAGAATACACACATTGAGCTGTCGCTTCAGCGAATGGATAATATCATGGTCAGTGATAATATGGGCAATCAAATGGGACCCGTACTTGGAAGTACCCTCCTGTGGGTTTTCGGAGGGCTCTCTTTTGTGGTTATCCTATCGGCATGTTTTAACTACACCAACCTGTCTGTGGCGCGTTCGCTTAAACGCACAAAAGAGGTAGGCATCCGTAAAGTAATTGGTGCGAAGCGTGGGCATGTAATAACGCAGTTTGTAGTAGAGGCATTAATCATTTCGTTGTGCGCGTTGGCTTTGGCAATGCTCGGTTTTTTTATCTTACGTCCACATTTTTTGAGTATTGAACCTGAAATTCAGAAAATGTTTACCCTGCAACTTTCGCCTATGGTGATTGTTTATTTCGTTTTGTTTGCCATTGTAGTTGGCCTAGCCGCAGGTATTTTTCCTTCCCTATTCTTCGCCAATGTACAAGCACTGAAAGTTTTGAAAAACACATCCTCTTTTCAAGGTCTTAATAAAATAACAGGACGTAAAATTCTAATCGTCATTCAATACAGTATTTCGATTATTCTAGTTTGTGCAAGCATCGGGGTGTATCGTCAATATCACCACTACGTATCATTTAATCTTGGATTCAACACTGAAAACATACTTAACATTGAATTGCAAGGCAACAGCGCAGCTATTCTTCGTAAAGAACTGAACGAGTTACCTGAGGTAAATGATGTTTCGCAGTCGCTGATGGTGACAAGCGTAGGGAACTATTACGGAACAAACATGAAGTATCATGGCAGTCCAAATGATTCTTCGGGCGTAGGTTTCAATTCGATCGATGAAAACTATATGCCGCTGCACGGACATAAGCTTATATCTGGCAGAAATTTTGTAGCAAAATCAGACAGTGCAAAAGAAACAGAAGTAATCGTGAACCTGCAGGTATTGAAACGGTTTAATATCGCGGGTCAAGATCCTACCAAAGCATTGGGTGATGTTATTCGTATAGATGACAAAGACCTGACCATTGTTGGTGTAATGAAAGATTTTCAATATGGCAGGGCAAACAATCAAACATCAAAAGAAATTGTCTTTCGCTATGCTCCTGCCTCCTCCAGAGTAATGAACGTAAAACTAACTTCGAGTGATTTGTTAGCTACATACTCCAAGATTGAGGCTATTTGGACGAAAGTTGATTCAATCCATCCTTTTGAAGCTAATTTTTACAACCAACAAATAGAAGAGGCGTTCGCTGGCTTAAAGGCAACTATAAAATTAGCAGGCTTTCTTGCTTTCCTCGCTATCTGCATCGCATCGCTTGGCCTTTTAGGTATGGTGGTATTCACTACTGAAATCAGACTAAAAGAAATCAGTATCCGTAAAGTAATGGGTGCGAGTGAGGCGTCATTGATTTACCTACTTGGAAAAGGCTTTATATGGTTATTGCTCATTGCAGCAATCATCGGATTGCCTCTTATTATTTTATTCTTCAAGCAGGTTGTTTTTCCGAATACAGCAAATCACGCACCTTTGAATGTTATTGAAATGGTACTGGGTGTTTTGGTGATTTTAGTATTGGCACTAATTATGATTGGCTCGCAAACATTAAAAGTGGCGAAGGCTAATCCAACGGAAGTGTTGAAGAATGAGTAAGTTGTAATTGCTACCTTTCTTAAGTGAAAATTACTCCTCTAAAAATTTTTGTTTCTGACACTCTTGGTAGCGTGTCGGCTGAATTCATTGAAGCAGATTCAAGTGCCGCGCTGTTAACACTTGCCCATGGTGCTGGCGCAGGGATGAACCATTCGTTCATGAGCACACTCGCAAAAGAATTGGCACACCATGGCATATCAACTCTCCGCTTCAACTTTCCATTTAGTGAAAATAAAAAAGGAAGACCCGATATGCCTGCCATCGCACACAAAACAATTGAAGCGGCCATCAACAAAGGAAGTGAGTTCCTTCCAGGTGTTCCACTTTTTGCTTCAGGAAAATCGTTTGGTGGCAGAATGTCCTCTCAATATCTTTCGAAGGCGAAACAAGATTTCATCAAAGGAATAATCTTCTATGGATTTCCATTGCACCCACCGGGCAAACCTTCTGTTGATCGTGCGGAACATTTGAAAGACATAAAAATACCTACGTTGTTTATTCAGGGTACTCGCGATGAACTCGCAGAATGGAGTTTAACAAAAAATGTGATCAACAACCTGTCTCAAGCAACGTTGTGCAAAATAGAAGGAGCTGATCATGCTTTTAAAGCCGGGAAGCAAAATCTCATTCCCACCTTAGCCATGCTCACAAGCCAGTGGATCAAAACCTTATCATTCTGATTGCAGAAATGATTCTATCCTAGTAGATAAAGATTTCCACTGTCTTTCGATTCTAAAAATGTCTCATTCATTAGATATTGATCCACTACCCTGGCCGCTTCTCTGCCTTCACTAATGGCCCACACCACCAAGCTCTGGCCTCTGCGTGCATCGCCAGCAGCAAAAATATTTTCTTTGGAAGTTTGATAGCGTGTGCATTTGATGTTGCCGCGCTCGTCTTGCTCAATTCCTAGTTGTTTCGGCAATGCGTTTTGCGTATGCAAAAAACCCATCGCAAACAATGCCAACTCACACGGAATAATTTTCTCGGTTCCTTCTATCTCAACAAACGAAGGGGCTTTACCAGGTTCGCTCTTCACCTCTACTTCAGAAATTTTAATGCCCGTTACGTTACCTTGTGCATCGCCCAAAAATTCTTTGGTAACAATGCTCCACTGCCGCTCACAACCTTCTTCGTGGGAAGTAGAAGTGCGAAGGATCATCGGCCAATTGGGCCACGGCATCGAGTCGGTTCGTTCTTTTGGTGGCCTTGGCAAAATTTCAATTTGCGTAACACTTTTTGCTCCATGTCGATTCGAGGTACCTACACAATCCGAACCTGTATCGCCACCACCAATCACCACCACATTTTTGCCAGTAGCCCAAATCTCCTCGCTAGTGTTTTTCTTTCCGCTCACGCGTTTGTTTTGTTGGGTCAAAAAATCCATGGCAAAATGCACACCTTTCAATTCCCTTCCGGGGATGGGCAAGTCGCGCGGAATGGTAGAACCCGTACATAATAAAATTGCATCGTAGTCTTCTTCCAATTGCTTGACTGAAATATCTTCACCTACTGAAGTGTTGGTTTGAAACTCCACCCCTTCTTCAATCATCAAGTTAACCCTGCGTTCCACAACTAGCTTGTCCAACTTAAAATCCGGAATACCATAGCGCAACAATCCGCCCACTTCATCGGCTCGTTCAAATACCGTAACGGAATGCCCAGCATAGTTCAATTGTGCTGCTGCGGCTATGCCCGATGGACCCGAACCAATGATGGCAACTTTTTTATTGGTTCGTAAAGAAGGGATCCGTGGCTTTGCATACCCCTCTTGAAAGGCTTTTTCGATAATCGTTTTCTCGATGTACTCAATGGCAACGGGGGGTTTGTTGATGCCCAATACGCACGATGCCTCGCACGGTGCGGGACAAATTCTTCCAGTGAATTCCGGGAAATTGTTGGTAGAAATCAGAATCTCATACGCCAGCTTCCAATTGCCTTGGTACACGGCATCGTTAAACTCAGGAATGATGTTGCCCAGCGGACAGCCGTTGTGGCAAAATGGAACACCACAGTCCATGCAGCGCGTGGCTTGCTTCACCGTAATGTCAACGTTGACATCGCCTTCTACTTCATTGTAGTCGTTGATGCGTTTTTTTGGGTCACGTTTTTGCGGAAGCTCGCGTGGTACTTCTAAAAATCCTGTTGGTTTACTCATTTTGATAAAAGTAGGCAGTAAGGAGCAGTTAATTTTACTAATGTTTTTTCCTTAGCGATTCAAGTTCCTTTTGTAGATGTGAAATCATGTCGTCCTTGGCTTTGATAATTTCTTCTTTTGATTTGATGCAAAGTTGAAATAATTCAGCATCACCCATTACTACACCGTTATGGTTGTGGTTGTTGTTTTGAATATGGACGGAATTCTTTTCAGAAGAAATCAAATCCACCAGCGACACTTTGTAAAAGTCAGCTAATTTTTCTAGCAGATCAAGTTTTGGTTGAGCTTTATCGCTTTCAAGCTTTTGATAGTTGGGTTGTTCCATTTCTAAGTAATCAGCTACATTTTGCTGCGAATATCCCTTACTTTCCCTCAGTTGTCTCAAACGCGTACCTATCTGCATAATTATAAAATTTCTGAATGTAAATTTTTTGACGTATAAAATTATTACTTTTTAGAATAATCTTATATCCGATTCTAATGTGATTAGCATTTTATCAAAATACATTTAACTAAAGATGTACTAGCAAAAATATTTAGATTAAAAGTAATGCTTTTTTAATTCATACTAAACCTCTAAACCCAAACTAAATGAAAAAGAAATTTACTCACAACTACAGCTTTAGAAGTTACCTGAGGTCGTTTATTTTAGTTTTCTTCATTTCAATATTCAATCAATGTAAAAATGACATTGAAATAAAGCCGTTTGATGAAAGCTATTTGCAGCCAAGCACCGTCAAAGATATGCTTTCAGTAAAAATGGCTAAAATTCTGGCTGTGAAAATGAATGACATAAAAGTGCGAGATTACATCAAAAAAGAATGCTTAAAGAAATTTGATGAAGATTACAATTTTTTGTTCGCAGATTCTTATCGCACACTTTTAGACCCAAATAAAGATGCGCAATTCATTGACTCCGTTTTAAGGTTTCATCCGCTGATGCAAATCGTTTTACCCGAACTGCGAACAGTCATGCCTGAAACATGGGATACACAGAGCCATCTGCCTTTGGTTATCATTGTTCCCGAAAAACATAAGCCTGGTAAAGATACCTTAGTTGGCGCGTATGACTCAAAAGGAAATTTCACTAAATTAACTACCGTTAGAGACCCTAAAGAACACGTTGTGGTAATTAGCGAAAACGTCCGTACTGAATTCTACAACAATCGTGACAACCCATCTTTTGAAAAAATTGTAAAAAGCAAGGGGACTAGTAATATGAGATGTGTTCAGTATTTAAGGTCAGCAAACCCAACAGCTATTAACTCCACAGCGCACGGTAGCTATTATTTGAAAAAAGAGGTCAGTAATTTCTTTAACCTGATAGATGCAACATGTGGCGGTGGCGGTGGAGGAGGAGGAGGTGGTGGTGGTGGTGGCAATAGTACACCGACTTGTTATCGCGCTGGTCAACCTACTGACGGAAAAGATGTGATTGGAGATATGTCTTACCAAAATTTTGATGTTCTAAGCTCAGTTGCGGATTGGACAGGCAGTGCAAAAGACTTTAAAATGGATATTGATTATGGGGGAGTCAATGGGTCTTCAGTTAAAAACTTCTCGGTCTATTTTTGGGTTAGCCGTCATACCTCTTCATCATGTGACTTTTTTTGGTGGTGCTGGACAACACAATTTAACCCAGCAGTTCCAACAGTTTCTTGGGATCGGACAAATGATGGCGAGCAGATGCTTTATACCTTGTGGGCATTAGGAAATGGTCAAACAACATCAAATAGTTATACATATACAGCACAGGGCGTTAGCGGGACAAGCCTGAGCTATACTGTTTCCAGAACTATTTCTAGCAGAGACCGAGTTTTAGCTCAAGACTACGTCAAATATTGTGACAATGTAATCGGTCAAGGAACTAGGTATGGGGTAAATCAACTTGCTTATTTTTATATTCACAGATGATTTGTAAAAAAAATATCCTATTCGTCTTGCTCGTATATCTTTTAACTAGTCTGACATTAAGAGCTCAAATTAGCTTCGGTGTCCAAATCCAGAATTTTGGACGAAGCGGTGGCGGAGGTGGACAAGTAGATTCAATGGTGGTAATTACTAATAGTAACGCGCAATTGCTTGAGTACCCACCCCAAGGGGTGGGACTATTTTTTGAGTACCAATTAAAGTCAAGGTTTCCCGTAATGATTAGAAGCGAACTTAATTATAGAGGAGGAAAGCCTTCTGGTCTTCAACTTTTTGTTTTTAATAGCATCACGGGGAAAACTTCTGCATCAAATTATTCAGAGTTAAAGCAAAGCTATAACCTTGAAATTCCAATAGACTTGGGCTATACACTTTTTAAGCGCGGCTTGCGATTACTAAACAAATCCGTAGAATTTGAAGCAGGTTTACTTGCTGGTGTTAGTTTTCAATTTCAATCAACTTCTAACCAAGTTATTTATCAGAAACAACCTTTGAACAGCTCAGGGGTTGACGATGTTAATTCAGCAATTAATAATTCAATCAGAGCAACAAATTATTTTTACAACTATGGATTTCGGGTAAAGTTGTGGAATTTCATTTTAATTTACAGAGTAGACCAATTACTTAATAACTCAGCGATTAAGGATTTAAGTCTGTGGGGCAATAGCTACCCGTTGAAAGTAAGTTACGAATATCAAAGTATTTCTTTAGGTTATAAATTGAACTTAAAAAGAAAGTAAGTCTCCTGTTTTCCGCACTTTTTTAACTTGAGCCAAAAAAGCGTTGAATTTGATAAAATTAGGGGTATTTTTTGGTTGAATTAGGTGGCTCAAGGTTATCTTGAAGGGTGTTTATAAGGAAGAAAGTCAATCGATCAGGTACAACGAGCCTTCATATATTCAGGAAGGAAGGTCAACGGCAAATTCACGTTAAGTCCATTGGCAGTGGCTCTTCGGCAGAGGAGATAAGAATTCTTGAACGGCAAGCGCATTTGGAACTAGAGAAGCTTGTGCGTCAACAAAGTCTTGACTTGCAATTTGATGAGGATAAAAAATTTATTGATGCCTTCAGCAATAACATTCGGAAAATAGAAGTAGCTGGATATGAATTAATCTTAGGTAAACTATTCAGGGAGATTGGCTTTGATGTGGTTACCGATGATTTATTTAGACATCTTGTGCTAAGCAGAATAAGCCATCCCGGGAGCAAGCTTAAAACCATCAATTACTTACAGGAACACCACAGTATTTTTTTTGATATGGATTCGGTGTACAGGTATTTGGATAAAATCCATTCGAAGCACAAATCCATATTACAAGAGGTGAGCTACCAGCACACTCAAAAATTATTCAAGGGCCAGATCCAGCTCTTATTTTATGATGTAACCACCTTGTATTTTGAAGCTGAGGACGAGGACGATTTACGCAAGACAGGCTTTTCAAAAGATGGCAAGGCTCAACATCCTCAGATTTTACTAGGGCTGTTGGTGAGCACACAAGGGTATCCCTTGTCTTTTGAAATGTTTGAAGGGAATAAGTTTGAAGGCAAAACGATGCTTCCTGTGGTAGAGGCTTTTACTAAAAAGTACGGCATGGCCCAGGCGATTGTTGTAGCGGATGCAGGGCTACTATCTTCAGAAAATATTAATGATTTGATTCGGTTAAAGTATCAATTCATTTTGGGTGGTCGAATAAAAAATGAATCGAAGGTTCTGCAAAGTCAAATTTTGGCCTTGAAGTTAAATGATCAAATTCACACCTTGATAAGACCCGATGGATTAAAACTAATAGTCAGTCACTCATCAACGCGTGCAACTAAAGATAAAAGTAATAGAGTAAAAGGCTTACATCGCTTAGAGCAAGCTATCCGACTTGGCAAGCTTTCAAAAAAGCATATCAATAATCGTGGCTACAATAAGTATCTCAAATTAGAGGGACAAATCACCGTTCAAATCGACTACGGAAAATTTAATCAGGATACGCAATGGGATGGGTTAAAAGGATATGTCACCAATGCCGCATTGCCACCGGAAGAAATCATCAATCACTACAAAAATCTATGGCATATTGAAAAGGCCTTTAGAATATCCAAGACAGACCTTCGAATAAGGCCTATCTACCATCGCTTAAAGAACAGGATTGAATCCCATCTTATAATTGCCTTTTGCAGTTACAAACTCTATAAAGAACTCGAAAGACAACTCGCTGAAAAAAAGGTGGGAATATCCATCGAAAAGGCCATACGTCTGATGCAATCTGTCTTCGCTATCGAAATACAATTGCCTCAATCGGGTAGAACCGCCAAACTTCTCCATGTAAAAACAGAGGACCACAAACAACTACTAAAAGCTTTCAATATCGATCTTTTAAATTAGGTGGCTCAAATGCGGAAAACAGGACGAATATCAAAGTATTTCTTTAGGTTATAAATTGAACTTAAAAAGAAAGTAAGTCTCAACCCACCAATTGATTCATTTTTTTCTTTTCCAAAACTGCTTTATAGTCAATCGGCATTACCTTCACAAAATGCTTAAAGGCACTCGCCCAATAACTAATCAGGTGAGCTGCTACCTGACTGTTGGTAAACTGTTGGTGCGCATCAATCATCTTTTTCAACAGCAACTCATCTTCGCCATCCATTTCATCCAGCAGCACCATTTCCATGTTGCAATTTTTTGCAAATGTTTTGTTCACGTCCCACACATACGCTACCCCTCCGCTCATGCCGGCTGCAAAGTTTCTCCCTGTTTCGCCCAATATAACAACTGTGCCGCCTGTCATGTATTCGCAGCCGTGATCGCCCACGCCCTCTACCACTACTTTCACTCCAGAGTTGCGTACAGCAAAACGCTCTCCCGCCATGCCATTGATGTAGCTTTCACCAGAAGTAGCACCAAAGAAGGCGACATTGCCCACAATAATATTTTTGGCAGGATTGTAAGTCGATTTTTTGTGCGGGTACAAAATCAGTTTTCCACCCGAAAGGCCTTTTCCAAAATAATCATTCGCATCGCCCTCTAATTCAAACGTAATTCCGCCCGTGGTGAAGGCACCAAAGCTTTGACCTGCAGTGCCTGTAAAATGATAATTAATGGTATCTTTTGGCAGCCCTGGCCCCAGATATATTTTTGAAACTTCGTTGCTGAGCATCGCGCCCACCGCGCGGTCTTGGTTTGAAATGGTGAAACTTGCTTTTACAGGATTAACATCTTTCAAAGCAGACTCTGCTGCTTTGATTAATTTTTTATCCAACACATTTTCAATGCCGTGGTCTTGTTCTTCTTGGTGAAATGAAGCTGTGTCCAAACTTGTATGATGTCTGTACAAAATGGCGTCCAAGTTAAGGTTATTCATCTTCCATTGATCTGCTTCTTTGATTTCCAGGCGATCCACTTGTCCTACCATCTCATCAACGGTGCGGAAACCCAGATCAGCCATTACCTCGCGAAGCTCCTCCGCCAAAAATTCAAAAAGATTTACCACATATTCTGCCTTGCCAGTGAATAGCGCACGCAATTCTTTGTTTTGTGTCGCCACACCCACTGGGCAGGTATTCAAATGACACTTACGCATCATGATGCAACCAGTGGTCACGAGAGCTGCAGTAGCTACGCCCCATTCTTCCGCGCCAAGCAATGCAGCAATGGCCAAGTCTCTGCCCGTACGAATTTGCCCGTCAGTTTGCAAGACCACGCGGCCGCGCAATTTATTTTTCACTAGCGTTTGATGTGCTTCCGCCAAGCCCAACTCCCACGGTAGTCCTGCATGGCGAATGGAACTGATAGGAGATGCGCCCGTTCCTCCATCATGCCCGGCAATCAAAATCACATCAGCATGTGCTTTGGCTAAGCCCGATGCAATGGTGCCAACACCCGCTTCACTCACCAGCTTTACACTAATGCGAGCGGCACGGTTGGCATTCTTCAAATCAAAAATCAGTTGCGCCAGATCTTCAATCGAATAAATGTCGTGATGCGGAGGTGGAGAAATCAATCCAACACCGGGAGTAGAATGCCGCACACGACCGATCCACTCATCTACTTTGTGGCCGGGTAATTGTCCACCTTCGCCTGGCTTGGCACCTTGCGCCATTTTTATTTGCAACTCCTTGGCGTTGGTAAGGTAATAACTCGTTACACCAAATCGGCCGGAGGCTACTTGTTTGATGGCCGAGTTTTCCCAGTCGCCATTTTCTTTTCGATGAAAACGAACTTCATCTTCACCACCTTCGCCACAATTACTTTTTCCGCCAATGCGGTTCATGGCAATGGCTAATGTACTGTGCGCTTCGTGCGAAATCGAGCCAAACGACATGGCGCCCGTAGCAAATCGTTTAAATATTTTTTCTTTGGATTCTACTTCGCTGAGCGGAATTGGTTTAGCACTTTTGAATTTCAACAAGCTGCGGAGCGTAATGGCTTTCTCGCTTTGCTCGTTGATGAGGCTGGAATATTTCTTGAAGAGGTTGTAATCTTTTGTCTTGGTGGATTGCTGCAGCAGATGGATGGTTTGCGGATTGAACAAATGTGCTTCGCCCCGTTGCTTCCATTGATAGACGCCACCCACTTCCAACCGTGGTGATAAATTGGTGGTCTTGGGAAATGCCAATTGGTGTTTTGCCAATGCTTCCTTGGCAATATCATCGAGTGTTAATCCTCCAATACGCGACACTGTGCCAGTAAAATATTGATTGACCACATCGCCATGAATGCCGAGTGCTTCAAATATCTGCGCACCATGGTACGATTGCAACGTGCTAATCCCCATCTTGCTCATGATCTTCAGCAACTCACCGGCCACAGCTTTTTTATAATTGTACAGTGCTTTCTCTTCGGTGAGATCTTCACGCAAAAGATTTCGCTTCTTCATGTCGTGAATGGTTTGGTACACCAAGTAAGGGTTGACGCCCGATGCACCGTAACCTAACAAGGTAGCGAAATGATGTGTTTCCCATACGTCACCAGCTTCTACCAACAACCCCACTTTACCCCGTATGCCTTTGCGAATCAAGTCGTGATGCACAGCCGCTACCGCCAGCAACGAAGGAATTTGTGCGTGACCACTGTCAAAACTTCTATCCGATAGAATGATGATGGTGAATCCATCTTCGATGGCGTCTGTCACATATTGGCACACACGGTTCAACCCTTTTTCCAACTGTCCGGGTTGCCCATCTGCTTTAAAGTAGGTATAAATCGTTTTGGTTTGTAAATGTCGGTGATCGATGTACCTGATTTTTTCCAGCTCATTGTTAGAAAGAATTGGTGTCGGCAATTCAAGCGTGATGCAATGCTCGGGCGATTCTTCCAATAAATTTAACGAGCTACCTACATGCGAGGCCAGCGACATCACCAATCGTTCGCGTATTGGGTCGATGGGCGGGTTGGTGACTTGCGCAAACAATTGCTTGAAATAACTAGATAAATGCTGCGCCTGATTCGACAAAACTGCAAGCGGAGTATCGTTGCCCATCGAACCCAACGCTTCTTTGCCCGTGTCACACATCTGCATCAAGATCACACGCAAGTCTTCCGAAGTATAGCCAAATGAAATCTGTCGCTTTAAAAAAGTAACAGGGTCGTATTTATGAAAGCTTCCACCTGGCTCAGGTAAGTCAGATAAACGTACTTTGTTTTCTTTCACCCATTTGCCATACGGTTGCCGTGTACAAATCTCTTTCTTCAACTCATCGTCACTCACAATGCGGCCTTTCTCCAAATCCACCACAAACATTTTGCCCGGTTGCAAACGGCCTTTTGTAATCACCTTGGCGGGATCAGTGTCAAGCACACCTACTTCCGAAGCCATGATGACCAAATCATCGTCTGTCACTACAAAACGAGAGGGGCGCAGGCCGTTGCGGTCTAGTGTGGCACCCACAATTTTACCATCCGTAAACGTAATGGATGCAGGCCCATCCCATGGCTCCATCAAGTTAGCGTGGTATTCGTAAAAATCTTTTTTCTCCTGCGTCATCTGGTCGTTGCCATCCCACGCTTCGGGTATCAACATCATCATCACATGTGGCAATGGCCGGCCCGCGTGCACGAGCAATTCAATCACATTGTCGAGATTGGATGAATCCGATTGCTTGGGGTTGCAAATGGGCAAAATCATGTTCAACTCTTCGCGCGAGAAATTCGGAGAAGAGAAAAAAACTTCTTTTGATTTTAACCAATTGATGTTGCCTTGTACAGTATTGATTTCACCGTTGTGGGCGATGTAACGAAACGGCTGCGCCAAACGCCACGAAGGGGAGGTGTTGGTAGAAAAACGTGAGTGGATAACAGCTAAAGCTGAAACCACTTCTTCATTTTCTAAATCTGCAAAGTACGGTTTCAATTGCCCTGAAGTGAGCATCCCTTTGTACGAAATGGTTTTATACGAAAGTGATGAAAAATAAAATTGCCCCTCCACACCTTTCACCGATTCCGTAATCACATGCGTGACGTACTTGCGAAGAACAAATAGTTTGCGTTCAAAATCCTCTGGATCAGTGCCCGCATCCAATCGTTTGATGAAGACTTGCTCCATCACGGGCTCGGTATTCAAGGCACTTTCACCGAGTTCAGCATTGTTTGTTGGCAACACTCGATAGCCGACCAAACCCATTTTCATTTTTTTGATTTGCCTATTTAACGCAACGCGGCATTCTTCGCGCACTTTTGGGTCTCGTGGGAAAAAGACTAAGCCCACTCCATAACTACCGAAGGCCGGCAATTTGAAACCGAGCTTGCTGCACTCGCTGATGAAAAAAGCGTGCGGCACTTGAATCAAAATACCAGCGCCATCGCCCGTGTTGGGTTCGCAACCGCATGCACCGCGGTGCGCCATGCGCTCCAACATCGTCAATGCATCGCTCACGATCTGGTGCGACTTGTGACCCTTTATGTTGGCAATAAAGCCTACGCCACACGAGTCGTGTTCAAACTCTTCGCGATATAAACCTTGGTATTTTTGATCTTTCACTTCCTAAAAATTTCCTGTTTAGTGGGTTTCAAGAAATAAATTTAAAGCCCAGCGAGGTCGCTTGTATGGAATGTTGCAAGTATTTTCTAAAAAAATTGAAAAGTTAACTAACGGTTAGTAGCGAAATCGGTTGAGATTTCCTTTGGAGGAACTTAGTTGGCTATCTAAAAATATCTCAACATCAAATTTACAAGTCGCTTTACTCTTCCGGTGAAAGGTGGGTACATCATGCTGGTGGAAGAATAATGGTTCATTTGTTTGAGAACAGGCTTTAGATTGGAGAATTCCATAAAGCCATAATAGCCGTGCGACTTACCAATACCACTGTTATTAACTCCTCCAAATGGAAGATTGGCATGTGTAAATTGGATTACACACTCATTAATACACACAGTGCCAGCAGAGGTGGATGTCATCACGCTGTTGCGAAACTTTTTATTGTTGCTGAAAATGTAAAGGGCCAATGGCTTCGGCTTGCCATTGATAAGCTGAATCACTTCTTCCTCATCTTTATACTCAATAATCGGAAGCACAGGACCAAAGATTTCTTCTTCCATGATTCTTCCATTCATCGAAACATTCGTCAAAAGCAAGGGATGAATAAAATTAGTAGCAGGATTTACGGATCCACCCATTTCAATTTTTGCCCCTTGGTTTACCGCCTCCTCTATCAACCCACTGATGCGCTTAAAGTGTTTTTGATTGACGATGCGGGCATAGCTGGATGAATTTTCATCTATCTGGCCGTGGGAGCCAAACATGTTGGTTACTTCTTTTTTAAGCGCCTCAATAAATTTCGATTTAATTTTCTCGTGGATTAAAACGTAATCAGGCGCAATGCAGGTCTGCCCATTGTTTAAAAACTTGCCGAAGGCAATCCTCTTTGCAGCATCACTGATGTTTGCCGTTTCATCAATCACCGTGGGCGATTTCCCTCCCAATTCCAACGTAACAGAAGTTAAATTTTCGGCTGCGGCTCTCATGATAATCTTTCCCACAGCAGGGCTTCCTGTAAAAAAAATATGATCAAAAGGCAAGGCTAACAATTCTTGCATTACTTCCGTGCCACCCTCTATTACCGTAACCAAGCTGGGATCAAAAAATTCAGCGACCAATTCCTTGATAAGTGATGAGGTATTTGGTGTCATTTCAGATGGCTTGATGATGGCTGTATTGCCTGCCGCCAAGCATGATATCAATGGCCCAAAGCAAAGGCTAAAAGGATAATTCCAGGGTGCTATGATCAAACAAACTCCTTTAGCCTCTACCACCACGTGCGAGCGAGAACCTAAATAGGTAAGTGGGGCATCAACTTTTTGGGGAGCGGCCCACTCGCTTAAATGACTAACGGTTTGCCTGATTTCGCTTGCTACTGGGTAAATCTCAGAAATATCTACTTCAGTAAATGGTTTTTTGAAATCCGCATGAACGGCCTTACAAATTCGTTCTCGATTAGCTAAAAGAAACCGCTCAAACGCTACTAGTAGCTTTTTTCTCTCTTTTAACAATCCATTTCTCAATGATAAAGCCTTCAATTTTTGTTTTGCAAATAAACTAGGGACGGATAGTAGTTGCTGATCAGAGGACGTAACGGTTACCATAAAAGCTTGATTTTTTGTGAAAATATTGATTTTTGTATGGTCGAAAGAAAGAATGCAGAATTTTATTTTGAATAATGTTACTAAATTGTTAAGTTTATCTTAAAATACGTAACATTGAAATAACATGAGATTACTTTTGGCATTTGCCTTTGTGGCTTTTGCAATCTCCGTAAAGGCGCAAAAAAGTACCTTACAAGGTCTTTATAAATCGGCCTCCAATTCCTCTTCCTTGGAAATGGCACAGGCAAAACTAAATGCCTTTATCAATGAGCAAGCCATAAAAAAAAGTCAAAAAACTGAATTGCACTTTTTAAGTGGACTTGTAAAAAGCACACATCAGCAGTTTCTTAAGCATTACAAACCTTATGTCTCCATCAATGAACCATTTGAAACAGGAGAGTTTGATTGCCTAACCGGTACGGCTGTATTCAGCATAATTTTTACGGAACTTGGTATCCAACATAAGATTATAGAAACCAATTACCATATCTTTTTAATGATTGATGGGCAGCATGGCAAAATATTGTTGGAGACCACCGACAAACTTTTTGGATTAAAAACAAAGCAAAGTGAAATCGAGAAATGTCTTTCTTCGTATCAGCAAAACTTGCTGACGACCGCTTCCTCAGGTTATCAATACTATCGCTACAAGAATGATCTTTTTAAAGAAATACTAACGTTTCAGATCTTGGGCTTGCTGTACTTCAATCAAGCAGTAGTGGCCTTTAATTCTCATGACTTGGCCACATGCATAAATCGACTTGAATTAGCCCACAAAGAATACAATAACCCACGCATCAAAGAACTTGCTTCCATCACGGCACAAGCCATTTCGACAAGCCTACTTTCAGAAAAAGAAAAATATTCGCTATTGGTGCAATTGGCAACATTCGAAGAACCCATGATTGCATCTCGCTGAAGAAACTAACTGCTAATTCTCTAATATACGAAGCTCTACTCGTCTATTTAACTTGGATGCAGCCTCTGTATTTTCCCGGCTAATTGGCAAAGTGCCTCCAAAAGCTTTTGCTTTGACTCTATTTTTGTTTGCACCTTTTGTAATCAAGTAAGATTTTACTGCATCTACACGGCTCTGTGAAAGCTTCATGTTTAGTTTTGGATCACCTTTTATGTCAGTATGGCCTTCCAACTGAATGACCATGTTTGGATTGTTCTTCAACATGTTCACCAACTCGTCAAGTTCAGGATACGATTCTTTGGTAATCGTAGAAGTGCCCACATCAAATATTAAGTTTTCAAGGGTAAGTATTTTTCCTATGGTGTGGGTAGTTTCTGAGTTTTTTGCTACAGAACCGGGCAAACCAAGCTCTACATCTTTGATCACTTTTCTATCCACTGCAGTAACCGGGTCTAACAAAAATTTGGAGGAGGCAAAACCGGGTGCTTCTATCGTAATCGAATATTTTTGTCCATCAAACAATGGAAATTGAAATGAGCTACCGTTCAGCGAACCCATTATATTACCATATGGCTCGCTGCGGTAAGAAATTTTAGCATTTACTGCTTCTTTGGTGGCACTATTGATAACTTTTCCTTGAGCATAGACAAGGGAATCCGATTCTTGTGCTTTTATAGAATTGCTCAACAGCATCGTTACTAAAATAGAAGCAGCAACAAATTTCATACCTATGGCATTTTTAGAATCTTGAACTCTACCCTTCTATTTTTGCGATTGCCTGCCTTCGTATTAGTAGTATCTACTGGCTTAGTTTCGCCAAACCAAGTAGTGGTAATACGACTTGAATCCACCCCTTTTTCTACCAAATAGTTAGAAACCGATTTTGCTCTGCGCTCTGACAATTTCATGTTGTAAGCATCTGGGCCTAAGTTGTCGGTGTAGCCACTAATCTCAACCGTCATACTTTTACGTTCGGCCATTAGGGCTACAATCCGGTTTAACTCAGAGAATGATTCAGATCGTAATGAGGCTTTATCAAAATCAAAGAAGATATTGTTAAGTGGAATGATTACATTAACCGCAATGGGCGTTATCTCAATCGGTTCAACCACCACTGGCTTATCTCCAGCCCCTATCGGCACTAATGCCAAATCTTGCTTAACTGGGCCGTAAGCAATTTTTCGTAAGTCTAAATTTTGGTTGGTGGACAAATGATCTTTCGCCTCTGCACGAATGCCGTATTGTTTTCCTACCGGCAATTGAATTTCGTATTCCCCTGTTTGCGGATCGGATTGGGCAATGCCCGCTTCTTTTCCATCCGGCAGCGTTTCAAAAATTATCTTTGATCCTATGGGCAGCCCTGTTTTTTGGTCAATCAATTTTCCTTTTACCAACACCACGGGATCGGGCAACATAAAAGGTGGCAACTTTAACCTGAAAATATCTACGTTATTGTCGGCCACTCCTTTTGAAAAATATCCGAAATCACTGTTGGAAGGGATATTGAAGAACAGGTCATCAAATTTTGAATTGATTTCAGGCCCTAAATTTTCTGGCTCCGACCATTTAGTCCAAGTATCATCCAAGCGAATGCTGCGATACAGGTCTGACCCGCCATAGCCGCTAAATCCCTTAGAGGAGAAATACAACGTTTTATTATCGGCTGCCAAAAATGGTGCTTCTTCTTCTGAGGCAGTGTTAACCGTTTTTCCAAGGTTGAGTGGCTCGGACCAGGTTGAGTCATTTTTCGAAAAGCTCACATACAAATCGCGGTCGCCATATGAATCTTCTCGCTCGACAGACATAAGCAACGCGTTTCGCGTATTGGTCAAAAAGTAGTGCGACTTTTCGTTGTAGTTATAGTCATTTTCAATTTTCACCGATTTGGGGGCCGTCCACTCACCATTCACATAATTACTAATCGACATGCCTGCCAGCATTTTTTTACCCCCATTGATATATTGGTTACCCAATACCATCACGGCAGCTTTTCCATCGGGCGTCACCGAGTTAATGGAATTGATAAAGTTTGGATGCTCGTTGTTAAACTTGGCCCCCATATTCTGCGCCAATGTCCATTTTCCATTCTTATCCAGTGTGGAGAACCAAATATCTTCTTTGTCATTCACTCCGCCCAGGTTGCCAGGGTGGTTTCTGCGACTGAAGTAAAGCGTCTGCCCATCTGGAGATAGAATTGCGTTGAGCTCCTTGTATTCGCTATTGACGTTTTCATCCAGCCGATCAGTTAACAAGCCTTTGGCGATCATTTCAGAAACATTGACCAATGCAGCTATGGGCAAACGAGAATCTGTAATGGCTACGGCATCAATAGAAAAATAATCAGGTAGCGGAGCTCCATCAAATTCAAGTTTTAATGAGGCTACTTTGAATGATGTTTTTTCGATAAAAATGTTCAACATCCTACCCTTTGTGGGGATAGCCTGGGGGTTTAAGGTTTGCAGCACGTGCTCAGTGCCATTTTCCTCATAAGCCAAAATCCGATAGAGTGCTCCTGGGTTGTTCGATTCGGCAATGGCAACCTGTTGAATTTGCATGGGGTTTTCATACCCAATTTTGATCCATTCCTTTCTTTTTGGCCGGTCGGGTGTCCACGCATTGGGATTTTGGCCAACGGCTGGCATCACATTGGGCTTGCCCAAGATTTGTTGTGCCGAATATTGAACAGAAGTAAGTTCAGATGAAAAATCAATCACTTTGTTTGCCCATTGCACAACTTGGCCAGAAGCCAGTTGATAGGCAAAAAATGATAGGATGGTAATAAATAGACCTTTGCGCATAGATTTTGGTAGGTAATATTAGCCTAATAAAAAGTTAAATTTAGTTAAAAAATGAAAATTGAAGAAAGGGATAAGAAAAAAAGAAAATCAACGGACTTAAAGCAATGGTTGATCGGGTTCAATTTTCCATCGAGGTTTTGTTGAAAAGCAAGAATCCAGCGTGCAGCAACACGCCCCATTGTCTGCTTTTATCATCATAGTAGTTAAGGCTTAAGCTTATTGGCCCGATGGTGGTGTGCATCACAAAACTGGCCATTCCAGCAAAGTATATTTTAGTAAAGTCATCATCAAACTGAGCTTCTTGATTGATTTCTTTTATCGCTGCAATCGGTTTAAAGGCATAACCTTCTGCCCTAAAATCTAAATTCTTGCGAATGGCAAAAACATTTCGCCAACCACCTGCTATGTAATTGAACGCTCTGAAATTTCGAAGCAATAGCGTTCGGCTATCTTGCATAGGATTGAAAGATGGCGCATAGATAATGGTGCCAAAGTAATTTTGAAAAGTAGGCTGGTTGGAAAGCACACCATCAAAATAATAACCTGAACTATAAATTCCCTTTTTAAAATATTGCTCTAATGTTACCCTGGCTTGCACCCAACTACGATTTTTTTTGGCGATTTGGCTTAACAAGGAAGTGTTGCCTGGTGTGAGGGTTTCATCCAAATTAAACCAGTCTCCTGAAATGGTGTATGATTTTCCATTGGAAGCATATTGTTTACGATTTAGTGAATTAGCCGAGAAAGAAATCCCCGCTCGATAACCCGTGACCTTCAGCCCATCAAGTGTATCGGTAGAAACCAGCACAGGCGTATCCACATATTGATCATTATTGTTGATATAAGCACCCGTTAAAGCCATCTTGATTCTATTGCCCACTGGCAGTCCGATATTTAGGCCAAATCGCCTATCAATGCGGTCTAATACGGTAGGGCTGAATTTTTTTTGAACGATATCATCACCTTGCAAAAAACTCCAGCTATTGAATACCAGTTCGGGCTCAATATAAAATTGACCTAATAATGGAATATCAATCCTAGCCTTTATCAAAGCGGATTTGTAAAAGTTGCCAGCAAAAAAGTTGGCCGAATACCGAGTAAGGGCTCTATTGAAGTAATAATAATTGATGCCCAAAAACATTTGCGAAATGCTACGGGTGGCAATCACACCACCAAAGTCGACCTGAAAATTGTTCTGCGGCCTGCGGCTAAGTTTAAAATCGAACTTATGGTCAGTAGTATCAAAGTTAAAACTTGGATAGACATTGTTGAAATATGGTTCTGAAACCAATTTGAAGTAGCCTGTTTTAATATCGTTAAAGTAAAGAGGCCGTTTGCCACTTTTAAAAAACTTATTCAAATACAATTGCTGCCCTTTGTTAAAACCTTCCAATTCAATGTTTTGAACCACTATTGGTGATGTTTTTCGATTGAACCCGTTTCGCTTGCGGGCCACTTCTTCACAAGCTATGCGTCTGCCTACTTTCGCTTTGATTTCGGGCATTTGCTTTATGGTTTGTTGATAACCGCTGTCAATCAAGGCTTGGGCACTTTCAAAATCAAACGCAGAATAGGCCGTTAAATTAGGTTGAATATAGACCCCTGATGCCGGCACATCGTTTGGGTTTGATTTATCCAACAACATATAGAGCAAGGATCTTGAGATGAGCTTTTCATCTTCGCCAAATGGGTAGGTGTTGTAAACCTTAGAAGAAACATTTGAGCCAATGATAACTTCGGGTTGGAAGGTACGCTCGGCTACATCGATAGGAAAGTTATTGTACACGCCACCATCAAATAAATATTTTCCATCGATGCGAATCGGATTATAAAAGAAGGGAACAGTCTGAGTGGCACGCAACGCGTCACTCAGTGCGCCTTTTTTCAGCACAACTTCAGATTGTGTAAAAATATCCGCAGCCATTATTCGCAAAGGCACAAACAAACTATCAAAATCATTTTTCGAAATGGCCGATGGTTGAGCCAACTTCTCCGCCATGGCAAAATTTAATGAAAGGTCACTGGCAATGCTGGTGTTGAAGAGAAAATTAAAAGTAGAATCAAGGGATAAATTTAAGCGCAGAAACGAGGCATCGTTTTCTTTTTTGAAGTAGTAATAGCTTCGTCCTTTCTCAAATCGTCCGTTTACCCAGTCTAAAAATTCTGGACTGGTAACCATGTCTTCAATTTGGTTGGGGCTCATGCCGGCTGCATAACATCCACCCACAATTCCACCCATGGATGTGCCTATGACATTATCAATAGGGATTTCATTTTCCTCTAGAGCTTTTAGCACACCAATATGGGCGAGGCCTTTGGCGCCTCCACCGCTCAATACTACTGATACCTTTTGAGATTGTGCGAAGTAGCTTAGGGTAGATAAAAATAACAACAGGAAATACCTCAACGCACGCATACAATCGCTTTTAAGCAAATATACTACTTCGCAAATTACTTGGATTCGAGTAGCATTTCAGATCACTTTATAAATAGGAAATGGATTTTTAGTTTTTGGCAACCACTACTGTAGGGATTGTTTCTGGGAATGGTATGGCTTGTAACCTTTTTGAACAAGCTTCCTTTACTTTTTCAAAATCCGAAAGCAATTCTTTTTTAACCGGTTGAGAAGGAGGTAACTCCACTCGCAACGCATCTACCTGCACCCCATTGCGCCAAAAGCGATAGCACAAATGTGGGCCTGTCGCTAAACCTGTACTGCCCACATAACCGATTGTTTGACCTTGCCTAACGCGCGTGCCCGGTGTGATGGCCGAGGCTATTTTTGACATGTGCAGATACCCTGTGGTGTAGGTGGCATTATGCCGAACTTTCACGTAGTTACCATTATTGGTGGTGTATTGGGCGTCTTCCACTATTCCATCGCCTACACTGCGAATCGGTGTGCCTGTGGGCGCGGCAAAATCAGTACCCAAATGAGGCCGAAAGACTTTTACAACAGGGTGGAATCGACTCATGGAGTAACGCGAACTGATGCGCGTGAATTCAATAGGGTATTTGAGCAATGCTTTGCGAAGGCTATTTCCCTTTTCATCGAAATAATCCAAGCCATCACCTTGATCGAACGGAAAAGCATAATAACCATTCCCGAAGTGTTCAAAGTAAATTCCTAAAATATCGCCAATGGCAAAAGGTTTTCCTTCCACCGATTTTTCCTCATAAATCAATTTGAATTGATCTCCTTTTTGCAATCGCTGAAAGTCCACTTGCCATCCAAACACGTCTACAAATTTATTGGTGAGTTCGTTTGATATATCGAGTTCCTCAATTGTTTCGGACAACGAAGATTCAATACGCCCTGCGATTGATTTTTCTTCGGTCACCACTTCTTTTTGCTTAGCCTCAATACGAAGAGAATCTTTCAAATAAAAAATCACATACTCGATTGGGTTTGCTTCATACACCAGTGCATGAGCGGATTTGAGCGAATCATTTTCGTGGATGAGGGTGTACTTTTTATTGGAAGCTACTTTTCTAAAATCAAATTCTTTTCTGGAAAGCGTGTGCAGTTGCTGCATCACTTGCTGCGATACAAACGCATCTTTGAATAGCTCAAAAAAAAGTTGGTTTTTTTTCACTACATCTTCAATCACATTCAGGTCGGTTACCTCCATGCCATACAAAATGATTGGCTTGGGTGTAGGCGTAATAATCATGATAGAGTCTTGCTCTTCGGCATAATCACCAGGCTTTGAAAAAAAGGAGGTGGTGCTATCAATCCACAAAAACAAAATGCCCACGATCAGCGCAACCAACGCGATAACGAATGGTTTCTTTGTGAACAACGACCTGAAAAATGGTTTTATCAAAAGGCAGATGCATTAAAACTCTGCAAGTTTAGTTGAAAAATTTGTGAATACCGATAGATGAATTGGCAATCGGGATTAACAATCATTAATTAGCCAATTTCTATAAGAGAAAATTACTCAAGTGGATTTGTCTTAAAATGCGAACAAGGCCCGAAGGATGCCAAAAAAATAACCCTGTTCTTTTGCTTTTGCCAAAAATCTTGGAGAACCAAACTCGGGCTTATGCAAACGTACCAGACTGTTGTTTGGCACCACACAGTCGTTATCAACCATTTTGAATTGGAAGTTCAAAATGGTTTTATCTACTTTGGCATTAAACCCGTTAGATGCTGTTGATGTCTAAACTGGTAAATCTAACCTAAATGCTTCTTCGCCTTCTCACTCTTCTTTCAATACTATTCTTCTTCTATCCTTCCCCAGCACAGGATATGCTCATCTTAAAAAGAAATCAGAAAGATGTTATTGATATAGCCGGAAGCATTCTTAAAACCAAGTGGCTATTGAAACGAGATACGCTGACCAAAAAATCGGGCCGAGTCTATTTTTCAGGAGCACCCTCCATTGGCTACTCACTCACCAGCGGCTGGGCCAGCATTTTTGTAGGCGATGTGGCCTTTTTCACCAGCGAGTTTCAAGATCAAAAAATTTCCATTGTGTATATCGACATACTCTATACTCAAAAGCAGCAATTTGTGTTTCGTTTGCAAAACAATATTTGGACTCGTAACAATAAGTTAAATTTGGTTTCCGATTGGCGATATTATTGGTATCCGCAAAAAACCTATGGGTTGGGTGGTCAATCGTCTCTTGAAAATTTTGTAGACCAAACCTACTCCTACCTACGGTTTCACCAAACGGTACTTGCACCTTTTCGTCCAAATTGGTACGCAGGCTTGGGGCTGGCATGGGACCATCGCTACGACATTGTGGAAACCAATCCGAGCACTGAAGTCTTTGCCCAGATGAACAGCTATGGATTAAGTAACAGCACTACCTCCTCGGGCATTCTATTCAATGTCTTGTACGATGATCGAATCAACTCCATCAATCCATGGGGTGGCACCTACTTTAATTTTGTTTACCGATCTAATCTTACTGCCCTAGGAAGCGATCAAAGTTGGCAAGCCATTCAATTGGATATGCGCAGGTATATTCCCTTTCCTCGTCACAGCGAAAACATTTTGGCTTTGTGGAGTTATAACTGGTTTACGTTTGCCGGCAACGCACCGTATCTTGATCTGCCCTCCACCGGGTGGGATCCTTTCAGCAACACCGGGCGAGGTTACATTCAAGGAAGATTTAGGAGCAAAAATTTAGTCTATACCGAAGCCGAATATCGCTTTAAGGTTTTGCGAAATGGGTTGATTGGTGGAGTGGTTTTTGGAAACGCCCAGACCGTAACCGAATGGCCCAGTAACTCTTTCAATTCCGTAGCACTTGGGGCTGGGGCTGGCGTGCGACTAAAATTCAACAAGCACTCGCGAACCAATGTGTGCATTGACTATGCCTTTGGGCAAGGTGGCTCGCAGGGGGTATTTGTTAATTTGGGAGAGGTGTTTTAAGTCCATAATTTGAAGATGGGCTACTTTAAAAATTGCCATCAATCGACTTAAGATTTTCAAATCTTCAAATTGTCCAATTTTCAAATCAATTGTCTCAAATACAACTGAATCGTATTCTCCAGCCCTAGATAAAGTGCATCACAGATTAAAGCATGGCCAATGGAGACCTCATCGAGGTGGGGAAGCGACTGCTTTAAGTACTTCAGATTGTGCAAGTCTAAATCGTGTCCTGCATTGATTCCTAATCCTATTTCATGGGCTACTTTTGCTGCCTCTACATAAGGCTTTACGGCTGCCTCCCGATTTTGATGATAGTTAGAGGCATAGGGCTCAGTGTATAGCTCAATTCTATCAGAACCCACTTTTTTAGCTCCATCAATCATTTTTGTACTTGGGTCAACAAATATGGATACCCGCACACTCAAGCTTTTGATCTCCGAAACTATTTCCGATAAAAACCCATGGTGGCCAATGGTATCCCAGCCTGCATTTGAAGTAATGGCATCTGGCTTATCGGGCACCAAGGTGGCTTGGGTTGGCCTCGTTTCTTTGATGAGATCTAAATAGCGTTTATCGGGGTAACCTTCAATGTTGTATTCGGTCGTAACAATTTTCTTTAGTTCAATCGCATCCATCCACCGAATATGTCGCTCATCGGGCCGCGGATGCACCGTAATGCCTTGTGCGCCAAACCGCTCGCAGTCCAAAGCAGTTTTTAATACGTCAGGATTGTTGGCTCCACGCGCATTACGCAGGGTGGCAATTTTGTTGATGTTTACGGAGAGGCGGGTCATGATGTAAAGTTACAAAAGAAAAGGATGGGCTTTTTTTATGAATTTAGGCTATCTATGTATATTACAACTATGTATATCAAAAAATACCTATATTTATAATATACATGGATAGGTAATTTTGAGTTATGACTAAAAACCCGTTCAAATTCGGTGAAATCGTTGGTGAAGAGAATTTCTGTAACCGCACCAAGGAGATCGCCCGCCTCAAGCAAGCATTTACTGATAGTCAGAATGTTATACTTATATCACCAAGACGTTGGGGAAAAAGTTCTTTGGTGGATGAATCTATTGCCCGCTATAAGGGCAAAATTTTGGTGGCCGCAATAGATTGTTTTGGGATCACTTCTTCTGAACAATTTTTAGAAGTCTACTTAAAATCTGTTTTGAAAAGCGAATCAAAGCTTTCTAACATGGCCAAAACAACCAAAGAGTTCCTTCAAAACATAGCACCTTACATTTCCTTTTCGGTCGGTGATACGGAAGGGGTTAAAATTGGTTTGTCGTTACCGAAGGGGAAATTTGACCCGACAGAAATACTCAATCTTCCGCAGCGATTGGCTGATGCTAGAGGCATTCCATTTTTGGTTTGCGTAGATGAATTCCAAAAAATTCAAGAATGGCTCGAAGGTGCAAAATTTTTGGAGAAGCTACGCTCCGTGTGGCAAAAACATCAAGGCGTTTCCTATTGCTTATATGGTAGTAAGCGCCACCTTATGTCGGGCATTTTCAATGACTCTTCTAAGCCTTTCTTTCGATTTGGCGACACTTTGTTTTTGGAAAAAATCTCTACCGAACATTGGGTTAAATTCTTAGCTGAAAAATTTCTAGATTCTGGTAAAAAAATAACCGAGACAATTGCAAAACAATTAATAGAAAAAGTAAATGCCCATTCCTACTACGTTCAATATTTAAGTCGACTTTGTTGGAGCAATGCCGAAAAGGAGGTTACAGAATCAACGGTAAATGAATCCTTTGAGCAACTTCTTGCAGACATGCTAAATCTGTTTCGCGCCCAAACCGAGAACCTAACTAAATACCAAGCAAATTACCTTATCGCTTTTGTTTCAGGGGAAAGAAAAATGTCCTCAAGTAGAGTAATAAACCACTACCAATTGGGCAGCCCTGGCAATATAAAGAGAATAGAAAAGTCCTTGCAAGATTCTGAAATCATGGATTTCTTTACAGGAACACCAGAATTAACAGAGCCTTATTTTGAGCCTTTGTTCCGAAAATATTTTATGAATAATGCCCAATAAGGGAAGTTTCCCCCAAGGCTTGATTGCGGCCATCTGACAAAGACTACTCCATCGGTTTAGCGGCCAAAAAATCTTTTTCACCAATGGAATTATTTTCTGATGAATCCGTGTCAACCAAAATTTTCCAAACTCCTTTTTCCTTTCTTAAGGCCACATGAAACCGGCCATAGTAGGTTTGTGTTTTGCCATTGGCAAAGTGATAGGTGGTTTTGTAAACGCCTACCTCAATCGCTTGGCTTCCGTTGCTTATTCGCTCCGTAAATCTCAATTCCAAATCTCTTTTCCGTTTTTCATCAAGGTCTTGTTTGTCGCCACCAATTGTCTGTTTCAAATACTGATCCCAGTTGAGAACTTGTCTTGACTCGCGCGAAGAGCGTACTAATTCTTTTGAATGAAGTGCTAAAAACTCGTTTGATAGGTGATTGTTAAAAGTTTCAACAAAAGACTTCCAAACTTGGTCGTTGATTTCCTTTTCTGATTGGGCATAGCTTGAAAGATTCAAGCCAATCACGAGAAGCATCATCACTACTTTCATAAAAAATCATTTTGGTCTATCAAACGCAGGGGTCTGTCATTTGGTTTTCTATTCTATCTTTGCCCATTAATAGCATCACTTATGAGTTTAAAACTTCAAATCGATGGCGACATCAAAAAAGCCATGCTCGCCAAAAACAAAGAAGAGTTAGAAGCCTTGCGCAGCATTAAGAGCATGATTTTGCTAGCCGAAACAGAGAAAGGTGGCAGCGAAGACATTGCCAATGATGTAGAAAACAAAATTTTGATGAAGGCTGCCAAGCAGCGCAAAGAATCAGCCGAAATCTTTACCAAGGAAGGCCGCACCGACTTGGCACAAAAAGAAACTTTTCAATTGGAAATCATCAATCGGTATTTGCCCAAGCAGCTTAGTGAAGCCGAAATAGCTGCCGAGGTGAAAAAAATAATCGAACAGGTAGGTGCGAAAGGTCCTCAAGACATGGGCAAAGTAATGGGTACGGCCACCAAAGCATTGGCTGGCCAAGCCGATGGAAAAGTCATTTCAGAGTTGGTTAAAAAGCTGTTGGCCTCTTGAGTAAAGCAGACATTGTATTGATACTCATGCTCGGGTTGGGTGCCTATCTCGGTTACAAGCGTGGTTTTTTGATGGAACTCTTTTATTTGCTCGCTATTGTGCTGGGCATTTTTGTGGGCTTCAAATTGATGGGCTGGGGAATGGAAGTGCTGCAGCGAGAATTCAATGCCGACAAAAAGTTTCTTCCTTACCTTTCATTCATGATCATTTTTGTGTTGGTGTTGGGGCTCACATTGTTCATTGGCAATCGAATCAAAAATTCGCTGGACGATACGTTTCTCGGCAAAGTAGATTCTTTTGCTGGTGCGGCATTGGGGATAACTAAATATGTGTTTTGCGTTAGCGTACTTATTTGGCTGGCCACTGCGTTGAAACTAACGCTTCCATCCAACTGGGTGGCAGGCTCCTACCTATATCCATGGGTGGCCAAAGTGGCGCAAAACATGTCGGGTTGGGCTGGTGATATGATCCCTTTCTTCAAAGAAATTTTTAAGGAGTTTTGATGACCGTTTCTAGGTTCAATAATTTTTAGTTACTTATCGGAAAATAAAATACCAAAATGGCATTGCAAGTAAAGGAAGCGCATGATTTTAAGTATGTTGACAAAGGCAGCGGCCCTGTACTGATGCTTTTGCACGGACTTTTTGGTGCGCTGAGCAACTGGGAAGCAGTGGTAAATCACTACTCCAAGCATTTTCGCGTGGTGATACCCATGTTGCCTATTTATGAGATGCCTATTAAACAGGCAGGGTTAGAAGGCTTGCGTGAGTTTACCGAGCGATTTGTAGAATTAATGCAGCTTGACAAGCTCATGATCATGGGTAATTCACTCGGTGGCCATGTTGGTATTTTGTATGCACTCAAGAATCCTGAAAAAGTGACCAAGCTAGTTCTTACGGGAAGCTCGGGTTTATTTGAAAACACAATGGGCGGCTCGTACCCACGCAGAGGCAGTTACGATTACATTCGCGAGCGTGTGGCGTATACGTTCTACGATCCGAAAGTGGCCAGTAAAGAATTGGTAGACGAGGTTTTTGAAACGACTAAAAGCATCCCTAAGTGTATGCGCATCGTGGCGATTGCAAAATCTGCTCAGCGAAACAATTTGGCATTGGAATTACCAAAAATAAAAGTACCAACGTTGCTTGTGTGGGGGCTGAACGACACCATCACCCCACCAATGGTTGGGCATGAGTTTAACCGATTGATTCCAAACTCAGAATTGAAATTTATTGATAAATGCTGTCATGCCCCTATGATGGAGCACCCAGAGAAATTCAATGAAATGGTGGAAGATTTTTTAGTTAGGAAATAAATGATAGCCGAAGAACTGATCAACCACATGATACCACCGCTGAAGGTGACAGACGATGCCCACAAGGCCATTGTGTGGATGGAAGAGTTCCGTTGCAATCACTTGCCCGTGGTTGACGATGGCAAACTACTTGGCTTTATCTCTGAAGAAATCATTTTAGAATCAAACGACATTGAAAAAAATCTTGCTGATTTTGATTTGGTAGCCCCAAACTGCACCGTTACCGGGGATGCTCATTTTTATGACATCTTAAAAGTAGCGGGCGACAACAAATTGCAAATAGTGGCCGTGCTGAACGAAGATTCTCGATACGTAGGGCTGATTACCATTCAAGATATCTTATACACGTTTGCTCAATCTGCCTCGGTGCAAATGCCTGGGGCCATCCTTGTTTTGTCAATGGACTTGGTAGATTATTCCCTGGCCGAAATCAGCCGGTATGTAGAAGAGAATAATGCTAAAATTATCAGCAGCAACATGGTGGAAGACCCCATGGACATAGGCAAAATCAAGCTTACACTGAAAATCAATCAGCTCGATATCAAACGAATTGTAGCTACGCTTGAGCGATTTAATTACCGGGTCATCGCACGCTATAAAGAGACCAAATACGAAGACCACGAAAAAGAGAAGGTGGATTTATTGCTTCGTTACCTAGAAATATAAACCCGCTCTATGAAGCGCATTGGCATCCACGGCAAAGATTTTCAAAACAAATCCACTCGCTTTATTGAGAAGGTACTTGACCATCTGAAAAGGACAGAGGCCGAGATTTGGGTCTCATCCAAATTTCTAAAGCAATTTAAATCGGCCAAGGTGCAAGCCTATAAACTTAAAACTTTTGAATTGGGTGACAATTTGCGCCTGCTGGATTTTTTTCTTTCGCTGGGTGGCGATGGCACGTTGTTGGAGTCCGTTACATTCATCGGGCGAACAGAAGTGCCCATTATGGGTATCAACACTGGCCGATTAGGTTTTTTGGCCACCAACAGCCGCGATGATATGGAAGACTCCATCGATGCACTCATCAATGGTCAGTTTAAAATCGATAGCCGCTCGGTGTTAAAGTTAACCTCTACACCTAAGTTATTTGGCAATCTCAATTATGCGTTGAACGATTTCACCATCACTAAAAAAGACACATCTTCCATGATCACCGTGCATGCATCTGTGGGCGGGCAACTATTGAATTCTTATTGGGCAGATGGATTGATCATTGCCACGCCTACCGGATCTACGGGTTATTCGTTAAGCTGTGGGGGGCCGTTGGTAAATCCTCAATCCGAGTGCTTTGTTCTAACAGCCGTTAGCCCGCATAATTTGGGCACGAGGCCAATTGTATTATCGGATGATTCGGAAATAACGCTCGCAATTGAAGGCCGCAGTAAAAAATACCTGGTATCATTAGATTCCCGTTTCGAAACCGTTGATGATTCAGTAAAATTGAAGATCAGCAAAGAGAAATTTAAGGTTCGCTTGGTTCAATTGGATGGTCAAAATTACTTCAATACCTTACGCCAAAAATTGAATTGGGGATTGGATATCCGAAATTAGATTATCTTACATTAAATTTACTTTTTTAACTTTAAATGGTTAATTGTCAATTAATTATTTTTTTTAACTTTGCACTTGGCCTAAAATTACTCGATATGAGAAAGCTATGTTTTGTTCTGATGAGTTTGTTTCTACTGGTAGGATCCTTTAATGAATCCTATGCCCAGTTTAATCGAAAAGCCATCAAAAAAAATAATAAGAGTATGGCCAGTTTTCAAGGAAAAAAAAGGGGCTTTAGCCGTCAAAACGTATATTCTGGTGTTGGCTTCTCATTAAATGCACTAAACTATTTTGGAGATTTAGCTCCAACACCTTCCGCTTTCAGCACAGACATTTCATTTACCAAGCCGGGATTTGGCATTTCCTTATTCCACCGTTTTGGCCCTCGCTATACATTGCAAGTGCAGTATATGTTTGGAACGCTAAAGGGGTCAGATAAAGAGTCTGCCAATGAAAATGACCTTAGCAATGGTTTCTTTCGTGCTCAACGCAATGCTTCGTTCCGGAACAGAATTCACGAACTGTCAGCGGTCGCTTACTTTGACCTTTTTGATAATCAATCTACCTATATCAGTCGTGTAAAATGGACTCCCTACTTTTTCGTTGGGGCTGCACTGTTTTACCATAACCCGCAAGCTCAAGCCCCCGCCACTTTCTTAGACGGCACGACTAATCCTTACGCTGGGCAATGGGTTGATTTGCAACCACTGGGAACGGAAGGGCAATACGCAACTTTAGCACCAAGTGATGTCAACTATGAAATAAAGCCTTACAGTAATTTGCAGTTTGCTATACCATTTGGCATTGGCGCTCGTTTTAGATTAAACGAAGTGTTTGATTTGTGGGCCGATTTAGGTTTCCGGTATACTTTCACAGATTATCTGGATGATGTAAGCCAAAACTATGTTGACCTAGGCAAAATCAAAGCTGAAAATGGAGATCCAACCTTAACAAAATTGGCACAAGCTTTATCTTATAGAACCAACGAACTTTATACCCCGCAGCAAATAGCTGCCGATCCTTTCAACTTTGGAAGTTATGTAGGAGCCGATGGAAACACATATTTAACACGCAGCGGATTTGGAAGAGAGTTCCCAGACAACAATAGAGGCAACAAAAAGAACAACGATATCTATATGGTGACCTCAGTGCGATTGACGTATATCTTAGGAGCCACCTTCCATAAAGCGAAATTCAGATAATGATTCGCAATTCCCTTGCGAATGTTTTTTTTACTATTGCCTTTTTATCGGCTACGAATCTTTTTAGCCAATTATCTCAACGCTCCGAGATTGGTGGTGGCATCGGTGTTTTTAACTACACAGGCGATTTGGTACGTACCTATGACTTAACGACTAGTGAGCCTGCTGCCACCTTATTTTACCGGAGCAACATTAGCCGAGTCATCAGTTTTAGAACGGCACTAACCGCTGGCCAACTTGGTGCCAGTGATAAGAATGACCCTATCGATCCGGCTGCCTTCAAGCGCAATGCCTCTTTTGATCTTTTTTTGATGGAGTTGTCCAGCACATTCGAATATCATTTTTTGGATTGGCGCGATGACAAGCGTAGGCTTCGGTTTACCCCTTATTTGTTTACAGGCATTGCCTTATTCGGCATTTCAGGAACGCAAACCAAACCGGCAGAGTATAGCAATGTTCAATTATCCATTCCAATCGGTGGAGGCATGAAATATGTGCTTAATCCTAAGTATTACATCGCTTTTGAATTTGGTATAAGAAAAACCTTTTTCGACTACCTCGACAATGTATCGCAAGCAGATCCTTCGTTAAAAAACTATCAATACGGTAACCCCAACGATTTCGACAATTATTTCTTCACCGGCATTACCCTTACCTATACTTTCTACGATATACCCTGCGCCAAAAATCCCTATCGCTAATTTGGGGTCACAATAGAACTTTTTCTTTATCACAATCATCTTAAAACACACGAAACCAAGGCTTAAAAAGTGCGCTATTATTTTCAAAAAAAGGCTACTTTTGCACCCTTGTGGCTTCAGCTAAAGAAAATATTGACCCTCATAATCTGCCTCGCCACATTGCCGTTATCATGGATGGCAATGGTAGATGGGCAAAAAACAAAGGGGCTGTCCGCATTTTCGGTCATAGAAATGCGATCGAGGCCGTTCGGGATGTAATTGAAGGCGCTGGCGAATTGGGTGTAAAATACTTAACGCTGTATGCCTTTAGTACTGAAAATTGGGGAAGGCCAAAAGAAGAAGTGGACGCATTGATGGAATTGTTGGTGAATACCTTGCGAAAAGAAATTGACTCATTGCACAAGAATAAAGTGAAACTTAAAACCATCGGAGATATTTCTCAGTTGCCCACCGATTGCCGGGTAAATCTGCACGATGCCATGAAGCAAACCGAAAATAATACCGGACTCACTTTATTTATCGCATTGAATTATAGCGGCCGGTGGGAGTTAACCAAGGCTGTTCAAGAGATTGGCCGAAAGATCCACTTGGGAGAACTAAAACCTGCAGACATCGATGAGCAGATGATTTCGCAACACTTGGAAACTGCTCGTGTGCCCGACCCTGAATTATTGATCCGTACAAGCGGAGAAATGCGCATCAGTAATTTTTTGCTCTGGCAAATTGCCTATACGGAATTGTACATAACCCCTAAGCTTTGGCCAGATTTTCGCAAAGAAGATCTTTATCTGGCCATCTGTGAATATCAAAAGCGAGAAAGACGTTTTGGAAAAGTGCTGACCCCTATTGCTTGATTTAATGACTCGGATTCTACTGATTTTTTTATTGCTTGCTGTTGGTATCTCCAGTTCAGCCCAATTTCGAAAGAGCCGTACCAATGCAGGTACCACCACGGATTCACAACCTACCAGTGGTGAGCTAAATTACCGCGCGCCAAATGAATACACCATTGCTGGCATTGAGGTAAAAGGCTTAAATGTGTTGGATAAAAATGCCATGGTATCGCTAACCGGTTTGAAAATTGGTGATAAAATCAAAATACCAGGAGATGCAATCTCCAACGCTATTCGCAAGTTGTGGAAGCACGGTTTGATTGGCGATGCCACCATAGCCATAGACCGCATTGAAGGTACCAACGTATACTTGGTGGTGAATTTGGCCGAACGTCCACGGTTGACTGATTTTTATTTTGACGGCATCAGCAAAGGCAAAGTGAGTGGGTTAAAAGATGACTTGACCCTCATCAGAGGTAAAATTGTGAACGATGCCATGATCCGCAATGCGGAGATGGGCGTAAAAAAACACTTTGTAAAAAAAGGTTTTCTCAACACCGCAGTAAAAATTGTGCAAGAGCGCGATACGTTAAACCGGGGCGGTGTGCGTTTGCGCATCAACGTCAATCTCAAATCAAAAGTAAAGATACACGAGATCAAGTTTGAAGGGAACGATGAAGTTTCGTCTTCCGTTTTGAAGAAGAAGTTGAAGAAAACGAAAGAACATGCGCGTGTTTCCATTCATCGCGAAGTAATCAAAACCTTGATTGGTACGGGAAAAGAACCCAGAAAAGTAAAAGAATTTTTTAAAGACTCTGCAGCGGAAAAAACGAGCTGGCGCCAAGTAAAAGAATTTTTCAATCGCACTGTCAAATTAAATTTCTTTAATGGGTCAAAGTTCCTTCGCACAGAGTACGAAGAAGACAAAAAGAAGATGATTGCCTTCTATAATACGCAAGGTTACCGCGATGCAGAACTTGTTTCAGACTCCATTTCAAACTATAACGATTCTAAAATTGACATCCATTTTAAAATCAAAGAGGGAAGAAAGTACTTTTTCAGAAATATCATCTGGACGGGCAATTATTTGTACACCGCTGCCACACTGAACAAGGTACTCGACATCAAAAAGGGCGATGTTTACAATCAGGAAATGATTGATAAAAAAACCACTTTCAATCCGAAAGGTGCCGACATCAGTGGTTTGTACATGGACGATGGCTATCTGTTCTTCCGCGTAACGCCCGTAGAAGTAGCGGTAGCGGGCGATTCGATTGATGTGGAGATGCGCATTTTTGAAGGTGACCAGGCAACCATTGATGAAGTAACCATTGCAGGCAACGAACGTACCAGCGACCATGTAATCCGCAGGGAGTTAACAACCATACCAGGACAGAAATTCCGCAGGGCTGATATCATACGCACGCAGCAGCAGCTTTCGCAGATGGGTTATTTTAATCCCCAAAAGATTGAACAAGACATTCGGCCCAATCCTGCAAACGGAACAGTTAACATCGGTTGGAAAGTGGAAGAACAATCAAACGACCAGGTGCAATTATCGGGTGGATGGGGAGGTTTCTTTGGATTTGTGGGAACGGTAGGGTTGACGTTTAACAATTTCTCTCTTCGCAATGTGCCCCACATAAAAAAATGGAGACCCTTGCCCGTGGGGGATGGACAGCGTTTGTCATTGCAAGTGCAAGCAAATGGAGCGTCTTTCCAAAGCTATAACATTTCATTCACTGAACCGTGGCTGGGTGGACGTAGGCCAAATGCTCTTACCATCAGTTTAAATCATTCCATCTCTCGCCTGCCAACTCGGGGCGTAGGTGGACTAACATTTAACGACAATGCGTCATTGAAGCAATCCGGGGTTACCATTGGCTTTGGCCGAAGGTTAGAATGGCCCGATAATTATTTTTCATTAACCCACTCACTTTCTTATTTGGTGTATGATTACGCCAATTACTTTGGCTCGCCTACGTTACCAGCTGTTGGTACCACCCGAAATTTTAAGTTAAATACTACCCTTGCCCGAAACAGCATCGACAATCCGATGTTTCCAACAGCAGGTTCAAGCGTTTCACTTAGCTTAGACCTCACTCCACCCTATTCGATTTTCAGAGATGCCTCCTTTTATAACGATGTAAACCAACGCTACAGCTTTATCGAGTTACATAAGTGGATGTTGGATACTAGATTTTATGTTAAGATTTTGGGGAGCAAAAAACCGCAGGGTCGCAGTTTGGTGTTGGAAGCCAAAGCACACATGGGCTTTATTGGTACCTATAACAATAAAGTTTCACCCGGTCCTTTTGAAAGATTTTTGGTGGGCGGTGCTGGCCTGGCAGGAGGTTTCAACTCATTTGTGTTAGGGCAAGATATAGTTGGTTTGCGTGGCTATCCTGATAATCAGGTAACACCACCGCTTTATGCCGCCAGGGGCAGCCGTCAAGTAACAGGAATAGAAGGCGGTATTGTGTACAATAAGTTTGGATTTGAGCTGCGTTACCCGGTGGTGACCAGCCAGTCGGCTACCGTTTATGGATTTGTGTTCTCTGAGGCAGGCAATAACTGGGACAATTATCAGCTTTTCAATCCGTTTGATTTGTACAAATCAGCGGGATTTGGAGCGCGTATCTTTATGCCAGCATTTGGGTTGATTGGGTTGAACTGGGCGTATGGATTTGATCGATTACCGAATGCGCGTGACGTGAGCGGCTCACAATTCCACTTTACGATTGGTCAGCAAATCAGATAAAAATGAGGTTTTTTGCGGTTTCGGTATGCTTTTTCATTTTCGGCCTGAGTTTTGTAAATGCACAGAAGTTCGGTTATTTTGATTCGGGCTATGTGCTGAGCAAAATGCCCGAGTACGGCAAAGCACAAGGCGAAATCGATCAACTTTCGGCTGCTTGGCAGAAAGAAATTGAGGAAATGCAGAGTAAGGTAGATGCCCTTTACCGAGCCTACCAAGCCGAGCAAGTGCTGCTGACGGAGGAGATGAAAAATGATCGGCTGGAAGAGATCAAACGAAAGGAAATAGAACTGAAAGACTATCAAAAAAAGGTTTTTGGATTTGGAGGGCTATTTTTTTTGAAAAAACAAGAATTGATTAAACCTTTGCAGGATAAAGTATTTGATGCCGTGGCAAAAGTGGCCAAAACGAATCGGTTGGCCATTGTTTTTGATAAGTCGGCCGAGTTGGTGATGATTTATACCGACCCGCGCCACGATTACACCGATTTTGTATTAGAAGAACTAGGATTAGGAGACCCAAACGATAAAATAAAATAAACCAGTAATTAATTTAAAATGAGAACACTTTTAGTTGCCCTGCTTTGCGGATTAGCATTAACAACCGCCCAAGCCCAGACTCAAAAAATCGGATATGCTGATTGGGAATATATTTTCAGTCAAATGCCACAATACAAACAAATTGATAGCGAGTTAAAAACACATGGTGCTCAATTGGAAAATACCATGAAAGGAAAACAAGCGGATTTCGAAGCTAAGTATAAGGCGTACCAAGCAATGCCTGCTACCACTCCCGATCCAATTAAGGCTGATAAAGAAAGAGAACTTCAAGCCATGCAAGAAGGTTTTCAAAAATTTCAACAAGAAGCACAGGCCTCATTGCAAAAGAAGCAAGCTGATTTAATGGCTCCCGTTTATGAGAAGATTGGCAAAGCAGTTGAAGATGTAGCCAAGGAAAATGGGTACAGCTTTATCATCAATCCGCAGATTTCTGGTGGTGTTGATATCCTTTTGTATAGTGATGAGCAATACAACATTTCAAATTTGGTGTTGAAGAAATTCGGTATAACACCAACCCCTGCCACTACCGCAACCCCTGCTGTAAAGAAACCGTAACAAAATTATTTTTGATATTTAAAGGCTGTCCTTTACGAAGGGCAGCCTTTTTTATTTTTTGATTTGTTTGATCACCTCACGTTTAGACATTTTTATGCCTACCACTTTAATCAATTCTACAGAACCATCCGGATGGGTTTTCATGAATGGCTTGGTATAAAAAATAGAATCGACACCCATCTTTTGCACATTATCCGTAAGCTGTTCACTGCCCGCACCCAGGTAGGCTTCAATCATTTTTTTTTCCACTTCGCGCAGCAGCGAATCGTTGGCATTAAGTGCTTTGATGTTGACATGAAAAGCTTCTTGTAAAGAGTCAATAAGCTTTTGGTTCATCAGTTGCTGATCGCGCGCCTCCAAAGGCGCAACGATGGTGCGACCGTACTCAAATGCCGCCTCTGTAATGGTCGCCTCGGGTATTTTCACAATCTGGCTCGACTCCATTTCATCTTTTATTTTCCTTTTCTGTTCATCAGACAATCGGCCATTGCAAGCCATCATCTGAATCGCCAAGACAAAAACAACAACTTTCTTCACGTTCATACTCATGTTTGATTTGGTAAGAGGTATCAAATCTAAAAATCTAACGGCACAAATCTAAAATCTAACCCTTACCTTTGCCTGATTTTTAATTATGATAGAGAAGTTAATAGAAATAAAGAACCGCTTTGAAGAGGTTGGCCAATTGTTGGTGCAGCCCGATACGCTTAGCGACCAAAAGAAATTCGGTCAGTTAAGCAAAGAGTACCGTGATTTGGAAAAAGTGGTGGTGAAGTTTGATGCCTATCAAAACGCAATAGACGGAGTAAAGCACGCAAAAGATTTATTGGCGAAGGAGAAAGATCCTGAAATGCGTGAATTGGCCAAGCAAGAAATTGAAGAGCTTGAACCAAAAGTAGACGCCCTTGAAGCGGAGATCAAAGAGCTGCTGATGCCAAAGGACCCCAACGATTACAAGAACTGCATTTTGGAAATCCGTGCTGGCACCGGTGGCGATGAAGCCGCCATATTTGCGGGCGACTTATGGCGCATGTATCAGCGCTACTGCGATCGGGTTGGGTTAAAGATGTCGGTGCTAGATGTAACGGAAGGAACGGCCGGTGGTTACAAAGAAGTAATCAGCAGTGTGGAAGGAGATGGTGCCTACGGAATCTTCAAATACGAATCGGGTGTTCATCGTGTTCAGCGCGTGCCCGAAACGGAAACACAAGGGCGTGTTCATACCTCGGCAGCGTCAGTAGTGGTTTTGCCAGAAGCCGAAGATGTGGATGTAGAAATCAATCCAGCCGATATCGAAGTGATCACCTCGCGCTCGGGTGGTGCCGGTGGGCAGAACGTAAATAAAGTAGAAACAAAAGTGCAGATGACACATAAACCTACGGGTATTGTGATCACCTGCCAAGTAGAGCGATCGCAACATGGCAATAGGGCACGTGCCATGGTGATGTTGCGCGCGAAGCTTTATGAACTTGAAGTAGAAAAGAAAAATGCCGGCATTACGGCCTCACGCAAAAGTCAGGTGCGCAGTGGCGATCGATCTGAAAAAATCAGAACCTATAACTATCCACAGAGCCGCGTAACTGATCACCGAGTGGGTTACACCCAACACAACTTACCGGCTGTAATGAATGGCGAGATTGATGAATTTATCAATCAATTAAAAATTGCTGAGACGGCCGAGAAGATGGCGAATGCTACTTAATTTGAAAATTTGAAGATGAGTTCAATTTGAAAATCTAAGTCCAGTTTGATTAGCATTTTCAAATCTTCAAATTGCCTCATTTTCAAATTAGTTTTTATCGTCCTCCGAGTTTTTGATTTGTTCGTCTAATATTTTATCGATGATGGCCAGTTGACGTTCATCTATTTTTTGATTTACCCTCGCTTGCTTTTTCATGAAACGGAACATGGCATTCTTTTTTATTTCGTAGGCTATAAAGACCGTGTATTTCTTCTCTTTGTCGTTATAGTATTTCTTTTCTCCTACTTTGCGCAAATCGGCCAAGTCAGTATTCATTACTTCGCGGGCCAAGCTCTGAAATTTCTCGGCAACATCGGCACCTCGTTCGTTTTCAGTTTGACCTTGATAATTGTCTGCCACTTGCTTCATGGTGGTGTTTACTTGGCCGGCCAAATAGGTCTTTGCTTCGATGTCGGCCTTGCCCCTGGCAATGTTATCCGATGAGCTTTCTCCTTTGCCAGTAGCACGAAAGAAACGATTGTTGGATTCGTAGGCGTTTCCGCTGAAGGGCTCGCTTACTTTTTTACCAAAAGGGCTATTGGCACACGAAGAAGCCACCAACACAACAAAAGAAAGCAGGATCATTTTCATAGTGATACATTTAATTGCTACGAAAATAAGTAAAAATTGTGCCAGAAAGTGGGCTACTCCAAATACAACTTTTCTATCTCTTGCCGATGCTTCTCTAATAGCTTCGCGCGCATGATTTTAAATGACGTAGTCAAATGCCCACTCTCGGTGGTCCATTCCACATCGCTTAACACAAATTTTTTAATGCGTCTGTAGTTTTCTAACGTTTCATTCAACGCGTCTACTTCCATTTGCATTTTGGCCATTACTTTGATGTTGTGGATCATGTAGGTGGGCGAAGTCCAGTGGATGTTGTTTTGGTCGCACCAATTTTTTAACACCTGAAAGTTGGGCACCAATACGGCACTCACAAATGGTTTGTTGAAACCTACTACCAAGCATTGAAAAATAAAAGCAGATGCCACGAAATGATTTTCCAAGGGCTGTGGCGCAATGTAAATACCTGCCGTGGTTTTAAAGATATCTTTCTTGCGATCGGTAATGGTAAGGAAATGTTTGTTAATCATTTTTCCTACATCGCCTGTTCGAAACCATCCATCGGTTGTAAATACCTCCGCATTTAGTTCGGGTCGTTTGTAATAGCCAAGCATGATGTTGGGGCCTTTGATCAAGATTTCGCCTTCACCATTTTCAGTGGGTTCATCCAATTTTATTTCAACGCCCGGCACGGGCAAGCCCACCGTTCCAAACTTGTGAAAGCCTGGACGGTTTACACTGATGTAAGGCGAAGCCTCCGTCATGCCATATCCCGCCAAGGTGACCACGCCAGCAGCAGAAAACAAGCGACTGATCTGTGGACGTAAAGCGGCTGCCCCCACGGCCATGTACTTGATATGGCCACCCAATGCACGCTTCCATCTGTAAAGAACCAAGTGACGGGCGAAAAAGAGTTTCATCCCAAAAAATAAACTGACTTGCTTTTCATCGCGGTATTTTTCGCCTACGGCCATTGCCCAGCCAATCACTTTTTTTTTCCACCAGTTTTTTTCTGATTGCTGTTCGAGTAGAATGTCATACATGCGTTCAAGCGTTTTGGGCACGGTGGTGCAGAAGTAAGGTTGGACGCTCTTAAAATCAGTGCTTAACAGACTCAGGTTTTGACTAAAATAAATATTCACACCAAAGGCAATGTAAGCACAGCAACTGGTGCGCTCAAAAATATGACTGAACGGCAAAAAACTCAACGCGCGCTGGCCCGCTTGCAATGGTAAAATGGGCAAAATAGATTTGATGTTGCTGACTACGTTGTGGTGCGTTAACATTGCGCCTTTTGGCTGACCTGATGTGCCACTGGTGTATAGAATAGCAAGCAAATGCTGGGGCGTAATCTTTTCTTTTTGCGCTTCTAGTTGAGCCATTGAAAAATGATCTGATGCGCTATCGTTTAAGGCTGGAAAAAATCCTTCTGATTTCTCTTCTAGGTGAAAAAGCATTTTTAAAGAAGTGTTATCCAAAAGATCTTTAGCTTTACGATAGAGTTCAGTATCCGCTGTAATGCATAACACCGCTTCGGTCTCCTTTAAAATAAAAGTCATTTCCTCCGGTGAAGACGTGGGATGAATTGGCACCACCACCAATCCTATCTGTTGACAGGCAAAATCAACCATCATCCAACGGGGGCTGCCCATGCGTGGCACAATCGCTATTCGTTGACCTTCCGCAAAACCATTTTGCATCAACCAGCACGAAATGTCGTCAATGGATTTTTGCGTCTGAAGTGTAGAGAGGCTTTGCCACTTTTCGTTCTGCCAATAATTGAGGCAGTTGGCTTGCGGATATTTTATGGCCTGATAATTTATCAGATCAAACACGCGAAGAAAATCGATGCTCATGGAGTAGCAATTTTAGATGGTTCTACATAGAGCACATCGTAGAGCACTTCAAAAAAGGCCGAAAAATCAGGCAGGTTATTGTGCCTGCCTCCCTCAATGGCATGAAGTGTAACCTTGTTTGGAAACAAGGCTTTTAGTTTTTCACTCTGCTGAAAGGAAATCAATCTATCTTTCGTGCCATGAATGATATGAACGGGACAGGTTACTTGCTTCAAATACAAATCTGTTCGCAAATCATAATTCAAAATCCACTGGAGTGGGAGAAAAAAAGCATAGCGTTTGGCATTATACAAAAAACTAAAATAAGGCGAATCCAATACAAGCAATCGGGGGTGATTTTGCGAAGCCACGTGAGCGGCTATACCTGTCCCGAATGAACGACCGAAGACCACAATTTGATCTTGTCGATAATTCTCCAGCAGCCATTTGTACAAAAACTGAGCATCATCAAATAATTTTTGTTGTGTTCGCTTGCCTTTACTTTTTCCGAAGCCGCGGTAGTCCATCATAAAAAAGTCATACCCATTGCTCACAAAATCTTTTGCAAACTTGCCCCACCCTTTGATACTCCGTGAATTGCCCTTCAGATAATAGATTACTCCACGCGAGTTAGGAACTTTAAAATGAATGGCGTTGATCTTCCCTCCATCGGGCATATCAAAATCAAGTTCATCAAAAGGAAAAGCATATTGATATTTGAAATGCGTGGCTAAAATCTCAGGGCGGAAGAAAAACAGGTGCTGAAAGAATAATATGGCCAAACACAAACCTGCGTAAACACAGGCCATAACCACCACCGTGTAAATCAATGTGCTAACCATTTCGTAAAAAGTAAGAAATAATGATAAGAAAAAAAAGCTTAATCCTATAAGGTCTTTACGCAAAAGTAAAAGAATACCTTATGGGATTTACCGTAGTACTTCGGCCAGTCGGGAATGGTACTCTTTAAACTCACGAAGGTTGCCATGTGTACCGTGCGGAATAATGAAAAATTCGTCTCCGTCTTTCAGCAATGGTTTTAATCGCAAAGCCGAACTAATGGGTGTAACCAAATCATCGGTGCCATGAAAAATGACTTTGCGGTAATTGGTTTGTAAAAGATGATCGCGATTAGAGAAGGTATAGTCAAAAGGCAATATGGAAAAAACAGGCTTGAGCCATGGCACAATAGCACCACGCAGTTCATCAAACGGAGTTTCTAAAATCAATAATTGTGGTTTGGCTTCCATAGCTAATCGCGAAGCCACCGCGGTACCTAACGAGCGACCATACACCACCAATTGCGGAATAACCAAATTGTTTTTCGCCCACAACCATACCAAGGCCGCGTCTGCATACAGAATTTCTTCATTGGGCTTGCCCGTACTTTTGCCATAGCCCCGATAGTCCATCATCAACACTTCGTATCCGTGCTTCGTAAAATCCGATGCGTAGTTTCCCCAACGTTGAAGATTGTCTCGATTTCCGTGGAAATATAAAATCAAACCCTTTGGTGCTACGGATGTTTTGAAATGAATGACATTTAGTTGGTGACCATCGGGTGTATTGATAAAATGCTCATCAAAAGATTGGTTGAAAACAAACGCATGCGAAGCATCCAGCCGCACGCCTTGAAAAATCAATTTGTCTTGCAAAAATTGGAAAGCCATTACTAAAATTACAAAAGTGGCGAGCAAAATGCCCAATCCCTTTTTCAGCCGATTTTGCCACATCCTACTTCGGTAATTGAGTTGAGCGACAGTCATCAGCAATGTTGGTGTTGGTGGTTAAAATTGCCTGTTGCTTAGCTACATAGTCTGCAGCAAGGCCGCAAAGATACCTATTTCAGTGCAACTGATATTTGTCATTTTTTGACAAACCAAAAGGCCCTAAGATTGATACACTAAAATCACGACTATGAAACGTATGCTGATCTCGTTGAAAAAGAAGGTTGACCCTTCGCACAAACTGATTGCCACCGAATATGTGACGGATGAAGAAGTAAAAGCAATCCGCAAAAAATACGGCAATCAATTTCTTCCAGATGAACCGATCGTTCAATACCTGAGTGATCAGTTGGTGATGATTTCTTTTTTGGTGTGGATGGAGGATTGAATTAACCCCTCATCTGATACGCCTTCGGTTTGGTAAAAGCCCGCAGCCCTGCATGCGATAAAGTTGCGCCAAAACCAGAATGGCTTCTACCGCTCCATGGCACTGCCGCGCTCACGCGGTCACAACAATTCCAATAACCCGTGCCTGAATTAATTTGTTGTAAAATATTTTCCGCACGCGACTTGTCAGCACTATAAACCGATGCCGTCAATCCATAATCAGAATCTTGCATCAACTCAATCGCCTCCGCATCGTTTTTTACTTTCATAATACCGATCACAGGGCCGAACGATTCTTCGCGCATGATATCCATCTGGTGAGTGACATTTGTCAATACGGTCGGTTCGAAATAATTTCCTTTCCCCTGTATCTTTTTTCCGCCAAGCAAAATATTTGCTCCTTTCTTCGTTGCATCCTCCACTTGGTTTTGCAAAACCTCCAATTGTTCTTGCCGTGTAATGGCACCAAAATAAACACTTGGCTCTGTTGGCGCGCCTAGTTTCCAAGTCTTTACTTCCTTCACAAATTCATCCACATATTGTTCGTAAATTTTTTCATGAACATAAATCCGTTCCACCGCACAGCAGCTTTGCCCGTTGTTGTAGAAAGCGCCATCGGCCGTACCTGCTGCCACCGCTTTTACATCGGCCACATCATCGGCCACATACAAGGGATCTTTTCCGCCCAACTCACATTGACAAGGTACCATCTTGGCGGAAACACGTTCATAAATATATTTTCCAGTTTTATAAGAGCCTGTAAAAAAATATCCGTCACACGGCAAACTCAATAAAAGTTCACCTACTTGCTTTTCGCCCACAGCTACTTGAAAGACAGCATCGGGTAGGCCGGCTTGCTTTAACTTCTTCTTCATTTCCAATCCCGTAAGTGTAGCATATTCAGAAGGCTTGTAAAGTACACTATTGCCGGCTAGCAAGGCCGGAACAAAAACATTGACACCTACCAGATACGGATAGTTCCACGCAGAAATATTACAAACAACCCCCAGCGGTTCGTACGAAATTTTTTCGGTGAGATTGTTCTCTTGCACCATCACTTCATCCGCCAAGTATCTCTCGGCATGGGATGTCAACCATTGGATGCGCGACCTTGCTCCATTTACTTCATTGCGCGATTGCTGCAACGGTTTTCCTACTTCAGATGTAAGCACTGCAGCCAACGATTCGATGTCGGCCTCCAACAGTGAAGAAAATTTTTGCAAGACTTTGATCCGCTCGCCCAAAGGAACATTCTTCCACCGCTTTTGGCCTTCTTTCAACAATTGAAACTTCTTAGCAACAGAAACTTGATTGTCTTCTGTTAATTCAGTGATGATTTCTGCGGTGGCTGGGTTGATTATGTGCATGGTTATCGATTGAAAATCTGTTGAAAAAATTTACTTGCCAATTATTGCTTTCCGATCGCTTCTAGAAAATGCTGTTTGATTTTGAATGACAAAGCATCTTGTTGATTGAGCATGCGCTCAGGGTGCCACTGCACTAGTGTAAGCGATGGTTTACCAATTGGATTGATTCGCTCCAGCCCTTCAATGACACCATCTGCAGAAAAGCAATTGGCGACTAATCCTTTGCCTACATGTTTTACGGCTTGATGATGTGCACTATTTACTTTACCCGATTGACATTCGGTAATTTTACTCAATTGACCTTCTGGATCAATTTGAATGGAGTGGTAACGATCGTTGCCTTCGCCAAACTTGGAATGATTGAATCTTCCAAAAGAAGGCAAGTCTGGAATTAAGGTGCCGCCAAAAAACACATTGGCGATTTGCAAGCCTCTGCAAATGCCCAACACCGGTAGGCCATGCGATTGGGTGTAGTCCAAGACTTTTAAATCAAATTCGTCCCGCCTTTCATCCACATCATCTGGATAACAGAACTGCAACAAATCCATACGGTTGTAAAATCTTGGGTGCACATCTTCACCTCCGGTAAAAAGCACACCTTCGCACTTCTTTACCTCATCAAAAGAAAGCGTGTACCCTAGCTTTACTACTTCCACATTCCTATCGCTCGAAATCCAATCGGCATACTTTGCATATTTGCTGCAATCGGTAACGCCTACTACGATTTTTTTCATAAAGATTTTATAGCGCCCGCAAGTACAATTGTTTAAAATCGTCTCGCGAAACGGGTTTCGGATTATTGGGATGCGCAAAATCGGCAATGGCCAAATCTGCCAAGGTTTCAATATGTTCTTGCTTCACTCCAATTTCGCTCAGCTTGTGTGGTATTTTTATTTTCGTATTCAAGTCAAACAAATAATTCACTACGGCCTCGCCTGTTTCCTCTTTCAATTCCAACGTGCGTGCAATACGTTTGAATTTGTGTTCAATTCCTGCCACGTTAAACTGCATCCCGTAAGGAATATTCACCGCATTTGCCAAGCCATGGTGAGTATCCAACAACGAAGAAAGAGGATGCGCCAACGAATGCACCACGCCCAACCCTTTTTGAAATGCCACAGCTCCCATTAGCGAGGCAATCATCATTTTGCTGCGCGATTCCAAGTCGGGTTTGTTCACTGCTTGCTCCAGCGATTGATGGATGAGTGATATGCCCTCCAATGCAATTCCTTCACATAACGGATGTGGCATTTTTGCGAGATAGGCTTCCATGTTATGAGTGAGCGCATCCATGCCTGTGGCGGCCGTTACAAACGGAGGTAAATCAAATGTAAGTTCAGGATCGGCAAAAATTATTTTAGCCAACAACTTTGGTGCAAAAAGAATTTTCTTTTGATGTGTTGTATCATCGGCAATGATTGCACTTCTTCCTACCTCACTACCGGTTCCGGCCGTGGTGGGAATCGTAAGGAAGTGAGGAACATCGTTGGTGACAAAAACATCACCACCGATCAAGTCATCGTATTTAAATAAATCTTCGCGGTGATTGACACGCAACAAAATGGCGCGGGCCACGTCTAAGGCAGCGCCTCCACCAATGCCAATAATGCAGTCGCGATGGGTTGCATCATACACGTCTGTGCCTTTGTACACGTCTGACTTCACTGGGTTTTTGTGAATGTCACTAAATACTTCGGTGGAAATATTTTTTTGCTGAAGTTCGGCTATTAGTTTTTTGAAGAACCCCAACTGTGCAACCGTGGGGTCAGTAACCACGAGCGGCTTTTTCAAATTATTTTTATGTAGATAGTCTGCTAGCTCGTGGCGCGAGCCTGCTCCAAAACGAATGGTGGTTGGGAAATTGTATTGATAGATTTTGTCGAAGGTCATAGACGGTTGTGAATCATTATTGTTTTGTATTTACTCTAAAGTTGAACAGCTTTCTACCTTAGTATTTCCGTGTTGGATTTCTGGATGTGTGAAAAATTGAAACTATTCGAATGATTCTCTTCCTCCCGTTTATCCGATAAATGATGAGAAATGGAAAAACGGGTACTGGCGTCTCTCTATATGATTTAAAACGAATTGGAAATTTGATTGGCGTTTGTTCTATCTTACGAATATGCTCTGCTATCTCGTTTAAAAAGCGGTCGCCTAAACCGAGCTGTCTATCCTCATACCAGTTCCAAGATTCAGCAATTTCCCTTTGAGCCTTGCTTGAAAAAATAGTGCGATAGATGGAATGTCTATCCATACTTCTTTTTACGAAGCTTAGTGACTGAGCTCTTCAACTCTTCCAGGGTAAATCCTTTATCGGTGCCATCCTCAAGTGCTTTATAACGTTGGTCAAGCTCTCGTGTTACCTCTTTATCTTTCCACCATTCTTGCGTCTGCTCAATTTCGCTCTCCAGTAGATGATAAATGGCCGATAGTTTTTTATCATCAGCAACACGGATATAGTCGTAAAGTTTATGTCGGATAGCTAAAGTTGAATTATTCATGTTTCAAATTTACGAAAAATATTCGCGGCATTAAGGCTTTCAATTTTTGAATTCGTGTTTGGTGGCCTGACTCAAATAATCTCAAAATACCTCCTGTACTCCCAATCCGTCACGGCCTTTAAATGTTGCCGCCACTCCCACTCGCGCGTCATGGTAAAATGCTCCACAAATTTTTCACCCAAGATCTCGATGGCGATCGATGAGCTCTTCATCTGTTGTGTGGCCTCGTGCAGGCTGCTGGGCAAAATTCCGTTTGAAAAATCGCGGTAACCGTTGCCAATGGTTTCGGGCTGGTTAAGTTTTAATTTCTTTTTGATGCCATACAAACCCGAAGCCAAGGCTGCTGCCATTGCTAAATATGGGTTTACATCCGAACCAATGACGCGGGTTTCCAACCGGCACGATTTGCTGCCACCCGATAAAACACGCAACGCCACGGTGCGATTGTCCACTGCCCAAGTTAACGTAGTGGGTGCCCAAGCTCCTTCCACCAATCGCTTGTAGCTGTTGATGGTGGGTGCGTACATGGGCAAGACGTGCGGCAAGCAAAACAATTGCCCGGCCACATAGCTCTTCATTACCTCACTCATGTTGTGTTTATCTTTCGCATCGAAGAAGAGATTTTTTTTCGCGACTTTGTCCCACAAACTTTGATGTACGTGCCCGCCACAGCCTGGAAGATTTTCGCTAATCTTTGCCATAAACGTGGCTATGACACCATGCTGGTAAGCAATTTCTTTCACTGCTGTTTTAAATAACGTAGCACGGTCGGCTGCTTCAATCACTCCCGCATATTGAATAGCTGCCTCCAAAACTCCTGGACCTGTTTCGGTGTGAAGTCCTTCGAGAGGAACATCAAATTTTTTGAGTAAGTCGAATAAGTCGGAGAAGAGCGGGTTTTGCAACGTGGTGCGCAGAATGGAGTAACCAAACATGCCCGGTGTCAGTGGCGTAAGGTTTTTGTAATTCTTGTCTTGCGCACTTTGTGGCGTCTCTTGAAAATTGAACCACTCAAACTCTTGCGCAAAAAAGGGAGTAAAGCCCTCGCGCTTTGCATCAGCATAAATTTTTTTAAGTAACTGTCGAGGACAAACGAAAGAAGGGTTTTCTTTCATATCCACTACTTCTCCCAAAAAGAATGGAAGATTGTTCTCCCACGGAATTTTTCTGAACGTGTTAAAGTCAATTCGTGTAGGTGCATCGGGGTAGCCTGAATGCCAACCTGTGTACTTGCCATTATCGTAGGCTGCATCATTCGCATCCCATCCGAAAACCACATCGCAAAAAGTGGTAGCACCATTGCTGAACGAAAGAAATTTTTCGGTTGAAATATATTTGCCACGCAAAATGCCATCGATATCGGCATAAGCAATTTTCACTTTCCCCGATGGGTGTTTTTTTACGTAATCAAAAATAGTTTTGGTGGTCATAGAATTAAAAAGATTAATTGCCACTAAGGCACGAAGACACTAAGATTTACAAATTCAAGTTTCCTCCAAGCTCGTGTCTTTATGGCGCAAATCATTGTCTACTATACAAACTGAAATATTCACCCGACTACATATGCTTCGCTTTAAACACCTTAAATATCCCATAACTTATTCCAATTATCAAAAAATAAATCACAACCAATTTTACATTGTAAATAGCCATTGCCACAAACGAAAACGTAGCAATGAGCAGTGCCACGATTGGGAAAACGGGATAAAGCGGAACGCGAAACGGCCTCGGTAAGTTGGGTTCTACTTTGCGAAGATGAATCAATGATAACATAGAGATAACATACAACGTCAACGCTCCAAAAACTGCGATGGTAATAATCTCGCCCGTCTTGCCTGAAAACAATGCCAGCAAACCCAACCCCATATTGACGAGCAAGGCATTAGCAGGCGTTTGAAACTTGTCGTGAATTTTTCCGAGCATCGCAGGCGCATAGCCCACTCGACCAAATTCATAGGTAGACCGTCCTGCTGCAAGCATCAACCCATGAAACGATGCAATCAATCCGAACAAACCCACCACCAACAGAAAACGATAGCTCCAAGAATAGCTATCTACAATATAGCCCAATGCCAATGGCAACGGAGAGTCAGAGGTCGTTCCATCGGAATTGAAAACAATTGCTTCCCAGCCGGCCACACCAACGGAACTGAGAAACGTAATGATGCACAAAACCACAAGTGTTCCGATCGCAGAACCAAACCCAACCAAAATAGTGCGCTTGGGGTTGATGGCTTCCTCCGCCAAATTAGCCACACCTTCAATCCCTAAAAAAAACCAAATCGCAAAAGGAATAGAAGCAAAGACACCGGCATAGCCAAACGGAAGAGCATTTTGCTGCAGGTGACTGAATTGAAATTTTGAAAACGTGAGGAGACTGAAAAATACCAAAGCGGCTACTGCTAAAATGGTAATGACCAGTTCAAACGTGGCAGCCACCTTCACGCCCGAAATATTCAACGCTACAAAAAAGAAATAGGCAGCGACTGAAAAAACCAAAATCGATACGTCAGTAAAAAAGATATTTCCGTAGGATCCAATTGCAAAGGCGATGGCGGGCGGAGCAAAAATGAATTCAATATTTTGTGCCATGCCCACCACGAAACCAACATCCTTACCAAAGGCACGCGTTGCATAATCAAATGCTCCACCTGCTTTGGGTATGGAGCATGCTAATTCGGTATAGCTAAATGTAAAGGTGATGTACAGGACGATGATGAAAAGCAATGCAATGCTCATGCCCAACGTACCTCCTTTTTCCAATCCTAAATTCCAACCAAAGTAGTTGCCTGAAATCACATAGCCTACGCCCAAGCCCCACACCATCCAAGGGGAAAGAGAGCGTTTAAGGTGTGTATTTGTTTCGGGGGTCATCTACAGTAAATATAACTGTAAATCTCTAGGCAGTACAAGCTATGGTTAATATCCTCTCGCGAGGTGGCAGTTTTGACATGGACGTATTTTTTACTTCGGAAAGATACGTGAATCCATATTCGGCAAAATGCTCAGCGCGTTTTTATAGTAAATCTTTTTCAATATTTCGTCTGGCAAACCGATGCCGTACATGCGCCAAAAGGCATGGTAACGTTTATGGTAAGGAAAATATTCATCTTCTGTTTCCAGCACGCGAAAGTACGTTTCATATTCATCGGGCACCCAACTGTCTTTTCCAAATAGCACACGGTTTTGATACTTGGTCAAAAAAGCTTTGGCTGCGCGCGGTTGCCTGCCCAGTTCGGCAATCACTGCACCTATTTCGGTGTACATGTTGGGGTATTGATCCATGAGCTGACTTAATTTATTCAAATCGCTGCCAAACCAGCCGAGGTGTGCATTGATGAATTTTGTTTTCGGATGTTTCTTAAAGATGTTGTGTTGCTCGGCAATAATGGTTTCCCACTTGACCGAATCGGTGTCGTGTCTTCGCCCGGGATGCAGCTTTAACTCTAGCCAGCGTTCGTTGTTTTTATCGATTGGCTCCCAAAATTGTTTAGGGTCCGCTGCGTGAATCAACACGGGTATCCCCAACTCACCACACTTGGCCCATACAGGGTCGATGCGCGGATCATCAATATGAATGCGCCTGCCTTTACTATCGCGGTTGAACATGCCCAAGCTTTTGTAAATTTTTAATCCCTTTGCCCCACGCTTTACATCCATTTCCAATTGCTTCACCGTGCGGGCTGTCCAGTCGGCATCATCGATGGCGCCAAAATCAACATTGGTAAACAACACAAAGCGCGAAGGATATTGCTTGGCAATGTTGTCGATGGATTTTTCCAAATGATCGCCACTGCTACGAAAACCACGGCCACTCAAATTAATCATCACAGCCATGTTAAGTTTGTCCATTTCTTTGATGAGCCCACTCAAGTCGGCATTGTTCATATTGCCCTGATGATTGTGAATATCGATAAACGGAAATTTTGCTCGAGTCAATCGGTGCTCTTGCACCTTTAAACTGCTGGGCGGTTCGTATTCTTCAAAATCCATTTTCATATCGAGCGGGCGCTCTTGCGCACGGGCATCAAACGACAGCCAAAAGAGGCAGAAAGCAGTTAAAAGGAGTTTTTGCATAAAGCTAAAGTACGGCAATGCGTGAAATACGGTTTAAAATTTACATCAATGGTGTAAACGGAAATTTTTACTCGACAATTTGCAAGTTGGGTTAAACGCTTAATGATGACGGGTGTCTAAGAGGCCTACGTACTTCACGAAAACAATTTTATTGGAAAAGATCAAACAGGCACTTCACCACACCACGCGAGTTCTTCAACAGGACGTTTTCATTTTCCGGCAAATGATCCTTCAATCGGAGGGAGGAAATTTACCTCTCAAAATTATCGAGAAGCCAAAACCTGATCAAGGAAATTGAAGAGGTGATTTCGGGTATCAACCAGCGCCCGGTAAATTTCGATAGAACTAAGTAGAAGCCATTTCAAAAATACTCCATTACTGGATACTTGTGCGGATAAGCGTGCTGGGATATCCGTGGCAGACCCCTACGAAAACAAGGGCAATTTAGTGGGGTAGCAACTTTCAATCAAAAACTTCTTAACTTGCTCGCGTAGCTGAAATCTTTGCGATGAAAAAGTTTTTACCCCTTGCCGTTTGTTTTTTTTACACCGTAGGTCTTGCCCAAACGCTCGATCAACAACTGGATGTGGCGAAACGAAAAATCGCCTCCCTCAATTTTATCGAGGCCAAGGTCGACCTCACCAAAATTTTAGAAGCTAACCCCAAAAGTAAAAGTGCCTATGTGCTGCGCGGTAAGGCAAAGATTGGCTTGCGCGATTTTTATGGTGCCATTGGTGATTTCAATTTCGCCTTGGATATGGACTCTACGTTGGCCGAAGCGTTTAACTACCGTGGCGAGGCCAAAGTAAATTTAGGTGATGATGATGGCGCGATTGCAGACTTGGATAAAGCCATTCGTTTCAACACAAAATATACCGAAGCCTACACCAACCGAGGGTTTGCCAAATACAACACCGAAGATTTACAAGGTGCTTACTTTGATTTTTCAAAAGCCTTGGAACTTGGACCCGCGGACGATGATAAATATTTCAATCGAGGAATTGTAAAATCAGAGTTGGGAGAATACGTCAGTGCCATTGACGATTATAGCAAAGCCATTGAACTGGATAAGAACGATGCCAACCTGTATAACTACCGTGGTGTAGCCTTTTACAATACCAGCAACTTTGACAAAGCCATTGCCGATTACGACCAAGCCATCAAGATCGATGCAAAAGATCCGTTGAAATATGAAAACCGTGCGTTGGCCAAAACTGCCAAAGAAGATTTGAAGGGCGCATTGGAGGATTACAACAAATCATTGGAATTAGAGAATGACGACCCCGAAACTCTTAATCTGCGGGGCGTGCTCAAACACACCATGCAAGACTATGAAGGAGCCATTGCCGATTACACCAAAGCCATTGAATTGGACGGCATCAATCCCACCTACTTTGACAACCGCGCGTTGAGCAAAACCAGCAAAGAAGATTTTGCCGGAGCGGTAGAAGATTATTCTGCTTCCATCGACATTTACCCCAACGATGCCGAAACGTATTATCAACGTGCGCTGGTAAAAATTTCCATGAGCAATAACTACGATGGATGCTTGGATTTCAAACGTGCCGAAGAATTAGGTTCTGCCGAGGCAAAGGCGGCCATCAAGAAAAATTGTAAATAAATTTCACTGTCACTGCGAAGGTGCGGTAAAAATAGAGTTGATTTTTTTGAACCACATAGGAACATAGACACATAGAAATTCACCTAGATGTAATCATAATTTGTCTTTGTGTGCATTTACGATTTTCCCAATGTGCCTAGGTAGTTCATTACTCCTCCTTATATTCTTACACTTACCAAGTTGAAAATCGCCATCATCTTAAACGGAATCTCTTCGAAGAAGATAAAGTTTTACACCGACATCCTACCTGCGCTGCAAGCGAGCTTTGCTATTTCCGTTTTCGAAACCAACCATGCGGGTCATGCGCAAACATTGGCCGCAGAGCTTGGAAAAAAATATTCAGTGTTGATAGCCGCAGGAGGCGATGGCACCTTGAACGAAGTATTGAACGGCATCATGACCCTCGCTGAACGCCCAGCCCTCGGGGTTATTCCATTGGGTACAGGCAATGATTTTGCGGGTGCTTGCGGCATGTTGGCTACTGCGGCTAGTATCCAAGAGCGGTTGCTTCAACCTGCACATCCTACCGACATTGGAAAAATTATTTGTCACGATGCGGACGGCCAGCGCATTGAAAAGTTTTTTATGAATGTGTGCAGCGTAGGGATGGGGCCTTCCACCGTTAGTCGTATGAAGACAAAGCCCGCGTGGCTAGGCAGCAACGGAAAATACTTACTGTCGATCTTGCAAACTTTCTTTATGCACCGGCCAGAAAAAGTAACAGTACATACCGAAGGTTTTGAATGGACGGGCAAGGCCCGTGTGGTAGCCATTGCGAATGGAAAATCGTTTGGCAACAAAATTTACATTGCCCCACATGCCAAAGCAGAGGATGGCATCTTTGATATTTTTATTGGGGGAAATGTTCCCCTGCTAAAATTTCTGCTCTACCTGCAGCAGATTAAGGCAAAGAAATTAATCCAATCAACCGATGTACACTATACGATGGGGAAGAAAATTGAACTTAGTGCGGAGCAAAAAGTAATGCTGGAAGCCGATGGTGAGTTGGTGGGGTATCTGCCAGCTAGGGTTGAAGTGGCTTCCGCCAAGATAAATTTTTTAAGATAGTCTCTTGGTTTCCCAAGAGGCTACTAAAAAAAAACTATTTTTTATTGACTACAAGAGTCCCTGCAATGATATCATGCAATGCTTGTTTCTTGGCTGTGAAGGCTGCAATGATATAGCCAATAAGCATGGTGAAGTTGGATAGCAAACGGCAAAGGTTTCTTACCAATGCTTTTGAGAAATCTAGTTTCCCTCCATTCATATCCGTCACAATTATTCCCAGTGCCATTTTACCTAATGTTGCTTGATTTTTAGAAGACTCCATAAAAGTGAAATAAAGCACTTGAATAACCATCGCTAAAATCCACGTTGCGCCCATTGCAGCCATGAGTGCCCCCATCATTCCTACAGCAGCTTCAGGATCTGAAAAGTCAGGTTGAGAACCAATGTCGTTAAGTTAAGCTAGATGTGTTTGTAGTTCATATAGTGTTGTTGCTTGGGCCTGTGGTTGCGTGGGTTTTTTCTGTTGGGCCTTACTATTTCCCTTGTGTTATATACAATATCATCAAAGGCGGCAATGGCCTGTTTTATCTTGCTTTTTAAGAACATGCTTATGGCCACTGCTTTGGTATTGGCATAAGCGGTTGTCCTGTTTATTTTCTGGGGATGTTTCAAGTCTTTGTTGGCTGCATATTCTGCTTTTACCTTTTGCTCGATGGGGAAGGCGAAGGCTGCGCACAGGCTCATCATCATGGCCTTGGCATAAATGTCCTGCTTGACCGACACTGCGGATTTTCCTGTGAAGGCTTCGATGTTGACCCTTGATTTGAACATTTTAAAGCCCTCCTCTATGCCCCAACGCAAGTGATAGACTTCTTTAAAGTCTGCAAGCGGATATTTCTGTGTGTCCAACAAAGAGGTACACAGGATTTCGGTAAGGCCATTGTCGAGCAAGACTTTTACTAACCTGCATTTCACTTTTTGTTTCATTTCTGGGTACTGGGCCCCGTATTCTTTTCTGTCTTTGTCAGAGGGTTCAAACACAACTTCACTATCCACTGCGTTGCTTTGCGCAAAGCTGTTGACCTGTAACCACCAGTCCTCTTTCATGCGCACACAAAATTCGATCCCCTTGCCGGCCAGGATACCCAACAACGCTTTGCTTGGATAACCCCTGTCCATGAGCAACAGGTCGCCTGCCTTTACTTTTTCTAAATGCTTGTACAACAACGATTTTTCACTGCCCCCCTGGGCTGCCACTTGCGCATCAAGGGTAAGGTAATTGCCCACATCGTAGAGAAAAGATACCGTTGCCAAGCTTCGCTGTACATCGGCATTGGGGCCATAGCCCACTGTACCAAACCCCTGGGCAATGTCTTCACTGTTGGGCAATAAAAGACGGCTTCCATCCAGGCCAAGCACACGGTGGTTGTTATATCCAAGGTAAGGGGCACCTTCATAAAATTCGTTGCAAACCAACTCATTGAGCTCTAAAAATGCTTCCGGCTTTAATTGCTTGCGGCTTTGGCTAAAAGCACTTTTGGTGATGCCACGGATATTGAATTCCCTTCCGTGGGCCTCACGTATAAACTTGTCCATCTCACGTTGGAGCGAGGAGTTGCCCATCGTTAACATGCTCACTATCAAATGCCCGAAGGGAAGTTTCCGGACCCTTGTAAATGCCCCCTTCGAACCGTCTTTTGAACGGCTTTTAAAATTGTCATTTGATATGTGGTTTAATAGTTTCTCGGATAGGTTTTCTCGGTACTGGTTAGATACAGGTTCGAATGCAACATGCCCCTTATACTATGCCATAAAAATAATCACTTTTAATCGTCATTTCCTTAACTTAACGACATTGGGTTGAGAACTAAAAAGTCCAAAACCTAATGCTCCTAATATAGGCACAAAAATAAAAGTCTGCACAACCCCAATAATGATTCCATCGATCAGGACTGCGCCAAAACGTTTCCAAAATCCAGCATAATTTTCCATAATATTTGAGGTTTAAGTTTTTAGGTGATGTAAGTTATCAATACTGATTAAAAAAGCAAAACCACTACCTTTATCAAATGAATAAATCTCTATTAACCTACTTCGCTCAACTCGAGCAACAAAAAGACAACCTCCTTAATGAGCTTAGTTCTCTTTCCATTGAAAAACTCAACTCCGCACCTGCCGGCAAATGGTCGATTGCGCAAATCGTTGCCCACCTCATCACGGCCGAGCGGCTCTCCATCCAGTACATGCAAAAGAAAATTCAGGGCATTGAGCAAGCTGGCGATGCAGGTATTGTTGAAGAAGGAAAGCTAATCGTGCTGATCATCAGTCAGCGGCTGCCCTTGCGCTTTAAAGCACCCAAATTGGTAAAAGAGTCAACACCCACCCTTTCAACCTTGCCCGAATTAACTGCCCAATGGGACAGTGTGCGTTCTGATTTAAAGCAACTTCTTGAAAAAATACCCGATCACTTAGTGAAGCGCAAAATCTACAAACACGTGTTTGCGGGCAAATTAAATTCGCGACAAGCACTTATCTTTTTTCGCGAACATTTCATCCATCACCTTCCCCAAATTCAGCGACTTACGCACTAAGCTTTCTATCTGTTCAGCTTGCCAGAAAGGCAAATAATGTAACCAGCCAGCCAATGATTTTGAAAGGTTTTGTAGATAAGATTAAATGCATGCGGACTTGATTTCTTCTTTGGGAAAGTGATTTTGAGGCCGAACTAAAAAACAAAAAAGGGCTTTTGACGAAGCCCTTTTTTTATTGCCTGATTTAATTTCCGTCCCCTTCTTGTTCTCCTTCTGATTCCTTTAGTTCTTCGTGCATTTTATCTTTTGTAACCGGTTGCCCATTCGAATCGAAAACTGTTACAGTTTTAGAACCTCCACCACGAGTAAACACCCTGTAAAACACTTCACCTTTTTTGGTTTTAAATTCTTCACCACCCATCACTTTCATGCCTTGCGCTTTTGTCTCTGCTGCCGATTTGATATTCGCTGGCAATTGCTCTGCCTTCAAGTATTTTGATGAACTTAAAGCAGTGCCATCTTCTTTGTAACGAGCCCTCGAACGAATTCCATTTTGATCATAAATTGCTACATACTTCACATACGATTTTTCTGATTTGCCCTTGGCCTCATGCTTTTCCCAACGTATGGCAGTGGCTCCAGTGGCACTGAATGCATTTTTCACAGCATCGGGCACTTGGCTGGCATCAATGGTTTGACCGCTCACTTTCCCCTCGCGAGCTTCCCTAGCTTGGCCAGCTCTTTTTCTGCCTTGCGCCTGCGCGCTAAATGCGAGCGCAATTATTAACAAGCAACTAATTAATGTTTTCATATTATAAATTGGTTTTAGTTCCATTAGAGGTGAAATTTACAAAATGGTTTAATGCCAAAAATCTTTTTCGTGTTCCCTGTCGTTTAAATCGCTAAGTAGAAAACAGATATGATAGAAGAAAAATTTCTGGAAAGCGCCATTAAGTTCTTTCGGTATTACAAGAAATTAGGAGAACAAGCCATGGCACAGTTAACCGATGAACAGATGATGAAAAAGCCCAACGAGGCAAGCAACAGCATTGCCTTGATTGTTCACCACCTCAGCGGCAATATGCTTTCTCGCTGGACTGATTTTATGACCACCGATGGTGAGAAAGATTGGCGTAATCGCGAAGCCGAATTTGAAGAGGCTTACCCTAATAAACAAGCCATGCTGGTTGCTTGGGAAAAAGGATGGACTTGCTTGTTGAATGCCCTTGATTCTATAAAGCCTGATGATTTGCTGAAGGTAATCTATATCCGAAACGAGGGCCAAACCGTACTTGAGGCCATTCAACGGCAGTTGGCCCATTATCCACACCATGTGGGTCAGATTTTGTACCAAGCCAAGATTTTGAAGGGTGATGAATTCGAGTCATTGTCGATCCCCAAAGGCAATTCAGGGGCTTTTAATGAGAAGCACTTTGGCCAGCCCAAAGAAATTAGGCATCCTACGGATAAATTGTGATTTGGAAATTTAAACTGGGAGATTAACTTTGCACTCCCTTTTGGGGGAATTGGGCTCAAAAGCTCGGTTTAGGAGTTGATAAGCGGGAGTAGCTCAGTTGGTAGAGCACGACCTTGCCAAGGTCGGGGTCGCGAGTTCGAGTCTCGTTTCCCGCTCAGAATGGACAGAAAATGCCCCTCGCTAAGCGGGGCATTTTTGTTCTGGTTCGGTGGTATTTGGCTGCTGAATTTTTTTGAAATGCCCGGGTGGTGGAATTGGTAGACACGCAGGACTTAAAATCCTGTGGATAGTAATATCTGTACGGGTTCAAGTCCCGTCCTGGGTACATAATGAAGCCTCGATGAGAGGCTTTTGTTTTTTACCGCTTCCATATTCTGAATTGATAGACACGTCCCGCTGAAAGCGGGATAGTAATATCTGTACGGGTTCAAGTCCCGTCCTGGGTACATAATGAAGCCTCGATGAGAGGCTTTTGTTTTTTACAGCTTCCATATTCTGAATTGATAGACACATCCCGCTGAAAGCGGGATAGTAATATCTGTACGGGTTCAAGTCCCGTCCTGGGTACATAATGAAGCCTCGATGAGAGGCTTTTGTTTTTTACAGCTTCCATATTCTGAATTGATAGACACGTCCCGCTGAAAGCGGGATAGTAATATCTGTACGGGTTCAAGTCCCGTCCTGGGAAAGCCTCCTCCGAGGCTTTTCTTATTTTCTCTCAAGTAAAACCGCAGCCCAGGTCTCCCTATCTTTTCTGCTTACCTCCGTCAACTGATGTTTATTCGCTTCGTTCAACAAGTCACCAATATCGTGGGTATAAAAACCGCTGATCAATAGTTGCCCACCCGCAACTAAATAATTTGCATAGCTTTTCATTTCTGAAAGTAGAATGTTCTTATTGATATTAGCCAAAATGAGGTCGAACTTTCCCTCAAATTTCATATCGTCAATTTTGCCTTGATGGATATGAATGTTCTGACAATGGTTGTTTTGTATGTTTTCGGTTCCGTTGATCACGCTCCACTCGTCAATATCAAAAGCTTCAACCTCTTTGGCTTTTAGTTTAGATGCCATGATGGAAAGAATAGCCGTTCCGCACCCCGCATCCATCACGCGTTTATTGGTGTGATCTATATCGAGCTGACTTTGAATCATCAAGTAAGTTGTTTGATGATGCCCTGTACCAAACGACATTTTGGGTGTAATGATAATCTCGTAGGGATATTGCTTTTCGATTTTGTGAAACTCGGCCCGAACCAAACAGCGATTGTCCACAATAATTGGCTGCAAGTTTTTTTCCCACTCCTCGTTCCAATTTTGCTTTTTTACCTGATCGTAAAAAAACAGCAAAGGGTTTACTGCTTTATATTTTTCTTTGATACTATCAAATAAGTCGGCATTGAAATTTTTTTCTTCAACATACGCTTCAAAACCTTTCTCGGTTTCCATAAACGTGTCAAAGCCAGCCTCTGCAATTTCGGCCATTAAGATTTCAGTGAATTCTAAGTCGCAGACTACTTGCAGGCGGGTGTAGTACATAATAAGGGAATAAATTAAACAGCTGCAAGTTCAAAATTTTTATTGTCTTCTAATTGATGTAAATTTGATTATGGATAATAAAATATTAACCTATCGAGTGCTGCTCAACGAAGAGCCCGAGGGCGGCTTTACAGTTACCGTTCCAGCTTTGCCCGGATGTGTGACCTATGGTGAAGATTTAAATCATGCATTATCAATGGCCAAAGAAGCAATAGAAGGTTATGTGTCTGTTTTAAAGGAAAGTAACGAGCCTATTCCTGACAATAGTGCAACACTAGAGTATTCATTGGCCATTTCCGCTTAATGACCCCAAAAGACATCATTAAGGAACTAGAGGCCAGAGGTTTTTTACTCAAAAGAATCAATGGAAGTCATCACATCTTTTAGCACCCTGACAGTAAAAAAGTAACTGTGGTTCCGATGCATAAGAAAGACCTACCGAAAGGAACACTTCATGCCATTCTTAAGCAATCCGGTATTGAAAGGGATGATCTTAGATGAACCTTTAACACCCGATTTTATCTACTCTTTTGGTGTGCCGCCCGCCTTCAAATGCAGTATGGATAAATTTGTCCAGCATTATTTCAGCTAGCTCTTTTGAAACATGCCTAGCGGGAATGCAGAGGATATTAGCATTGTTGTGAGACCGAGCTAGTTCTGCCAATTCTTCTTTCCAACAAATGGCAGCACGAATGCCTTGGTGTTTATTGGCCGTCATGGCCACGCCATTGGCGCTGCCACAAATCAATAAACCTAAATCAAACTCCTTCTTTTCTATAGCCGTTGCCACGGGATGCGCAAAATCTGGATAATCGGCAGAGTCAGTCGAGTAGGCTCCAAAATCTTTGGTGGTATACCCTCTTTCTGCAAGCCAGTTTTTTAAATGCTCTTTGTATTCAAAGCCAGCATGATCGGCACCCAGCGCGATTGTACTCATCGTTTATAGATTTTGTTGATCGGCACGCAATTGTGCCTCTTCATCTTTTAACTTGTTTTTAACTACCACCGAAGAAATATAAATACTGATTTCAAAAAGTATGTATAAAGGTAGCGATATCACCGTTAAGCTAAAAGGATCACCGGAAGGTGTAATGACCGCACCCAAAATCAAAATCACCACAATGGAATGTTTACGGTAACTGCGCATCAACTGAGGTGTAACAATCCCAATCTTCGACAGAAAATAAATCACCATCGGAAATTGAAATAATAATCCGCAACCCAAAATCAAACTTGAAATGGTAGACACATAAGAAGTAATGTCAAACTCGTTTACAATTTTAGGGCTGATGGAATAAGTCGACAAAAACCAGATTGTCATCGGGCTAAGAATGTAATAACCAAATAAGATCCCCGAAAGGAAAAGGAAAGAGATGGCGGCCACTGCCCCGCGTGAATATTTTCGTTCGGTTGATTTCAGTCCCGGCTTCACAAACGACCATAGCTCCCATGCGAGGTAAGGAAATGCACAAATCAACCCAATCACAAAAGAAGCCGTGAGCGACATCATGAACTGACCGGTCATGTTGCGGCTTTGCAATTTAAATGGGAAATCAGTTATGCACAGTTCCTCGAACCCTAATGCTTTGCCGATCGAACACATCCATTTGAAGGTGGGAAAACTTACTTCAGTAGGTGCAAACACTACCAGATCAAAAATCTCCTCAATGAAAATAAAGGCCAAAATCATAAAAACAAACATCGCTATGGATGACCGAACCACGCGCCAGCGCAACTCCTCCAAGTGATCGAGGAAAGACATTTCTTTTTCTTCAGCCATAGTAAAATGATTCAAGCGGCTTCAAACCAACCTGCAATTTGTCAGAATTAATGGGTTGTACAAATAAGTGGAAATGAGGTAGAAAATTCACTATTTGAATAGTGTGCGTTCTATTCTTACTAGTCTTTCTTCAAACTGATCAATCTTGTCAATCTTAATGATTAGCTTCTCGATCGCCTCTGCAAGCCGCATATTGGAAATCCTCATCTCAGAGGTCTCAAGGTTTGTTCTTTTCTGCGTCTCTACCAATCGATCTACTGTTGGCACTAATTCCGACATCAAATCCGTTAACTGCTTCACCTGATCTTCTAGTTTCATTTCTCTAAATTATAAAAATCCATTTGCTCTTACAAACTAAGAGAACAACGGAAACTTCTTCATCAAGGTATTTACTTTTCTCTTCACCGATTTTAAGTGTTTCGCATCCTGAGGCTTTTGCAAAGCTTCATCAATCAGGTCTACCACTTTGATCACGTCTTTTTCTTTCATGCCGCGAGTGGTAACAGCCGGTGTGCCGATGCGCATGCCAGAAGTAACCATCGGTGATTGTGTATCGAACGGCACCATGTTTTTGTTAATGGTGATGTCTGCTTGTATCAATGCCTCTTCCGCCAATTTGCCCGTCAAATTCTTGGAGCGAAGGTCAATCAACATCAAGTGATTATCCGTGCCACCCGAAATGATTTTATAACCCTTATCCACAAAAGCTTGTGCCATGGCTTTTGCATTCTTGGCCACTTGCACAATGTATTCCATGTATTCATCCGACAAAGCTTCGCCAAATGCAATGGCTTTGGCAGCAATCACATGCTCCAGCGGGCCGCCCTGTGTACCAGGGAACACACCTGAATCCAACACGGAGCCCAATTTTCTCAACTCGCCTTTGGGCGTTTTCAAACCAAAAGGATTGTCAATATTTTTTCCTACCATAATCAAACCCCCACGCGGGCCGCGCAACGTTTTGTGAGTAGTGGTGGTTACGATGTGACAGTACTCCATCGGGTCGTTCAATAATCCACGCGCAATTAATCCCGAGGGATGTGAAATATCTGCTAGGAGAACTGCGCCTACACTATCTGCCGCTTCGCGCAATTTTTTATAATCCCAATCACGGCTATAGGCAGAGGCACCGCAGATTACCATTTTAGGTTTTTCGCGTTGAGCAATTTCTATTACTTTATCGAAATCAATAAGTCCTGTTTCTTGCTCCACTCCGTAAAAAGATGGCTGGTACAACTTGCCTGAAAAATTTACAGGTGAACCGTGTGTTAAGTGCCCGCCATGCGAAAGATCGAAACCCAAAATTTTATCGCCTGATTTTAAACAAGCCAACATCACGGCAGCATTTGCCTGCGCCCCTGAATGTGGCTGCACGTTGGCCCACTCGGCACCAAACAATTCCTTTATCCGATCGATGGCGAGTTGCTCTACTTCGTCTACCACCTCGCAGCCACCGTAGTAGCGTTTGCCGGGCAGGCCTTCGGCATACTTATTGGTAAGCACCGAGCCTTGAGCCTTCATGACCTGCGGAGAAGTAAAGTTCTCGGAGGCAATCAATTCAATGCCATGCTCTTGGCGTTGCTTTTCTTTTTCAATCAGGTCGAAGATGATTTTGTCGCGTTTCATAGCTAGTGTAATAAGGAAGGGCAAAAATAAGGGATGCCGTCAAATAATAACCAGAAAAGAATATAGAAGTTAGGAGTTAGGATTTAGAATGGAATGATCACGGAAAGCTACTTCTTACCAACTCCCACTACTCCCCCCGCCCCCAAAACTTCCTCCGCCTCCAGAAAAACTACGGCCGCTATTACTGGATGACCAACTGCTTCCGCTTGATGACCAGCTCGAGCCAGACGAGGAACCGCCTCCACTGCCTCCGCCACCTGACGATTGCCACTCCAATAATTTCTTCCCACTCTTTACCACCCAAAGGCGTAGCAGCGGATACACAATCAGGTAACCGAAAAAGAACCACCAACTAATGAGCAAGCCCATGAAGGCCGCATAGAAGGGAATTAAAAAGGCATACAGAACCCACGTCATGCCCCCTTTGGAAAAAAGACCAAGGGTAGCAAATATTCCAAGAAAAATAAATACGATGGAGCCAATGACAATTTTAGTTGTGGTATTCATTGAATCCAAATCGTTGGAGCCCCCATCGTCTTCGGCTTTGTACTCACCACCAATTCCGCTGATCACCGCGTTTACGGCAGACGTCATCCCTGCATCGTAATCGTTTCTTCTAAACTCGGGTGCCATCTCATTTCGAATAATGCGATTGCACAAGGCATCGGTCAACACCCCTTCTAATCCTTGACCTACTTCTATACGCATTTTGTGGTCATCAATCGCTACCAAAATCAATACCCCATTATCGTTTTTCTTCGTGCCCAGTTTCCATTTTTCTACCACTCGTATGGAATAGTCTTCAATTACCTCACCGTCCAACGATTGAACAATCAAAATCGCTACTTGATTGCTGGTAGAATCTTCGTATGCCTTTAATTGCTTTTCAAGTATCTCAGCAGTTTCTTGCTTTAGCACCTTAGCGTCATCATGCACCCGTAGGTTCCAGAGTTCGGGAATTTGTTTTTGAGCGGTTGCATTTAATGCAAATAGGCAGTAGGCAAATAGCAGTAGGCAAGATTTTCCCAAGATTATTTGCTTTGCACTTACAAGTCGAGCTTTTATTTCTAACTGATCTTTATTCATACCAATAACGTTGCCGCTTTTTTTCCCAAACTACCACGAATCACTTGACCCTCCGCCACCAAAGCTTCCTCCTCCACCCGAATCCCACGAACTGGAGCTGCCTCCAAATCCACCACCGCCTCCACCACCTAGTAGTGTGCCCGCAGCCCAATAGCCACCAATTCCACCACCACCCCTTCTGGAAAGCAAGGCAATGATGATGATGATTACAATGATAGTGAGCGGTGAAGCGCCTCTGCCTCCTCCACGTTTGCGCTTGGGCGGATCGGTATTTACGTATTCACCTTTGATCGCTTGAATGATTGCCGAAACGCCAACCGCCACGCCCGTATCATAGTCGCCTTTTTTTATGTAGGGAATGATCTCGTTTCGGTTGATGCGGCTGCTGAGGGCATCGGTTAATCTACCTTCCAATCCTTGGCCTACTTCTATTCTGATTTTACGATCGTTAACGGCAATGATTAGAATCACTCCGTTGTCATTTTTTTCAGTACCCAATTTCCACGCTTCTCCTACGCGAATGCCAAACCCATCAATGTCTTCTCCATCTAGCGAAGGAACGATCAGCACCGCTATTTGGTTGGTGGTAGAATCTTTTTCAGCCATTAGCACTTGCTCTAGCTGGGCAATCGTGCTAGGCGAAAGCACCCCGGCCAAATCGTGCACGCGCCTGCCCGCATAGTCGGGCACTTTAATTTGGCCTACCAGTGGCAGTGTGAAAAAGAAGCAGAAAAGAAAATGAATTATTCGCATGATGAAGGGACTAGATAAATGAAAAGGGCGCAACATGGCTTTAATGAATTTATTCCATGCGCAAATCATCGCGCAATTCATTTACGTCATCAGTGGTTTTAATAAAGCCTTTCTCCAATAAAATTTCCCCACTGCGCAGAATGGCCGCTTCAATACCCTCGGTAATTTTTCCCATTTTTATGTTGGCTGTAATTCCGCGCACCATTTTATCCCATTCTTTTTGATCTACCACTTTGCTGATACCACGGTCGGCCATCACAATTACTTCACGTTCAAAAAAAGAAACAAAAATCATGATGCCTGTGCGATGACGCGTAGCAAATACTTCTTCTTCCAAAAAAGCATTTTCGGCACGTTGGCGCGTAGCTCTATCAAGATGGGATTGGCTCATCATCATTCGCTTGAGCGGATCGATATAGTGGGTGATAAATGCTCCTGCCAGGCCGACCATCAGTACCCATAAAAAAATCATGAACGGATCATAGACTGCTAAATTTTCTGCATAACGATCAAAGACAATGATGGCCAAAAAGGCCAAAGAAGCAAACACCAAAAAACCGCGATAGGTGGCAATAGAGTAGATGCCACTCTTTTCTACAAACACGGGCACAATTTCTCCTGAAATTTTGTCTTCGGCTTGGCGCACGGCCGCCTTGATGCGGTCAAGGTCTTGCGTAGTAAATCTTTTTTGGATGGACATGAGTTTTGGGAAAAATAATGGTCAAAGTTAACGAAACATTAGGGAAATGTGAGCAAGGCCTCTAATCCATAATGATCGGATAGGTCGGAATACTTTTTGTGCCAAGGTTGCCTAATTATTTTCACTTGGCGCGAAAGAGAAACATCCGAAACTCCGTTCGGCCGCAGCAAGAAATAATCAATTAGCAGCCGATACTCTTTTCTGCTTTTGCAAAGATCGTTGAAAGGCCGGTCCATGGTAAATTGTTGTTCGCCCATCAATTCTCCATCGGTGGCTTGCAATGTATTGATCATTACCGAATAGCGGGCTAATCGGTCTACCATCGCTTGGGTAACTGATGGCGGAAGTTGAGGTGGCAATTTTTTGATGGTGTTAAAATCTCCACAAATTACTTGGGGCACATTATCCTTTTGGTTGGGTTTCAGTAATTCGTCATGCAGTTGTTTATACTGACCATACATCACCTCAGGTGAGCCAAACGCCTGTAAATGAGTGCCAATTATCTGAACCACTTTGCCATTCATGTTTAACTCGGTCAGCAAAGCACCCTTTCGTGCCATGCGATCGATACCTTCGCGGTTATTGAAACGGATTTGTTTGGTAAAGGAAATAGGATACCGAGAAAGGATCATCACCCCACCACTTGCTTTGATAGCAAATGCCTTTTTGTTCAAGAGATTTGATTGATGAGGATAAAGATCATTCAGCCCTTTCCGAATAATGTTGCGGGCACGAGGTGAAAACATTTCTTGAAACACCAGAATATCATACCGATGGTTCTTTAATTTTTCTAGGATCACCTTTGCTCTTCTGTTGTTTCCCTTGGCTATTCTGGGTAGCATTTTGATGTTCCAAGATAGACAGCGAAGAGAATCTTGAGAAAAACTCTGCAAAGGCGAATAAAAAGAAACTGCTATAAAAAATACGATTGCTAATTTTCTTTGTCGCATGATTACGAATGCAAAACCCCTTCTGTGTTTAACTCCTTTATAAAAATTAAGTTTTCTTCTCGAATAGAATCGGGAACAAACACAAAGCGCTTGTCATAAATCTCTTGGCCAATATAATAGCTTACCCAATACTCGTTATTCAAATGAAATACGTTGGTGTCAATCGGTTCGATAAGCGTTGTGCCTTTGGGTGGCACGGTTTGCAAAAAATGACGCAAGGTAGAAGTGCGTTGCGTTTCACCATTCTTTTCGCCATAGCCGGTGCTGGCCACCAGTGTGTTTTCAATAGCTTCCGCATTGTTGTTGATCAAGTAAACTTTCCATTCAATTTGTTGTAGAATGTTTTTCTCTCGCACCACGGCCAACGTTACGTTTTTCACTTCAGGTTTTTTAATGTCTTTGATCATCACGCCAAAAATTTTCAGTCATCACCTTTTCGGCTAATTTGCCTTGCGGTGTAAAATCTACTTCGTTTAATCGTCCAGTGCCATGCGGATACCATTTCCAAAAATAAGCACCAGCCAACCACTCTTTGTTCCATACCGATTGAAAAAAGATCTGATAGCAATCGGCTTGCGCTTGCTCGGAGGGCACCGCAGTGCTTTTTTCGCTAGGCCATGTCCAAGGCTCAATTGCAGCGCGGGTATCACTTCGATACCCAATTTCGGTAAAGATAACCGGCCTGCTATATTTTTTCTGAATGCGCTCAATGGCAACCAAATGGTTTTGCCAACCCGATCGTAAATCCCCCAGAGTGTGCACCTCGTTTTTTGCCAACGGAAAATACGCTTGTATGCCAATGTAGTCGAGGGCATCCCAAAACATAACTTCTTCAAACTCTTTATTGAAATTGGCGGCATACGTTAATTTGCCTTTATATACTTTGCGCACATTCTTGATAATAGCCCTCCATTCTTTTTCTCGCAACGTTTGATGAAGCTCCGTGCCAATGCAAAAGATTTCTATTTTATTTTTTTCCGCGAGTTCGGCATAGTGCACAATAAATTTTTCATACAACCGAAACCATCGTTGCCAAGCAGTATCACTTTTCATTTTTATTTCACCCGGCCAACTTTTACTCACCCATAGGTGCGGTTTCAACAGCGAATGGATTTCTGCCTTGCGAGCGAGCTGGGTAGTAATTGAAATACCTTCATCGGATTCCCCCCACCAAACCCGATCAGAAGAAAAATTCGTTCGAATGTCTGAACCATTGGGATCACGTTGAAACGCAAAAGGAGTTTGCGAAATCCAAGTGACGTTGCATTTTTTTAGTTGGGCGATTTCTTTTTCCGTAACTTCCTTTTTTCCGCCAACGAAACAAACGCCTTGCTGTTTTTTGCCAATGGATTGTTGCGCCAAACTTATCTCACTGGCTTCGATAAACAAGACCAGAAACAAGAGCATTCTAAAGTTCACTTTTTTAGACATTCTAAAGCTGGAGATTGAAAAGTGAAGCTATTTTTTCTTTCATCAAAGATTTGACCACATCCATTTTTACTTGATGCCCCACTTCATTCGCCAATGAAGTAACAGCCTTATCATCAATACCACATGGCACAATATGCTTGAAGTAATTCAAGTCTGTGTTGATATTAAAAGCCAATCCGTGCATGGTAACCCACCGACTGGTTTTTACTCCCAACGCACAAATTTTTCTGGCTTCATCGCCTTCACCAATCCAAACTCCTGTAAGGCCTGCAATTCTACCCGATTCCATTTTAAAGTGTGCCAAGGTTTGAATCACCGCCTCTTCCAGTAATCGCATGTAGTGATGGATGTCGGTAAAAAAATTCTCGAGATCTAAAATAGGATACACCACCAGTTGCCCAGGTCCATGGTAGGTAATGTCTCCTCCTCGATTGATGTGGTAGTAAGTTGCTTTGATTTTCGGAAGGTCTTTCTTGCCCACCAGCAGATTTTTTTCTTCTCCACTTTTTCCCAATGTAAATACATGTGGGTGCTCACAAAAAATTAAGTGATTGGGTGTTGCTTGCTGCTGGGTAATGGGGAGGTCACGGTTTTGTTTTTTGATCTCCAGCGTTTTGTTAAACAAATCAGTTTGATAATCCCACGCTTGTTGATAGTCAATGAGACCAAGGTCTATGAACTGAGTTTGTTTGTTCAGAAGGTCGTTCACTTAATTTTTGTCAACTCACCCTTTATAAACTCTTCAGCTTCTACCGAATCTGCATCCACTCCATTTTCTCGTGCCAAGAAATAAGAAATCCAATCCGTTAAGTGAATGAGGTAATAATATTGCTCCAGCAATGAGGCTCCCTCGGCCACGATGTCGATGATAGGGTTTGATTTCTTTTCGAAAATGTCGCGACAAATTTCCATTCGCTTTTCCACGCGCTCATGGTCGTGGTCGGAATACAAATAAATTACCTGTGCCTGCTGCAAAACGGTTTCAGGAAATTGCCACCCCACAATTTCGTTGTGGTTCATTTCCGGAAAGGTATTGATATGTGCAAGTTGCTTGGCATTTTCGTTGATTTGATTTTGAAAGCGTGTGGCCATGGCGCGCAAGCGTTCGTCACAATAAATGATGGGAAGTTTGCCACGTAGTTTTTTGGCGATCAGCTCGGCTTCCGATTGAATTGCTTTCTCGCCACGATCTAAATATTCAATCGCATTTTCGGTTTCTTTCATGAAGGCAGCCCCAATCAAATTGGTGTGGTACAAAGCATACATCAATGAAATCATCAAATAACCAATGTTGGCACGCGGGCTTTTAGAACCTGCCGGGATTTGAATCCAAAATAAGTTGTATTCTTTCGCCAGTTCCAACATTTTGCCTCCCGAGGTAATGCAAATAATATGGGCACGCTTCAACATCGCCTTATGGATGGAGGCCAACGTCTCTTCTGTTTCGCCCGAGTAGGAGCACGCGATAAACAACGTGTGCGGACTTATAAACTGCGGAATATTATAACCCTTTGAAACAGTGATCGGAATAGGCACTCGCCCAAATGTGAGGGACTCTACTAGGTTGGCACCGATACCTGAGCCGCCCATGCCCGTGATGTGAATGTTACGAATATCACTACCAGGTCGCACCAAATCTACCGATTGGCCAATCTTAAGTGCTTGGGCTAGTTGCAGCGTAAATCCCTCTATAAGTTTCTTCATTCTTTGTTTTATCTTCGATCTTCAAAGGTAGATTATTTCTCGTGAGCGATAAAATCAAAAAAGGCAAAGAGGGCGAAGAACTGGCCGCTAAATTCTTAGCGAGCAAAGGCTTCGAAATAGTGGAGCGAAACTTTCGCCACAAGCACAATGAAATCGATTTAATTGTCAAGAAAAATAATTGGTTGGTTTTTGTGGAAGTAAAATACCGGACTTCGGTTGCCTTTGGCTACCCTGAAGATTTTGTGGATTACAAGAAAGCTAGGAATGTGGTGGATGCTGCCGTAGAATATCAATATAAAATCAACTGGAAGGGGAATGTGCGGTATGATATTGTTTCAGTTTTAGACATCGGTGGCGAAACCGAAGTCAAGCATTTTGAAGATGCTTTTTACTGATTCTGAGATTGCCGCAGATTTCTATTCTTTTTGGTAACTCTCTAAAAATAATTTGCCTGCAACCCTCCTGTATGTACTACCAATACGCGAGAGCCTTTATGGAAATAGCCCTTCCCTATTAAATCAAAAACTCCATAAACCATTTTAGCGGTATATATTTTATCCAGCGGAAGCCCGTATTTTTCTTTTACGTCCTTAATAAAGTGGAGCAGACCATCATTGAATTTTCCATACCCGCCAAAGTGATAATCGTAATTCAGAAACCAATTTTGTTTGGAGTGAAGTAAGAGACTTTTAATCTCTCCTTCTAAATATTCTGCTCCTTTTAACACTGGAAATCCAATTACTTTTTTAATGGGACTTAATCCATTGATAATCCCAGCCACTGTGCCACCGGTGCCCACAGGCAGACACACGTAATCAAAATCTGTTTCTTGCTCTAGCATTACTGCCCATTCTGTGCCGCCTTTAACGGCCAATTCATTTGTTCCTCCTTCCGGGATCAAATAAAAATTGCCAAATAAGTTTTGAAGCTGTTGAATGAAATCAGGCTCTGTTTTCTTTCTGTACTCTTCGCGAGAGATGTAGTGCAATTCCATTCCGCAGCTTTCCGCGAATGTGAGGGTGTGATTTAACGGAAGAGTTTCTTCCCCACGGATCACGCCAATGGTTTTCAAACCCAGTTCTTTTCCCGCGGCAGCGGTGGCAAAAATATGGTTCGAGTACGCCCCACCGAAAGTCAGTAATGTTTGGTGACCGAACCGGACGGCTTCTTCTAAATTGTACTTAAGCTTCCACCACTTGTTGCCCGAAACGAACGGGTGATTCAAGTCTTCGCGCTTTACCAACAGCTTCGCACTCGATCCTGGCAATATGATTTCTTGAATAGATGTTTGCTGATACGAAAGTTCTTTCACAAAAAATTTAGTAATACTAATTTATTTAGTAATATTGAACTATGGAGCAAGATTACTTTAAAGGTCGAGGGGCACAAATTAAAATCGAGAATAAGTTTTTAAAAGCTCAATATGTAATGGAGCATATAGAGGGGCTTGATGAGCCATTGCTGGAAAACCCGGCCACTCAAATCTTTCAAGAAAATGCCAAGAAGATTTTGAACAGAGTAGATAGCCCTGATTTGGGTTTTGGCTATTCCATGAATCCTTACCAGGGCTGCGAACATGGTTGCATTTACTGTTATGCCAGAAACACACATGAGTATTATGGGTTCAGCGCAGGATTGGATTTTGAAAGTAAAATCATTGTGAAGAGAAATGCGCCTCAGCTTTTAGAAAAAGAACTGATGAAGCCCACTTGGAATGCAGTACCGATCATGCTCAGCGGTAATACAGATTGCTACCAGCCTCAAGAAAAAAAGTTTGAGATTACGCGAAAGATGTTGAAGGTGCTGGCCAACTATCGGCATCCGGTGAGCATTATTTCTAAAAACAGTTTGGTGTTGCGCGATTTGGATTTGCTACAAGACTTGGCTGCCGACAATTTGGTTCATGTTTATATTTCCATCACCACGTTGGACGAAGATTTACGAAGAGCAATGGAACCTCGCACAGCAAGTTCCATTAAGCGATTGAAAACAGTAGAAGCACTGGCCAAGGCGAACGTGCCCGTTGGGATTATGAATGCACCGATTATTCCAGGATTGAACCACCATGAAATTCCTGAAGTATTAAAAGCCGCTGCCGACCATGGCGCATGCAATGCAGGCATGACAGTCGTCCGGTTAAATGGTTCTATCGGGCCGATTTTTGAAGACTGGTTGAGAAAGAATTTTCCGGACCGGTTTGAAAAGGTGTGGAACCAAATCTGTTCCATGCATGGTGGCAATGTAAACGACTCTAACTTTGGCAGGCGCATGCGTGGCGAAGGCAATATTGCCGATGCCATTCATCAACTCTTCAAAGCATCGAAGAAAAAATATTTTGCTGACCGATCAATGCCCGTTTATGATTTGACAAAGTTTCAAAAGGGAGGCAGTTTGAGTTTGTTTTGATATGGAAAAACGTACGCAATCACGTACATTTGCTAAAATTCCAAATAACGTGAAAACAACAACGGTTACTGATTTTAGGAAGAAGATGAAAGGACATCTGCATCAACTAGAAATAGACCAAGACATCTTGATACTATCTGGTGCAAAGAAGAAGGACTTTGTAGTGCTCACCCTTGCACAATTCAATTCAATGGAAGAGACCGCACATCTACTTTCTACGCCTGCCAACGCGAATCATTTATTGGAAAGTATTAAACAAGACAAAGCTGGGAAGGCTGTCCGTAGAGGACTTAAGGTTAGGTTAACATCAGATAAAAAACAAAAATCGAGAATAACTAACTAGTACAAAGGCCAAAGTTCATTGAATGAGTATAGAGTTTACACCAAATGGCTGGGATGACTATTTGTTTTGGTATGACAGTGATCAAGAAATTTTGGACAAAATAAATGATTTGATTAAAGAAATAAAAAGAGACGCGTTTAAAGGCATTGGAAAACCGGAACCTCTACGCGGAAATTTAGCAGGATACTGGTCTAGAAGAATCTCTGGTGAACATCGATTGGTATATCGTGTGCATGGCACAAAACCCCACCAAGTTCTTGTGATTGTAAAGGCGCGTTTTCACTATAACGTAATGCTTTTTCTTTCTCAACTAAAACACCACCACCTCCGCCCCTCGCGGATTGAGCAAATACGAGTTCACCAAATTCTGGACCACTTTATTTTCCTTGCTTGGTTTAATAAAATTACGAGCTGACTCAAACGAGCCGATGGATTCTTCTTTCGGCACAAAACCAAACCCCACATAACTTCCGTTCTCAATCAACACCAACGATTTCTCCTCCACTTTTCTTCCCTGCCCGATAATTGCCACCGATTCACCTTCTTCAAAAAAAGAATCCACTGCTTTTTGTGCGCGTTTGTTGTACTTCTTGGCTGATTCCACACCTTGGCACGCGCCTTTGCACGAACCCGATTGATGGCTGAAGCATAAGCCTTTTGCCAATTGCAGGCCGCTGTACTTGGGACAGAGATCGTACTCTTTTACTTTTTCCCACATAAAATTCCATGCATCTCCTTTGCTGCTAAAGGTGATCAACGGCTTGGTTCCTCTGCTCACCACGTTTACACAAAAACGCAAATAGCCGTTGCGATCTTCATAATCATACACACCCCATTCTTCTGTTTTATATTTTTGGGCTAGGTTGTACTTGGGCCACAGCCTCCTGATCTCTTGTGATTCTAAAATCAACGCAATCAATTCGCTGCCGGTTAGCTCGTAGGTGATGTGGTGAATTTCGTTGCGGATGTTTGATCGGTTCCATTCGCGTGCTTCGCCTGTAAAATGGCCGGCAATCCGCTTTTTGATGTTGAGTGCTTTGCCCACGTAAATTACTTGGCCGCGCCCATCCAAAAAATAATAAACACCTGCCTTGGCGGGAAGTCGGTCAAATTCTTCTTTGGCAAGATTGGGTGGTAGAATTGTCTCACCTGAATTTCGTTTGAGTGCTTTGGTAATAACACCTGAATTGTCACGCTTCACCAAAACATCAAAAATTTTGGCGGTAGCTTGTGCATCGCCTCCCGCCCGATGGCGGTCGGGAATTTTGATCCCAAGGCTTTCTGCCAATCGCCCCAAACTGTACGATTCCAACCCCGGAATAATTTTTCGCGCCAAGCGAACCGTGCAAAGTTTTTTTGTCTGCCAGTTAACACCAATCGTTTCAAATTCCTTTTTGATGAAACTGTAGTCGAAATGTGCATTATGGGCTACAAACACACGGTCTTTGAGGTGCGAAAAAATTTCATCGGCCATTTCAGAAAACTCGGGTGCCTCTTCCACCATTTTGGAAGTGATTCCCGTAAGGCCGGTAATAAATTGCGGCACTTTGCGCCCGGGGTTCAACAAGCTGTGAAATACATTTTTGATTTGAAGCCCATCGTAGTGGTAAATGGCTATTTCGGTAATGCGATGATTATCGGCATAGCCACCCGTGGTTTCAATATCTACAATTGCGTACATCCTAACAAAGTTAAACTAAAAAGTAGCATCAATTCATTATCTTTACTGCATGAAAACCTATATTCTTAACATAAACGAAGAACAGGAAAAAGCCGTTCAGGCTCTCATCAAAGAATTGAAAATTGAAGTTGAGATTTTATCAGAGCAAGACGAAGATGGAGCGTTAAGCAAGGCCATGGAAGAAGGTAAAAAATATGGTCGTCTTTCAGAGGAAGAGGCCAAAAAATTTATAGAAGGCTTGGGCAAATGAAGGTTTCTTTTGAAAGAATTTTTGAAAAAGACGCCAAAAAACTGCCCACCGAGATTCAACAAAAATTAAAAAATCTAATTAGTACAGTTCAATGGGCTGATTCACTTTCTAAAATAAATGCTTCCAAAATGGAAGCTGCTAAAAATGCCTATCGAATTAGAATTGGGCATTACCGAGTTGGGTTCTATTTAATCAAAGATGAAATTATCTTTTCAAGAGTACTAAATCGTAAGGAAATGTATCGCTACTTTCCTAAAAAATAATCTATGATTAATCTCCTCGTTCGTTTTCTTCTCAACGGTGTAGCCGTCTTGCTCACAGCGTACTTGCTGCCAGGTGTAGAGGTAAAAAATTACGAAACTGCTTTACTCACGGCATTGGTTCTTTCCATCGCCAACATCATCATCAAACCAATTTTAATTGTACTGACAATTCCCATTACCGTTGTCACGCTTGGTCTATTCTTATTGGTGATCAATGCCATTATCATTTTAATGGCCGATTACTTTGTACCGGGTTTTTCAGTGAATGGGTTTTGGTGGGCACTGGCCTTCAGTTTAATTATGTCCATCTTCAATAGCATCATCAACGATATTTTGAAAGACAAAAAGCAAGCATGATGCAAGAAGACGAACTAGACGATAACGAAGACGGTCTCTTCGAACACCACCGCATTGTAGCCGATGCCGGCCAGAGCTTGCTCCGCATTGATAAGTTTTTGATGGATCGGTTGCCGAATGTCACACGCTCGAAAATTCAAAACGGCATACGTGACGGTTTTGTGAAAGTAAACGATGTAACCATCAAACCCAATCACAAAATCCATCCGCACGATGTAATTACAGTTTCGTTGCCGGAGCCTCCCCGCGACACGGATGTAAAACCTGAAAACATCCCGCTCAATATTGTTTTTGAAGACGAACATGTGTTGGTGGTAAACAAAGAACCGGGGATGGTGGTGCACCCCGCCTATCAAAATTGGAGTGGCACATTGGTGAACGCACTCACGTACCACTTTCAAAACTTGCCTGAGATGAAAGGCAACGAAGGCCGCCCGGGGTTAGTTCACCGCATCGATAAAGATACTTCGGGTTTATTGGTGATTGCCAAAACCGAAGTGGCGATGAATTCATTAGCCAAACAATTTTTTGACCACAGCATCGAACGAACATACAACGCCATTGTGTGGGGTATTCCTGAACCACAACAAGGCACAATTAATGTAAACGTAGGTCGCAGTTTAAAAGACAGAAGAATAACGGTTGCTTTTCCGGAAGGGGATTTTGGGCGAACAGCCATTACACATTACAAGGTGCTGAAAGATTTGCGCTATGTGTCTCTCATCGAGTGCAAATTGGAAACAGGTCGCACGCACCAGATACGGGCACATATGAAATTTATTGGTCACACCATTTTTAATGATGCCACGTATGGCGGTAATGAAGTATTAAAGGGCACCGTGTTCAGCAAATACAAACAGTTTGTGGATAATTGCTTTAAGATCATTCCGCGCCAAGCGTTGCATGCCAAAACATTGGGCTTCCTACATCCGGCTACAAACAAATTTCTTCAGTTTGATTCTGAGTTACCAAACGATTTTAAAGACGTGATGGAAAAATGGGAAAATTATGTGAAGCATCATTAGGGTAAATGGCTTAAAGAGAAACTTCAAAATAAATTTCTTTTAGAGATACTTCTGCATTTAGGGATTCCATCAATACTGTATCGTTTACATTGGTTGTTTCTGATAGCAACCAACTACCATTAGGTTGCTTCACAAATTTTTGAAGTCGATATTCTAATGAAGAGATTACCCAGTATTCTTTGAGCGATTCAATTGAGCGATATCTCATGAATTTTCCACCGGTATCATAATCGGCCGTAGATTTTGAAAGTACTTCACAAATGAATATCGGATTCAACAACGTATCGAATCCATTGTCTAAAAATTTTTTTTCACCACACACTACACTAATATCAGGATAAGCGTACAATGAATTGACTGGAGTATGCACCCGCATATCGGAACCGTATGGCCTACAACCCTTTCCTTTCGAAAGGTTATGTAAAAAAGCATAGAAGTTACCTGAAATAATATTGTGTGGATTGGTACTGCCTGCCATCGCAAATATCTCTCCTCCAAAGAATTCGCTTTTATACTCGGCTTTTCGCTCAAGCTCCAAATATTCTTGCTCAGTATATTTTCTGTTTTGAATAGTCGGTGTCATAACATCATCAAAGTTAGTAAACTTTTCTTTTTACTCCTTCGTGATGTTATCTATCTTGTCGAGGCAAGTTTTAGATTTCCCCATGACCTCATCTTACCTCAAACGAATTTTTCTCCTTGGCATCATTCTACAATCGGTGTTGATTGGTGGTGGGTATGCGACTGGCCGTGAGATTGTAGAGTACGGTGCAAAGTTTGGAGCCAGCGGTTGGGTAAGTGGCCTTGCCATCTTTTTGGGCTTTAGTTTAATGTCCATTTTAGCGATGGAGGCAAGCCGATTGTGGCACGTGTATGACTACAAATCGATGCTGAAAAAAATGATTGGCCCAGGATGGATTGCTTACGAAATCGTCTATCTACTTCTGGCGATCCTGATTATAGCAGTAATGGCTTCAGCCGCGGGAGAAATATTGCATAGCACCGTGGGCTTCAACCGATGGGTGGGTGTATTGATCATCATTGTGCTCGTGGGCTTCCTTAACTACAAGGGCGAAGAAGTGATAGCGAAGTTGGAAACACTGGGAACGATAGCTCTTTTTGCTGCTTACATATTGTTTGCAGTGGTTGTTTTTTCTGCAAAAGGCGATGCCATTATTAAAGTTTTTACTCAATGGGATACCAGCTATCAAGCCATCGCACCAAATTTTGGTTTGCTGCTTTGGACAGGCTTGTTGTATGTGGGCTACAACTTGGCGGTCTACCCGGCTTCGTTTTTCACCTTCAAAGAAATTTACACAAGGCGCGAAAGTGTAGCTGCTGGGGTTATCGCAGGTTTACTTATGACCATCCCATGGTTTTTGACTTACTTCGCCATTCTTGGCTACTACCCCGATGCAAGCGTGTTGGCCGCTACCGTGCCGTGGCTCGAGATTTTAAAATCGTTCCACCCATCGTTGATCGTAGTCTTTGGAATTGTAGTGGGCTGGACGCTGGTGGAAACGGCTACGGGTATGATACACGCGTTCATCAGTCGCATTGAAATGGAAATGGCGGAGCAAAAAAAAGAACCGTTAAAAAAGATTTCCAAAGCGTTGATTTCATCCGTGGCATTGATTGCTTCTTTGCTACTGGCCCAAGTAGGCATTATCGATTTGGTAGCAAAAGGATATGAGCTGATGGCCTATGCTATGATGGCCGTGTTCGGCTTGCCGTTACTGTGGTATGCGCCTAAGTTGCTTGGATTTAAAAAGTAAATTTCATAGAGGCCTCTGACCGATGTTAGCGCACACTAGGGCGGCCTGATGCCTAGCTAAACAAACTGTTTACTTCCAAGTCAATTCTTCCAATGATATAAGCAAAGTCTTCGATGTTCTCGACAAAATCCATTTTGTTCACATCTACAATCATCAGCTTGCCTTGCTTGTAGTTTCGAATCCAATTTTCGTAATGTTCGTTCAGTGTTTTTAAGTAATCCAACTTAATGTTGAACTCAAAATCGCGGTTTCGTTTTTGTATTTGCTGAACCAGTTTTGGGATATCTGCCTTTAGATAGATAAGCAAGTCGGGTGGCTGCACAAAGTTTATCATCGAATGGTAGATGTCGAGGTAGCTTTGGTAGTCGCGGTCGTTGATGTGGCCACTTTTGTGCAGGTTGGCGGCAAATATATTTGCATCCTCGTAAATGGTTCTGTCTTGCACAATGGCTTTTTCGCTTTCGCGGATTTGGCGCACTTGATTAAACCGACTGTTCAAAAAATAAATCTGTAAGTGAAATGCCCAACGGGTCATGTCGTCATAAAAATCGCGCAGGTAGGGATTATGGTCTACCGATTCATACAAAGGTGTCCAACCATAGTGTTTTGCTAATTTTGCGGTTAAGGTTGTTTTGCCAGAGCCGATATTTCCTGCGACAGCAACGTGTTTGAGGTTCTTCAAAATGAAATGATATTTTTGTAAAAGTAATAGTAATTTATGAAGTGCCGTGTCTGTATAACAATTTCATATCTTCAAGCTCGTTCTATCCTATATACATAAACATGAAGAAATTCCTTTTTGCTTCTTTACTAGGTATCGTGATGTGGTCGTGCAAAACAGACACGGAAGAATGTGTGTTTCAGCCGCCAGCTTCGCAGAAAGTTACGGTAGCATTTGAATCGCTCGAAGACTCTCTTTTTGCTTTCAGCTCAAAACAACAATTGGTGGATTTCTTTTCGCGTCATGTTGCTTTGCGCGATGTATTTTTCAATCGAGCCGCCTATCCAAACGATTCATTATTTATCAATCGACTGTTTACCGTTTTTCACAATCCATCGTTCGATTCGCTTCGAATGGAAACGAAGCGTGTGTTTGGCAATGGCGAAGAATTAAAAAAAGAATTTGAGTTGGCTTTTACCAACCTTCGTTACTATTATCCTGATTTTAAAATCCCAAAAATACAAACTGTCATTACCGGTTTAGAAAGCGATTTGTTTGTTAGCGATACCCTTCTTATTGTAGGGCTCGATTACTATTTGGGGGCTAACGCAAAATACAAACCCGATATGCACAAGTACATGCAGCGAAGATATACCCAAAATTTTGTTGTGCCTTCAGCTATGCTTTTATACGGAATAGATGGCCGAGTAAACGAGGTTGACCCAAATGACAAAACCGTGTTGGCCGATATGGTTGCCTATGGAAAAGCGTACTACTTTGCCAAACACATGCTTCCGTGTGTAGCCGATAGTATCTTTATAGGTTACACAAAAACAGAAATAGAAGGCGCGCGTGAAAACCAAGATGTGATTTGGAAACATTTTATCGACAAAGAAGTGTTTTTTAAAACTGCTAAGAACATTAAACAAAAATACATTGATGAGCGACCCAAGACCGTAGAGGTGAGCGACCAGTGTCCGGGTAGGATTGGTGTGTGGGTGGGGTGGCAAATTGTTAATAAGTATGCGAGTCAAAACTCTGAAACACTTAGCCTTCAAAGATTGATGAAGCAAGCCAATGCGCAACAGATTTTTACTGACTCAAAATATAGACCTAAATAAGCAACTGGCTTAAAAATTGATTCAATCCATTAAATCAACATTTGAATTTATGAAAAGCCTACACTTTACCGTTTTGATTCTGTTTATCGCCACATGTGCCTTTTCACAACGACCTGATTCCGCCAAAACAACCAAACCAATTGTATTGTTGAACGGAATACCCGTTACTGATTCTGTAAGCCTCAACAAGTTTGATCGAATTGATTTTATTCAAGGAAAAAAGGCTATTGATCTACTAGGTGCGAAAGCGGCCAGCGGCATTTACATCATCAGTGGCGATGGTAAAATTCCAGTTTATGGTGAGGTAGTGGATAGAAAAGGAAAAAAAATAAAAAATGCAGAGGTTATTAATAGCCACGGAACCGTATTAACTTTAACGAACGATTGTGGTAGCTTTTTTTTACCATCCTTAGGCATTGGAGAAGAAGTCGTTATTCGAAAAAAGAGATTTGTAGAAAAACGTTTTGTAATACAACAAACCCATCACGTAATAACCCTGAATAAAAATTGAGTATGAACATAAATCAAATTTTAAAAGCCGTCTTGGCAGTCTTTATTTTGGTTAGCGTTACTGTTTTGCAGTCGTGCAAAAAGGATGACCCGCAGCCTACTAATCCAAATGACTATGTGAACTCGTGGATCATTAGCAATATGAAGGAAGCATATTATTGGACCGACAAACTACCTGCTTCGCCTAACAAAAATTTAGACCCTGAATCGTTTTTTAAATCTCTCCTTAACAAACCCGATGACAAGTTTTCATGGATTCAAGAAAATTATCAAGACCTTTTAAATTCTTTGCAAGGCATCAATAAAGAAGCTGGTTACGAATTTGCTCTTTATTATGCTGACAACACACAAGTCAATCTGGTGGCCCAGGTTCTTTATATAAAAAAATCATCTCCTGCGGAAGCAGTTGGTCTAAAGAGGGGGGACGTGATCGATCAAATCAATAATACGCAGCTTACAGCAAGTAATTATCAAACTCTGCTCCAACAAATCAGCGAAAACCATTCAATAACGTATCGACCTTACAATTTTGTTTCTAATACTATTGGTGCTTCCAAAACCATTTCTATTACCACCGTAGAATATTCTGAGAATCCGAATTTTCTAGATAAAGTAATTTCTGTCAACAACCGAAAAATTGGATACTACGTCTACACATTGTTTGCCACTGGTCCTTCTTCTACCAGCTCACAATATAATGATGAAATGGATGCAGTGTTTGATCGCTTTAAATCTGCTGGAATTACAGATTTGGTAATCGATCTTCGCTTCAATAGCGGGGGTGCAGAAGCGGCTACGGTTAACTTGGCCAGCCTTATTGGTAAAAGTGTAGATAACACCAAGGTTTTTGCAAAACGTGAATATAACGCGAACTTAAAACAACAAATTCTAAATGACCCTACGCTTGGTGCCAATTTCCTGTTGACGAAGTTTACCAACAAAACCCAAAATGTAAGTTCTTTGCTTACACGAAACCGGGTTTATGTTTTAACAAGTGCACGAACCGCTTCTGCCAGCGAGTTGCTCATCAACGGACTCAAACCATATATGGAGGTTTTCATAATCGGAAATAAAACCTATGGAAAAAATGTTGGCTCCATTTCGATCTATGAAAAAAGTGATCCTAAAAATACATGGGGCATGCAGCCCATTGTTGTCAAGTCATTCAATAGCCTTGATCAATCCGATTATTCAACAGGATTTACACCAAATATTCTTGACTTAGATAATGGAGCACAATACCCGATAGGGGATGTAAACGAAAAACTATTAAGTCTTGCCATCAATAATATTATCAATGGTGGTAGAGTTGCTGCTTCTGAACCTAGTTTTGGATCTTTTGTGGGTCATTCGTTTGACTTCAAAGGCCGAAACATGGATTTGATCATCGATTCAAAATTTAGATAATCTACTTCCAACCTTTTCTTTGCATTGAGTGACTAAAATGAAAATCTCAACCGATGAAAAAAGTACTATTTCTTTCTGTAATTGTTTTTAGCCTTGCTGCGTGCAGTAAAGAGGAGGTTAAGAAAAGCAATGCTGCCTGCAGTACATTGGCTACCGTTCGTGATTTGCGCGGTTTAGATGGCTGTGGCTTTGTATTTGAATTGGCAGACGGAAAACGGCTAGAACCTCAGATACTTTACTATTGCGGAACTCCACCGTTGCCAAAAGAAGTAACCGAAAATCCGCTTTTTAATTTTGAGTTTGCAGACGGCAAGCAAGTAAAAATTGGTTATGAAATTTTAAAAAACGAAGCTAGCATTTGCATGGTGGGCGATGTAGTAAAAATTACTTGTCTTGAAGAAATACAAGTAGCCTCTAAAGATTAGCCTACTTTTCGGCCAACATCGCCAATATTTCTTCTACATACTCGCGTGAGTTGCTGAGCCGTGGCACTTTGTTTTGCCCACCTAGTTTGCCACGTTTCTTCATCCAATTGTAAAAAGTGCCTTCGCTTACGCTGTGCACAGTTGGTGCTATCAGTGCAATATCATGGGCCCGCTTAGCATCATAGTCTGAGTTGATTTTGCGCAGGGTATCGTCCAATACATGTACAAATCGATTGAAGTCGTTTGGCTGCGATTTGAATTCAATGATCCACTCGTGCCCTCCTCGTTTGGATTTTTCTAAGAAAATAGGAGCGGCTGTAAAATTATCAATCACCGCCCCTGTTTGGTCGCAAGCCGTGGTGATGGCAGTGTCTGCATTTTCAATAATCACTTCTTCCCCAAATGCATTTATAAAATGTTTGGTTCGGCCAGATATCCGGATTTTGTAAGGAGCAACGCTGGTAAATTTTATAGTATCCCCAATGTTGTATCGCCACAGCCCTGCATTGGTGGAGATCACCATCGCATAGTTTTTGCCTACTTCTACATCTTGCAGACCAATCGCATCTGGATATTCTTTGTCAAATTCTTCCATGGGAATAAATTCATAGAAGACACCATAATCCAACATCAACAACAAATCTTCTGAATCTTTTTCCGCCTGGATTCCAAAGAAACCTTCGCTTGCATTGAAGGTCTCCCAGTATTTCATCTGCGCAGAGGGAATCAGTGTTTTGAAAAGCTTTTTGTAAGGGGCAAACGATACTGCTCCATGAAAGAAAACTTCTAGGTTTGGCCAAACCTCCAACACAGAATTTTTCTTTTCCCGCTCCATAATGTATTGCAGTAGCAGCACGGTCCAAGTAGGTACACCCGCTATCTGTGTAACATCTACTTTGGTGGTTTCGTTAGCAAGCTTCTCAATTTTCTCCTCCCAATTGTCCATCAAGGCTACCTCCAAACTGGGGGTGCGAATGAACTCCGCCCACGGAGGCAGGTTTTGCATGATCACTGCCGATACATCTCCATAATTGGATGAATTAGTTGGGTCAAACTCATTTACCCGATAGCTGCCGCCAATGGCCAAACCTTTGCCGCTAAAGATTTTTGTATCGGGATAATTATTGATGAAAATAGAAAGTAAATCTTTGCCTCCTTTGAAATGGCTCTCCTCTAGGGCGTCTTTGGTTACCGGAATAAATTTGCTACGTGCATTGGTAGTGCCACTTGATTTGGCAAACCATTTTACTTCATTTGGCCAAAGAATGTTTTGCTCACCCCTAAGCAGCCGTTCGATATAAGGAAAGAGTTGTTCGTAAGTATGGATAGGTACCCGCTTCTTATAATCTTCATAGTTGAGCAAATCGTCAAAGGCATATTTTTGACCAAACTCAGAATATCTGCCCGCGGTTAAGAGCTTTTTAAGCACCTCATCTTGCACATCGTGGGGGTATTTCATGAAAAGCTCCATTTGATGGATACGCTTCTTCATGACCCAAGAGAGGATTGAGTTTAGGATTTGCATTTAGGTAAAGGGTTCAAAAATAGGGGTTGCCCCTAAGGCGAACAAGGGCGTGTAAGTAAAACCTCAAAAATCTATTAATTTGAAATAGGTTGTTCAGTCTAAATCATGACTTCAGTAATAGAACGAAGCATGATTTTTTGTGATTGACCCATGAGCGGGGCGACTAACCAAAAGAAAAGGGCAAGCTTTTTCATATTTTTTAGATTATGGTTTCAACCCAATACTACTTCATCTCACCCGTCAAAGCCTTTTCGTTCCCTGTCATTTGCCAATTGATCAACGAAATCGGAATGCAATCATTGGCATTGACTTGATCTAAAAAGTCTTTGATTTTGAATTCTTCATTCTTGCTTTCTTTCATCTTGGCAAAATCGGCCATTGCGGTTTCCAATAAATATTTTCCGGTGATGTAGCTGCTTCCATACCCGGGTTGCCTCATATATAAATGTTGTTCAAACAAAAGCAGTTTTTTCTCGGTCTTCATCCAACCACGAGGTGTGTACTCCGAGTGAATTTTGCCAGCCTCCTCCATGGTCAACTGATTGGCATGCGCATACAAAGAACCCAACCCGCGGGCCGCCCGTTGTGCAATCATGATGTACACAATTTCTTTCACACGTGGATCATCGTTGTACAAGCCCGCTTGCATAAACATTTCTTCCACCGCAGTGGCAGTGCCTTCATTGCGTGTGTCAAAAATATTGTAAAGCAAAGGTCCTTTCCGTATTTCGCTTTTATTCGGCTCCCGATCCATGCGTGCCAATTCAAACCAATGATAAAAGTGCGAATACAACGGTCGTGGATCGTGGTGCAGGCCAATGACAAAAAAGTTTCGCTTTTCAGCAGGAACAAAACTTCCCAAGTGTTCGCGCAAAGCGGGTTCAAAATAATCTTTCACGGTCAAGATTTCGTCTTTCTCCAAAAAATTCATTAGGCTTTTGGCAGCACGTTCCGTCAATGCTGCAAAGGCTTCGGGTGTTTCGGCAGACGTGAGTAGTGGAAGTTTCCGATTTCGGTGTTCTTCTAACTTTAACCCAGTCCATGCACGAACTAATTCACGTTTAAGCAAGAGCACTTCGTCCTCCCATGTCATCGGCACCAAATGCACATTTTGCAAATACCACGTGTAGTTTTCTTTACCGATGCCAGAAGATCCCGTTTTAGATGCAGCTTCCTTTTCTAACCAACTTGCCAATTCATCGGTCGATTGAATGGCTGCGTTAACAGCGGCAACCAAATCACTGTGCTCATTTGCACCTTGCTTTTGTAAAATGGTGGCGAGGTCTTCACTTTGTGTTTTTATATCGCGGATGCCCGCAATCCACAAATCCTTTGCATTGCCTGTGAGATTAATTTTGGCTTGCGCATTAAGTGGGACAATGATACCTAATTCTTGTATCAGCTTTGTTTTGGCTTCTGGTGACAATGGAAATTGATACGTCCATAGCTCAAGTGTTTTATGGTGCGTAGGCCCTTCGTGCGCTGGCACATCGCTGCGTTCTGTTTTTACGGTAGCATAATAAGCTGGGTCGCGCACCCACGGTTGCAACACTCGATGGTTAAAGTCAAAACCATTCATCTCTGCCCACACCAAGTGCCAATCTACCCGATGCTCAATTGGCCAACGCGCGGTGTCCATCGCCAAAAGTTTCTCTTGCAGCTTTTTAAATGCTGGCATTCGCTGCTCAAACGTGGTTGCTGTATAATCCGGTGCTCCATCACGCATAGGTGGGGTTTCAAATGCCCGCCATTCTTTAAACAAGTTGACCAAGCTGGCGTAATCGGAAGCGCCTTTTGGAGGAGTTTCTTTTTTCGTTGGCTGACAGCTGGCAACAAAAATGGCAATCCATAAGAGTACGATAGGTTTACGCATACCTGTAAGGTTTAGGTGAAGGTTAGCGAAGGTAGCATTATTTTGTTTGACTGGGGAAAATGGGTTGAATGTTTAAGTCTTAACGACCAAACAAATCCTTGAATACCTCCGTCAGTTTGCCAAAAGCCTTCACATCAATTTTGGTTTTCTTAAGATCGATCGATTTTTGACTGAACTTAGAAACATAAATTTGGGTAAAGCCCAATTTCTCCGCTTCGGAAATGCGTTGATCTATTCGATTCACGGCACGCAATTCTCCGCCCAAGCCGATTTCGGCAGCAAAACAAATTTTATCGGATACTGGAATTTCTTCCATCGATGAAATGATGGAAATACAGATCGCTAAATCAATGGCTGGATCTTCTACACTAATGCCTCCGGCCATGTTCAGAAAAACATCTTGCGTGCCCATGCGAAAGCCGCATCGCTTTTCCAACACCGCCAATAACATGTTCAGTCGCTTTTGATCGAAGCCAGTAGGTGTACGCTGTGGAGTGCCATACGATGCCGGGCTCACCAACGATTGAATCTCGATCAACAAAGGTCGATTGCCCTCGATGGTCGCGCCAATGGTGGCACCACTAAGGTTTCCATCTTTTTGCGAAATCAAAATCTCAGATGGGTTGGAAACTTGTCGAAGGCCACTTCCCAACATTTCATAAATACCGATTTCAGATGTGGAACCAAAGCGATTTTTGGTGGTTCGCAAAATGCGGTAAGCCAAATGCCTGTCTCCTTCAAATTGCAATACCGTATCCACCATGTGCTCCAATACTTTGGGGCCAGCTAGCATGCCGTCTTTAGTAATGTGCCCTACTAAAAATACGGGCGTGTTCGTTTCCTTGGCAAAGCGCATTAACTCAGCAGCACATTGTCGGACTTGCCCAACGCTGCCCGCCACAGAGTCTAGTTGGTTGGAATGAAGTGTTTGAATGGAGTCGATGATGAGAAGCTGGGGAAGCAACTCCTCCACCGCCAAAAAAATATTGCGGGTATTTGTTTCGGTAATAATGTAAAAATTGTCTTGCTTCGATTTTAGTGTTGGCTGCAGTCGCTCGGCACGCATTTTTATTTGTTGATCGCTCTCTTCACCTGAAACATACAGTACTTTTAATCGAGTTAACGATAAAGCGACTTGAAGCATCAGAGTAGACTTGCCTATACCGGGTTCCCCGCCAATCAACACCAGCGATCCATACACAATGCCACCGCCTAATACGCGATTGAGTTCTTCATCAACGGTTGAAATCCTTGCTTCGGTGGTGCTGGCAATCTCATCGAGCTTGCGGGGTTTATCTAGCTTTGTCTTGCCAGCCTCATTGCGCCAATCATTTTTGGTAGTCTTCTCTGTTGAAATAATCTCCTCCACAAAGGAATTCCATGCATTACACGAAGGGCACTTGCCTACCCACTTGGCAGATTCATGGCCACAGGATTGACAGAAGAAAGAAGTTTTGGATTTGCTCATTTCAAAGGCGAATCAGGTTCTTTGGCCAATTCGTTATAAACTATTTTATCTGCCAAGGTTGGCCACCATTTGTTGATCCATACGGCCAAGTTGCCTTTAACACTGAGCACTAAATCTCTTTTGCGATTTACTACCGCTTTGTATATGCGGTCGGCCACTTCTTCTGAAGTCATCATCTCTTGTTCTTTTCTAGGAGAATCGCCTTGAGGCGTGCCATCTTTTGTGAGCGACCTTTTTCGAATGTTAGAAGCGGTAAACCCAGGACTGGCCACCAACACATGCACGCCACGCTTCATTACCTCTGTGCGCAAAGCTTCTAAAAAACCTTCCATAGCAAACTTGGAAGCGGAATAAGCAGACCGTGCGGGAGAAGACCTTTTTCCGTTGATGGACGAAATCCCAACAATAGATCCTTTCGATTTTAGAATGTGCGGAAGGGCATGTTTGGTGGCATACACTGCACCATAAAAATTAATCCCCATTACTTTTTTAAAAGCTTCTAAATCAAACTCTTCAAACAACGCGCGCATCGAAATGCCTGCATTGTTGATCAGCACGTCTATTTGCCCAAACAACCGAAGTGCCTCCTCCACCATCAACCGATTATCGCTTTCTAGGCTTACATCGGCCTGAAAAATCGCCACCTCCAAACCTTTTGTTTTTAAACTTTGTTGAGCCACCAAAAGATCGTCTTTGCTTCTGCCCGTGATTAAAACCCGCGAACCATTTTTGCTAAAAGATTCGGCCAACGCTTTACCGATGCCTGAAGAGCCTCCTGTTATGATCACAACTTTGTCTTTCATAATTCGTAATAACTCGGACAAAAGTAAGTAAACCCAGAAATTAATTTTACACACATGCTTTTCTTGCGTTTGATTTCCTACCTGCCCTTTGGGGTTCTTTATCGAATTTCTGACTTTCTGTTCTTTGTGAGTTATCGCGTTTTAAAGTACAGGCGAAACATTGTGTGGAACAATTTGAAAAATTCCTTTCCCGAAAAGCCTGAAATGGAACTTCGTAAAATTGAAAAACAATTTTACGCCAACTTGTGTGATTATGGGGTAGAAACTCTCAAGCTACTCACCATAAGCAAAGAAGATTTAAGTAAACGAATGCCCTACCTAAATGGTGATTTGCTCAACCCGTACCGTGACCAACAGCAATCGGTCATCCTGCTTGCTTCGCATCAATTTAATTGGGAGTGGTTGGTAACTTCTTCCAGCATTAATTTGCCCTTGCCCATTGATTTCATTTACCAAAAACAAACTAGTGAACTGTTTGATCGATTTAGCACAGTCGTTCGGACCCGCTTTGGCGCGTATCCAATCGAAAGGCAAAGCACGGCAAGGGAGGCAATCAAACGTAAAAGTATTTTGCGCGCTATCGCTATTGTGGTGGATCAGTTCCCCACTTTTGAAAAACGTTATTGGACAACTTTTCTATCGCAAGATACAGCCTTCTTTAGAGGCGTGGGTCAGCTAACAACACTCACTCAATACCCTGCCTTTTATGTAGAGTCAAAAAAAATAAAACGAGGGTACTACCAGGCCCGATTGATTCCATTGGTCTCACCTCCTTTTGAAAAAGGAAGCGAAGAAGTGGTTGATAAGTATGTGGCGAGCTTAGAAAAATCCATTCAAGAGTTGCCCGCTAACTGGCTGTGGTCACACGCACGATGGAAAGAGAAGAAGCCTGTCAGCTAAGGAGAACTTTTACCAATTTCAACATCTCGGCTTCTGTATTGTAAACATGCGGAGATACACGAATGGCATTTCCTCTAATCGAAACAGAAATTTTGGCGTTTTGTAATTTTAATTTTACTTCGGTTAGATCAATTTTTTTGGGAATGCGAATGCCAAACAAATGCTTGCCGCGAAAGACCTCATCCTCAATCCAAAAATCTGCATCACGCAATTGGGCAATAGCCTTTGTGGAAATTTTTTGACAGTACTTTTGGATATTTTCGGGTTTCCATTGATTAACCTGCTTGATGGCTGTCAATAACATGGGCACTAAAACAAAATTACTATGCTCACCAACTTCATAGCGAAGTGCGCCCGGTTGATAATTGTTTTGATAATTCACCAATCCGGCAAAGTTCTCGCTATTCAAGCGGTTGATCCAATTCTCCTCTAGTGGTTTGCCGTCATTAAAATGTTCGCCATAGTAAGCAAGGCCAAGCGAATAAGGGCCCATCAGCCATTTGTAACCCCCACAGATAAGCGCATCGGGCTGAATTTTTGAAACATCAAATGGCAACGCACCAACGGATTGTGTACCGTCAATGACCAATAGAGCGCCCACTTCTCTGGTTCGCCTACGGATCTCCTCTAAATCAAACAACGTTCCATCTGCCCAATGCACATGCCCAAGCGCTACCGCTTTTGTTTGGCTATCAATGGAATCTAGAATACGTTCGTTCCAAACTCTGCCCCTACCTGCCACTATTGGAGCCGACACTACTTTCAATTTTAAATGATGCTCTTTGCAGGTCCGGTGCCATGGATAGTAGTTACTCGGAAATTGCTCTTCGGCAACAATGATGTTTTGCCCTGGTTGCGCCATCAGATTATTGACCACGTTGGCCATTCCGTAAGAAACGGAAGGAATGAGTGCAATTTGCTTTGGGTTGCTTACGTGGATGAGCTTCGCATATTCTTTTCGCAGGGTTTCTGTTTCGGTGAAAAAATCTTGAGGCGTTACCTGAAATGGACTTCGCTTGCGCAGCATGCCTTTTATTCCTGCCCGCTCTACACTTTTAAGAAGTGGCGACATGTAAGCGCAGTTTAGGTAAGTGGTACCTCTGGCCATTGAAAATTTTGTGCGTTGCAATGAAATCATGTTCAATAATTTTTGCGTGACAGTCCTAGCGAATCCCTTAAGTACAAGAATTCATTTTTGTTTTTTGTCCAATAATCGGTGACAATCGTTTTATCCAGTATGGCTTTGGTCTGAACAGGTTTGCCTCTTTCTTGAAAAGTTTCTTCCCAACCCAAAATTTTGTGTGGAAACGCTTGCTGAAATTGAATGGACAACGAGCGGTTTTGGGCAGGCAAAGTTATTGTGTAATGCCAGTCTGCTGCCACTTTTTCTTTCTTCATGGATGCTTTCTCAATGGTGCAACCCGTATGGAGCAGTCTTGAAAAAAACATTCCGGGAATCAATTCTATTTCACCTTCTGGAAGATTTTCTGGATCCAGGCGAACGAGGTTCCACAGTTCATCTTCTAAGCGGACAGCTTTTAATGGTTTGTTTTCTTCACCTTCCTTTTCAAAGTAAGAATGAGATTGAAAACTATATTTTTTATAGGTAAGATTTAGCTGCGAAAATACCTGGCCGCACCACTCCTGCGAACTCATGGTTACCTTTGTTGTGTTCGGGTATTGCTTGCGATCAACCGGAGTAAAGACTGATAGCATGAGTGAATACGGATAAATGCCGGTAACAAAATTCTTTGTGAAATTCATTTTCAGCACGCCTACTTTATCATTTCCAGCATTGGCCGGATCATCAAGCTTTACTTGCTTTCTTTTGGAAAAATCTTCTGTCACAAAAATAAGAACAGCTTTGCCCTCGCGCATTTCGCCATAGCGCGATTGCCAAAGTGTGTAACTGTTGATTTCGGCTTTGCCTGTATACCAATATTTTTTAAAGGCTTCCGATTCGAATAATCGTGCTTCTGATCCATTCTTGGTTGTTGGTGAACAAGAAATGAGTGATACAAACAATAGTGAGAAAAAAGGCCCTGGTTTTTTCATGCGTCAATTTGTAGCTAAACTTAACCTTTTTGTTATCTCCAAAAAACATTGGGTTACCATTTTTGCTCGAATGTAATTCATGCCTGTAATCTATGAGTATGGCGCCAGAAGTCTATAAGGGAATCGAGTTCATTCGTATTTCAACACTAGCAGAGGAACAAAAAAAGTTATTCTTGCAATCGTTCGATCAGCATAAAATCATAAAAATCTTAATGCACGATTCCCTATTAAATGATTGTGTGCTGGTAAAAGACTTTTTGGAATGGCAAAGCCTGTTGCCGGCCGGTAAATCAACTGCTCTGCAATCACAAGAGGAAGTGCAAGTGCCCATGCATGCCTTCAATGCGGCTTAAATCCAACTACTAGTGATTGCTATTTGACATAGCTCACCATTCCTAGGCTGGTATAATTCATTCCTTTTGGCTGACTCCAGGAAATAAAAGCGATGATCAATTACACCAAATCTGGACTTTTCCTTGTATTGTATTGAAAATTAGGTTCTTACCTTTTTATCTATTGAAAGTAATGCAATGAGTGAAACAAAATACTTATCCACAAAGAAATCATTAACCGAAATGCATATATATTACTGTAAATCAGATAGTTATTCATTTAGAATCCAATAATGTTGACAACTGTTGATTTTTGTGGATTAATTTTTCTGCGAATTATTGCAAATGCCAACTGTTTGAAATATCCGTATTTAGCCAACTATCTTTCATCAAACGTACTCGCCATTTGCCAACAAAAAATAGCTAGGTTTGCCTCACTTTTGAGCCATAAATTGGCCACCAGATAACAATTGTTGAAAGCATGAATCGCTTAATCCTTCTCGGTCTTTTTATACTTCTTTCGGTTGAGGTTTTCAGTCAAAAAGCTCAGCCCGCCACTTTATCCGAATTTCAAAAGCTACTGACTACCAAATCAGATAAAATACTGGTCGTTAACTTTTGGGCTACCTGGTGTGCACCTTGTATCAAAGAACTGCCCTTGTTTGAAAAATTGACAGCGCAAAACCAAGAGGCTCACGTATTGTTAGTAAGCATGGATTATGATTTGGACCCCGATGTGGCGAAAGTAGAGCGATTCATCGAACGGAAAAAACTTCAATCCCACGTATTGTTTTTGAAAGCCGATAATCCTAACGCGTGGATCGATAAAATAGAAAAACAATGGTCGGGTGCGTTGCCCGCTACCCTTGTGATCAACACCCAAACCAACAAACGCGAATTTGTAAATGGCGAAGTAGGTGAAGGTCAATTAGAGAAAATGATTGAATCTGTAAAAAAATAAAGCAAACAACTATGAAACGACTAACAATTCTATTGGTAATGATGTGCCTTTTTTGGGCGGGAGCCCCCACTTCAGGTGGGTATACTGTAGGTGATACAGCCTCTGACTTTAAATTGAAAAACGTAGACGGCAAGATGGTTTCCCTTGCAGATTTTAAAGAAGCTAAAGGCTACATCATTATTTTTGACTGCAACACGTGCCCGTATTCTAAAGCTTACAACGACCGCATTGCAGCCTTAAACAGAAAATATGCAAGCAAGGGCTTTCCGGTAATTGCTATCAACCCTAACGATCCACAAAAACCAGGTGGTGATTCGTTTGAAAATATGGTGAAGCTGGCCAAAAAGAAAAATTATGATTTCCCCTATTTGGTTGACGAAACCCAACAGGTAGCTACCGCATACGGTGCCACCAACACACCGCACGTTTTTGTTCTCAATAAAACTTTGCGCGTAGAGTACATTGGCACCATTGATGACAATGCAAAGTCTCCAGAGTCGGTAACCAAGCGCTATGTAGAAGATGCTGTGGATGCATTGCTAGCAAATAAGCCAGTACCCGTTACAAAAGTGAAAGCTATTGGATGCGGCATTAAATGGAAGGACGCTTAAACCCAGATTTTGCAGTAGAACTATCCAGTCAGACTTAGTGGCAGGTTTATTTTTTGGACATTTGAGAATAATCCATCATACCATTGCCTTCTTTTGAGTGGGACGGACATTTTCAGTACCCATTTTTGGGCTTCCTGCTCCACCCAACTTCCAACTGCAAAGCAGTTGAACCTTAATGTGGAAAGCTTGGGCTGTGGCTGTTTTTGATGGGTTATTTGGCGGAATAGGCTCATCAAATTATAGGCTACCATCACAAAGCGCATAGCTGTTTCAGTAGCACAAAAACTATCCATGCAAAAGCCTTCTGTACCGAAATCTTCTTTCAACTCCTTGATCCTGTTTTCGGCATCACCCCTGCGCTTATATTGTTCCCATATTTCTGTTGCCGGCAGGGCTTGGTTAGTGACAAAGGCATGGTACCTTTTGCGGTACACTTTTTCGTCCGCTATGCCCACGCTGCTGAATAATGTCTTGAGCTTCTTACCCGTTGCCCTGGCCCTGATTTCTTCACTTTGTTTGATGACCACAATCCTACGGGCTTTGCCCCAGCCGCCTTGCTGGTAGTTTATTTCCGATACCCATAAGCCTTCGCCTATCGCATTCCATTGGGTGATACCATAAATGCTGGCTTGTAAATTGGCATACAGCTTACAGGCAATGACGTAGGGGATATTTCTCTGCTCAATGAAATCCAAGACTGTACCGGTACAAAACCCACTATCGGCCCTGAACAACCCTACTGTTTTGTTTTTGAGGATGGCAAAGGTCTCTTCTAAAAAATGGATGCAGTTGCTGTTGCTCCCTGTATTGCCGCTGCGGTTCCAGCAATTGGCCACCATGCGTATGTCATTGACAAAAGCAAACAAGGGATGATGGCTGCCACGGCCAGGCTTCTTGGGGTTGTACCCTTTTTTGCTGCCTTCCTGTTCCCCGTAACGGGTGATCACACTGCTGTCCATATCCAACGTATAATTGTCGAATTGGATCTGCTCAAAAAACCACGTGTACAGTTCAATGAAAATTTGGTGGTTCATTGAGGGCGTAAACTTTTTAAAGAACCGCCCGAAGGTGGTCCCCGAAGCAACCCGCTTCCATCCAAATATCTGGCGCAACACTTCATCAACCCGCACCACCGCTGTGTGACTAAAACGAAAGCAACCAATCCAGATGCCCACCCAAAAACTCTCTATTATACCCACGGCATCTATCCGGTTGTTACTCTTGCTCTCAGGCAAACCAAGCTCGGCCAACTTCTTGCTGATCCCAGTTTGGTCAATCAATATTTTCATCTCTTTCATCCCGCCCCACGCTGTTACTAATTTATCGGTATAGTGGTGTTCCATATTCAAATATAAGACACCTTGTCACTATTTCATTCTACTGCAAAATCTGGGTTAAAATATCAAACAAAAATTTTTTGAAGAATAAAAAATGCTGCCACTGGCAGCATTTTTAGTATGCGAACTTGAGGGGTGAACTTGCTAGAAGGACTACACCTTTTGCAATACAAATCGATGATAAACGCGAATACCGTCTTTTAATGTATTGTAGAAACGTGAACCAACCACGCCCGCAAAATCAGAGAACAGCTTTTGCCATTGCTTCGGGACTAGCTTCTGAATTCGGTCAACCTTGGCGGGATTTTCAGTCTCTATGGCTTGAATCACATTCTGGCTGATGTCTTCCTCTTCCTTCAACAACAAGCCACACTGCTTAAGCTGCTGCTGAAAAATCTCCATGTTTTTTACTTCGTTTCTAAAGTCAACCAACAGCAAATGGCCGCCTGGTTTTAGCACACGTTTTACTTCACTTAAAAATTTCGGTACGTTTCCATATCCATGACACGATTCCACATTAATAACCACATCGATGCTATTGCTTTCGATCGGAATTTCTTCGGCATTCCCTTGAATGAATTTTAGATTTGACTGGCGGTGAATCTTATTTGCTAGATCCACCGCACTTTGGGCTAAGTCGAGCCCCACATAAGAATTGGGTTTCATGGCACTTGCTAAATAGTTTGCCCCGCCTCCGCGGCCGCTGCCAATTTCCAGTACGTCTTTGTTAGTCAAATCGGCTTTTAGTCCCAGATAATGGTACATCTGCAACGGGTACCGCTGCATTACTTCTCTTTTTAACTCAATCGGTTTTTCAGACGAATTTGGTGCATATCCATAATTCATAAAATGCCAATCTTCGGCTGGAATATACTTGGCCAATAATTCATAGGTGATTTTGGCATTGAAGCGTTTGAACCAGGCAAACCGCTTAAAGATTTTGATGACGAAATTAATCATGAGGCAAAGGTAATGTCATTTCAATATACCACAATAAAAAAGGCGGGGTACGCCCTCGCCTCGATTGAATTTGACTTTTGACTTACCGCTGAATCAACAGCTTCAGTTTGCTGAGCCCAAGCCGTTCCATTCGTTTTATTTGCTGTAGAAGGTGCTCCTTCGCTTGCCCAACGCGTGCGCTTGTCAAAGTTCAAACCTGTTGCATAACAAAAAAGGCTGCCCTTTTTGAGACAGCCTCTCTATCAATTTATTTATGCTTCTTCCTGCATTTCTACCATCTTCTCTTTCTCCTTCCTTCCGTTGCCTAAATCTATTTCTTCACCTTCTTTATTCAAAAACTTAAACTCGGTAATGGCCATCGAAGAATCTTTCACTAATTCAATCGAGCGTTTGTATTTCCACCACCATTTAAAACGTTTTGAGAAAATGCCTTTGGTATAGTACGCAAACAAAAACGGATGCACGGCCAGTACCAAACCATTTTCGTTTTGCTTGGTGAATAAATGCTCTACCGTTTGCTCAATCTGATCAGTCACTAATATAGAAGCTGAAATCTTACCGGTGCCGTTGCAGGTAGGGCACACTTCTTTGGTCACAATATTCATTTGCGGGCGCACACGCTCGCGCGTGATCTGCATCAAACCAAACTTTGAAAGAGGCAAGATAGTGTGCTTTGCCTTGTCCGCTTCCATCTCTTCTTTGATCTTGTTGAAGATGAGCTTTTTATTTTCCATGCTGCGCATGTCAATAAAATCGATCACAATGATGCCGCCCATATCACGCAAACGCAACTGACGAGCCACTTCTCGCGCTGCCTCTAGGTTAACCGATAAAGCAGTGGTTTCTTGGTTTTCTTCGCGGTTCGATTTATTGCCGCTGTTCACATCAATTACGTGCAGTGCTTCGGTGTGTTCAATGATCAAATAACCACCACCTCGCAAACTTACCGTTTGGCCAAAGGCTGATTTGATTTGCTTCTCGATGCCAAAGTGTTCGAATATTTTGGTTTTGCCGGTGTAGAGCTTTACAATTTTTTCTTTTTCGGGTGCATTGTTTTTGATGTATTGCAACACCTCGTCAAAGATTTTTTTGTCATCCACCATCACGCTATCAAACGATTCGTTCAATACATCCCGTAAGATGGAAGAGGTTTTATTGATCTCACCTATGATTTTATCGCGCGGGTTGGCATCCACCAATCGTGTCATGCCGTCTTCCCACATCTTCACCAGGTTGCGCAGGTCTTTGTCCAACTCGGCCACTTCTTTGCCTTCGGCCACGGTCCGGATAATCACACCAAAGTTTTCAGGTTTGATCGATTGAATCAGGCGCTGCAATCTTTTGCGCTCGTCACTGCTGGCAATCCGTTTGCTAATGCTTACCCCGGATGAGAAGGGTACCAAAACCAGGTATCGCCCAGCTAAGGATAACTCGCACGAAAGTCGCGGCCCTTTGGTGGAGATGGGTTCTTTCACCACCTGTACTGGAATCAACTGATTTTTGGTAAGCTGTTGAGCAATTTTGCCGTGCTTATCAATTTCTTTTTCGAGTTGAAATTTATCCAGTTTGCCACCGGTAATCTTCTTGGCGCGGACGAGCTTGATGAATTTTTGTAACGAACTAAACTTGGCCCCCAGATCGAGGTAGTGAAGAAAGGCGTCTTTCTCATACCCAATATCAATAAAAGCTGCATTTAGCCCCGGCACTATTTTTTTTGCTGAGCCGAGATAAATATCACCAACTACAAACTTACCGCCTCCTTGATCTTCGTGAAATTCGGCAAGTTGCTTGTCCTTAAGAAGGGCTATACGACATCCATCCTGAGTTGCACTAATAATTAGTTCATTACTCAAAACTTTAAAAATTTAGATGTTGTAAAATACGTATGGACGCATACTTATGCGTCCCTATTTTTTCTTGTGACGATTTTTTCTCAAACGCTTTTTACGTTTGTGGGTGGCCATTTTGTGTTTCTTTCTTTTCTTACCACTTGGCATAATGTTGTAGGATTTTAGTGCTGACGCTAACGGTCAACATGGTTTAACAATTTATTTACTTTAAATCTTTTAGGTACGAATCAACCGTGGACTGAACCGCGGGGTCGTTATCTAACTTTTTTACTCTTTCAAACTGCTGGCGCGCTTTGTCTTTGTTACCATTGTTCATATAGGCTACACCCAATAGCATCTGGCCTTGCAAATGATTGGGGTTTACCTGAGCCAATTCTTCCAATCGCTCAATAGCTCTGGCATATTGACCGGATTGAATAGAAAGCATGCCCATGTTGAACAATGCAAATTCATTTTTCGGGTCTTCTGCCAATACCTCGCGCATCATTTGGATGCCCTTCATCGGTGTGGCCGAGCTCACAAAGGTCATAGCCATTTTGATTTTGGCTTCCAAGTTTTTTGGATTGGCCTCCACCGCTTTGCCCAGCCACTCGCGGGCTTTTTCTGCCATGGCCGTTTGCTTTTCTTGCTGCATGGCGAAGCTGAAAGCTTCATAGTAGCTGTTGCCAACTTTTAGGTAACTCTCTGTTGTTTTAAAGAACGATGCTGCTTGTTCGCCAAACCAGGCAGCGCTGTCAAATTGCCCCGCCTGGGTGTACAGGCTTTGCAAAGAGTCGGCAAAGATAGCATTTTTTTGATTCGGCAAACCCGCTAAGTATTGGGTTCTCAAGGCGTTGATGGATTGGGTTAATTCTTTGGGTAAGGTGGAGTGGCCTTGAGCAGTGGATGCAGTATTTTGTTTTGTTGAATCGACCGATGTTTGTAACTGATCTTCATTTTCAACCACCACTTTTGGCAAAAAGAAAAGCAGCGCAATCACAGCCGCACAAACAAAAACTAATATGATTCGGGTCTTTAACATCTTAATGGTTGTTCGTTGGTGGTTGTTAATCGAAAGGAGCGACCAACAAATAACTAATGACCAGCAACGAATTTACTTCTCGGCAAGCTGCTTTACTTTTTCGCTGTTCTTGATCTTGTTAATAAAGATTTTGGCAGGCTTAAAGCTAGGAATGTAATGCTCATCAATCACAATGGCAGTATTACGAGAGATATTTCGGGCGATTTTCTTTTTTCGTTTTTTATTGATAAAGCTGCCAAAGCCACGTACATAGATGTTGTTGCCAGCGGCCATGTTGCTTTTCACAATGTTGAAGAAGGCTTCTACGGAAGCAGAAACATCTGCCTTATCGATTCCGGTGCGGTCAGTAATTTGGTTGATGATGTCAGCTTTAGTCACAAATAGTATGGTTTGAGTACAACTTTTTCGGGACGGCAAATTTAGAAGCCCTTTACTCAAATGCAAAATTAATTTACTGACAATCAGTCGGGTACTTATTTATTTCGCCAAAACAGCATCTAAAAGCGAGTTTAGCCTCCGATTATTTATTTTGCCACTTGATGACCCAAAAACAGTTTGCTTCCAAAATCATTGCTTGGTATACTTCCCACCATCGGTCGTTGCCTTGGCGAGAAACAAAAGACCCATACAAAATTTGGCTTTCCGAAATTATCCTTCAACAAACGCGTGTGGCACAAGGTCTGCCTTACTACGAAAAGTTTGTTAACACTTTCCCCACCGTGACGGCCTTGGCCAAAGCAAGCGAACAACAGGTGTTGCGCTTGTGGCAAGGGCTTGGCTATTACTCGCGGGCGCGCAACCTACATGCTTGCGCCAAAAAAGTGGTGACGGAGTATCAGGGAAAATTTCCTGATAGTGCCGAGGGACTACAAAAACTACCTGGCATTGGCCCTTACACCGCGGCTGCCATCGCTTCGTTTGCTTTCCGCGAAAGTGTGGCGGTGGTAGATGGAAATGTGTTTCGGGTATTGGCGCGGATTTTTGGAATGGATACAGACATTGCCTCGCCAATGGGTAAAAAATTTTTTACTGAAAAAGCGAATGCCCTGCTTGACGCGCATCAGCCCGATGTTTTCAACCAAGCCATGATGGAGTTTGGGGCAATCCAATGCCTTCCTCAAAATCCGTTGTGTACCGATTGCATTTTTTCTAAAACCTGTATTGCCAATGGGCAAGGATTACAAAAGCTTCTTCCTGTAAAAGAGAAGAAAGCCAAGGTGCGCACGCGGTACTTTTACTATTTCTTGATCCATCATCAAAAAAAGATTTTGATGAGAAAACGGGAAGGCAAAGATATTTGGAAGGGGCTGTATGATTTTTATTTGGTAGAGACGAACAGAAATAAAAAGGCTGTGGATGTTATGAAGAATGAGAGCATCGTATCAACTGCTTCTATTTTAACCGAGAGCAAAATTTTTACGCACCTTCTTTCGCATCAGAAATTGAAAATTAAATTCATTGAGATCAACCTTTCGTTTACTACGACCTTGGAAAAAAAATTAATTGAGGTCGGCTTGAAAGCATTTACCAAAATACAGATTGGCCACCTGCCCAAGCCCATTGTTATAGATCGGTATTTGTAGCTTTTGAAATGCACCCATGGCAACAAATCTAAAAAGTTTTAATATCTAGCATTACAATGGGCAAAACTCAAACCATCGGCATCTGGACTACTACCTCGTTGGTGATGGGCAACATGATTGCCTCAGCCATGTTTATGCTGCCCGCTACCCTCGCCAGCTATGGCAGCATTAGTTTGATTGGTTGGGTGGTATCGGGTATTGGGGCGGTCTGTTTAGCGCTCGTGTACAGTTGGCTTAGTCAGTTGATGCCCGTTGCCAACGGTGGCCCTTATGCCTACACACGCGAGGGCATGGGCGACTTCGCGGCCTTTTTGGTAGCGTGGGGTTATTGGATTTCACTCTGGTGCACCAATGCCGCCATTGCCGTAGCCTTTATCAGTTACCTCACGGTTTTTATTCCCGTGCTGGGTACAAATTCTTTATTAGCTGTGATGGCCGGATTGATTACCATTTGGTCGCTTACCTGGGTAAATGCACGTGGCCTTCGGCAAGCGGGCAATGTACAACTCATCACCACCATTTTAAAAATTGCTCCGCTGCTGCTAGTAACCATTGGTGGATTGTTTTACATCCATACCGAAAATTATATTCCGTTCAACGCCAGCACCCATTCTGATTTTGGGGCGATCACCGCCACGGCCACGCTTACGCTGTTCGCTTTTATGGGATTGGAGTGTGCTACCATTCCTTCGGGGCAAGTGAAAGATCCAGAAAAAACAATTCCGCGCGCCACCATGATCGGAACACTGGCCGTAACGCTTCTTTATATTGTTGGCACGGTCGTGATCATGGGTGTGCTGCCATCTTCTATTTTACAGCACTCCAAAGCACCGTTTGCCGATGCTGCAGCCAGCATGTGGGGCGAGTGGGCTCGGTATTTGATTGGCGCAGGTGCGGTGATTTCCACTTTTGGTGCGCTCAATGGATGGATCACCATGCAAGGGCAAATCCCTGCCGCAGCCGCAGCGGATAAACTGTTGCCTTCCATTTTTAAAACGGAAAACAAAATGGGGGCACCTGTTTTTAGTTTGATCATTTCGAGCATACTCGTGTCGGTGCTGATGCTTATGAATTTTAGCAGAAGCCTTGGCGACACTTATCAATTCGCGATTTTGCTTTCCGCGATGACGGTGCTGGTGCCTTATTTGTTTTCGGCAGTAGCCTTTGCAATCATTTCTGTGAGAACGGGCGAAGCAAAGAGGAAAAGCCCCATCAAACTTTTTGTTGCCTTCATAGCCTTCTTGTATTCGGTTTGGGCTGTGGCAGGTTCAGGACAAGAAGCCGTGTATTGGGGTTTTATTTTGTTGATGATCGGTGTTCCTATTTATGGATGGAGTAGAATGAAGGGTAGGGAACAGCATACCCAAGAGAGCTGACCCCGCCATGTTATATCCAAATTTCTTAGAAGAGGTTTTATCTTCGAAGCATGTTTTTTAGTTCCTTAAACAAAAGTTTTTTATAGTAGTTCCTCAATTTGATTTCCAATTTCATAGTCGAAATGTCGTCAGAAACTTGCATACCATTGAAATATATTTTTGTTTTCCCATCTTTAATGGTCCTCATAGTAAAATCTAAATTTCTCAAAGTGTCCTTGTCAATAACCAGTTCGTTTAATCGATAAACATGGACATTTTCCTTTTTCAGGCTTGGGACACGTTCCAACACAACGCTGTCAATAGATGTAATTCTGTCAAAAACAATATTCACTTCTTTCAGTCTCCATACAATTTCATCCTGATTGTAGTTTACGGTCATGTTGCACCTGTAACATGCCAAATTGCCTTCAGTTCTTGTGTAGTAATGGCTTGGTGGTGGTGAGGTCGCCATCAGCGTTGCAACTGTTAGTAAGAGTATAAACAGTATATTTACTTTATGGATTTTTAAAAATTTTAGTTGGTCAATTCTGTAAATAATAAAGTATGGAACTGGCAAAAGCAGCAGAACAAACAAGTCAGTGAAATCTACTATTCTTGAAGTCTGTATAAAAGCAATCTGATTGTATAGGTCTATTAGTGATTGAGAAAAAGGAGACTTCCAAAATGCAAATAAAAGAGCACTCATCCAAACAGAATGTTTTTTTAGCTTCGGAAATATAAATGCCAAAAGCAACGGCAAAATAATTATTCCAACAACATCAGACAGCTTTCCTGTCAGCCAATTCGAAAACGCATACTTTAAATAGTGGTCGTTAAGTAAAAGCGTTACCAAGCTAATAAGGAAAACAATATTTAATAGATAGTATCTGTTGCGAGTAGTCTCCATAAAATCTCTATCAACTCTTGCGGGAATTAGATACGCATCACTTTGGTAAATCTACCGAACCAAATGTATGCGAAGGTTTTGTATTCTTTTCGCTTCGCCTTTTAAGCCTGCGAACCAAACCACTTCCCTACTTTCTCCAAATCCACATTCCCACCTGAAAGAATAATCCCTACTCGCATGTCCTTAAATTTTTCTTTGCTTTTTAGTACTGCAGCAAACGGCACCGCACAAGATGTTTCCACAATTATTTTCAATCGCTCCCAAATCAATCGCATAGCCGCAATGATTTCTTCATCTGTTACCGTGATGATTTCTTTTACATTTTCATATATAATGGGAAATGTTTTATCGCCCAGCGTGGTGAGCAACCCATCGGCAATGGTATTGGATTGCGCTGGCTCAATTTTGCCAGATTGCATAGAACGATACGCATCGTCTGATCCGGCCGGCTCACCCCCAATCACGATTGTAGCTGGGGAAAAAAACTTGGTGGCCAAGGCCGTGCCGCTTAGCAAGCCTCCTCCGCCCACGGGTGCCATCACCACATCGAGTTTGGGCACTTGCTCAAATAGTTCTTTGGCACACGTTGCTTGCCCTTCCATCACATTATAATTATTAAACGGATGAATCTCAGAAGCCCCTGTTTTCTTGATCACCTGCGCCAATGTTTCTTCACGTGCTTGCAGCGTAGGTTCGCATTCAAAAATCTCACCACCATATCCTCGCACTCCGCGCTTTTTTATTTCTGGGGCTGTGCGCGGCATCACGATATACGACTTCACATTTAAAATTTTACCTGCCCGTGCAATGGCCTGTGCATGGTTGCCCGATGAATGGGTGGCCAATCCATTTTTCCTTTCTTCATCCGACAGCTTTAAGGCAGCGTTGATGGCACCCCGCGCTTTGAAAGCCCCTACTTTCTGAAAATTTTCGCACTTAAAAAATAATTGACAGCCTGCCACTTCATTTAAACTGCTACTGGTAAGCACGGGTGTATGTTCAATAAAGGGCTTGATGCGCTTGTGCGCTTGCGAAATGCTTTCTTGTGTGATCATCTAATCTTGAATTGATTCCTCTACTTCATCCATCTTTTTTTCGGTGTATGCACCAGAAGTTGCATATACTATTTTGCCTTCAGGGTCTAACACAAAAAAATAAGGAATGTCTCGCCTTTCAAAATCAAGTGCTTCTTTGTACGTCTTCAGTTCGCCTTTGTAAAACAAAATGTTGGGTAACAATTGGGGGTCTATATTTTTGATAGCCTTCTTTTTGGCTGTGCCTGAGGCAGCCGCATTGATGCCCGTAAACATGGGTACAAAATAAACATTTACATCGTAGCCGAAGCTCGACATCATGCCATTGCTCTTTTGAATGAACTTGCCAAAAACAGGGTTGAACCACGAATTAAGTTCCTCTTCTGACTTTTTGGAATACGCCAATCCGAGTAGCGTGTACTTGCCTTTCACATCGCTCGGTAAATTTACTTTCTTCTCGTCTACGGTTTCGGCCACCATAGCAGGAAATTGTTTGCCGATTACTTGCGCAAAACCAATTTGTATCGAAACCAACAAGACAAATGGGGTAAGTGCTTTTCTCATAAATCAAATGTACGAAATACGATTTTAGATTTGCGATTGATTTTTGAAGGGAGTTTATCAAATCCAATAAGATCTTTTCGCTTTAGCAATTAGACCTTTTGGATTTTAGGAACCCACTTCAATTTAGCTTCAACCGATTCTTGCCCTTCTCAAACCAAAAAGTTTTGCCTAAAAATTCTTTGGTGTCTGGTTTGCGCAATGTCTCTACATAAAACCACTCCGCTTTTGATTGCGTAGGATAAACTGTTAGCAACAGATAGCCGTGGTCACGATCGTTTACATATTTGATGTGCGGGTTTTCTTTCATCAAGGCCTGCTCTGCCAGCTTCACCGTATCGTCAGGCTTGCGTTCGTTGCCGTTGCCAGATGAAACACTGGTGGTACCCAGTTCGATGGCAAAAGGCGAATAATTTTTATTGATATCGATGGCAGCTTCTATCGCCCACGAACCGTGTGTATCGCCCGAGGCAAAAATGACATCTTGAATTTTATTCGCTGAAATAAAATCTACGATCTTTTTCTTTTCTACCGGAAAGCCATCCCACGAATCTAAGTTGCGCGGCATTTTTGGAAACACCTTTTGTAAATACACATCCGAAAAAATCACTTGGTTGCCAATCAATTTCCAAGTGGCTTTCGATGCTTTCAATTTTTCTTCAAACCACTGTAATTGTTTCGCGCCAAGCATCGTGCGCTCTTCTTTTGCCAAATCCGGATTGGTTGGGTCGGTGATTTCCGGGTCACGACCAGCCAATCGTTCGTCTAGCATCATTACATCCGCTAAACTTCCGAAAGAAAAACTCCTATACAATTCTTGGTTTTCGCGGATGGGCATCCATTCGTAATAAGTTTGGCGTGCGGCTGCTTTTCTTGCTTGATAGTCACCTTCTTCGGGCTGGTGATTTTGGGCGCCTGTTACGGTTGAGTTGTTTGCCACTTCGTGATCGTCCCAAATAGCAATAAATGGATGGAGCTGATGTACCCTTCGCAATCCCTTATCCAATCGGTAAAGCGAATAGCGCGTGCGATAATCTTTCAACGAAACAATTTCATGAGGAGGAATATTGATCCGGCCAATGGTGGTATCGCCATATTTGCCCGTTCCGTATTCGTAAATGTAATCACCTAAATGCAGTACCGCATCCAACACCGGGCGATCGGCCATTTTATCGTAAGGGTTGAAATACCCAAATTCCCAATTGGCACAGCTAACAATAGCAAACTTCAAACTGTCTTTGGCCGAAACGGGCGCGGTTTTCGTCCGTCCCACAATCGATGTTTTGCCCAATGCGCTAAATCGATAATAATAAATTTGATCGGGCTTAAGTGCATCTACATCTACTTTTACCGTGTAATCGCGCGAAGGAGAAGTACTCAGTGTGTCTGATTTATAGATCGAAGAAAATTTATCGTCTTCCGCGATTTCCCACTTTACGGAAATGGAAGAGAGTGAATCATCGGGGGTAACGCGCGTCCAGAGGATGACCCGATCGGGCAATGGATCACCCGAAGCCACACCGTGATAAAATGGTTTGAGTGACTCATCGAAATGCTTGGCTACTCCATCGTTCCATTTTTTAGTGATTGGTTTTGATTTTTCACACGAGATAAAAAAAGCAATTGCTAGTACGTAAAACGATATACAGCCTAACGATTTCATATGCCAATAATTTATTTTGAAGGAAAGTTACACGCTGCAACAAGATACTCCTAACCATTCATCAATTGGTCTTAGGTTTTTAACAATTCGGTAAAGAATGCTGCTTAAACGCAACCTTTTCATCTCTTTTGAAGTCTTAATCACATAAAACTCACCCCCTTCCTTATGAAAGCTCTTTTGTATGCTGTCCTTTTATTGCCGGTTGCTTTATTTAGCCAGTCGTCTGTTGAAAAGGCAAAAGCCTTATATGAAAGTAAGAAATACGAGGAGGCTGAAAAGATTTTAAAATCGGTAGGAGAAAAGACAGTTGACTACGCAGCGGCTCGTTATTATCTCGGGCGCATTGCCTTTGATAAAAAGGAGTATGACGATGCTTCAGATTACTTTGAAGAAGCCACTGAGGCCGATCCGAAAGGAGCAGATTATTTTAATTGGTTGGGTAACACCTACGGCACCATTGCCCGCGATGCCAATATGCTGAAGCAAGGCATGCTGGCCCCTAAGATGAAAAAAGCTTGGGAAACGGCCATTGCCCTCGACCCGAAAAACCTTGATGCGCGCACCTCTCTTATCCAATACTATTTGCAAGCCCCCGGCTTTATGGGTGGTAGCATCGATAAAGCCAAAGAAGTGGCCAAACAAATCATCGCCTTAAATCCGGCAGAAGGTCATCGGCAACTAGGGAATGTGTATTTGTCGGATAAAAAACCGGCAGAAGCGGAGAAAGAATTTTTGGAGGCCGTAAAAATCAATCCGGATTACATTTCGTTGTTGGCGAATTTTTATACCAATCAAAAACAATACGACAAGGCCTTTGCCCTATTTGAGGAGGCCATCAAGAAAAACCCCCAAGATTACACCTCCATTTATCAAGTAGGTAAAACAAGTGCGCTCTCTGGCCAAAAGTTAGATAGGGGTGAAGAGTGCCTAAAAAAATATTTGACACATACGCCAATGCAAAACGAACCCTCGCATGCTGGCGCTAATATGCGCTTGGCACAAATCAAAGAAAAGCGAGGCCAAAAAGCAGAGGCAAAAAAATTATTCGAGACTGCCTTGAAATTGGATGGGGGTTTGAAGGAGGCAAAAGAAGGGTTGGAGAGGGTCTCAAAATAATGATGCTTGGCCTAGTGACCATGCTTTTTTACATTTGTTAATGACACTAAAGATTTCATTCCTAATTATTTTCGCTCTCTGTTCCTTCTCTGCAAGGAGCCAAACGGATTCGGTTAAATCAAAGAGAAAAATTGGTTTTTATTCTCACGTGGGCGTCACGTATGGAAATTTTTCAGAATTGAATGCTAGCCTTTCCCTTATCGGTTACCCAGAAATTAGAAATTCTTATAGTGGCCCTACCTACGGAATTACGTTATCAGACAAACGAAACAACTCTTACAGCTTTGTAGCAGTTTCTATTTTATCGTCTAATCCGGCTTCGCCTTTTGTTGCAGGCACCCCAAAATATGTCAGACTTCGAAGTTGGGAAATTCAAGTAGGCAGAGTCTTTGATCTAATCAAAAGCCCGAAATGGTTAGTGTACCCTTATTTTGGCGAAGGCATTGGTTATGGAGAGCTTACACTATATGACAAGATTTCGCAGCAATCATTTTTGGCAAGTGCTTCTAATCTTACTGTGCCTGATCGCAAAACGTGGATGTCATTTTACATCCAAGTTAATGCGGGTGTTGGCATTGAAAGAAGGTTACGGATTGGCGCTTACGATTTTTATTTGGGTGCATCGGGCGGCTATCGGCTTGCGTATTCTCGCTTTACAGAAGACTATCCCTTGAGCAGCACTGCGCCTATTAAGTTGAGTGGTTTTGAATGGAACATAAAACTTCGTTTTGAGTTGTGGAGGTTGCCAAATTTAAAGTGGAGCAGCAACAAGGGTTAAGTCGCCTTTTCAAAAAACAACTTAATCAAATTCATCAATGGATATTGCCCTCGCTAAGAAAAGCAATCGAATCGAAGTAATTGATGTGCTTCGTGGCTTCACGTTGCTGGGCATTATCCTCGTTCATTTCACCGAACAATACTATGCTGGCCAGCCTCCTAAAATTCATGAAAATTATGGAGCGCACAACTTGGCTGATATGATTGTATTGGGGTTCATTGGCATTTTCATCTCGGGCAAGTTCTTCATGATTTTTTCTTTCCTGTTTGGGATGAGTTTTTTTATTCAACTCGATAAGAGCGATGACTCGCCCGCATTTCTTTTTCGATTTGCTTGGCGATTGATTGTTCTATTTATCATTGGGCTTGTCCATCACCTTCATTACAGAGGCGATATACTTACCATCTATGCGGTGCTGGGTTTTGGGTTATTGCTTTGTCACAAACTGCCCGATAAATTCTTATTGGTTTTAGCGCTCTTGCTTGTTTTTGACACACCTGCCATCCTTCAGCGTACTTTTGATATTCTATTATCAAATTCTGCTAGTCCTTTTCCCATAGGGGACGAAAAAGAATTGGAAATTTACTACAGCACTTTAAAATCCGGAAGTTATTTAGATATGCTTCGGGCAAATTTCTATGAATTCAAATCAAAGTTTGATTTCCAAATTCTTTCAGGTAGGCTGTACATCACCATGGGTTTATTTCTGTTGGGTCTTTATGCTGGCCGAAAGAAAGTTTTCGAAAACATTCCCTTCTTTAAAAAATTGATACGCCTTGGATTGTGGATGTTGCTCGGCTGCGTGGTGTTTGCGGGTTTGTTGGCACTCATCATTTTCGTTGCCAAGGTGGAGATGTCTCAGGCTGTTCAATTTTTATTGGGTGGCACAGTATACGATGTTTTCAATATCGCTCTGGCCGCCATTTATGTGGGGTTGATTGTCACTGTCTTTCAAAGAGAAAAGTGGCACAGGCGGTTGATGAATTTTTATGAAGTTGGGCGCATGGGGCTCACCTCTTATTTAATGCAAGCACTTATTGGCACATGGCTTTTGTTTTCGTACGGCTTAGCATTGCTTGGGAATTTTGGCGCCAGTGTGTGGGCAGCGATTTCTCTCATCGTGTTCGCTTTACAAATCGTTTTCAGCAAGTGGTGGCTCGGTCGATTTCAATACGGACCCGCGGAGTGGCTGTGGCGGAGCTTAACTTATTTTAAAGAGTGGCCGTTGAAAAAGTAGAAACGGATCTTTTTCTTTTCTAGCATCGCCAAAAATTTCTTAGTTTGCAGCTACATGGCCAGCAACCTATTTTCCCCTAAAGATCTTAAGCCAGAACAACTCAACACCTTCATTCAAAAAGTTCTGCAACTAGAAGAGAAGAAAACGATCATTCGCAACTGGCAGAAGGCGATTGCTAATGGCAAAGTGCAGAAAAGCAAAGAAGAACAAATCAAAGGAGAATTTTTAGACAAGTTTTTCGGCCAAGTATTGGGCTATTCTTACGAGAGCCATGAACCCGAATGGAATTTAGAGAAAGAATTCAAATCGATCAGTGACAATAAAAAGCCTGATGCTGCTCTTGGCTTCTTCGATCAAAAGGAAAAAAATGATGTGCGCTGTGTCATTGAAGTAAAAGGAGCGCTCAACAATCTTGATAAAAAACAAAACCGTGCCGATTTTTCGGGCAGCCCGGTAGATCAGGCTTTTGCCTATGTGCCACGCATGCCCGGCAGGTGCGAGTGGGTAATTGTGACCAACATGATCGAGATACGGCTCTACTCGCGCACCGACATTGGCCGCTACGAAAGTTTTCAAATACCCGAACTGCTAGTACCCGATCAACTGGCACGGTTCTTTTTCTTGCTCAGCTATCAACAACTGTTCTTAGAAGCGGGCGATTCTAAAGTCGACCTGATTTTTCACGAACGCGTTGCCGAACAAAAGGTAATCGAAAAAGAATTTTACAACCGCTACCACCAGCTGCGCTTGGCACTGTTCAACAACCTGCGTAAACAGCATCCTACAATCGCACCCAAAAAACTCTTTGGCCTCACGCAGAAACTGCTGGATCGGCTCTTGTTTATTTGCTTTGTGCGCGACCGCGAGTTGTTGGATGCCAACCGTTTTTTAAATGACGTGCAGCAGGCGGTAAAGCGCAGCTTCCGCAAAAAGAAAGAAGCAATATGGACGGAAATGAAATATTTTTTCACCGCCATGAACGAGGGACTTGCCGAAGCCGAACGCGACATCCCCGAATTTAATGGCGGGCTTTTTAAAGAAGATGAAGAACTCAATAACCTACACGTACTCGATAGCCAACTCACCGAAATCATCCACTTTGTTTCTTCCTACAATTTTGATAGCCAGCTAGACGTAAATATACTTGGCCATATATTCGAGCAATCCATTTCAGATATTGAAGAGTTTCAATCCACTTTTGACGAAGAGAAAGCAAAAGCAGCAAACACAGGCAAACGAAAAAAAGATGGCATCTTTTACACGCCCGAGTACATTACCCGCTACATGGTGAAAGAAGCCGTGGGCGGATGGCTGGAAGACCGCAAAAAAGAAATTCTGCAAGAGCTTAAACTGGATGCTGCCCCTGTTTTATCGGCAGAAGAAATTGAAAACGCCACCGTGGCGCCCAGCGAAAAAGTAAAAGCCACACTTGCTTTTTTGGAGCGCTACCGCGAGCAACTGAAAAAGGTGAAAGTGGTAGATCCCGCCTGCGGCTCGGGTGCATTTCTCAATGCCGTGTTTGATTTTTTGTGGCTGGAGTGGGACGTGCTGATGAAAGAGTGGAACCAGCTCACCCGCCCGTGGAAAGACCAACTGCGCGACCATGCCGTGGCAGAGCCGCTGGAAGTGTACAACGGCACAGACGAATGGAAAATCAAAAAAGCCATTGTGGCCAACAACATTTATGGCGTAGACCTCAATCCCGAAAGCGTAGAAATTTCTAAACTGAGCTTGTGGCTGAAAACCGCCAACCGCAAAGAAACGCTGGCCGACCTGAGCGGCAACATCAAGCAAGGCAACAGTTTGATAGATGACCCCAAAGTGGCGGGCGATGATGCCTTTGACTGGAACCACGCTTTCGCGGAAATAATGCAAGCGGGTGGCTTTGATGTGGTGGTAGGGAATCCGCCTTACTCTTATCGAAATGCCATAAGGGAGTCTGAAAAGGATTTTTTTAAACAAAATTATAAATCGTGCGAGGGAAATTTTGATTTATACAAATTCTTTATTGAAAAATCAATCAATCTCTCATCCGCAAATGGATTAAGTTGCTTTATCGTTCCAAATACATTTTTGTCTGCCTCAACTTACAAAAAGTTAAGGGAGATTATTTTAAAAGAATTTGAAATTCAAGAGGTCTATGATTTGGGATTACATGTGTTTGAGGATGTGGTGGTGGAGAGTGTAATCTTCAGATTTAGGAAAGGTAAAATCAAAGGTGATGTAAGAACTAGAATCAAAATACAAAGAAATCGTGATCTTTCAATAATAGACCCAGAAAGCGATTACCTTATTCCGATAACAGAATTTGAGGAGTTCAATATTTACTTATCAAAGGAAAACAAAACAGTTATTGATAAAATCAACAATGAATCAATTGTTCTAGGAAAGATTTGCTATTGCACCGTTGGAATAAATACCGGTTATATAAAAGAAGAGTTAGTATCAAGCAGAAAAATTGATAATCGCTACCACAAAGTATTGAACGGAAAAGATATTGGTCGCTATTCCGTTAATTGGCCTGGCGATTATATCATGTATGACCCTGTGTTTGTAAAGAGCAAAGGTGAATTGGGTCGCTCTTTACCACCAGAAAAAATATTTGAACAAGAAAAGATACTTGTTCAAAGGACAAGACGAGGAATGAAACGCAAATTGGTTTGTTATTTTGATGCAGATGGTTTTTATAATCTTAATCGTCTTTCGAATGTGGTTTTGGAGAATAAAGACTATAGTTTGAAATTTATTTACGCTTTGTTGAATTCTGTACTGATGGATTTTTATTTCAATAAAGTTTACAATGAATATGAAGTAAAGCCAATCCACTTGGCTAAACTCCCAATTAAGGCCGTCTCCAAGAAAGAACAGAATTCAATAGTTGCCAGAGCCGAAAAAATGATTGCCCTCCACAAATCCGTCTCGGATCAATCACAAAAATTCATTGACCTGCTTCGCGCCAATTTTGTTTTTGAGCCTACGGCTAAACTAAAAAAGTGGCACACGCTTGAGTTTATTGATGTGATTGCCGAGCTAGAGAAAGGCGGTGCCAAGTTGCCACCCAAAAAGCAGGGCGAGTGGCTAGAGCTTTTCAAAACCGAAAAGGAAAAAATCAAAACCACCCAAAACGAGATTGACAAAACCGATAAAGAAATAGACCAACTGGTGTACGCCCTCTACGAGCTTACGCCCGAAGAGATTGCGATTGTAGAGAAGGGATAGCAAACGATTAAGAAATAAAAAGCATGGATAAAAAACACCAAAAGATGATGCTCGACCTCCACCGACTGATGGAGGCAGCCAACTTAAAAACAAAAGAAGATTATGAACGCTTCGCCCGCGAAATGACGGGCAAAACCATTCCGGAATTTGACAAAGAAGCACTGAGTAAAGAAGAGCAGGCACAGGACTTGGTATACGAGGCCAGCGAAGTAGATGATGTGCTGGAAGCTGACCGGCTTATCTTTCACGCTTTTCTGCTCGACCCCGATTGTGTAGAAGCATATGAATACTTGGCCGGAGTAGCGGGCAGCCCTATGCTGTCGTTGATGTTGTTTAGAAACGGTTTTACAGCCGCGCGCAAGAAATTGGGCGAAAAATATTTTAAAGAAAACAAAGGACACTTTTGGGGCTTACACGAAACACGACCTTTCATGCGGTGCATGCAAGGCTATGCCGATGCACTGTATTTGTTGGGTCATGCAGAAGCTGCACTTCATGTATATTTTGATATGTTGGAATTAAATCCAAACGATAACCAAGGCGTGCGCGACCAGGCCAGTTTATATTGCCTCGAACTCAATCGCCTGGATGATTTTGAAAAGCTGGCCACAAAATACCCAGATGATATCACTGCCTTTTATCAGTTTAACAAGGTCTTGTATTCTTTTTTAAAGGAAGGAGACAGCGAGACTTCGCGCGCGTTGTTGGCGGAGGCTCGGTCCAGCAACAAACATGTACCGATGCTACTGATGTCGCGCAAAGAATTGCCCCCACTGTCGGACGCGTATTCGCTGGGCGAAAAAAGTGAAGCAGTTTACTATGCCACCTTTGCACGACCCATTTGGCAGGCGAAACCAGGTAGCATTTCGTGGCTTGAAAAAATCTATCAGAAGCGGTAATCTGCCAGAATGCTTTAGTACAGTCAGGCGTTTTTGCGGGACTACGTCAACTAAACTCACAGAAGAAAAAAGGACCCAAAACGTTTTTTGATGGCAGCCGTATTTTCCTGACGGTTTCCAGCAACTTAATCTTTAAAAAGAGGAGGCACTTTGTCTTCCCAATCGGTTGCTTGTTGAAACGCATGGGCCAATGATAGTAAAGAAGCTTCGCCAAACAAATTTCCGATAAATGAAATGCTGGTGGGGCTGCCCTTGTCATTAAAACCATTTGGCACCACTACGCACGGATTGCCCGTGAGATTGGTCGTGAGCAATTGCGAACCGCCAAAACTTGGCGTAACAATCACATCAAAGTTTTTTGTCTTCTCATAGAACTCTTGAATGAGTGCTTGGCGCAACCGTGAGGCGTTGATGTATTCCACCGCGGGAATAAACCGTGCCGCGCGAAAGGTATTTGGCCACGCCCATTTACGTTGGTCTGTTAGCAAGCTATCCCGATTGGAGCGCGTAAGTTCATCAAAGGAAGCAGCCGCTTCTGCCGTCAGCATCAAACGCACAGCAGTGATCGGGATTTTTGAATCCCATTCAATAGGAATTAGTTCTGCACCTAAGCTCTTCAAAACGTCCAATGCTTTCTGGTCATTGTCGTGCGATGGATATTTGGCATCAAACCAATTTTTAAAATACCCTATTTTCAATTTTTTGATATTCGTTTTCGCATCGAAGTTGAAGGCGGCTGCTCGGGTTGCCCGATCTAAGTCATCTGCACCACGGATGGCATCAAACACCAAAGCACAATCCAAAACGGATCGGCACAACGGTCCAATTTTATCCATGCTATGGCTCAGTGCCATTGCGCCATGGCGGCTCACCGCACCAAACGTTGGGCGCAAGCCAGTGGCGCCACAGCGTGTAGAAGGCGAAACAATTGAACCGAGTGTTTCTGTACCAATCGCGAAAGCAATCAAACCCGCCACCGTAGCAGAGGCAGAGCCTGCGGAAGAGCCACTAGAACCTTCTTTTAAATTCCACGGATTTTTAGTGACACCTCCGTACCAAATATCGCCCATTGCCAAAGCACCCAAGGTTAGTTTTACGGTAAGTACTGCACCCGCTTGTTCTAGTTTTTTTACTACGGTGGCTGTCTCGCTAATGACTTGACCTTTGTAGGGAGCAGCTCCCCAAGTGGTCTCCGTTCCTTCTACCGTAAGCAAATCTTTGATCCCGTACGGAATGCCATGTAATGGGCCACGGTATTTTCCTTTGGCAATTTCATCGTCAGCTTGCTTGGCTTGCTGCAAGGCAGTGGCCTCCAAAACAGAAATGGCGCATTGCAGTGTATCCGCATATTTTTTTATTCGACTCAAATAAAGTTTTGTCAGCTCGGTGGAAGTAATTTTTTTGGTTCGGATCAGCGCGGCCAATTTATAAACGGGGTAAAATGCCAACTGCTCTTTGTTGGCTGGCACGTTAACTTCTTTCGGCAAGCCCCAATCAATTGGCTTCTGATTTAGGTTTGGTTTGAAACCAACCGGTATCGGATCAAACACCAACGACATGGGCACTTGGTTGTCCAATTTATATTGATGAATGGCTTGATACGATTTTTGATAGTCCTGTAGGCTGGAGAAAAGTGAATCCCGCTCGGCTTTAGTAAAACTTATATCATAGTAAGTTTCAATATCAGCGGTGGGTGTTTTTTGTTGTGAAAATAACGGTATTGTCGCCAAGCTGAACAAAAGAATTAAAGAAACCTTACTACTCACTCTCATTTCATTAATGGTTTAAGAAGGCAATATAAGAATTGAATGTATATCTTTGTAGAGTATAAACGACTATGGAAACACTTACGATAAATGTACTTGATCCGAAGGCACTCAAACTGATTGAAAACTTAGAGGCTTTGAATCTTATTCATGTTGTAAAGAGCAAGTCCAAAGATGGTTCAAAGAAGCTTTCAGAAAGATTGTATGGAAGTCTCACGGACGATGACGCTGAAAAAATGAGAATTGAACTAAACGAGATGAGGGGAGAATGGAACAGGACTATCTGATTGACACTAATAGCATTATCAACTTTGCTAATAAAAAACTTCCCTCTTCAGGCTCCTTATTTGTTTCAAAGGTTATAGATATCAATCCCATCATTTCAATAATCAATAAAATAGAGGTTCAAGGTTTTGCTGACCCAAACAATCAAATGATCGAGTTGATTGAAGCGTCCACCATTATTCCATTAACGGATGAGATGGTGGATGAAACAATAGCCATTCGAAAAATCCATAAGGTTAAATTGCCAGACGCGATTATTGCAGCAACCGCCAAGACTAAGAACCTTACTTTGATAACAAGAAACGAGACCGATTTTGATTCTGTCAGCGGTCTAACAATTATTAATCCTTGGAAGATATAATTTCATGAAGCATTACATATTAAAACTCTATCAATACAATGCTTGGGCTAACCGAAGGGTAATCGGCTGTTTGGAAAGACAAGCGGTAACAGATGAAAAAATTCTTTCGATTTTTGCGCATTGTGTGGCTGCCAATTTTATTTGGTACAACCGTTTCATGGGTCTGCCCAAAAGCGATTACAAGCTTTGGGATGGAAATTACTCTGTAGCCGACCTAAAAAACATGGTGGAAGAGGCCGCCCAGCTCTGGCTCGAATTTATTGAATCAAACCATTCGTTCGATCGCGTGTTAAAGTACCACAACTATGTGGGGGATTATTATGAAAACAACATGCAAGATATTATGATCCATTTGGTCAACCACGGTTCGTATCATCGTGGGCAAGTGGCGGTGCTTTTGCGTGAGAGAGGCTATGAACCCATTAACACCGATTTGATCACCTACGATCGTGTGTTGTTGGGCCAGTGGAAAGATTGATTATTGCATTTTTAGTCGACAAAAAATTGTAAGCATTTAACCTAAAACTAAAATCCATTACCATGAAAAAAATTAAACTTCTCGTTGCTTTCGTGCTCTTGTGTTCGATTTCATTTGCACAAAAAGAAACGATTTGCCACACCGATGCCACCGATAAGTTTGCGGTATTTGCATCGAACAAAAAATTCAATCGCGATCACCCAAGTCCGCTGGCTTATGTGCACGAAAGTGAGGCCGGTGGAAAAATGATTAAGCTAAAAGCAGCAGATGGTGTGGAAGCAAATGCATTCTTTATTGAATCAAAAAAGAAATCCAACAACTGGGTTTTTGTTTTTCAAGAATGGTGGGGATTGAACGACCATATCAAACGCGAGGCTGAAAATCTGTACAACGACTTGGGCAATGTAAATGTGTTGGCCTTGGACATGTACGATGGCAAGTTGGCCACCGATCCGCAAACAGCTGGTAAGTACATGCAAGAATTTAAAAAAGAGCGTGGTGCGGAAATTGTAAAAGCAGCAATTTCTTTTGCAGGAGCAAAGGCCAAGATTGGCACAATCGGCTGGTGCTTTGGGGGAGGGCAATCGATGCAAGCAAGTTTGTTGGCTGCAAAGCAAGCCGCTGCGTGTGTGATCTATTATGGTCAGCCCGAAGAAGATGTTGAAAAATTGAAAGGATTAAATTGTGACGTGCTCAACATTTGGCCCACCCAAGATAAATGGATCAACAAAGAAGTAACTGATAAATTTGAAGCCAATATGAAAGCAGCTGGCAAAAAGCTCACCGTTAAATCATACGATGCCGACCATGCCTTTGCCAATCCCAGCAATGCCAAGCACAACAAAGAATTTACAGCCGATGCATACAAAAACACGCTGGCGTTTTTCAAGAAAAGACTGAAGTAATCTTTAAAAAAAAATTACAGATAAGTATTTGTTAAAGAGCCCTTGAATTTTTCAAGAGCTCTTTTTTTCTCCAAAATCTCCTGTGAAGCCAGATCATGCTATTTAGGGAATCCCTTAATTCAAATTTCGCGAAAAACGGGTCGCGTCAAGCACGTAGGCCCACCACCACCTTTGTAACTGATTTCCTGACCATCGTATTCAATCACCTCGCAGCCTGCCCTTAGCAATTGTTCTTTTGTTTTTGGATTGCCTTTTACCATTAAACATTTGCGTGGGGCTAGTGCCAATACATTGCAACCCATGGTGTCAAATTCCGATTCGGGTACTTCTACAAAACGGTATCCTCGATTGATCAACTCTTCCCGAAAAACAATCGGCATCAATGGGGAATAAACCACTGCCAAATCTTTATCCACAGGACTGAGAATAGACATCAGGTGAAACACATCGCCCGGCCCTTTGTAGTGGGGCAATTGAACTTCTAATACCGAAACGTCAATGGGCGTCAGCATCTCGCGCAGTTGGCGAACGCCTTCGGCATTGGTGCGATACGTTCTTCCTACTGCTAATGTTTGGGTATCGAGCCAGGCCACATCGCCACCTTCCACCTTGCCAGGCGATTTGATTTCGCCCAAAATCGTGATGGCATTTTTTGCGTATTCTTTTGCACATGCCGATGGCTCACCGCTGCGGGCGGGCTTACCCATGTTGCAAATAATCATCCCCGCATCGGTGGCAATGCTGGCATCTCTACAATAAATTGAATCTAAGGAGAGTACTTCCTCTGATGGAAAAAACTTTACCTCTGCTCCGTTGTCGCGAATGTGTTTTTCAAATTCAGCCGATTCTGTTAAGGCGACTTTGAAATCGGGGGCGCTTAAAAAATTGAGCGTTTTCCACTCGGCATCAATTTTTTCTTGATCCCTAAATGCATCCAATGCTTTCTTTATAAAGATGGTTTTGATGATCCCGTATTCTGAGTGGCACGTTTGCATAGTGAAAGATTTGCTGCAATATATGCACGGAATGACTATTTGACATTACCTTTAACAGAACCTTTCTCGCACCAATGGCTATCTCCTTTACTAATCGTTCTGCTGATGTTGAAATCATGGATGATTTGCTTTGTGAAGGTGAGGTCGTGGATCAAACATTGCGCGAACTTGATTTTATTAACCATTGGCTTGGCGGAAATGCCGTAACCCTTCAAGCACTTGCCTTGGTGTGGAATGGAATTCCCAAAGATAAAGCGATTACGATTGCAGACTTGGGCTGTGGCAGTGGCGAAATGTTGCGAATCATTTCGGCAATCGCTTTGAAGCAAAAACGAAAGGTAGAGTTGATTGGGGTGGATGCCAACCCAAACATCACTCAGTTTGCAACAGATCATTCAAAAGGCTTCAAGAATATTCAATTCTTCGCACACAATGTTTTTGAAGAACCATTCAAATCGCAGCGGTTTGATATTGTGCTCGCCACACTTTTTACACATCACTTCTCGAACGAAGAGCTGGTTGCCTTGCTAAAGCAAATACGTGCCAAAACAAAACACGCGATTATTATGAATGACATCCACAGACACCCGTTGGCTTACTACTCCATCAAATGGTTAACGCAACTATTTTCAAAATCGGCCATGGTCAAGTTCGATGCCCCCTTGTCGGTAATGCGAGCCTTCACCAAAAATGAATGGATATTTATTTTGAAAGAAGCGGGTATCGAAAACTATTCGCTTAGGTGGCGGTGGGCTTTTAGGTGGCAATTGATCATTCATCCCTAAAAGAAGATTAAAGGTAGCGGCTGATTGCCGCTACCTCTTTTACCTTATTGCACCGAAATATCAAATGTCAAATCTAAATCTGTTTCTCCTGTATTCGAATCAGATGTTGCGGACTTTAAACCTGGCTGATGTTTTAGCAAAAGCCGGAACGTGCCAGAGAGCGCGGCTCCTGCGGCAGAAGACGCAGCCCAAGTAGTAGTAAGGCCAAGATTTCTGCCATTGCTATCTTTCGAGTCCGTACCACCAACATAGTTCATTGCATCGTTTGGATTATCGATGTTGCCGTTGCCGCTTGGGCTCGAGAAAATATTGTTTGTCCACGCGAAATAAAATTGATGTTCGTCACCTTCCTCTTTCACTTCTTCCGACACATCGTAAGCCGGATCAGTTGGTTTGGCAAGGCCATTGATCAATTCAATAGTCATCACATAGGTTTTTCCTTTTGCTAAATTAATAGCGCCATCAACTGCAAGTGGCTTCACGCCCTCTCCATCGGGATCGGTAGCCGAAACAGTTACTGCAGCAGAACCATCGCTAGGGGTAAAGACTAATGTAGCTTTGGTAATCAGTTCGGGGGTATCTTCTTTTTTAGGATCATCCTTGCTACAGCTTGATAGGAAAAGCGAAATGGCTAATAACAAAATAGATACACTTGATTTTAAAATAGATTTGTTCATAAAAATTTTAGTTTGATATTAAAATGTGCATTTAATTAATAAAGAAAAATTGCTGCCAAGATCATTGGCAAAATACCGCAAGCGATTGGTGTAGTTGCGATATACGGTGTTGAAAAAATTATCAGCCGAAAGGCGAAAATCATATTTCAACTTTTGACTTCTCAGTGAAAATCCTGTAGAGGCATTCACCAACCAATACGAAGCAGGCGCATCCATAAAATCAGAATTTCGCTTATCATTGGCAAACAAATCGACTCCTTTCTCATTGGCTTCGTTTATTTCTCGAACGGTAACGGTGCGTGGTGCGCGATGCTGCCGATCGGTAAAGGTTACTTTTGCCTCCACAAAAAACCCATTTAGGTTCACTCGCTCCAGCGCATCCCACCGAAAGCTGCTTTCATATCGATTGGCAGGAATAAAAACCAAGTAGTCGTTATTGGTTTCATCCGTGGCCTGTAGCAAAGATGCTTTTGGCGAAATTTTGAAGTGCGATGAAGGTGACCATTCAGCAGAAACATCAACACCCAAAAAAGAAGCGTCTGTTTGCGTATAGCGAAAGTAAGGGAACACTCCACGAATGGTCTGTGTAACACCCTTGGGTTGCAAGTAGATGTAATTGAAAATGTAGTTCATATATCCGGTTACTTCCCAGTTTATGTTGCCCTGCTTTGCGCGATAGGTGCTTACCCATTTTAGTGCCTGCTCATTTTTGAAATTGGCATTTTGAATAGACGTTACTTCATTGGTTTTTTCATTCAGCAACAATCCGAATTCAATAGCTGCCGCGCTCTGGTGTGTACCCAAACTATACAACTCTGCCACATGAGGTGGCCGCCAAGCACTGCTAAACGAAGACGAAAAACTTTTTCCATTCTTCATTTGATAGGTGCCACCAACAGTTCCGCTAAAATTGTGGAACAATAAATCGCTGGTGTACAACTCATTTTTAAAATCGAAACCCGCAACCGAATAGGAGCGATAGTCGTAGCGCACACCTGCATTCAACATTAAATTGGCCCACTCCTTCTTTACAATTCCATAAGCTCCCCCTGAAAGATTATCATAATTGGGAATGAAAGGTATTCGTTGTGTGCCGGGAATGTTGTTGTTGCTTTGCGCCATGACAGAAACTCCAACCGTTGTATGGAACGTATTGTTTTGCGAAAAACTTTCGCGTTCAATGTCCAATGTTTGTGTTGTCAAATCTAAGTCAATCACAGGCCGCTTCGCAAGATTGCCGATTCGCAAATCAAATTCTTGTCGACCATTGTTTTGAAGACCATATTTCATCCGCCACACAGAAGATTTCTGTTTTATCTCTGCACTCAACTTCAGCAAGTTGTGCTGCACTTGTTGACGTGGTTCCGAAATAGAATAGCTAAAGGATTGTGTCCCCAAAGGTGGCTCGCGCTCCATGGCTGCAAGCAAATCATTGATGCTGCCAACAGCCGAACCCCGCAAAATCCCAATTTCAGTTTGAAAGTGACTGAAGAAAATCTCGAGTTTTAGTTTTTCATTTTGATAGCCCATTGCAGCAGAAAAATCCAATTCACTTACGCCCGTGTTGGTAAGCTGATACGTAGGCGAATGAAAATCTCCGGCACGTTTGGCTGTGCCTTGAGCCCGCCACCCAAATCCCTTTAGTTTTTTCAAACCGCCTTCCAACATTCCCGATACTGTTCCCATTCGCCCGTTGCTTTGCGCGATCGTTTGAATGGCCCCGCCCATCTTATTGGTGACGGGCAAATCGGGTGGGTTGACGATGATCACTCCGCCCAAGGCATCGGTACCATACTTGATGGAACTCGCATCTTTCACCACTACAATGTTGCTGGCAATGAAGGGGTCAATCTCAGGAGCATGTTCAGCGCCCCATTGTTGCCCTTCGTGGCGGATGCCATGGTTCAAAATCAACACGCGCTGACTATGCACTCCATGGATGACTGGCTTGAAAATTCCAGGCCCTGCTTGAATGGCGTTAACACCCGGCACTTCTTTCAGCATTTCTCCGAACGATTTTCCAGCGCTCGCTTCCAACATTTTTTCATTCACAACTGAAAAGTTTTGAGCTGTTTCTGTTTTTTCAGCAATGGCCTCGATGACCACTTCCTCCAATTGTTGTTGGTCGGGTTTTAAATGAATATCTACTACCCGATTGGCCACTACACTTTCTGTAATCGTTTTGTAGCCAACAAATCGAACGCTGAGTTGATGAACTTTGGCACAGGAGATTACAATTGAAAACGTGCCATCCGCTTTAGTTACAGTGCTTTCGTTGTCAATGCTCACAAATGCATTGAATAACGGCCCATCATTTTCATCGAACACGCGGCCGCGAATGGTTTCTACGCAAGGCTGCTGTGCATCGCCAAAAACGGCTAAGCCAAAAATGAATAGGTATAAAAGCGCCAGTTGCTTTCGCACGAAAGGGGAATTTTTGAAATTGATTTTAAAAAAAGTAGATAAGGCGTTTGATTACTTCTTTTAGGAAGGTTTTGTTGGTTTGACGCCTACTAGATTTTTTAAACCAATGGAGGTGCGCGCGCAGAAGAAAAATCTACAAAAAATTGAAGAGCACAATCATTGCTGTAGCCGATGATTGCGATTGCGAAATCAGATGGTTGATTACCTTCAACTTCCTGAAGCAGATGTGGCGATTGGTGCGCAATCTGACTGAACAAACATTTATGCGCATTGAAAAAGTGCGTTTTGTGCGCACAGCCCTTTTCTGTTTGACCATGAAAAAGTGTTTGATGGCAAGCATCTTTTTCATGTTCTGCGGAGTGAAGTTCGGTTACTTCTTTTGAATGGACTAGTACGTGAAGGGACTCGTCTGGGAAAGAGCCCAACAGATATAACGACAAGGCGATGCCCACACACAGTTGAAAAAGTGCTTCCTGAATGCGGGGATTAATTCGCTTTGTCATTGAGGTGGCAAAGCTAATAAATATTGTGGTATCAAGTTAAGATACCTTGCGGAGCGCAAATTGAAATTGCTCCGATTGCAAAAAAAAATAAAACCTCGGTGGCTATCGAGGTTCAATGGACCCTCTACGCGTATGTTGTGCGATGCTTACTTGTCTTTTACTAAGTTGTAAATCCTGATAACTTCTTTATTGAATTTTTCAGGTTCTTTAAATACAGGGCTGTGCCCCGACTTCTCAAACTTAATAAACTCCTTTTGGGGTCCTATCAACACGTTAGTATATCTTTCCACGAGTTCCCAAGGTGTGTTATAGTCGTAAGCTCCTGAGATAAAAAACACTGGTATTTTTACTTCGGGTATTTGTTTGAAAAAATCGAAATTATTGAAGTCAGGGTCGTAAATGATGTTTCCTGCCGAAAACGCGGATGCTTTACCGTACTTGAATAAGTCGAAAAATGAGTACTCCCTTGAAAACCATATTGAAAAAATCCAGTCTGTATATTTAGTTTTTCCATATCGTTCTCCTCCCAATTTCAAAAGCCAATCTTTCTGTTTAACCAATCCCCAAAAACCATTTTTATACATCTTACTTGAAACCACCCGACTGAGGTGGTCCACTCTCCTCCAAGTCGTTGATCGCTTTGACGTTATTCTGCTCTTTTGCTTTATCCAGTGTGTATTGATACGAAAGTAGCTCACCTTCATAAGCTGCCAATTCTTGCCCAACTCCAACATAGGCGATATAGTTTTCAGGATGTCGCTGAACAGAATATAAGCCAAGTCTGGCTCCCCAAGAGTGCCCTACCAAAAAGATTTTGTCTACTTCAAATCTTCTTTTTAGATATTCCACCAACGTATCAACATCTTGAATCAAAAGGAGTATTTTTCTATGCCTGAGAAAAGCTAATTCCAATAAATAAAAATCAATAGAACAAAAAGACTGTTTTGATCATTTCTTTATTTTTGAAAATAGAATGAAGCCGAACGATAATATTCCATCCAATCTTTTTCACTTTAGCAATCAACTGCTCGCTAGCCCGCCCGAGTATCATGAAGGTCTACTGAAAAACTTACTAGAAACGCATCCTGTCGTAAAGTCTTTCAACGGTCTTGATCCAATGGCTTACTATATTTTTAGTTATGTGGATTTGGGGATTAAGTTTTTGACACCGAATATTTTCGGAAAACTGTTTCGTGTTCCGGAAGAAGAGATTCAACAGAAATTCAGAGAATTTGGAATGAATTATACCTTCAGCATTATACATCCGGCAGACCGAAAAATCTTAACGGAAGATTGCTTCCACTGGGCTGAAGTAATAGCAAAGGATATTCCAATCTCACTTCGTGATAAAGTAAGGTATACCAATAACTACAGGGCCATGCGCGGGGATGGCACTTACGGTAAATATCTCAGTCAATTTTGTGTAATTCCTGATAGAGAAACAGGCTATCCTTTGATTGGGCTAGGAACGATCACTGACATAACGGATCAAAAGACAGACAATAAAATCATTTTCAAAGCTGAATTTTATGATGAACTGAGTGGTCATAAAGAATTTGTAAAGGTTTTTGTCCCCGCAGATAATCCAATTTCAAATTTGAGCGAAAGAGAGCTTGAAATCGCGCGGTTAATTGCCCAAGGAGACTCAAGTGAGGAAATAGCCAACAAACTTTTCATTTCTCCCTTCACGGTAAAAGCCCATAAAAGAAACATCTTTGAAAAGATGAACGTGCACAAAGCCACTGAGTTGGCTAGTAAGCTATAGCGGCATCCTTATAGCATTTTTTCTTGGGGAGGAATTTGGCTTTTGCCATAGCGTTGGTGTCGATTGGTTTGCGCAAGCATAAACACAATTTTACATGCTCGGGAATTTTGCTCTAGAAGCCGAGTCAAGTCCACGTTGATGAAGTCGTCAAAGTCGCCCACGCTCTCCGCGGGACGAAAACTTGCGGAGCGCAAGTTGAAATTGCTCCGATTGCAATAAAAAAGCAAAACCTCGATGGTGTGGTCATCGAGGTTTTTACATTTCAGGCTATCAATATCTAGTGATACGTATAATTGGTTGTCTCGGTGGTTCCCTTGCCGTCTGCAACCGTTCGCTGCACCAGCAAGCCATCTTCCCGGAACCGATATTGCATTTGATACTCTACTGCTGTATCCTGAATTTCGTAGCGATACGATTGGGGTAAATTAGGTTGTGCGTTAAGGTGCGGAAGTGTTTCTACCATTGGAACCGGGTGCGGTTTCATTAGATAGTTTTCAAAAGTCTGTGTTGACGAAAGCACTAACTCCTGATCTTCCTGTACATGATAGGTCATTTTCTTATAAACATTACCGTCATTGTAGTATAGGAAAATAAACACTATTGATCGTTGCATCGTTCCGTCAGGTTGGCGATCGTAGTACACCATTTCACCCACATTGCCGGCATCATCATAGCCATACTCAATGCGTTGCACCAAGTTTTGAGATGCATACTTCTCACTTTTCACCACTCGATTGCCTGCCCAAAAATAGCGCGTTACAAAACCTGCTTGATCGGTCTTTGACGTTACCCTCCCATTTTCGTGTTTGTATGTGTAGGAGCCTGTGACCGGGAATGGCGTGTACGATGTCCAGTTGATTCCTTTTACAAGCCCCTGATCAACATACGTAAACTCGCGCGACATGCGCCAATTACTGGAAACGGTTTCGTACTTCTTTAACTTGCCTATTAAATCATCGTCTTGAATTAGCAAGGTGTAAGAGTTATTCGCAGTAACGGAAACTCCACCAGAAGCACGATCAAGTGTAAACTGAATAGAGCGTTCATAATTTACAACTTTGTTCTGAACGGGTTGAATACTAAAACCAATAGACGTAGCCCCCTTTAAAACAGGCAATAAAATCTCTTGGTTGACGGCCGCAGGTGACGTCACAAAATCAACACCGTGTTCGCTATTGGTAGCGGTTACTTTAACTGTGAGTGTTCCGTCCACAGGTGCTGCTTTTGACAACGGTATGGCCACGTTCAATTGAATGGGATCGCCTTCTTTCAAATTTGCTGATGCCGTTTGAAATGCTGCTACTGCTGTTGAAGGCTGCTGTGGAGTGGGCAGCTGTGGAGTTATCGTCTCGCTCTCTTTGCACGCTGCGAAGAGGCTGGCAAAAGCGATGGTTGTGATAATTTTTTTCATACGCTGTGTTTTAATTTTTTTGAGTCGAACGATTGTCTTTTAAACAGGTTTCGCACAGTATACACTTTCTGATGGGGTTTGCTAAAAAATAGAACAAAAGGACTACTGGCGGCATCATTATACAGCAAAGTCTTTTTGCTTAGAATGGTCACGCGCTCTGGAATTGAGCGACAGTCGATTGACTACGGAGTGGTGTGATTGATGGGGGCCTTAATCGAAGTGGAGCGTATAAATAATTCTGCTCTTAATCAACTTGTTTACAAGCTCAGTGGTTTTACGGTGTACGGATTACCCAACCGTCTCACGCTTCAATTTTTTTGTAAAAACAAAGCATGTGAGCATCAACACCACCCCCACCACAAACGGCACTGCAAATTGAACACTGTATAAAAATCCACTGAGTCCCATCCCCACCGCGCGGGCCACCGACCCAAACGATTGGCTCACACCCAGCACATGACCCACTTCATTTTGATTGGCAAATTTTGAAAGCAACGATGTGATGCTAGGGGTTAAACAACCATTGGCCAATGCAATCAATGCCAACCCTATGAATTGAACAGGTACAAAAAGCGTTTTCCCTGTAAGGGGTAAAATTGCAAGCCCTACCGCCATGAATATGATTCCATAGGTCAACATCTTTGTTTCGCCAAATGCCTTCACCATTCTGCCCACCAGCAGCCCTTGCACCACCGCGGTGGCCACGCCAATAAATGCAAACACGTAACCGATTTGCTTTTCATCCAAAAGTGTGATTTCCTTCCACATCAGTGAACACGAAATCTGCATGAGCATAAAGGCCGTGATGAAAATAAAATTTATCCACAGCAATTGCCCCACCATTGGCTTCTTCAATTCGGTGATGATGCCGGTTACTACTTTAAAATTGAAGGGCACATTTATTTTCTTTTCCTTCAACGACTCGGGCAACAAAAAATAGGCCATCACTAAATTTACCACACACATGCCGCACGCTACATAGCCTACCCAATCCACCGTGCCCGAAGTGGAAATACTTTTGAGCCACCCGCCCAATGGCGGCCCCATGATAAAGCCAATGCCAAAGGCGGCTCCTAAAAACCCCAACGACTTTGTTCTTTCTGCGGGCGAAGTAACATCTGTGATGTAAGCTTGTGCAACTGAAATGTTTGCCGAGCCAACTCCTGAAAGCAATCTTGAAAAAAACAGAATCCAAAGCACGGTTACTTGCGAAAAAACAAAATAGGCAATGGACGTAATAAAAATACTGATGAGCATAATCGGCCTGCGGCCATGTCGATCGCTGAGTGTTCCCCACAGGGGAGCAAACAAAAAATTCATGATGGGAAATATCATGGCAATCAGCCCTACTTGATAATCGGCTGCACCCAATTCCTTACTGAAAATCGGTAAGATGGGTATGATGATGCCAAACCCGAGCATGTCGATAAAGATGGTAATAAAGAGTACGAAGAGAGGAGATTTTTTCATTGAGCGGTTGTCGAAAACTGGTTGACTTACAAAGGTGACTATAAATTTTAAACGCTACTACTTTTTGAGTTGCGCTCCGCTCATATAAATAATTTGTTAATACTGCCGTTTATCCCAACCATGGTCAATTCAATTCGTTCAGCAATTATCTTTGGCACCTATGGTTTTATTCTACAGAGCTAGTATTACTTTCATTTTCTTGCTCGTTAACCTCACGGCCTTTGCCCAGATCAAAAATCAACCGGGCAAAGGCTTGGCCATTCGCAAGGCGACTGGTAAAATTGTATTAGACGGCAAACTAGATGAGGCCGATTGGCAAAGCGCAGAAGTAGCCGCTGATTTTTTTCTTAACTATCCTGTGGATAATGCAGCCCCCTCCTTTCAGTCGGAAGCCAGGGTAATGTTTGATGAGCATGCATTATATGTTTCATTTGTTTGTTATGATGATCAGCGGCCCGATATCGTGCAATCGCTCAGACGCGATTTTGATTTTTCCACCAACGACCACATTGGCGTATACATAGGGCCATACAACGATGGTATCAACGGTTTCTTTTTCGGCATAACGCCCGAAGGCGTGCAACGTGAAGGAACCGTTGCGGGCGCTGGCGCTGATGACAACGGTTACAACGCTACATGGGACAATAAGTGGTATTCGCATGTAACCAACTATGCCGATAAATGGGTGGCCGAGTTGATGATACCATTCAAAAGTTTTAGGTACAAGAGCGAAGCACGAGAGTGGAACATTACCTTTCTGCGCAACGATGTCAAACGCAACCAAATTTCCAGTTGGATCGCCACGCCCATTCAGTTTATCCCGGCATCCTTTGCTTATTCCGGTAAACTTGTTTGGCAAGATCCACCACCCCGCCAATCAATTAATGTATCATTGATCCCATTTGTGGCTGGGAGTACCGCTACGGATAGAACCACCAACCCGCAAACCACAACCAACGATTTTCAATACGGTGCCGATGCAAAAGTGGCGGTGACGCCTTCGCTCAACTTAGACCTGACTGTAAATCCGGATTTTTCACAAGTGGAAGTAGACAGGCAAGTGATTAACCTCACGCGATTTGAATTTCAGTTTCCCGAAAGGCGACAGTTCTTTTTGGAAAACAGCGATTTGTTTGATCGTATGGGTTTTCCCTCGGCACGTCCATTTTTTTCGCGCAGAATTGGTTTGGCCTCTGACTCCAATCGCGTTAGCCCAACGCTGCAGCAGGTGCGCATTGAGTATGGTGCGCGCCTCAGTGGTTCCATCAACAAAAACTGGCGTGTGAGTTTGTTGAACATGCAAACAAAAGAAACTCTTTCAATCGGTTTGCCCACTCAAAATTTCATGGTAGCCGCCATCCAACGAAACTTTTGGAAGCAATCCAACATTCAATTATCGTTTGTGAACAAAGAGTCGTTGGGTATCCACTCGCTAAGCGATTCTCTCAAATACTTTACACGCGACTTATATAAAAAGCGAGAGAATGCCGATGGTTCGTTCACCAAAGTTTTAAACGTATTCAATCGGTCTGCCACGGTTGACGTTGAAATGCGAAGTGCCGACAACCGATGGTACTCAAGTTTATATTACGGTTTATCGTTTGATAATTTCAATACTAACCAAACACAAACAGGTGGAGGCTTTGCACAACACACCAAGCGCCATTTTCAGATTTTCTTTGGTCACGTGTTCAACCAAAAAAACTACAATGCAGAAGTCGGTTTTGTGCCAAGCCAACGCGTGTACCCGGGATGGTCCAATACTTTCGCCAGTTTTTATGGCACTTTTTACCCAAAGAATTCCGCCATTGCCACGATGGGGCCAACCTTAGACTTAGGTGTGAATAACGTACCTTCGGGTTTGATGACGGACAAAACTGCGGCCCTTGGGTATCGGATCAATTTCCTCAACACATCAAGTGCAAATGTCGCTTACAACTACACTTTTCAAGAACTTACCAATTCATTCAATCCCATTGACGAAAAGGTTTATACAGCTTTCAAAACAGGAGAGATCTATATGTGGCATAATTACACCTTCACGTATCGATCGGATCAGCGCAAAATATTTCGATACTCCCTGGGAACAACACTTGGTGGATTTTACAATGGCAACAACGCCAATATCAACGGTGAACTAAACTACCGTTATCAGCCTTACGGAAGTGTTTCGCTACGATTTGACTACAACGACTTGAATTTGGCCGAAGGGTATGGCAAAGAAAGACTTTTTGTGTTAAGCCCTCGTTTTGATTTAACGTTTACGCGGGCCATTTTCTTTACTACTTTTATTCAATACAACTCACTTCGCGATAACATTAATCTGAACGCTCGCTTTCAATGGCGGTACAAACCCGCTAGTGATTTCTTTATTGTGTACACCGAAAATTACCTGCCGTCAACCTTTGGCAGTAAAAATTATTCGCTGGTGTTTAAATTGACATATTGGTTGAATCTTTAATGCTTGCCGGCAAGTTTTACACCCGCCTCAATTTTTATATTTAAATCATTTTCTCTTGGAACGATGGGGCAAGAATAATTTTTACTGTATGCACAATAGGGGTTATAGGCCATATTGAAATCTAAAATCAGCTCATTCCCCACTTTGGGAATTCTTAAATCAATATACCTTCCTGCACTATACGTGGTTTCTCCATTCGTTATGTCCGTAAAAGGAAAAAAAAAATAATCAGCATACTCCTTTGTCGACATTAAATCTTTTGACTGATAAGCGGGGATTGAAAACTCCTGACCCTCTAAACTAAAAACTACATCGGCATATTTTCGGTACAAACGTGGTTGATCGTTGCTGGTTTGCATCAAGAAAAAAGCTGAAGACTCGGTTAACTTCAGCGTTGCTTTCACCCGATATTTCAAATTTATTGGAAAGAATGCGTGTCCTCTGAATTTCTTAAAGTCTTTTGGTTCAAGTGGTGATTTACTTCTATCCGAGTATTCTGTGTTTAACTCTGTTTGAAATTTTTTGATTTCAGCTAACGAGGAAATTGAATCAATCTGACCATAATTAACATGAGAGAAAAGCATCGCGATAACTAATCCAGCTAAGTTATTTTGCATTGCTTTATACTTATTTTGATAAAAACACGGGTTTACTTTTTATTGGCAAAATTAAATCCGTATTGTAATTTGGTAAAATGTTCTTAAGGGCATCTCTAAAAACCCGTTTTAAATTTTTTCACTTCCTAGTTTATCGAATTTTTTCTTTGCAATCTTAAAAAATAGTGATTAAGGGCTCTTTTGACTTTTTCTTTTCACCCTTGGCAGGATGATGATTGACCATTTGGTCAAACTATCGGCCATTCAAGTTCACTTTTATCTGCGTTAGCCTGAACAAATTGTAGGTGAGGTTCATTAAACCAATCGTTGCTTTGGCCCTCACAAAGTTTCGGCATCGGATATACATTCGGTTCATCGAGTTGGTCATGAACCCAAAAATGTGCTCCACTCTTGCCCTTGTCTTTGATTTCTTCTTGTTGCGCTTTTGCTGCGCATTGGTAAGGGGTTTATTGCGGTATCCTTTTTCATGGATCATGGAGGTCATATTTTTTCCGTTCAACTCTTTTTCAATTTTCTCACTCCGATAAGCACTATCAGCATATACTTTTTGTCCGCGATCCCTTTTGTCAATCAATGGTCCAATCATTTCACTATCGTGAACATTGGCAGGGGTTACCTTATAACCCGTAATGAGTTTGGTGCGCGCATCGGCTTTCACATGGTCTTTATACCCATAGTAACTTTTTCCATTGTGCGTAACCCATTTGGCATCAATATCTTTCTGGCGTAGCTTGTTTTCTTTATCTTTCCAATCTGGGGGAATAATCCCCTCATTGAGTTGTTGGTTCTCATCGCGGCTGTTTCGTTGAATAGGGACTTCCACAATGGAGGCATCTATCATTCGGCCTTTGTTAAGAATTACACCCCGTTGGCTCAAGGTTTTATCCAGCAAGGAAAACAATTTCTCCACCATCTTGCCTTTGGCAAGTTCATTTTTAAAGTTCCAGATTGTTTTGGCATCGGGCACCGTATCAGATATGGTCAACCCTAAAAAACGCATGAACGATAAACGATCTAAAATCGCATATTCCGTGCCGTCATCGCTTAAATTATAATAGCGCTGCAAAATCAATATTTTGAACATCATCAGATAATCAAAGGAAGGGCGACCGCCTTGGCTTCTGTCTTTTCCCGATTCAAAATGTGCCTCCAAGGGTTTGCGGAAAATCCCAAAGTCAATGTGGGCTTGCAATTTTAACAATGGATCGTTTTGCTTACCGATTTTATCCAACCGAAACTGCTCATCAAATAATCCTCTCGATTTATTTTTCATCTATTTTCTCCTTTTTCTCAAGAAACAAAATTTATAGATAATTTCGTAGGGTTTTTAGAGATACCCTTAATTGTTTCCATGGTTAAATTTACAGTATCTAGAAAATACCAATTGTTACCATTATCTGTAGAAATCGCCAAAAGGTTAGTTTCACTCTTCATCCTTCCATTCGGCACTTTCATAAAAACCGTTTGAGGAATCAAGGCATGAATTTCATCTCCAGCCTTTACTGCTTTTCCCGGTTCACCAATATCGACTTTTTCAAAGGAGATTCCTTGATCATTCATTTCAACCTTCCCCTTTTTAATGATAGAAATCATCTTTTCTTTTCCACCGATAAGCTTAATGACTTTTGGATACGTGAATTTTATTAATGTCTCGTAGTCGTCATTTAACAAAGCCTTGGCGGTTTCTTCAGCCTGATTCTTCATTCTAACATTATCTACTTGACCAATAGAGGAGACGCAACAAAAGAATAACAATGACAATGTTGATTGAACCCTCATACTTTTTCAATTTTTTCTAGCCGGCCTCTTATACTTCACCGGTGCAAGCGGTTCAGCCTTCATCTCTACAGCTTGCGTTTTTAACAACTTCAACGCTTCATCCACAGCTTTTTCCAATTGCGGGTCGCGGCCCTTCATCACATCGGCTGGCGTTTGCTGCACTTCAATATCTGGCGAGATGCCAACGCCTTCTACCGCCCATTGTCCATTCACATCATAGAAACCACCACGAGGTGCTACCATCCGTCCACCATCTACAAAAAGAGGTGTGTCCCACGTGCCTACCAAGCCACCCCATGTTTTGGTTCCTACCAAGGGCCCGATTTTCATTTTGTTGAAAAGGTAAGGCAACAAATCACCACCCGAACCAGCGCGTTCGTTGATCAACATTACTTTTGGGCCGTAGATAGCTGCATGAGGCACACGTAAAGGCAAATGACCCTCGGTGCGCGAGTTGAAATATCCGTGTAAATCACGCGCCATAATGTCGACCATGTAATCCGCGGCCGAACCTCCTCCGTTATTGCGTTCGTCAATGATGGCTCCCTTCTTGTCTTGCTGTGCAAAATAGTAACGATTGAAAGAAGTATAGCCCGGATTACCTGTGTTCGGTACATACACATACGCCAATTGACCTTTCGACAATTCATTCACTTTTCTCCGATTGCTTTCCACCCAATCGATATTGCGCAGTTGATTTTCATTTTCCACCGGCACAATGGTAACTGTTCGTGCACCCTCTGCCGAAGGTTTGCTGCTTACTTTTATTTTAATTTGTCGGTTGGCCGTAGCTTCAAAGTACTTGTAGAGATTGACAGAAGTTGAAATCGATTGCCCATTTACTTCTAATAAATAATCACCGGCACTAATATTCACACCCGGCTCGCGCAATGGCGCTTTGATATCTGGATTCCAGCTTTCGCCTAAATAGATTTTCTTAAATCGATACATTCCATTTTGGATTTCAAAGTCAGCACCGAGCAAGCCTACCGGCACATTGTCGATGTTAGGGAAATCTCCACCACTTGTATAAGAGTGACCTACTGCTACTTCACCACCCAAAATATCGACCACATAATTCAAATCGGTGCGGTGGCGCACATGGTCAATCCAAGGGCTATACCATTTGTACACATCGTTCCAAGGCGCACCGTGCACATTGCTCACATACAAAAAGTCGCGTTGGTAGCGCCAGCCTTCTCGGAAGATTTGTTTCCACTCTTCCATTGGGTTGATTTTTAGTTTCATGCTGCTTAATGTTTCCAACTTTCCATCGCCAATCTTTTTGTTGGAATCACTTGTGCCTAAAATTCCCCATGTAGCGTTGCTGCGATAGAGAAGCGATTTTCTATCATGTGAAACAGCTACATCATTTACCGGTGTGAGATACACTTCTGTTTTGCGGTCTTTAAAGTTATAGCGGTGCAATGTTTGTCCTTGCTGGTTTGCTACGATTTCGGAGTAAAATAAATACCCATCGCTCGCTGGATAGAGGGCTGCATAATTCCGTTGCGGAATATCCACCGCTAAAATGCGATTGGCTATTCCGTCCAAATCGATTTTCACTACGGGCGTACCTTCCTTTTTGTCTTCTTTTGGTTTTTCTTTTTCGTCATCGCTGCGAGGTGCAAGGGGCGATACATCCTCCTTGTTCAACACAATTAAATACAAGGCTCGCGTCAGCGGGCGGTCGTACGAACTCATGTCCAGCCAACCTGAGTTCAACGCATAATTCGTGCTGGCCAAGAAATACAAATACTTTCCGCTGGAATCCCATACGGGCGAAATGGCATCGGCCATGCCATCGGTAAGTTGCACGCTCTGTGCAGTCTCTATGTTGTATGCTTTGATGACCTTGTAATGATTGTCTAACAAGCGCGCATACGCAATCCACTTGCTATCGGGCGACCAAACAGGATTTAATGTGCGATTGGGATGAGCGTAGCGGTCGCTGTCAATTTTTTTGGTGATGCCAGAATTCACATCAGTAAACCACAACACATAATCGGTATCGGTGAAGGCAATGTACTTGCTATCGGGCGACCACGCTGGTTTGAAAAAGAAAGTGGGCTTCTCAATGGAAATAACTTTTGGCTTTTCCAATCCTTCTTGGTCACCAATCATCAATTGATACTCGCCACTTACATCACTAAACCACGCAATCTTTTTTCCATCGGGCGACCACACAGGCGAGCGATCCGCTGCAGAGGAGTTGCGTGTGATGTTGCGCCAATCTCCTTTTTCTTTTGGCACGGTAAACACTTCACCGCGATATTCAAACAATGCCCTCTGTCCGGTAGGTGAAAGGGAAGCGTTAGCAAGTGAAATAGGTTTTACTTCTTCCCAACGTTCGCGAGCCCAGTGGAAATCACCCCGCACATTGATCGTCAATCGTTTCGTGTTTCCGTTGGCGGGATTGAGAATATTTAAATAGCCACCTTGTTCGTAAACAATCACACCGCCTCCTCCATCCAAACTCTTGGCATCAAAATCAGAATGAAAAGTTTGTTGTTTGAGTTCATTGGTAGCTGGATTGTACGACCACACATTATTGGCATAGTCGCGCTCCGAAAGAAAGTAAACGACATTGTTTAACCAAACGGGGTCTGTGTGCCGCTCGTTATCCGTTTGTGGCGTCATCTTTAAAGAATAGTTTTTCAAGTCCACAATCCAAATGGGTTTCGCCTGGCCTCCACGGTAGTTTCGCCACTCGGCATCCCAAAAACCAATTTGCTGATAGGCGATGTATTTTCCGTCTTCCGAAATTTCTCCCGCCACCGCACGAGGAATTTCCAACGCTTCTTCCATACCGCCCTTGTAGTTGATTTTATAAATTTTTGATTCTTGTGTAGGCACGGCTTCGCGCGAAGACGCAAACAAAACCGACTCGCCATCGGGTGTCCAGCCTGTTACGTTATCTGCACCAGGGTGCCACGTTAATCGCTGGGGTTGGCCGCCTTCCGAGGGAATCAGATACACATCTGTATTGCCATCGTATTGGCCGGTAAAGGCGATCCATTTGCCATCTGGGGAAAAATGAGGGAGGCTTTCTTGCCCTTCGTTGCTCGTAAGCCGTTTGGCATCACCACCATCTTTGCCAACAATCCACAAATCGTTAGCATAGACAAACGCTACCTGCGTATTGCTGATGGTTGGCTGGCGAAGGAGCATCGTACCTTGCGAAAATCCGAAGCCGGCAAGCAGGACAAGCACAAAAAGCGAAAAGGACTTTTTCATAAAGGGTAATTTAGAATAGTGAAGATAAATAGCAGGTTTAAAGGACGTCTTACCGCCCACGGAAAAATTCCAGATTTAAAACAAACATAAACCCGACAATCAGGTTTTTACGGCCGAAACCCAACGGCTAACTGTACGGTCGGTTAGCTGCGCGAAAAGGTTTGTTGAGTCATTTTGTATTCTGAAGAATGAGTTTGGAACGCCTAACAAGAGATCTAGATGGTGCGCGCCTGTTGGGTTGGCATGTGTTGGATAAGACTGTTGCGATATATGCTCACTGTATTTTTCTAACAAGTATTGGGCTACTTTCAAGGCGCATGCGACTGGCCTGAAGGCCGCGCGATCAGTAACCATAAAATACAAGCCATTGCAAACTTGTTGCGGAAAATTGCCCCACATTGGTTTAAATGAATAAGGGTACGCTTTGACACCTGGGATTTTCTGTTCCTGAAAAAATCTCCAAAAGCTTTCGGCATGAATCCAAGGCGCTCCGATCACCTTGAATGGAAACGATGTTCCTCTCCCGTGGCTTACGTTAATTCCTTCAAATAAACCGGTAAAGGGATACAACGTCACGGCTTGCAAATCGTTAAGAGATGGTGAAGGTGGTATAAATTCAGCTTGAGAAAAGGTGTCGGTTGAAAATATCTCCATTTCAAGTTCTATTCCTTCACTTCTCACATAATGCTGCGCAAGTTGGCCGTAGGAAAAACCATGGGTTAGGGGCATTGACTTACGACCTAAAAATGACCGACAGTGATTTACATCCAACATCGGACCTTCAACCGTACTTTCAATTCCTCGCAAGTTTGGTCGGTCCAACAAAAATACCGCACGGTGCGCTTTGCTGCAGGCCTCAAGCATATAGGTGATCGTCCACCAATAAGTGTAAAATCTACAGCCGACATTAGGAAGATCAATCAACACCGCCTCAATATCTGCTAAGTCTTCTACTGGTGGAAACAGTTGGTTTTCGTACAGGCTAATAACCGGTTTTCGGGTAAGCCCATCAAGGTGGCTGATTTGCTTTGCCCCATCCTCGCCTTGTGAATTGATCCCGTGTTCGGGCGAAAAAATTTTTTGAATGTTGACGCCTCGGTGGACTAGCTCGAGGGCAAGTGGCTGGTAACTGGAGGTAAAGGTGCTGTGATTGGTTAATAAGCCAAATCGGATTTCTTTAAAATGGTCTGATTGAATGAATCGATCGCAGCCCAGCATCTACTCCAACGCATTAGTCGTTACCCAATAACGATACGCCACCATTACTTTTTCCGGCTTTGAAAGTTTGGTCAAATCTTTTTTGCCAAAACTTGGCATCAATGCCTTGTTGATTTTTGCTAAAAGTTTGAAAAGCGATTTTTTCATTTCAATTCCTTTTTGAGAAGTTCAATTGCGCGACTCCACGCCAACTTAGCTGCTGCTTCGTTGTAGCGAGTGGGGGCAGTATCGTTGTGAAAAGCATGCTGAGCCCCTTCATAGATAAAAAGCTCATACCGTGTACCCACTTTTTTCAATGCTTCTTCATAGGCAGGAATGCCAGCATTGACACGCTCATCTTGCTCGCCATAGTGTAACTGAACAAACGCCTTTATCTTAGGCACATCTACTGTCTCAGGTTGCCTACCGTAAAAAGGAATGGCTACTTTCAAATCAGGAACATGCACGGCCATTTGGTTAGCCAATGCTCCGCCCCAACAAAAACCCATGCACCCAAATTTTCCGTTGCAATCTTTACGGGTCTTTAAATAATCAAAGGCTTTTGTGAAATTCTTGATGTTCTTGGTAGCATCAAGCTTACCAAACATTTCTCTTGCTTTGTCTCCGTCCATTGGGGTGCCACCTTGCGTTGATAAAGCATCGGGTGCGATGGCTAAAAACCCCTCCAATGCCATTCTTCTGGTCACGTCTTCGATGTGCGGATTCAGTCCGCGATTTTCATGAATGACCATTACTTCGCCATATTTTTGTTCCTTCTTTGGCCGGGCAACATAGGCCTTCATCTCTCCCTCTTCGCCAGCGTACGCAATTCGTTCTGTTATCAATCGCTCATCTTCTTGCAACACCGTGGCTGCATGTGCATAGTTTACCTCTAACAAGGGCAGAACTGTCAAGGCTGCAGCCGTGCTTCCGGTAAGCATGGCAAGTCTCTTTAAAAACTCTTCGCGTGAAAGTGGTTTGTGTGTGTACTCGTCAAATAGGTTGATGATGCGCTGATCCATATCATTCTTGTTTTTTTAAACTTCGGTTGTAGCTAGCTCCGGCAGCTGCTCGCCTAAATTTACGGAAGTAATTCTCTATTGGAAACACGAGCAAGGTAATAAACACTTGAATAAAAATTTGGATGACGGGCGAATTGGAGCATTCATGAGTTTTAATCTAACACAAACCGTTTTGTAGGCGTGGAAAAAAGCAACGATGTTTACCAACAAGATTGCTACCTTTTTAAAATAATAGCGCATGCTTTAATTTTTCTTCTTCTTGAAAAAACCATTCAACTTATTTTGAAGAGCATCCTTTAGCGGATTTGCTTTAGTACTGTCTTTCTTGGTCGAATCTGATTTTGTTCCTCCCCCCAAAATGTTATTTATCACATCTTTGGCTGGAGAGTCCTTTACAAGGTTTTGAACGGCCTCTGTTGTTTTTTCTTGGACTACATTTTTCACCGCTTCCTTTGCCTGTTCCTTTTGTTCCTTCATGTTCAGTGTGAACTTAGGCGAGGTCATGGTGCCACCGAGGGTAATGGGTACAGGCACCTCTGAATTTGGATTGGCATTTGGGTTTAAGAAGCTATTCAATTGCGCTCCCAATTTGCCGGCTGGTACCATCATTTTTAAATCATAACTGATTGATTTATCCAATCCGGTACTTCCGCTTACGGTGGTTGCATAATTGCCAAACTTTACATTGAAAGGTTTCACGCTCAACCGTCCATCGGTAATGGACGCAGACATTAGTACATCTTTGAATGTCACATTATCGGCATTGTCTAATTTTGCAAGCGAGGTAATTCCCGAAACCAAGTTTGATTTTGTTAACGCGGCTTCGGCAATCTTAATCAATCCAGCCCCACTCACGGTATTCATCTTTGGCATCATATCTTGGCCCAGCTCACCGCTAATTTTAAAATCAGTTCCGAATTTACCCGTTGCTAAACCGGCAATGGGCGCATACGTTTTGATAATGGAGAAAGAGGCAGCAGCTTGTTGGATGGCCAAATTATCAATCTTCACCGCCATGTCATATTTCGGTTGATTGATATCTTTTGTACTATAGGATCCATTCACCGCGAAAGCACCGCCCAGCATATTGAACTTTACTCCGCTCAAATTGGCAACTCCATCTTTTACGATTACATCGCCCAAAGCATTGGTAATGGTGTAGTCCATCATCTTCACCGTTTTAATATCCGAGTGAAGAACAAAGTCGATGTTTTGCGGAATAGGAATTACACCAAACTTGGCCGTATCATTTTTAACAGGCTCACTGCTGCTGGTCATAAATTCATTTAAATCCAGAAGATTTGAATTAAAATTCACATTTCCTTTAATGGTTTCTTTGCCAAACACAAAACCAATGTAATTGCTCACCGAACCATCGGCACTGAAATCGCTACGGCCAATGGTACCGGTGGTGTTTTTCAATTCTATTTTTTGCGGATTGAACACCGCTTGCGATTCGGCAATCGTAACAGCATAAGGTATTGTTTTAGAACTGAACTTAAAATCTTTCAGCGAAGCCGAGCCGCTAGTAGGAAGTTTATCGTAGCGCTTGGCATTTACATCTGAGAATTTTCCTTTGGTCTCAATATTGGCTTTTACTTTTCCCGCCAAGGTTATTCCTTCCACCGGAAATATCTTCGTCATCTTTTCAATGTCGATGCCACCGTTGGCTTTCAGGTCCCACGTGTAGTCTTCTAAATTTTGAAGTAACAGGTCGGCCGTAAATTTTTCACCCTCCATCAACATCGAAAAATCTTTTACAGAAATAAAAGTTTCCGCCATCTTGCCCGTGGCATTTTTTATTGTTGAAGAAAAATGTAAATCCTGCAAAGGCAGCGGAAATTGAGATGCTTTAACGTAGCCATTTTCCAATGCCATGGAAATGTCCAATGCAGGAATGATTTTTCTGATGCTATCGTACACGCCTTTGGCTTTAGCATCGGCTGAGAAAGTTCCCTTCATCTCCATTCCATTCATGGGGAACATTTTGCTCAATTCGGTTAAATTAAGCCTTGCGTTCAGGTTGGCATCCATACGATAGTCCTTCAGGTTCTCAACCAATAGCCGAGCATCAAAAGGATTGCTCCCAAAATCCAAATGCAATTTTTTCAAATCGACAACGGTATTTTCAATTACGGCTGTTTTATTATCGACCAACAAATCCATGTTAATGTTAGTAACAGCCGTTGGCAGGCTAGGGTATTTGAACATGGCATCTTTTACTTGCAAGGCTAAGTTGAAAGCGGGCATTTGCTTTTCATTGTAGGTTCCTTTTACAAACCCACTAAAGGCCAAATCGCCTTTTGTTTCAATATTTTTAAACTCTTTGGAGTACATACCCGGAACAAGCGATAACAAACTCTTAAACGAGTTATCAGGGCTCTTGAAATTCATATCCAGGTTGATGTCTTTATCGGCCATTTTTACCCAGCCTTCGGCACTCATGGCAAAGTCGTTTAACTTAGCAACGTTATCTTTAAATGTATACTTGGTGTAGGCCTCACTAATGCCAATAGTCGCATTTACTTCGGCTCTCTTGTTGGTAATGTATTGGCTACCTCCGTATGAAAGCGTTAATGAATCGACTACGGTTTTGGTGGTAAGATCAAATGCCTGATCATTAAAGTTGCCGCTACCAGTATGGTTTAATCCTTTTAGCGAGGTATAAAATGGCATGGTGGCATCGTCATACACCAACTCTCCATTTACAATTTCCCAATGATCAATACCAAACGAAAATTTGGCGGGTGCTTCCTCGGCTTTGACGGTATCGGTGGAAGGGATTGCGATATCATAATTGGCGCGGCCATCCTTTAGAACTTTTACGTTGATGCGCGGATGAACAAGTGCAATCCCTTTTACGCGTAACTGATCGCCAAAAATTACGTCAGCCAAATTTATTTCTACGTCAAACTGATCTACCACAAAAAGGTGCTCACCTGCAAAGGGCTCACGATTGAAGACACCTAACTCTTTTACCTCCACGGTTAAATTCGGAAAGTTTCGAAAGAGCGTTAGGCTAAAATTATTGATATCAAACAACACGTCTGCATTTAGGCTTTTGGCCAACTGCTCGTCAATGGCTTTTTTGATGTCGTCTTTGAACAAGACGGGCAAAATGAATGCTGCCGAAATCAATACAACCAGAAAAATTGCAACACCGATAAGGATTCTCTTCAACCATTTCATTTGTTAATAATTTTATTTGATTGGTAAAGTTACAGAAATGAAAACTATTTGCGCTACCCAAAATGAAGGCTAGGTTATTTTTTCGGTAGGCCGTTTGTCCGAGGACTGTGTAGGTAAAATGGGTTCTAATGATTTAATTTGAGTGTTTCATTACTACTCTACTCTATCCAAAGCAACCATTCATGAAAAAGTCAATTTACCTGCTTTTCTTTATACTATCGATTCATCCACTCTATTCGCAAACCAATGCACAACTCGAAAGCATAGCCACTCAAACGTGCGAATGTGTTAATGCAAAAAATCTTGATCTAAAAAATCGCAAAGAAGTGGAGATGCAATTAGGCATTTGTCTTTTAGAGGCTGCGGGTAAAAACAACATCAATTTTGAATCAGGCACGGAAGAGATTGAGCCCCTAGCCGAAAAAGTAGGATTAAAAATGGCTACCAAATGCCCTGCCATATTCGTTTCATTTGCCAATACAGAAGACATTACCCAAGAGCAACCAACCAGTTTTGAAGTTTCGGGTAAAATAAAAGCCGTGGAACTAAATGAATTTGGCACAATTGTTTTGAAAGAAGAATCTGGCAAGGAACATCGATTGTTGTGGATAAGTTATTTCAATGGCTCCGATGATTTTGTTAGTGATCCTAAAACCTTAATCAACAGAAACGTCACTTTTTCTTACGAGATGGCGGACATCTACTTTCCTAAAACTAAAGGCTACATTACTTCTAAATTGATTATTGGGATGAAGGTCAATTAGCGTTAGCGACAAATCTCCACTCAAACTCTTTCTCAAAATATTCGATCACGTGCATCTTCAATAGTTTTTCTTGCTCGAGTAAATCGAAGTGGGGAAGTTTTTTGATGAGTTTCCAGTGCGGCCAGCCTTGTGCATCCAACCCTTCCAATTCATAATAGCCAGCTAGGCTTAACACTTTGCAGATGGCAATATGCATGAGGTCTTGCTTCTCTTCTTTGCTGAAATGCTTGACGCCCTGCCCGAGCTCTTGTATGCCAATCAAGTACAAGACTTCGTTGAGGTCTTTGGGCTTTTTGCCAATCATGGCTTCCATAGACGCGAGCAATCCTGCCCAAATTCGTTCTTGTTCTAGGTCGCGCTTGAACATTAGGCTTTTGTTAATTCATCCCAATACTCAAATGCTCTGCGCAGGTGTGGCACTACAATGGTGCCACCTACCAGCGTGGCCACGCCCATTGCCTCGTGTATTTCTGCCGTGGTGAAACCCACTTCTTTGCACTTGCCCAAGTGGTATTTTACGCAATCATCGCAGCGAAGCACAAGTGAACAGGTAAGGCCGATGAGTTCTTTGGATTTTACATCCAGTGCGCCTGCTTGGTAGGCGTTGGTATCAAGATTAAAGATGCGTTTGATGATGAGGTTGTCTGCATCCAAAATGCGTTCGTTCATTTGGCTGCGGTATGCGTTGAATTGGTCTACTAAGCCCATAGGATGGTTTAAATTTAGATTGCAAAAGTAAGTTAATAACAAAGGGCTGCCAACCTTTCAAAGGTTGGCAGCCCTGATTATGCTGGCACTTGACCTAAAAATGGGGAGCAAATTGCATCGATTTTTATTTTTTGGAACGGGTTTATGGCATAATTTTGGCCTAGTATTGCCGTTATGAAAAATGTGAAATGGGTTTTGGTGATTGTTTTAGGGGTTTCGGCCACGGGTGTATTTGCCCAAGCCGAACTTTTTGCCTCTATGAAGGAAGCCATCAAATCGAACAATGCGAAAGAGTTGGTCAGGAATTTCAATCAGTCGGTGGACATCAACATTGAAGGCGACATCAATAACTACAGCAAGGCCCAAGCTGAATTTGTGCTCCGCGATTTTTTTAAGAAGCACCCTGCGGGCGATTTCAATGTGCTGCACACGGGGTCATCGCCAAACGGGTTGAAGTATGCTATTGGCAAATACCAAAGCGGAAGCGATAGCTACAATGTGTTGATACGGGTAAAAGAAACCGACAAGCAATATTTTGTGCACGAGATTTCGTTTATTAAGGAGTAGATGCGCCCTGCCTACTTAACAGAAGAAGCAATCCAATCATTTATTATCTCCGCTTTGGCCGAAGATGTTGGCGAAGGTGACCATTCTTCGTTGGCTGCAATTCCGGAAAAAGTAATTGGCAAAGGAAAGTTGCTGGTAAAGGATGAAGGAATTATTGCCGGGCTGGAGATGGCTGCAAAAATTTTCCATCAGGTTAATCCTACACTTCAAGTTACCTTCTTCAAAAAAGATGGCGATGCCATCGCAACGGGAGAAATTGCTTTTGAAGTAGTGGGGCCAGCACAATCGATATTAACCGCAGAACGCTTGGTGCTGAATTGCATGCAACGTATGAGTGGTATTGCCACCTACACCCACCGACTTTGTAAACTGATTGAAGGCACATCGGCAAAGTTACTGGACACGCGCAAAACCACCCCTAACTTTCGGTTGATGGAAAAGTGGGCGGTAGCCATTGGCGGTGGGCATAATCACCGCTATGCGCTATATGATATGATTATGTTGAAGGATAACCATGTGGACATGGCAGGCGGAATAAAAAATGCCATTGACCGAACTCAATTGTACGTACATGAAAAAAAGAAAAAGCTGAAAATAGAGATTGAAACACGCTCGCTTCGTGAAGTGGAAGAGGTGTTGCAAGTGGGCGGAGTGGATGTTATCATGCTCGACAACATGAGTGGTGAGGACATGAAAAAAGCAGTTGAGTGGATTGGGGGGCGCTATCAAACCGAGGCGAGTGGCGGCATTACCGAGGCCACCTTGCGCGCTGTAGCCGAGTGCGGAGTAGATTTTATTTCAGTAGGGGCACTGACACACTCGGTAAAGAGTTTGGATTTGAGCTTGAAGACGAAGCCGATTTAGGTTGAAGTTGCCGCTGATTCTCAGATTTATGGGACAGCAAGGCAAATTTTTTCCGGCTTCTATTCGCCTATATCTGTGAATCAGTGGCCAAAATCTGAAGAATGTTTAAGGTGAAAAATAAATTGCGTGCAATTGAAAAACCGCGTTACTTTTGCCGTTTGATAGCTAATCTTTATGATTGTAAAAACCCGTAATTACCGTTTAGAAAAGAAAGATTACATCCGAATGGCCATGCGAAGCATTTTGCGCAAGCAATGGTGGGTAAGTTTGATTGTGGTAGCCATTTGCCTCTTCTATTTTTTAGTGCCGAGCATTTGGTGGTTTATTGGTGCATTGGTTGGTGCCGGTTTGTATTTGCTCTTTTGGTGGATACAATTTTACGGTGTTACCCAATTGGAACAAGGCAAGATGTTGTTCGAGCGATTCTCGTACGAAATCACCAGCCAACAAATCGTGATGAAAATCAACCCGCGTGAGGGCATGCCACTAAAGTGGGACCAGATAAAAAGTGCACAAGTGGGCAAGGACCATTACTTGCTATTTGTGAACAAAGCACAATTGATTCATTTGCCGTTCAAAATTTTCAATACCGATAACGAGCGCAAGTTTGTGGGGAGCATTTTGAAGAACAAGGGTTTGGTGAAGGAAATCAGTTGAGAAAAAAGTAGGCAGTTAGCAGTAAGCAGTCGGTAGTGTAAACGGCAGTTGATACCGTCTTTTAAATTCTGACTTTTAAAATTTTATTTATGAAAAAGCTGTGCTCTCTTTTAATTGCGATGTCTTTCGTGAGTTTCTGCTTCGCTCAAAAAATCGACTTTGACAAAAAGCTGAAAGAACTGAACATTGAATTGTTTACGCCCGGCAAGCCGATTGCCAACTATGTGAAAGCGGTGCGCACGGGCAACCTGCTTTTTGTGGCAGGACATGGCCCCACCAAAGCAGATGGCAGCAACACGATTGGTAAAGTGGGAAAAGATTTAACCACCGAACAAGGCTACGAAGCAGCTCGACAAACGGCCATTTCATTGCTCTCAACTTTAAAAGCGGAGTTGGGTGATTTGAACAAAGTAAAACGCATTGTAAAAGTATTGGGGATGGTGAACTGTACTGAAACGTTTACTGACCAGCCCAAAGTAATCAACGGCTTCTCTGACACTATGGTAGCGGTGTTTGGTGAAAAAGGTAAACATGCTCGCTCGGCTGTGGGCATGTATGCATTGCCCTTGGGCATGGCGGTGGAGGTGGAGATAATTGTGGAGGTGGAGTAAATCCGAAAACTTGCCGATCGATTCAACTTTTAATTTCCTCGCTTAACTCCCTTGCCTCTTTAATAATTTCCATTGGATAATTAGAGATCTCCAGCAACTTAATGGCATTCCTTGTTTTCAATGGCCCGATTTTCAAACGATGGTCAAAGTGCAAATGGTTGCTTTCTACCGTTTCCGTAAAGTGGTACAAATCATACTCTCGAGCGAGCATTTCGGCCAATTCGATATCATGGGTTGCAACGACCACGATGTTGTTATTTTTGTTTAGATACGATAGAATGGCCTTGGCAGAAGCAATTCGCTCAACGGTGTTCGTGCCTTTAAACACTTCATCTAACACAAACAAATTTTGATGATCCTTTTCAGAGGCTTCAATCAAAGAAGCTACGCTCCTTACTTCCTGAAAGTAAAAACTCTTCCCCTCAAATAAATTGTCATCTATTCGGATAGAGGAGAATTGCTTTAGCGGAGGAGATTCAAATCTATCGGCAAAGCAAGTAAAAATAGTTTGAGCCAAAATCGAGTTGATGGTAACGGTTCGCAAATAAGTAGATTTGCCAGACATATTAGAGCCAGTAATCAACATACTTTTTCCAGCAATTACCCAATCGTTTTTTACGCAGTTTTCAATGAGTGGGTGATAAATACCTTTTACTGAAATCTCCTTTTTGGCAGAAATAAAATCGGGCACGCAAGTTTTTAGGGTACCCGAACGCAACGAGAGAACTGAAATAGCTGAATCAATTTCACCAACATAACTAAAAAGCGTACCAATGGCCGATTGCTTCGTTTTCAGTTCTCTTAAAATTCCAAAGAGAGCAAAAACCTCCACTAGAAAAAATATTTTTGCGAGTTCAATGAAGTAAAGGCCAATCAAAGACAACTCCGCCTCCAGGCCTGTGGCGTTTTTCAACGAAAGTAAAACAGACTTTCGTTGAAATGATTTCAATTCTTCCATGGAGGCAATCACCTGTTTGTTTACAAACACACTCCCTTTTTTTTCTGTTGCTGCGCAGACGGATATTAGAATGTTCAACTGTGGAAATGAGCGCACAAACTGAAACGTATTTCCTTTGTTCCAATAATGGATAAACATGTTGATGGTAAGTGGTGCCAGCATTACTATGATGCAAAATGGGAATTGAAAAGACAAAAGAAAAAGACCAATCAAAACGGCCACGTTCAGATACAACAGCCAAAACCATTTCGGTCTTTTGATATTGTTGTCTGTTAGCAACGAAGAAATGTAATTGGCATCACGGCTTTCCAATTTTGAGAACTCCAATTGAATACTTTCCCGCAACATGTTATCAGAAGCAAAAATTTCGATAAGAGTGTCAAGCGGATTTTTAGGTTCATTGCCCGGTTGAATAAGTTTCTTAAACAAAAATTGCTGCCCAACCCTGCTCGTTGTTCTATCCACAAAGGCAAACACTTTATAAAAATCAATGTCATGAATGGTCTGCTCTGTAATTTGATGGAAGCTGTCGGCTTTTGCCACATCGGAATATTTTCGAATCGCGTCAAAATCAAAATTTTCGGCTTTGGGTTTACCCCACTGCAAACGAAGGCGCTCGATTTTTTTTGTTAACCTTCTTTTATTAGAAAGGTGAACAACAATGGTAATTGCAATTACCATAATTGCCGCCCATATCAGATAGTTGAAAATTTGCACAAAAGAATTTTTCGCCCTACGGCATCTCCCTACCCCCCATCGCCCATTTAAGCATCTCAAACCAGTCTTGTCTGTCCAAGTCAAAGTCAACAGATTTTGCCGCTTCTTTTATTCGCTCGGGTTTAGTTGTGCCTATAATGGGAAAAATGTTAGAGGGGTGTTTCATCAACCATGCCAATGAAAGCTGGCTGTAGGTGGCGTTGTATTTCGAAGCTTTGGCAAACCAATCGCGGTCGTCAAAATTAATCTTGCCTCCGCCCAATGGAGACCACGCCATGGCACTTGCACCCAGTTGCAGCATCAAATCCAAATCGCCATTGAAGAGCGGGTCAATCCGCGAAAGCGAAATTTCAATTTGATTGGTCACCAGCGGCATGGGCAAGTGGTGTTGCAGCATGTTGAACTGTGCAGTTGTAAAATTCGATACCCCAAAGTGTAACACTTTTCCATCTGCCTTCAGCTTCACAAATGTTTCGGCCACTTCGTGCGGATTGAGTAACGGGTCCGGGCGATGGATGAGCAATAAATCGATGTGGTCGGTGGCCAACATCTTCAACGAATTTTCGACTGACCAGGTAATGTGTTCTTCCGAAGTATCGTAATGTTTTATCCATGTGTTGGGTCTGCGCGCTGAGGGAAATTTGATATCACACTTCGTTACCAACTGGATCTTTTTTCGCAAGCCCGGATTTGCGCTCAGCACACGCCCAAAAACTTCTTCGCAGGTGTGATCACCATAAATATCGGCATGGTCAAATGTGGTGATGCCTTCGTCCAGCGAAGTGTGAATTAGACGCTCGACTGTTTCGGGAGAAACGGTATGCCATCGCCACGCACCGGTAATGATGCGCGAGAAGCTAGGACCCGTAGGATGAAGCGGTTGGGAAATCATTTGCTTACGTGTTGATAGCACTTTCCTGATTTGCTGGCCGTCATGCGCTTGCATTTTGATCCATCGGCAGTCTTCCCGCTGCACTGTGCTACTTTATCTTTCACATGCTCGTCTGGTTTGCACACACCGCACGCACCCTTGCCCGCCTTTTTGGCAGCGGCCAGAGTCATGCCATCGGCATCGCCAGAAAGTTTGCAATCAGCAGTATGATACTTTTCGCCTTTGGCAGAAGCATACACCGTTTGGCTAAAACCTTTTACGGCTAATCCAAAAAACAGGAACAGGCCAATGACCATAATCTTTTTCATAAAATGGGTTTTGGTTATTGCCACAAGGTGTGATTTTTTAAGGAAGAATAAAAATGGTTTGGTACAGCCAAAAGGAGGGAGGCTATCCGCTATACTTCTCCCGCTTTGCTTCGCCAGCAGCATGCTGCTTCTATACCGGGAGTTTGTTAGCTGTTCGACATTTTTAATAATTTTTAATGTCGAACCCAGATAAAATAGGTTTTAAATTCCCATCTTCTCAAATAAAAATTAAACCTTACATTTAGTCGCCAAACGATTTTTAAAAAATGACCGAACACATCAAAACCATTTGTGCCCACGCAGGTGCCACGCCCGATCCTTCAACAGGAGCTGTTACTTCACCTCTTTATTTTTCGTCTACCTTTCATTATCCGCCCACAGGCGAGTACCCGCTTGGCCATATTTACAGTCGGGAGTCAAACCCAACGCGTGCTTCATTAGAAACTGTGCTAGCTCAATTAGAGCAAGGCGAAGATGCAGCGGCTTTCAGTAGCGGAAGCGCAGCTGCGAGTGCTGTGTTTTTAAGCCTTCGGCCTAGCGATCATATTATCATCAACTTCGATGCATATGCCGGCATTCGTGCCATGCTTAAAGATGTATTTATGCCTTGGGGATTGGATGTTACCTTTACCGATTTAAGCGATGTCTCCAATCTTTCTAAATCGATTCAACCCAACACAAAACTGGTGTGGACAGAATCGCCCACCAATCCGCAACTTCGAATTGTTGATTTAGCTTCTGTCATTGGTATTTGCAAACAAAAGAGAATCAAAGTAGCGGTTGACAATACCTTTGCCACACCTGCCCTGCAAAATCCATTGGCGCTTGGTGCGGATATCGTGATGCACAGCACCACCAAATATTTGGGAGGCCATAGCGATTTAACAGGAGGCGCACTCATCACCGCTAAAAAAGACGAACAGTGGGAGCGCATTCGCCACATTCAACATATACAAGGAGCGATACCCGCTCCCTTCGACTGCTGGCTGTTGCTTCGAGGCATTCGCAGTTTTGTTCCCCGCATGATGCAACATATTAGCAATGCAAAAGCTGTAGCGGAATTTCTTTCGCAGCATCCAAAAGTTGAACGAGTTTTATACCCTGGATTAATCACACATCCGGGTCATGCTATTGCTAAGCATCAAATGAGCGATTTTGGTGCAATGGTTTCTTTTTTAGTAAGGGGTACAAAAGAAGACGCTATCAAAATAGCGCAGCGTGTAAAAGTGTTTACCAACGCCACCAGCTTGGGCGGCACCGAAAGTTTATTGGAGCATCGCAAAAGTGTAGAAGGTCCCGATTCGCCCACACCAGAAAATCTTTTACGATTAAGTGTGGGCATTGAAGACGTGAACAGTTTGATAGAGGATTTGAAACAGGCATTATCCTGAGCCTAACTTATTGCATGCAACGAAACATCCGCAATTACGTACGTTAAAAAGTTTGACGAGTGTAGAGCAGCTTTGTAAATTGCCTAAAAAGATTTTTATAAGATGATTACGGACGAGGATTTTGCGCGAGTGAAAGAATATATCTACCGCTTTGTAGATTTTAATGAGGTGGACTTAGCCCAATTTAGAGGCATGCTGAGCAAGAAGTATTTGCCAAAAGGACGATTGCTATTGGAAGCCGGTGAAGTGTGTTCACATGTGGCATTTATCAATAAGGGGCATTTTCGGTCATTCAGCATTGTGCAAGACGAAGAAATAACCTATAACTTCTTTTTTGACGGAAACTTCATTACGGATTACCCTGGTTTTATCTCCCGGCAACCTTCTACTGAAACACATCAAGCGCTGGAGGATGCAGAACTCTTGATGCTGGAATACAAGGATATGCAGCGAGGCTACAACAATTCGCACATGTGGGAACGCTTTGGTCGGTTGATTGCTGAGTTTATCATTGTGGGCATCGCCCAACGAAACCGATCGCTTTTGTTTATGAGCCCCGAAGAGCGCTATCTTGATTTGATGAAAACGCGCCCGAAGGTAATTGCAAATATTCCTCAACAATACATTGCTACCTATTTGGGCATACAACCTGAGTCATTGAGCCGCATTCGGAAACGATTGGCCGAATCAAAAAAGATTTAACGATCTTTTATTCTGCGAGCAAGCAAACCGTGTTTCGACTCCATCGGTTGGAATGCAGTTGGTCTAACATAAACGCAGCTACCTTTGACCGTGAAATTTTCTTCGGCAATCCCGTAACACAAGGCAGTTGCGTGAGAGCATAAGCGATTCCTTGATCCTGGCCTTCATCGGTGAGCGTGCCGGCCATTATCAACGTGAAATCAATTTTGCTCATGTAGAAAAGTAATTCTTGCTGCGCTTTTGCTTCGAAGGATCGTTGCAATCCAGCAAGGCGAACCATTGCATTCAATAACCAAGGCGACTTCGAACGGGTGCTTCCTGCACCAAAAGAAGATAAGCAAACCAGTTTACAGACTCTACTTTTTCGAACAGCCGCAAGGATGTTCTCCGTTCCTTTGGTGATTGGTGAAACGTCTTTTCCATCGCGCCCCAGCGCAGAGACGATGGCATCGTTTCCTTGTACCGCATTGTACACATCAGGATAATGTAGCACATCTCCTTTTACGATTTCTAAGTTGGGGTGCTCACTTAGGCTATTTTCTTTTGAAGGGTCTCTCACCAGCGTGGTAACCCGCAACCCTTGTTGTAGCGCTTGTTCAACCACATGTTTGCCTGTGCGACCAGTGCCTCCTAAAACTAAAATTGATTTTATTGTCTTTTCCATAGGGCTGCTTTTTTGATGTTCAAAATTGCTGTTTGCCTAAGAGAAGGCAATTGATTTGAGTCAAGTACTGGCGAGCGGAGTGATTTCTTAACTTACATCAATTCGTAGCGCATTGTTTTCTTGATCTGGGTTAAGTAATCGCGAGCCGGCACCGAACTTAACCCAAATCAATTCTGAGGAAGAAAAAGCGTTTCAATTTTGAGCCATCGAAAACAAAAACGCCATGAAAAATTTAAATCAACACCGAAAAAATGCGACTCTACTCATTGGAGTATTTGTAGCTGCTATTTTATTGTCAATGAAGGCTTACAGCCAAACTACGCAAACCATCCGCGGCAGAGTGATGGACGAAGTAAGTAAAGCACCCTTGATAGGAGTAACCGTGCAAGTGCTAGGCAACTTCGAATCGCCCTTGGGAAGTGCTAGTGATGAAGAAGGATTTTTTGTTATCGCCAATGTACCGGTGGGCAGACAAACCATTAAGATAAGCTATGTTGGTTATGAAGAACAAACCATTCCGAATATTATTGTTACGGCCGGTAAAGAATTTATTTTGAACTTATCACTTACCGAGCGTGTAGCACAACTGAACGAGGTGGTGATTACGGCCAACACCAAAGACGACAAAACCGCCACCAACAATGATCTGGCCGCGGTGAGTGCACGGTCATTTAACATTGATGACACCAAACGTTATGCTGGTGCGTTGGGCGATCCGTCTCGTATGGCTGCAAACTTTGCGGGTGTAATTGGTGGGAATGACTCCCGCAACGACATCGTGGTGCGCGGCAACTCACCCACAGGTATGCTTTGGCAATTGGAGGGATTGAATATTCCCAATCCCAACCACTTCGGTGCATTGAACAGCACGGGCGGCCCAGTGAGCATGTTGAACAACAACAACCTTGACAAATCGGATTTTATAACAAGTGCTTTTCCGGCTCAATACGGAAATGCCATAGCGGGTGCGTTTGACATTCGGTTAAGAGAGGGCAACAATAAAAAAATTGAAAAGGTCGCGCAGATTGGCTTTAATGGTTTTGAATTAGGCCTTGAAGGGCCATTCTCAAAAAATAGTAAAAGTTCCTTCATTGTAAATTATCGTTACTCTACCTTAGGTGTGTTTCAAGCACTGGGTATTGAGTTTGGCACGGGCGGCAATACACCTAACTATCAAGACTTAAATTACAAGTTGACATTCCCAACTAAGAACAATGGCAAGTTTACTGTTTTCGGAATTTTGGGTAACAGCTCCATCGACTTGCTAGGAAGCAAAATCAAAAAAGACGATTTGCGCAAGCCGAACAGCAGCGATTTGTATGGAAATGAAAATCAGGATTCTTATCCGAGATATGGTACAACCATCAATGGTGTCAGCTTCGAAAAAAATCTCTCAAAAAAGACGTATGCTAAGTTCACCTTAGGTTATAGTACCACCCGCGAGAAGTTCACATCTGATTCCCTTACCCGCAATGCCGACTTGGATGTTGTCAGCAGATTCAAGCAGGCGGAAGCAAAGTTTAATACCGACAAAGCCTCATTCGTTTTCTTCACCCGCACCAAGTTCAATTCTAAAAACTCGCTTACATCAGGTGTCTATATCGATTACAACACCTTTACTCTCTTCAACCGCGATTTATTTGCCAATGTAAATAAAGATACTGTGCGAGTGGACATCACCGACAACAACACGCTGAGCCAAGCATACACACAATGGAAGCATCGTTTTTCCAGCAAGCTGTCGTTTTCTGCTGGACTTCATGCACAACACTATTCACTTAATAACCAAGCGGTGGTAGAACCAAGGGGAAATGTGACTTACCAAATGACGGGAAACAAATCGTTGAGCTTCGGCTATGGTTTGCATCATCAAACGCCTTCGGTGTACACATCTTACGCTCAAACTAAAACGCCCACGGGTGTTCTCTATACCAACAAAGACTTGGATTTTATTGCTAGCAATCACTACGTGCTCACCTATGATTGGAATTTATCAGAAACCCTGCGTTTGAAAGCAGAAGCCTACTACCAAGAATTGAGCAATGTGCCGGTAGAGCGCAACGCGTCTTCTTTTTCAGCGATCAACACAGGTGTAAGCTTTGGGCCTTCCGATAAAGTAAATTTGATTAACAGAGGAACTGGAAAAAACTACGGTGTTGAACTGACCCTCGAGCGATTTTTCAGCAAGGGCTATTATTTTCTCTTTACTACTTCGATCTTTGATTCAAAATACAAAGGAAGCGACAATATTGAACGCAACACTGCCTACAATACGCAATATGTGGTCAATGCCTTGGGAGGAAAAGAGTTTAGAGTTGGCAGGAACAAGAATTTCTTAAGCTTGAATTTGAAAGTCACCACGATTGGTGGCCGTTACTTAACACCTCTGAACTTTGCTGCCTCGCAAGCTCAAGGGCAGGCTGTGTATAATGAAACCCTGGCCTTCAGCGAAAAACAACAACCGTATTTTCGCACCGACTTCCGCGTAGCGTATCGTAAGGAATACAAACGAAGTACGCTAGAGTTTTCACTCGATTTACAAAACGTAACGGGCAACCAAAACATCTTTACGCAAACCTACAACCCGCGCACGAATTCCATTGCTAATCAATATCAGCAAGGGTTTTTCCCGGTGCCGTTTGTGAGGTATACGTTTTAGAATTTTGTGAAGGGAGCTGATGGATTCGTCAGCTCCCTTTTTTCTTCCACCTTCCCGACCGCATATAAACGAACGCCATCGAAAACATACTTATCCAATACACCCATTCGCTTACCCAGCCCCAGACCAGCGACAAATGCCAAACTTCTAACACAAAATAAACGTAAGCGGTGTATAAAAATAGGGTGACCAATTCTATCATCAAATTTACTGCAGTATTCCCCGTGCCCGTGACGGCATTCAGCCACACAACTGAAAAAGATTGCAGCAACAAAGCCGAAGAAACGACTCGCAGAACAGGCGTGGCGTAAACAATAAAATCTTCGCCTTGCCCAAACAATGACAAAAGCACTTCGGGGAACAGGTTGAACAAAAGGGTAATGCATAATGAAAAGCTAAAACTAACTTTTGAGATGCGGATGATCAATGGCATTACTTCGTCTTTTTTGCCTTGGCCTATCACGTTGCTCACCATCGTATTAGAAGTAGCAGCAAAAGCCCAAGAAAAAATGCCCGCAATTCCAAACACATTGCGCATTGTGTTCGATACCGCTAAGTCGCGGGCGCCATGGTGCTCAATCAAAATGTAAAAATATTCCCACGTGATGATACTCAGCGCAAACTGCAAAATCAACGGAGAAGATTTGATGAGTATCATCTTCACCATCTCTCCTTCCAATTTCCAACTTTCAAAAAACGAGAATGCTTTGTGGATGCCTTTCGCATGAATTACCGCATAGATCACCAACAGTCCGACTCCTTCCGCAATGATGGAAGCATACGCTGCACCGTTGAAGCCCATTTGCGGCATTCCCAGTTTTCCGTAAATCAATCCATAATCGAAAAAAATATTGGCGATGGCCTCGCTCAGTGTACCCCAAACCAAAAATCTCGTTTGGTTGGTGCCTACGAGCAACGCGTTGCGCATCACATACAAATAAAGTAAAGGCAAACCCCACACCCGAATGCGAATAAACCCGATGACCTCCTCCGCAATGACTGCATTGTGAATGGTTGTCCGCAAGATAACAGGCGCAAAAATATAGCTGACTAGGATTCCCAAGAAGGCGATGCCAAGAGCCACATACACACCATGGTAAAACAGTTTACCAATTTCTTTGGGCAGATTCTCTCCCGCTTTTCGCGCAATAAGGGATTGCAAGCCATTGTTCAATCCGCTACCAATCACAGCAAAGATTAAATAATAAACGCCCGTGATGGCCGCGCTGGCCAAGGCCTGTTCGCCCAAGCCACCCAAAAAAATATTGTTGGTGATAAAGTTTATCTGAGGAACGATGAGTGCCAGCGAAATGGGCAACGCCAATTGGAGGATTTGTTTGTAGCCTGTTTGGAGGCGGAGGTCAGGCGGGTTCATAAAAGATAAACTCAAAAGTAAAATAAAAATGAGATGCAATCGACTAACTTTATAACCAAATCATCCATCTATGCAAACCATCCTCGGAGCCAACGGAGTTATTGCCACAGAACTCTCCAAACACCTGCCTCAGTACACCAGCAAAATTCGGCAAGTTAGCCGCAATCCCAAGGCGGTCAACATCACCGATGAAACCTTTTCGGCCGACCTCCTCAACCACGAGCAAACCGAAAAGGCAGTAGCTGGAAGTGAAATTGTTTATTTGGTAGCAGGTCTTCCCTACAAAACTTCACTTTGGCAAGAGCAATGGCCGAAGTTAATGAAGAATGTGATTGATGCGTGCAAGAAACACAATAGCAAGTTGGTGTTTTTTGACAACGTATACCCGTATGGATTTGTAAATGGTGTGATGGCGGAGGAGACTCCTTACAACCCCATCAGTAAGAAAGGGGAGGTGCGCGCCAAGATTGCCACCATGTTGATGGATGAATCGAAAGCAAAAAACCTCGATGCTATGATTGTGCGCGGAGCGGATTTCTACGGCCCCAATGCGCTGCTCAGTATTTTACATTCCACCGTTAGTGAAAAATTGAAAGTTGGAAAAACTTCTCAATGGATTGGCGACCCTAAAAAGATTCACACCTTCACCTACACGCCCGATGCTGGAAAGAGTGTTGCCATTTTAGCGAACACACCTTCTGCTTATAATCAGATATGGCATGCCCTCACCAGCAAAGAAAAAATTACGGGCGAGCAATTTGTGCGCTTAGCTTGCGAATACAAGAATAAACCGTACAAGCTACAGGTACTCCCAAAATTTGGTGTGAAGTTGATTGGTTTGTTTGTGCCAGTATTGAAAGAGTTTGTAGAAATGATGTATCAATACGAAAACGACTATATCTTCGACAGCACTAAGATTGAAAAAGCCTTCAATCTGATGGCCACCGACTATAAAACTGGTATAGCAGAAACCTTGAAATAAAAAAGCACCTTGATTTTTTGGGTCAAGGTGCTTTTCAAGTTTGTATCAACCACTAGTGTTATGTTAACTGTACTTTGGCGTACGGGGCTATAAAGTCGGCAGTGGGCAGGATACAGTGTGCATTATAGGACTGGCGGTGACTGCCTACTGGTGACTGCCTACTGCCTACTTTTTAAATGACGTCATAATACATTTAACTTATCACTAGTTACTAATCACCGTCTCTTTCAACTCCGTAATCAGTGCTGGCAAATTTTTGTCCTTAAAGGTTTTGTTGTAGTTGCTGATGTCTTTGTTGATTACCTCGTTCATGAAATTCTTTTGCTTTATCCAGTCGATTTGAATATCGCCTAATCGATCGCGTACACCTTGCGTTACACGCGGATCGTGTGTGTCGGCTGCGGATTTGATCTGCAAAAACTCTGAGTTTAGCTTGTTCTCAAAATTGATCACATCCTGGAAATTCTTAGAGCGCGGTTCAATTAATTCCTTCTCCCACTTTTCTAGTTTTTTCATAATTTCTTTGCCTGTATTGATTAGCTCTTTTGCATTGGGATCGTTTTTCAACAACTCGTTATAGCCTTCAATTTGCTTTTTTACTTTGCGCATGTTGTTCACTGAGTTGTGAATATCGCGCAAACCATCTTCGGCTTGCTGAATCACTTGCTGTTGAGCGCTCCAATCGGCAGCCGTTACGTTTACCAGATTAGGATCGGCTACTAAATCAAACTCCGTCTCTGAGCTTTCGTTTTTAAACTTGATGCGTGCTTTGTAACGACCGGGAGCCACCCGATGCCCAGCTAAATCGCCATATACATACACCCCTTGCACATCCGGTAAAGCTTCGGTTTTAAAATCCCACCCAAATCGGTTCATGCCCGCTTCTGCAGGAATGACAGGAGATGCAGGGGCACCGCCCGGAAAAGGTTTTATACTCTCATCCTTTTTGTTGGAATATTTTCGAATCACATTCCCGCTCATATCCAAAATCTCTAAACTCACTTTGCTGGTGTCTGCTTTTTCTTTTAGGTGGTAGGTGAGAATGACACCGTTCATCGGATTTTGTCCTGTGCCGGGAGGGGGCACCATCCATTCGGGTGAAAAACTTGTGAGGCGGATAGTGGGTTTGGGTGCGTAAATTTTTACGAGGCCGTTCAATTCACCTTTCGATTGCTGTATTGGACTTAAGTCATCTAAAATCCAAAACGCACGGCCTGCCGTAGCAGCCACCAAATCATTTTCGTGCATAATCAAATCGGTAATCGGCACTACCGGAAAATTCAATTGCAACTTGCTCCAATTGGTTCCTCCATTGAAGGAAACATAGAAGCCACGTTCCGCCCCAGCATACAAAATATCTTTTACTTTTTTGTCTTCACGGATTACTTTGATGAAATCATCCGTCTCAATGCCATTGCCAATTTTCGTCCATGTCTTTCCATAGTCAACCGATTTGTAGCTCATATTTGAATAATCGTTGAACTTATAGCGCGAAGCTGAAATATACACCGTGCCTTTCTCGTGCGGGGAAACCTCAATAGAGTGAATCATGCCCTCGGGTAAACCTGCAGGTGTAACGTTTTGCCAAGTCTTGCCACCATCTTTGGTGAAATGCACCAATCCACAATCACTCCCTGTATAAATCAATCCTTTTTCATGTGGCGATTCAATCACATAGTAAATGGTATTGTAATTTTCGCCACCGGCACCTTCGTTGGTAATGGGGCCGCCACTGTAATCTTGTTTGGTGCTATCGTTGCGTGTTAAGTCACCACTGATTTTTTCCCAGCTAAGGCCACCGTTGGTTGACTTGAACAAAACATTGGCCGCGTGGTATAATGTTTTTGCATCGTGCGGTGAATTGACGAGCGGTGCATTCCAATTGAAACGATACTTCATTTTCTTTGGCGCATACGCCAAATTGGTGGCCGGGTACTCCATCAAGTCTTTGGTTTCGTCCGTGCGTGAATCCAACACATCCACTTGGCCTTGATAGCATCCACCATAAAATAACTGGGGATTATTTGGATTGTCAAATGCGATGTAGGCACTCTCGCAACCAGGGCCGTTCACCCAATCTTTCTCTGTGATGCCCATGCTGTTGGTTCGACTCTTAATCATTACCGAGGTATTGTCTTGTTGACCTCCATACACCCAATAGGGGAAACGATTGTCCACATTTACACGATAAAATTGTGCGGTGGGTTGGTTGCCGAGTGTTGACCATGTCTTGCCGGAGTTAAATGTAATTTCGCCTCCGCCATCATCGGCCAGTGCAATGTTCGTATTCTTCTTTGGGTTGATCCACAAATCATGTGTGTCGCCATGCCCTACCCCCACTACTTGAAAGGTTTTTCCACCATCAATGGAACGAGTCATAGGCGCGTTGAGCACATAGACGATGTCTTCATTGATCGGGTCGGCAAAAACTTCCATATAGTACCACGACCGTGCGGTGATATTGTTGTCGCTCGAAAGTTGTGTCCACTTTTTTCCACCGTCATCGCTGCGGTATAAACCAGCCTTCGATTTTTCGGCTTCAATGATTGCGTACACACGATTGGGATTCGCCCGCGAAACCGACACGCCAATTTTTCCCATTTCTTTGGGCAAGCCTTCCATTATTTTATTCCACGTTTCTCCCCCATCGGTCGATTTCCAAATGGCTGAAGTTGGTCCGCTTTCTACTTTCCAAGGGTAGCGTCTGTGCGGCCAAGTGGCAGCATATAGAATGCGTGGGTTGGTCATGTCCATGCTCAAACTACTGATGCCTGTGTTATCGTCTACAAATAAAGTCTTCTTCCAGGTTGTACCGCCATCGATTGATTTATAAACTCCACGGTCGGGGCTTGCACCGTGCACAGGGCCTTGTGCTGCCACTAACACTACATCCGAATTCATCGGATGCACCACCACATCTGAAATATGGCGTGTTTTTTCCAAGCCGATATTCTTCCACGATTTTCCTCCATCGGTCGATTTGTAAACGCCATCACCATACGAAGTCATCACACCACGCACGGCATGTTCACCCGTGCCTACATAAATCACATTCGGGTCGCTTTCGCTGATAGCGATGTCTCCCATTGAGCCTACTTTAAAAAATCCATCCGATACGTTTTTCCAGACAATGCCCGCATCTTCCGTTTTCCAAACCCCTCCGCCTGTGTAGCCAACAAAGTACACATTGTCATCGGTAGGATGGCCGGCAATGGTATTGGCACGACCGCCCCGGCCGGGGCCTATGTTGCGCCATTTAATGCCTTTAAATAAATCGGCCTCCAGTTTAGGAGCGGGTTGGGTGGTAGTGGTTTTCTTCTGGGCAAAAGAAGAAATACAGATCGCGAAAGCGATGAAAATTAAAGCTAGTCGTTGCATAGTTTAGAGATTAGGAGAACGTAATTACGGATTTTTCTTCATAAAACCTGCAAGGATTTGATGATAATCTCAATTCTGTGATAAAAGGTGGTGCTGAGCAAAAGCTATCCCAAAAATTCGTTGACGTTGCTATTTTTCTTCTCGGCCATCCCGATCCTTTACCTGTTGATTGTTTTTTACAAAACCGAATGGTTCGTAACACATTTGGTGCCTGACACAATTTCCATTCAAGAGCAATTTGATTTGTTTACGTTGCCGGGATGATTTAAGTAGTTGGAGTGGTGGTTGCCACGGATTCACCGAAAGGTGTAGACCAAATACTTAGTCAGAATATAGTAAGTTATCACTGCTCTTTCAAAGAATTCACTGGGTTTGATGTAGCCGCCTTCAAAGAATGGTAGCTCACCGTGCCAAAAGCTACAATTGCTCCTGCCAAGGCAGCATAGGCAAACACCACCCACGTAAAGCCTACATTGTAGGCAAAGCCATTAAGCCATTTGTCCATCGCGAAATAGGCGATAGGTGCTGCGATCACTAATCCGATCAACACTAATGTTAAAAAGTCTTTGGACATCATCACCACAATGTTGCCGACTGAGGCACCCAACACTTTTCGCACGGCAACTGATTTTTTGTTTTGTTCCATTGTAAAGGAAGCCAACCCAAACAAGCCCAAGCAAGAAACAAAAATTGCGAGGCCAGAAAAAACACCAAATAATTGGCCCAATCTTTTTTCTTGATCAAACAATTTGTCAAATGTTTCATCCAAAAATTGGTATTCAAACTCGTAATTGGGCACCGTGGCCTTCCATGTCTTTTCAATGGAAGCGACCATGTCTTTTATATTGGATGATCGTATTTTTATCGCCATAAACTGGCCTTCGTAATGAGGAGACGTATACATGATCAAAGGGTCAATCTTATCATGCAAATGTTTAAAGTGAAAATCTTCCATCACGCCAATTATCTTTCCTGGGTCTTGACCTCTTTCTCCAAAGTTCATGAGTTTACCAATGGCCTCCTCAGGCTTCCAACCGAAATGTTTGGCTGCCGTTTCATTGATCACAAACTCTTTTCCAAATTGCTTCGTATCAGGAGCAAAATAATTACCCACCTTCATTTTCATATTCATGGTTTTCAACAAATCCACATCACCTGAGAAGTGATAAAGATTTTCAGCTTTATTCTCGGGGGCACCCTCGTACCAGAATCCACTTGTCCATACCATCTTTCCAGGGATTTCACCCATACGGGTAACCGCTTGCACACCCGCCAACTGTAGCACTTCGTTCTTAAGAGTAAGGTCGCCAATGCTATCTTGTGGAAGCCGGATCACCACCGTTTGCTCGCGATCAAAACCCATATTTTTGTTGAGCATGAAATCGAGTTGTGAGTAGATGATGTACGTACCTACCATGATCACAAAAGCAATCGCGAACTGAAAAACTACTAAGCCCTTTCGCATCAATTGCCCTTTTAGGTTGCTCACAAAATTTCCCTTGAGCACAAGGGTTGGTTTAAAACTGGATAGAAAGAAGGCTGGATACGTGCCCGCCAAAACACCCACAAAAAAAGTAATGGTAGCAAACAGCAACCACGCAAAACCATTTTGAAGAGGATTGAAAACAATTTCTTTGCCTGATAGCTCGTTGAACTTTGGTACAACCACGAATAAAAGAAAAATGGCCAGCACCAGTGAAACAAAACTAATCACTACTGATTCGCTCAAAAACTGAAACACCAATTGCGATTTCTTGCTGCCCACCACTTTGCGGATGCCCACTTCACGAGCACGCTTGAGCGATTGTGCGGTGGTCAAGTTCATAAAGTTGATGCAGGCGATTATCAAAATAAAAAACGCCACGGCCGACATAATGTAAACTGTATTCAAACTTCCATTGGCCTCCACTTCTAGGCCTAAATTAGAGTGAAGATGAATGGCGGTGAGTGGTTGTAAGCGAATATCGCTGGGGCGATCACCCGGCTTTATTTCTTGGTACTTGTCCATAAAGGCTGAAATCTTTTTGGCAAATGCTTGATGATCGATGCCTTTTGGAAGAACCAAATAAGTATAGTGGTTAGTCAAATAGTTCCAACCATCTTTTGCATCGGCTCGCATCGGCCCCATGTTATCAGACGATACCATCATCTGGATATGCACATGAGAGTTGGATGGAAGTGGTTCGAATATGCCCGTAATCTTGTATTCTTTTTTATCGTTGAGTAGAGTAAGCGTTTTGCCCATGGGGTCTTCGTTACCAAAAAAAGAGCGCGCTTTTTCTTGTGTTAGCACCATGGAATTGATTTCAGCCAAAGCCGTGGCGGGATCTCCTTTAACTAGTTTGATATCCAACACATCAAATACCGAAGAATCAGCAAAGAAAACTTTCTCTTTGTTCTTGATTTCGTTAGCAGAATTGCGCACAAAGATTTCACTCGGCTTTATGCGTGTAAATTTTTCTACCTCGGGAAAGTTATCTTTTAGCAAACGCCCAATGGGAAATGCCGAAATCGCCCACGTGTTGGCTTCCAAGCCAATGGCCATGCGGTAGATTCGGTCGGCATCTTTGTTATGCCGATCATAGTTCAATTCAAACTGAACAAAGAGTGTTATCAAAATGCAGCATGCCATTCCAATTGCTAGGCCAATGATATTGATACTTGCGTGGAGCTTGTTTCTGCGAAGGCTGCGAATGGCAATAAGTAGGTAACTTTTGAGCATAGGTTTTTAGTGAGGATGGATCGGCCAACTTAAAGGTTTTACAATTTCAATACCATTTAAAAAATCACTTGTAGGAAGTCTGAAACATGATCTTCTCTAGTGAAGACTGTGCATTAGCGGATAAAACTGACCGCCTGCGGACGGCCAATGTTTTTGATAAAACCCCAAACTCATTACCTTCGGGTTCTTAACCCAATTTTATGAAGCTTTTGAAAAGAACTTTAATTGCATTTGTTGGACTAATATCCCTGTTGGCGATTGTGGTCTTGTTGTTCTACCGCCAAGAAGCCTACCAACTTTATAAAGTGCTTACCTTTTTTGAGAAAGATGAGATTTCATACAATTTCAAATCCATCCATAAAATTTTTAACGTGAATGTAGTTCCTAAACCAGCCACTTCTTTCAATTTTCTGTCAGCGAAAAATCAAATCTCGTTGCCCGAAAAATTCAACGCCCGAGATTCATCAATCACAACTCAAGCCTTTTTGGATTTCACATTGACCGATGCATTGCTAATCATTCGTCACGATTCTATTTTGTACGAATACTATGGCAATGGGTTTACAGCTGGCGATCATCACATATCTTGGTCGATGGCCAAATCTGTGGTATCCGCCCTCTTCGGTATTGCCCTTGAAGAAGGAAAAATCAAAAGCATTGAACAAACCGTAACGGATTACTTGCCAGAGTTTAAAGGAACAGGTTATGATGGTGTGCGCATTAAAGATGTACTGCAAATGTCATCGGGTGTTGGGTTTAACGAAGACTATGGCGATTTTAATTCTGACATCAACGTGATGGGAAGGTATTTTGCATTGGGCATGCCAATGAGTGATTTTGCAAAACGGTTAAAGCGCGCGCGCCAACCCGGCACCTACAATCATTATGTGAGCATCGACACGCAGGTGCTGGGAATGATTTTGGTAAAGGCGACTGGCCAATCGATCACCGACTACATGAAGGAAAAGCTGTGGTCAAAAATAGGTGCCGAAGATGAAGCGTTTTGGATAGTTGACAAAACAGGAATGGAGTTTGCACTGGGCGGACTAAACTGCACGGCAAAAGATTATGCAAAAGTAGGTCAGTTGTTTTTAGATTCGGGAAGGTGGCAGGGCAAACAAATTGTACCCGAAGCGTGGGTGCGCGCATCCGTTACACCCGATGCCCCCCACGTGATGCCGGGCAAACGAAATTCGGCCGACCGCAAAGATGGGTATGGCTTTCAATGGTGGATCCCATTCGGTGGAGAAGATGAGTTTGATGCACAGGGTATCTACGACCAGTTCATTTATATAGATCCCGACAAAGATGTGGTCATCGTAAAATTATCATCCAACTATCATTTCAAAAATGACAAAAACGGTTTGTTCCACGATTTGGAGATTGGTCTTTTCCGTTCAATCATAGAAAAGATAAGTCATTAAGATTTATTCTACCGATTACATAAGTCGCTTTTATTCTCTGGCAAAAATTTAGTAACTCGTTTGTTATTAACTATGCCATGAGAAAACTTTTCATCCTTCTGCTTTCTGTTCTTTCTTTTTCACTTTTCGCACAGAAGAAACAACCGACTCCAACTACCGCTGGCTCCATTGATCCTTCACTCTACTCGGGCATTCGCTGGCGCGAAGTGGGGCCCTATCGTGGAGGGCGGTCGTGCACCGTTACCGGTGTGCCGGACAACCCCAATTTATATTATTTCGGCACAGTGGGCGGTGGCGTGTGGCGTACCAACGATGCGGGGCAAACATGGGAGAACATTACCGACAATTATTTTGGTGGAACCATTGGTGCGGTGGCGGTTGCAGAATCAGACCCTAATGTAATTTATGTGGGCGAAGGTGAGCAAACCTTGCGCAATAATGTATCGTCTGGCTGGGGTGTTTGGAAATCAACCGATGCGGGTGCATCGTGGAAACACATAGGTCTTGCCGACTCTCGTCATATTTCACGCATTCGCATCCATCCTAAAAATTCTGATGTAGTCTACGTAGCCGCGATGGGAAATTTGTGGAAACCCAATGAAATGCGTGGTGTGTTCAAAAGTGTGGATGGCGGCTCCACATGGAAAAAAGTTTTATACATTAACGAAACAGCAATGGCGGGCGACTTGGTGATGGATCCAAACAATCCAAGAATTTTGTATGCCGCTACTTGGAATATGAAGCGCAATGGCTATCGCATGGATAGTGGTGGCCCCGATTCTAAACTATGGAAAAGCAGCGATGGTGGCGATACGTGGGAAAATCTTTCTGATAAACCTGGCATGCCAAAGGGCATGAACGGAATCATTGGTGTAACCGTTTCTCCAAAAAATTCGAACCGCGTTTGGGCCATTATTGAAAACACGGAAGCACCCGGAGTGTATCGCTCGGATGATGCCGGAAAAACATGGGGGCGCATCAATCAAGATCGGGCCTTGTTGCAGCGGGCGTGGTACTATTGCCGTATTTATGCCGATACACAAAACGAAGACAAGGTGTGGGTGATGAACGTAAGCTACGGTGTTTCAAAAGATGGGGGCAAAACTTTTGAGTTAAAAGATGCACCGCATGGCGATCATCACGATCTGTGGATAGACCCGAACAACAATAGCCGCATGGCCATTGCCGATGATGGGGGCGCACAGATTTCGAATGATGGTGGACAGAATTGGACTAGCTATCACAACCAGCCAACGGCACAGTTTTACCGCGTTACTACCGACAATGCTTTTCCTTACAACATTTTAGGCGCCCAGCAAGACAACACCAGTGTACGCATTCCACATCGCACCGATGGTGCTTCGATTGGCAGCAAAGATTGGACGGCCCTTTCCATTGGGGAAAGTGCGCACTTAGCACCCGACCCGTTGAATCATAACATCATTTACGGAAGTGATTACAAGGGCTACATGAGCATGCAAAATTTGGACAATGGCCAAGAGCGCAGCACCAATGTGTGGCCCGATTTGCCAGCGGGGTCCGGTGTGGAGGTAATGAAGTATCGTTTCAATTGGAACTATCCGTTGGTATTCAGCAAGCACGACTCTAAAAAGTTATTTGCGGGTTCCAATCATTTGCATTCAACCACTAATGGCGGACAAAGTTGGGAAGTCATTAGCCCTGACTTGACGCGCGGAGAACCTGAAACGATCAAATCTTCTGGTGGCCCCATCACGCAAGACAATACGGGTGCTGAGTACTACGCGAATATTTTTGTGATTGCCGAATCACCTTACACCAAAGACGAAATTTGGACAGGCTCCGATGATGGGCTAGTGCACGTAACCACCGATGGCGGAAAGAATTGGAAAAATGTAACACCTCCACAATCGCCCAAGTACAATATGTGGAACAGCATCGATGTGAATCCATTTATAAAAGGCGGAGCGTATGCTGTAGCTACTTCTTACAAGTTTGGCGACTACACACCGTACGCCTACAAAACTACTGACTACGGAAAAACTTGGACAGTCATTACTGCCGGCATCCCCAAAGAAGAATTTCTGCGGGTGGTTCGAGCGGACCCCAAGCGACAAGGTCTTTTGTATGCAGGGACTGAAAAAGGAATGTGGATTTCATTTGATGATGGCTCGAACTGGAATAAGTTTCAACTGAATCTTCCGCCCGTTCCCGTTGCTGACTTAGCGGTGAAAGACGATAATTTAATTGCGGCTACGCACGGCAGAAGCTTTTGGATGATTGATGACCTCACCCCGCTGCATCAAGTGGTGGCCAGCATATCCAGTCGAGAAAGTATATTGTTCAAACCGATGAACACGTATCGCTCGCCCAGTCAGGGTGGTTATCGCGAGCAACGCAAAGGCGAGGGTGAAAATAGACCTGGCGGAGTGTTGGTACATTATTATTTGAAAGCCGTAGATGACAAACAAGAAGTGAAATTGGAATTTTTGGAGGCAGATGGTGATGTTATCAAAACATTCAGCAGCAAAGCAAAAGAAAAATCCGAGCAGCTTGCAGTAAAAACAGGAGGCAATCGTTTTGTGTGGGACTTGCGTTATGCAGGTTTTAAAACCTTTCCGGGAATGGTGTTTTACGGTTCACCAAATTTGGGGCCTAAAGCCGTGCCCGGCAAATACAAAGTTCGTTTAACGGTTGGGGGTCAATCGCAAGAACAAGACTTTGAAATTTTGAAAGACCCGCGTATTGCAACCACTGCAGAAGATTTTGCAGCTCAATTCAATTTCTTGATAAAAGTGCGCGACAAAGTAAGCGAAGCCAATCAAGGCGTGATCGACATCCGAAAGATAAAAGAGGATTTGGGGTATGTGAAAAACAAAATTGGGCAAGACCCTTCGTTTCAGGAATTGAATCAGACACTTAAAAAATTTGAAGACGAGTTGACCATTTCTGAAAACAACATTCACCAAACCAAAAACAAAAGAGTGCAAGATCCGCTCAACTATGGCATTAAGCTCAACAATCGTTTGGCCCATCTACTAACCGAGCAAGGTGGTGGAGATTTTAGGCCAACGGAGCAAGGTGAAAAGGTACGCGAAGAGCTAACTCAAAAAATCGATGCCGAATTGCAAAAGCTCAAGTCATTAATCAACACCAATGTCGATAACCTTAACAAGATGATTAAAGACAAAGGCATTGATATGGTGATGGTGAAAAAGCAGGTGGGGGAGATGTAGATATTTCTCCAAAGGGTTTTGTGCCTATACACTTGTTGGGTATCCCTTTTAAAATTTACAGAACGATTAAAAAAGAAATCAAGGTCATCTGAAAAGCGGTGATTTAAGTAATGTCGACTAAGAGCTGTACCACCTGTCAAATAGAAATCACTTTCTACTCGTGAGAGAAGGTTTAGTATTTGGTCTTGAAGCGGATAAAGTTTATCCAAATAGAACCTTTCGTGCATAATGGTATTTTTCACGGAGGGCCGGAGGAAATAAAGCCCCAATAACTTCTGGGGACAATGCTTCTCTTAATTCATCCTCGTTAAGAATACTTTTTATGGTGTACCACCTAACGCTTTGCAGGATCTTTACATAAATATGCTTTTTGTCAGATAGACTTGGGCTAGCCAACAGTTTTTCTTGATCTTCTACTGTATAGGTATAATCCCAATTTATTTTTCGTAGTACCTCTTCTCGCGTTTCCATTGGTACAAATATAAAGAATCAAGGCTTAACGGTTCGCCAACTCGTTCATAGCCTTCCCAAAATTATACTTGATAATTCTTCCATTGACGTGATGGCCATTCTTCACTACCCATTTACCATTTATCAAAGTGCCGATATTTCTATTTGAATCGCCCGTAAAAACGATAGTCGCCAATCGATTTTTTTCTGAAGAATTATCCAACAAATGTGATTGCGAATTGTAGATCACAGCATCGAGTGGTTGGCCAATGGCAAAATGGTTAAATGCTTTTACCCCTGTTGCCAAGCGCCCACTTTCAATTTCTTCATTCACCATGTAGTGGGCTGCATCTCCTTCAAATGTGTTGCGTTGATGGGTAACCAATCGTTGTCGGTAGTCAATCATTCGAAATTCTTCTAATGGATTAATGCCAATGTGACTATCGGTGCCCATGCACCATCGCCCTTCCTGTTTTACAAATTCCTTCATCCTAAAAATACCATCGCCCAAGTTGCCTTCCGTTGATGGGCACAAAACAACGGTTGCTTCTGATTTTGCCAATTGATTTAATTCGGAGTCATCCAAATGAGTAGCGTGAACTAAATTAAATCTTCGGTCAACGGGCAAATTTTCTAACAGCCATTGCATTGGGCGTTTGCCGCAATAATTGAAGCAATCACTCACTTCTTTTTTCTGTTCGGCTATATGCAAATGAAACGGAATATCTTTAGGCCCTTGTTGATAGGTAGCAATGATGTCATTCAAATCTACCGCGCGCAATGAATGAACACTAAAGCCTAGTCGAGCATCTGGATATTTTTTAACAATATTCGCAGAAGCATCCAAGAGTTTGAAATACTCCTGAACCGTTTTAGAGATAAACCTTCGTTGCCGATCTTGGGGCGGAAGTCCAAATCCTCCTTTTTGATAGAAGACCGGAATCAGCGTGATTTTTATTCCTGCCCGGTTAGCAGCCGCCAGCATTCGTTCCCCCATCTCTGCCAAATTAGTATACGGCTTTCCATCTTTATCATGATGCAGGTAATGAAACTCGGCCACATGCGTATACCCAAGCCTCACCATCTCCGCGTATAAAATAGAAGCAATGTGTTCTGCTTGGTCAGGGTTAACAGATAATGCGCACTTGTACATTTCTTCTCGCCATGTCCAAAAATCATCACTTGTGCCTGCAGGATGGTTTTCTGCAAGCCCTGCCATGGCATATTGAAAGGCATGCGAGTGACCATTTTGAAATCCTGGCAAGGCAAAACCTTTTACGCTTTCGCATGCGAAGGCTTCTGTTGGAGGATTTGCAGAGAGATAGGTAATAAGTCCTTTCGCATCAACACCAACATAAGCAGGTGTAAGCCAGCCTTCTTTTTGGAGCAATGAATCAAATCGGTAGTAGTGCATGGTTTTACTATTGCCACAGATTCACAGATACAGATTTGAAAAAAACTGTGAATGTGTAGCTAAGATATGGTTAGTTATTCGTTAATCGATCTATCAATTGTTCAAAATTCCTTTTCAACAACCCCCTCATTTTCTCTGCCCTTTCGGGGTGGTAGTTTTTCTCGGCATCGTCCATGTAATTGACTTTGCTCATTTCCAATTGCAAAGCGTGCTCATTACGTTTGGGCTTACCGTACTGCCGTGTAATATATCCGCCTTTGAATGGGTCGTTGTGCTGAAAGGTGTAGCCTGAAGATGAAAGGATATTAATTGTTGATTCAATTAATTTTAATTCACACGAAGTTTCATCTGCATCTCCTAAAATCAAATCAGGGAATTTTTCTTTTCGGATAGTTGGAACGTACTGCCGAATAGAGTGACAATCCCACAATAAAACCTTTCCAAATTTTTCTTTGGTTGATTGTAGAAGTTCTTGAAGCTTTTGATGGTACGGCAAATAATATTGCTCTACCCTTCTTCTAACTTCATCTGATTCTATATCCTCTCGATTATCAACGTAAATGGATTCACCTAAAAAATTGGTGACCGGACAAAGGGCAGTAATAATTCTTCCATCCGAATACAATGGTTTGCTTTCAGGATCGCGATTTAAGTCGATTACCCACCGACTATAATGAGCGGTAATCATCGTAATGCCCAAGGCTGGCGCAAAGTCATACAGCATATCGACAAACCAATCGGTGTCATCCGGTGCTGTGGAAAGAGTAGGTTTGTACTGATGAATTAATTCTGGTGGAAACGCAGTGCCACAATGGGGCACACTTACAATAATTGGGACAGACTCTGTAGATGGCTTGATAATTCTGAAGCTGTCCATCGAACTCACTTTCTACTTTGTTCGGCTTTCTTTACAGTCTTCTCATAAAGCTCATTTGCTTTTTTAAGATTTTCTTGCTCTCTGTCTCTTGCTATCCTAGCCTCATTCAGCGCATGCATAAGTTGTTCATTTCTACTTGTTAGCTCTTTATCTTTTTGCTGCATCATGCTTGCGCATTCCATTGCAATCTTGGTTTGAGCAATGGCTAATTCTGCCTGCTTTTCTGCCTCTATTTTTTGAATCAATCCATAAAAGAAAAATCCAACACAAAGAATAGCTAAGATTACAATTACAAAGTTCTTGCTCATACTAATTTGAAGTTTGGTTCTTTTTCTTCTTCTTTTTCTTTTTGTCAAGTGAGGCGATTTGCTCGTTCAATAATTTAATCTCCTGCCGCGCGGCTTTTAGTTGCTGCAACATTAAGCGATTATGCAATTGATCTTTCTCCAACAATCTCTTATACTCTGTTTTATAGTCCGTGTTTAATTCGCCTTTCAATTTCATAATTCGCTTGTAAGAATCATCGATTCGTTGGGGTGTAATCACACCTTTTGCCACAGCATCTTTGACAGCCGAAAAAATCAAATCTACTTTTCTCTTTTGGCTGCCCGGCACATTGTTAGCAAAACACATAATGTCCACGCCTGCTTGGATGGCCATTACGATAGATTGCTCAAACCCATATTGTTTGGTAATGGCCTCCATTTGCATATCATCTGAAAATACAACGCCCTTGTAGCCGAGTTGATTGCACAAAATGCCCTGTAAGATGTCTTGCGAAAGCGTACCCGGGTTTCCGTTTTTGTCCAAGTTTTTGTTCACAATATGTGCCGTCATCACGGCATCCACATAGCCAGAATCGAGCAGCAGTTTATAGGGTTTTAATTCGCGCTCGCTCCACGTTTTTGTCACGTCTGCTATCCCAAAATGCGTATCGGCCATGGAGCTGCCGTGACCGGGAAAATGTTTTAAAACAGTAATTATCCCGTACTTGCGGTGCTCTTTCACAAACTCTTTCGCAAAAAATGCCACGCTGTCTTCGTTAGCAGAGTAGGAACGTTCATTCTTAACAATCGCGGGATTGGTCGGCTCAACCGCCACATCAACCACTGGGCCAAAATTGATATTGAAGCCGAGTCCTGCTAATGTGGCGGCCGTAGCATCTGCATAAAATCGAATCGAATCCTGAGACCTTGATTTACCCGTTGCAGCCGCAGTGATGGAGCGTGTAAACCCGTATTTTTCTTTTAGGCGGTTTACTTTTCCACCTTCCTGATCAATGGCCACAAACAACGGTATGGGCGCCACTTTTTTGTAAGACCAAATTATCTTTTTTAAATCTGCAAAAGCGTTGGGTTTTTTCGGCACATTCTTTTCAAACAAAATGATAGCGCCCACGCGGCCGTTGCGCACTTCCTCCATCACCAGCGTGTCAGTACTAGCATGTGGAATGCCAATCAGAATCATTTGGCCAATCTTAATGTCGAGGCTATCGAGGGTTTGGGATTGGGCAACCAGGGTGGTCATCCCTAAACAAAACGAAAAGCAGAGTCTTTTTATCATGCACGAAGCTATTAAAAATATTTTGTTTGCAAGTGTAGGAATCATAAAGTGTTTTTATATTTAAATCTTGCGTGAATCTAAAATTAAATTGTGAAGAGCAGCTTTTTTCTTTTTATTTTCTTTTGTGTAAATCTCTCTTATTTGCAAGGTGACATCATCTTACATTGAAGGAAAAGGATACCTTATACTAGGCTAAAATCAAAAGTGAATATATAACCTGACGGTGGTTAACGGCAAGTCATCTTTGGAACATCTCATCTGACAGTGTTTACGCCATGATTCCTAAGGATGAAGGGAAAATTTATTAGCATTATTGATCTTCCTTACAACAACACCATCGGATCATCTACCACTCTGAAGTTTTCATGAAAAGCATTGATATTGTTCATGTCTTTATCTGAAATAGTAAAATCAAACACCTCAAAATTCTCCTTTAGCCTTTTTAGGTTAGAAGATTTTGGGATGGTGGATACACCCAACTGCAGTGCCCAACGCAAAATAATCTGGGCAGGGGTTTTTTCGTATTGATTTGCAAGAGCAATCAATTTTGGATCATTAAATCGCTGGCCACGCACCAGCGGTGTGTAGGCTTGCAGTTGCACATTTTTTATCATGCATTCGTTCAGTAGGTCTTCCAGAAATAAATACGGACTAAACTCAACTTGATCTACAGCGGGAACGATGTTGCCATACGTTTCTAGCTCATGCAAAAAAGGGATAAGGTAGTTGGCTACACCGATGGCACGCACTCTTTTTTCGGCATACAATTTTTCAAGTGCTCTCCAAGTGTCCTTGCGTGTCTTCTTTATCGGCCAGTGTACAAGGTACAAATCAATGTAGTCGCAATTCAGTTTCTGATGGCTTGCGTCAAATGCCCGTAGGGTTTGATCATAGCCCTGATCACCATCGGCTACCTTGGTTGTGAGAAAGATTTCGCTGCGGGGCACATTGCTGTTTCGAATCGCATTGCCAATCTCTGTTTCATTTTTGTACATCGCAGCGGTGTCAATCAGGCGGTAACCTATTTCTAAGGCATTGGTCACGGCTTGCTCCGCTTCGTGGCCATACATGTCGTAAACGCCTAAGCCTAAAAGTGGCATAGTAATGCCATTGTTAAGCGTTGAAAAAAGTTGTTTCATCTTACCACTTTTCGAGTCCTAATAATTTTTTCCCGAGCGGAGTGAGTTCGGCACGTTGATATTTGGTTTGTTCCCAGTTGCGTGGATCACCCGGAAAAGCATAACCTTCTGGAGCAATTCGATTGCGCCATGAATTAACACGCCATTCGCGCATGCCATCGTTGTCCTCTTCAGCCGGCATCATGGAAATGTATTGTGCCATGCGCACTTTTGTGCCTGAGTTGTTTGGCCGTATTCCATGAGGTTGTGCACTGTTGAAAATCAGCATATCGCCCGCTTCCATTTTTACTTTAACGAATTCAAATCCCGTGGTGTCGGGTTTGAAATGATCGCGGTCTTCTGGTTGTGTCAGTTTCCAGGTATCATAGGTGCGAAACAATTCCGGGATGCACTGAAAGCCGCCCATATTTTCATCGGTTTGATCTGCCAATGCCAAAACCCCTTGCACGTTTTGTGGTTTTGTTTCTGGATCATAATCCCAATGAATAAACCCTTTATACTCGTAACCGGGTCGTATCGGTAAATTCAAATTCGCACGATCGATGGTTACCCAAAGTTTTTCTGTTCCCCATATATCCACAAAGGCATCGTATATCCGTTGCACAGATCGATTGTCCCACAAATATTGGTGATTGTAGATTTCCACCATACCTGTATTGGTGAGTTCCTTCATTTTCATTTCGGCACGTGCTGGCGCATACCAAGTTGATGGGTCGTTCGGATCTTTTTCTTCAAACTCCCAAAGCAGTTTAGCCATTCGTTCACAATTTTCTATTGGTGCAGCATTTTTGATGACGATGTAGCCATTGTGCTTCCAAAATTTCCAATCATCTTCTGATAAAACCCGAAGGGGCTTACCGTTTGAGCGATCACTTAATTTGATTTTACTGGAAGTAGCTGTAGAAGGATTGCCAGGAATATCTTTATGATTCTGATTGGGGATCATAGTAGGCGCCATGGTGGGCGCCATTGTAGCGGGTTCGTTCTTTTCCATATTGTGCTTGTTTTATAAGTCAAATGTATTCCTGCTTACAGGTAGAAATTTCCACTGGAGTTGTCATTTTTTGTTCTTCATTGATGTTTGGGTTAATGTATTGATTAATTTGATACATTCGAACTCAAAAAAAAGGATGTATGAAGATCAAACTTGAAAAAGTAAAACCCGATGAGGGAAGCTCGTTCAGGATTTTGAAAAATCCTCGACTGAATGAGATTTTCTATTGGCATTACCATCCGGAATATGAATTGATTTTTATCGCTGGGGCAGATGGCACGCGGCATATTGGTAATCACATCTCTTTATTTAACGGTAGTGATCTCGTGTTTATGGGGCCGAATATTCCCCATCTAAATTTTGACTACGGTATTCGTACGGAATATGAAAAAATTGTGATCCAATTGCAGGAGGATTTTCTGGAAGCAGCACTCGATCATATACCAGAACTTTCGGACATTCGAACATTGTTTTTAAAAGCGCGAAAAGCCATTGCGTTCGATGGCGAAACCAAACGGATGGTGGGCGAAAAATTAAAGGAGATGGTGCAACAGAACCACTTTCGGCAATGGATCTTATTGTTAGAAATCTTTCAACTGCTTGCCACCAGCACGGAAAGTAAAGTGCTCAACATTTCACCTGTGGAACACAACTACAATTTGAAAGAGCAACAGCGCATCAAAAGAATTTACAGGTATGTAGAAGAACATTATCAAGAGAAAATAGATGTGAATGAAGTAGTGAGCCTTTGTAGTTTATCGATGGCTGCTTTCTGCCGGTACTTCAAGCGAATGACTGCTATGACGTTTACTGAATATTTAAATCAGTACCGTGTCAACCAAGCCAAGAAATCATTGTTGAGGGGTAATAACGTAACGGAAGCTTGCTTCGAGAGCGGCTTCACCAACTTGTCGTATTTCAACAAAACGTTTAACAAGTATGCCAAGGAAAACCCGCTGCATTTCAAAAAACGGTACTCACATGCACTTAACTAATTAATCTTTACCTAACTTATAGCCACCAAACTTTTCGACATGATTACAAACCTGAGTTCGTTCGATATCTTTATTGTACTTGCCTATTTTGGAGTTGTCTTTTACGTTGCCCGGTGGGCAACCCTCAGGCGCAAGCACAGCAACAGTGAGGCGGCATCTGCCGATTATTTTCTATCGGGAAAAAGTGAGGGGTGGATTGTAATCGGCTCAGCGCTCTTTGCATCTAACATTGGCTCTGAAATTATTTTGGGACTTGCCGGCTCTGGGGCGCGAGCGGATATGCCCAATGCACAGTTTGAAATTCTAGCTTCGTTGGTGCTGATTATTTTAGGGTGGGTGTTTGTGCCCTTCTATCTCAAAACAGGTGTGTACACCATGCCCCAGTTTTTAGAGATGCGGTACTCCCCTGCTGCGCGAACGTATCTCTCGGTGGTGTCCATATTAGCTTACGTGCTTACTAAAATTTCACTTATCATTTTTTCAGGCGCCTTGATCTTCGACATGTTTGGAATTCCGTTTTGGACGGGCGCGATCATCATTGTACTGTCAACTGGATTGTATACGGTACTTGGTGGATTGACAGCCGTTATTTACACCGATCTACTTCAAACGGTCATTTTATTGGCAGGAACAATTGCCGTTACGTTTTTTGGGTTGCACCAATTGGGTGGATGGAATGAGATGACGCATACCATTGCCGTGGCAAACTCAGAATCGGGCAGTCCAAGTGTGTCTCAATTTTTTAACTTATGGCGGCTCGTGTCGGATACAAATTACCCTTGGACAGGAATGTTGTTTGGTGCTCCGATCCTGGGCGTGTGGTATTGGTGTACCGATCAGTTTATCGTTCAGAAGGTATTGTCGGCAAAGGATATTAGTCAGGCACGAAAGGGTACTTTGTTTGCAGGCTTTCTAAAACTTCTTCCTGTATTTATTTTTTTAATGCCAGGCATCATTGCTTTCGCGTTAGCTAAAAAAGGATTGCTTTCGTTTTCGTTGGACAATGCTGATCAAGCCATGCCCGCTATGATCACTGCGTTGCTTCCTGTGGGAATCAAAGGACTAGCCATTGCTGCACTACTTGCTGCCTTGATGAGTTCACTATCATCTGCGTTCAATTCTTCGTCTACATTATTCACGATCGATTTTTATAAGCGCTTCAAGCCACAAGCATCCGAAAAGCAATTGGTATTGGTGGGCCAGGTTGCAACCATCGTGCTGGTGATTGTGAGTTTAAGTTGGATACCTTTTATGAGAACCCTGATGGGAGGGGGCATGTTTCATTATTTGCAAAACATTCAGGCATATATTTCTCCACCTATCGCTTGTGTGTTTTTGTTGGGTCTATTCATAAAACGCATTAATGCGCGCGGAGCTATTGTTTCGCTGTGGGCAGGGTTTGTGATTGGCGTTTCGCGATTAGTAACTGAATACTTGGCAAAAGAGGGAATGATTCATGTGGAGGAAGGAAGTTTTCTTCAATTTATGCTAGGCATTAACTTCTTGCATTTTGCACTATTTCTGTTTCTCATTTGCGGTGCGATATTGATTCTTGTGAGCTTCACGGCACCGGCACAATCGGAAGAGCAACTAAAATTGGTAACGTATAAACGAACTCCTTCGGTTAAAGGAGAAAGCTACTCAACTGATTTTTGGCTCACACTACTTTTGATAGGCAGTGTTATCTTTTTATGGATACTATTTAGCCCGTGGGGGATTGCCGGATAATCTAGTCTGCAGTTTCCTACTCCATTGCTCAATAAATAAAAATTTGGTGTTATTATCAACCACTCATACTCTGCAATATTCATCAATATATATTTACTCCATTCACAAAAATCTTTTTCGTACTTTTCAGTATAACCTACCTCTATGAATAAGATCATCTACCTCCTACTTTTACTTTCGGAAATGGTGCAAGTGCACGCCCAAACCATTGACTCCAAATATTTTGACAAACTAAAATGGCGCAACATTGGCCCGGCACGAGGGGGGCGTTCTTTGGGCGCGTCCGGAAGCCCGGGTAGAATCAATGAATATTACTTTGGCGCTACTGGTGGTGGACTTTGGAAGACGACCGATGGCGGACAAGAATGGGCTCCTGTAACTGACGGACAAATTTCTTCTTCATCTATAGGTGCTGTGGCGGTTGCCGAGACCAATCCTGATGTTGTCTACATCGGGGGAGGCGAGACACAACTTCGTGGAAGCATCACACAAGGTGACGGGGTTTATAAAACGACCGATGGTGGAAAAACATGGCGCTCTCTCGGCCTGAAAGAAACACAAGCGATTTCTCGAATTCGTGTACATCCTACCAATCCTGACATTGTTTATGTGGCTGCACTCGGTCATCCTTACGGTGATAATGAAGAGAGAGGTGTGTTTAAATCTATTGATGGGGGTAATACATGGAAGAAGGTTTTATATGTAAGCCCAAAGGCCGGAGCTGCTGATTTGATTATTGATCGAACGAATCCAAAGATATTATATGCGTCTACCTGGCAAGTCTACCGGAGAACGTGGAAGATGTGGGGCGGTGGGCCTGATTGTAAACTATGGAAATCTGAAAATGGGGGAGAGACTTGGAATGAATTGACCAAAAATCCCGGCATGCCTGAAGGGCCATTGGGCAAAATTGGGATAACGGTATCACCGGCTGATAACAAAAGACTATGGGCAATTGTAGAGGCGAACGATGGTGGAGTCTACCGAAGTGATGATGCCGGTGCTACGTGGAAGAAAACAAATGATGAAAGGAAGTTACGCCAACGGGCATTTTACTATTCGCGCATTTATGCCGATCCATTTGATCGCGAGACCGTCTATTGTTTGAACGTGGATTTTTGGAAATCGACCGATGGCGGTGTGAAGTTCGACACGGAGATAAAAGTGCCACATGGTGATAATCACGATTTATGGATTGATCCAAACAACCCACTGCGTATGATTACTTCCAATGATGGAGGTGGTGCCGTGTCTGTGAATGGTGGCAAAAGCTGGACAGATGAAGACTATATCACCACGCAATTTTATCATGTTACTACCACTAACCATGTGCCGTATCATGTAGCGGGCGCGCAACAAGATAACTCAACCATTGCGGTTCCAAGCGAAGGTTGGAACCACATGAATGTGCTAGGCGAATGGGGTTATGATGTGGGCGGAGGAGAAAGCGGGTACATCACTTCTCATCCCGATAATCCAAATATTTATTATGCCGGTAGTCAGGGAGCGTTACTCACACGTAAAGATGTTTCGACCGGACAGACACGCGACATTCAAGTTTATCCAAGATTTTTTTCTGGAGAGCCTGCGAGTTCACTGCCCGAGCGTTGGCAATGGACATTCCCAATTGTATTTTCACCAAAGGATTCAAAAATTTTATATACCTGCTCGCAGCACGTGTGGAAAACAACCGATGACGGGCAGAGCTGGGAAAAAATTTCTCCCGACTTAACCTATGCTGATCCCGAGACATTAGGAATATCTGGTGGAGAAATCACGCGCGACATGAACGGTCCAGAAATTTATGCGACTGTATTTGCACTTGCTCCTTCGTTTCACGATGTGAATACCATTTGGGCAGGCTCTGATGACGGAAAGATAAACATCACACGCGATGGCGGAAAAAGTTGGACGAACATCACGCCCAAAGACTTACCAAAAAATTCGGTTGTAGCCATCATCGATGAGTCGCGACACAAGGCGGGAACTGCCTATGTTGCTGCGTTCCGTTATCAAGTGGATGATCGCCAGCCTTATGTTTTTAGAACAACGGATTTTGGAAAAACATGGACGAAGATTGTAACCGGAATTAAGGACGGGCATTTCTCCAGATCAGTACGTGAAGACCATGTCCGTCCCGGGCTTTTGTTTTTGGGAACAGAACATGGAGCGTATGTGTCGTTCAACGCGGGCGATAACTGGCAACCGCTTCAATTAAATTTACCCGATACACCTATTCGCGATTTAGTAGTCAAGAACGATGATGTGGTATTAGGAACACACGGTCGTGGGTTTTGGATTTTAGACGACATCAATCCACTGCGTCAACTCACACCTGAATTGATGAAACAAAATGCGATTCTGTTTCAGCCGAGTGATGCGATTCGCGGTGTGTACGATGCGGCTTTTCAATATTATCTAAAAGACAAAGTAGACACAGTTAAAATTGAAATTTTAGATGCCAATGGAAATCTGGTGCGCAAGTTCATTGGCACAAAGTCCGAAGAGAAACCGATTGCCGGAGACTTTTGGGGTGGTGGCGACAGCAAGCCAACCGCTGCCGCGGGATTAAATACTTTTAGATGGAACGGTCGTTATGAAGGCGCTACTATTTTTGATGGTATCATCATCTGGGGCGCCCGTCCGCAGAATGGACCTGAGGCACCCATTGGGAAATATCAGGTTCGCTTTAAAGCAGGGAGCTATTCGCAAACGTATTCATTCAATGTAAAAATGAATCCGAATGTAAAAGGTGTAAGTGAATCCGACTTGAAAGAGACGTTTGACTTGGCAATAAAAATCCGCGACCGCGAATCGGCTACTAACGAAGCCGTCATCCGAATACGCGATTTGAAAAAACAAATTGAAGAACGCGCTAAAGAAGTAAACGATCCAACTTTCTCAGCATCAGCGAAAGAATTGATTGCCAAGATAACTGCCATCGAAGAAGATTTGTACCAGACAAAAAACCGCAGCGGCCAGGACCCATTAAACTTCCCCATCAAGTTGGGCAATCGTCTTTCAGCTTTAAGGAGAAGTTTGGAGACAGGCGATGGCAAACCTACAGCTGGTGCGTACAAAGTTTTTGAAGAACTTAACAAAGAACTGGATAGCCATCTTGGAAAATTGGAAACTACACTCAAGACAGGCATCGATGCGATCAATCCTGTATTGATGAATAAGCAGATGAAGGCGATTATTGATAATAAAAAGTAATTTAGAAAGAGAGTCAAGGAGTCTTTACTGTTTCAAGCGCGCTTTTACAACATTCGCATGACGGATATAAAATGAATTGTTTACCTCAGTATATGTAAAACTCCGTCATAAAGAAAACCCGCTTTCGCGGGGTTTAAATTTTAGGAGTGGCGATGGGATGCTGAGCCTTTGGCTCGAGCAAGTTCTTTGCCCGCCTAGCGAAACGGCACTCGAATTGTAAATAAAAAAAGCTCCACGTTCGCAGAGCTTTATTTTTTTGGGTGAATGATGGGACTCGAACCCACGACCCTCAGAATCACAATCTGATGTTCTAACCAACTGAACTACATCCACCGTTTTTTCCTCCGTAACTTTAGCGAAGGAGAATTCATTTAACCTACCCCAGCTGAGGCTTAGGAGGATAAAGGACTGCAAAGGTAGATAGCTTCGGGTAAAATCCAAAATCAATCTCTGTTAAAACTCAACCGCTCGCCCATCTTGTGCTCGTTAAAAATCCCATTGGCATAGGCATGATGCCCTGAAATCCACGTATTCGTAACAGCCGACTGAAAGGTTTGCCCCTCGAATGGCGACCAACCACACTTGGCTAAAATATTATCTTTTTCCACCTTCCAAGGTTGCTGTGGATCTACCAATACCAAGTCTGCATAATATCCTTCGCGTATAAAGCCGCGTCTATCAATTTGAAAAAGAATGGCCACGTTATGACTCATCTTCTGCACGATTTGCTCAAGCGTGATTTTTCCTTGATGATAAAATTCTAGCATCGCCACCATACTATGTTGAACCAATGGTCCGCCTGAAGGAGCGTGAAAATATTTTTGAGCTTTTTCTTCGCGCGTGTGCGGGGCATGGTCGGTGGCAATCACATCGATGCGGTTGTCCAATAGCGCCTTCAAAATTTCTTGTTGATCAGTTGCTTTTTTGATAGCCGGATTCCATTTGATGTTCATGCCTTTCTTTTCATAATCGGCCTCGTTAAACCACAAATGATGGATACAAGCTTCGGCTGTAATCTTCTTTTTTTCGAGCGGCAACGTGTTGTCAAAAAGATGTGTTTCCTTGGCGGTAGAGATATGCAAAACGTGAAGACGTGTTCCATGCTTTTTAGCCAAGCCTGTAGCAAACGAGGAAGATTTGTAGCAAGCTTCTTCATTGCGAATGAGCGGGTGGTAGGCCACTGGACAATCGTCACCGTATTTTTCTTTGTAGTCAGCTAGGTTTTTGCGAATGGTCGGTTCGTCTTCGCAATGGGTAGCGATAATGGAAGGAAACCTAGCGAAAATTGCTTCCAATATTTTGGAATCATCTACCAATAAATTTCCGGTGGAAGACCCCATGAATATTTTTAAGCCACACACTTTTTTAACATCGGTCTTCATCACCTCTTCCAAGTTGTCGTTGGAAGTGCCCATGAAAAAAGAATAATTGGCCAGCGATTTTTTTGCAGCGATTTGGTATTTGTCTTCCAGCAATTGCTCGGTGAACACGGGCGGATTGGTGTTGGGCATCTCCATATAAGAAGTAACGCCCCCTGCCACAGCCGCTCTTGATTCGGTAAAGATTTCGCCCTTGTGTGTTAGGCCGGGTTCACGAAAATGAACCTGATCATCAATAGCACCCGGCAACAACCATTGGCCATTGGCGTCCATTACTTCTTTGGCAGGATGGTTTTGCAAATCGGCACCGATTTTTTCAATGAATGATCCTTTAATTAGTACATCACCTTCAAAGACCTTGCCTTCGTTGACTATTTTTGCATTTGTGATTAACGTAGAGTTCATTACCTTGTAAAGATAAAAGAAAGATAAACGAAAGTTAAAACTGAAACCACCAACCCATGCAATGGCAAGATTTTAAGTTGAACAAGCAATTACTGGATGCTGTAGCCGAAGCTGGGTTTGAATCGCCTACGGAGGTTCAGCAAAAATGCATACCGCTGATCATGGGCGGCCAACAAATCATTGGCATCGCACAAACTGGCACGGGCAAAACGGCTGCTTATTTGTTGCCTATTTTAATGAAAGCCAAATTTGCACAAGGCACGGAGCCGCGCGTGTTGATATTGGTGCCCACCAAAGAATTGGTTGTGCAAGTTTCCAAGCAAACACTGGCACTTACCAAGTTCACCGACCTTCGGCTAGCTGCAATTTATGGAGGCATTGGTCCTAAAACACAAATCGAAGCAATTCAGGCCGGCATCGATATTTTAATTGCTACACCCGGCAGGTTTTTAGAATTGTATTTGCGGAAAGAAGTTCCGGTGAAACAAATTAAAGCGTTGGTGCTGGACGAAGCCGACCGCATGATGGACATGGGCTTTATGCCACAGCTCAGAAAAATTTTTGAAGTCATCCCCAACAAGCGGCAAAACTTATTGTTTTCGGCTACCTATCCGGAGAAAGTAGAACGGTTGGCGGAAGAGTTTATTGAATTTCCAGTTCGCGTAGAAATAACACCACAGGCAACCGTTGCCCGAAAAGTAGAACAAGAGTTGTATCGCATCCCCAACATGCGAACAAAAATTAATTTTTTAGAACACCTGCTTCAAGACAAAGAGACGTATTCACGGGTGATGATTTTTGCACGGACCAAAGAAACAGCCGACAATGTTTTCAAATATTTAGATCGCAAACACTTGGGGCCTGCAAAAGTGGTGCATTCCAACAAGGGGCAAAACACGCGCATCAATTCCATGAATGAATTCAAGGAAGGCAACTTGCGGATATTGGTAGCAACCGATGTTGCCTCGCGCGGCATTGATGTAGTCAATGTAACGCACGTGATCAATTTCGATGTGCCGTTTGTGTACGAAGACTATGTGCACCGCATTGGCCGCACGGGTCGTGCATTTCAAAGTGGCAAGGCGATTTCATTTGTAACGAATGCCGAGCTTTATCACATCGATAAAATTCAAAAAATCATCCGCGAAAAAATTGCTGTGAAGGAATTGCCGAGCGGTATTGAAGTAAGCGAAACCCCATTTGAGGAAGCCCAAGAAATGGCACGTGAAATCGATCGGCAGAAAAGATATGAAGACCCCGAATTCAAAGGGGCGTTTCACGAGCGAAAATAAAATCAATTCGAAAATTTGAAGATGAGTTAATTTGAAAATGGCTCTTTCATTTTCAAATCTTCAACTTACTTCAAAGAATTGCCCGGGGCATTTAAGTTAATGAAACCCCATTTGAAGAAACTGATAACATGGTACTACAGAAAAGAATAAAGACCGCGAATTCAAAATTTGAAGATGAGTTAATTTGAAAACGGTTCTTACATTTTCAAATCTTCAAATTGTTTCATTTTCAAATTATCTACCCATTCATCGAAATCAAGAACTCTTCGTTGTTACGAGTACCTTTCATTTTCGATTGTAGGAATTCCATCGCTTCAATGGAATTCATATCGGCCATAAACTTGCGCAAGATCCACACCCGCTGAAGTTCTTCTTCTTTCATCAACAAATCCTCTCGTCTGGTGCCCGAAGCAGGAACGTCAATCGCTGGGTACACCCTTCTGTTTGAAAGTTTACGGTCTAGTTGCAACTCCATGTTACCCGTTCCCTTAAATTCTTCAAAGATTACCTCATCCATTTTAGATCCGGTATCAATCAATGCCGTGGCGATGATGGTCAACGAACCACCGTTTTCAATTTTTCGAGCGGCACCAAAGAAACGTTTCGGTTTGTGGAGTGCGTTTGCATCCACACCACCCGATAAAATTTTACCTGATGATGGTACTACAGTATTGTACGCACGCGCCAATCGAGTAATCGAGTCCAATAAGATTACTACATCGTGGCCACACTCGGTCATACGTTTTGCTTTTTCCAGAACAATGGAGGCAACTTTCACATGTCGCTCGGCCTGCTCATCAAATGTGGAAGCAATCACTTCCGCCTTTACACTGCGTGCCATGTCCGTCACCTCTTCAGGGCGTTCGTCAATCAACAACACAATCAAATATACTTCGGGGTGATTTTCGGCAATGGCGTTGGCAATGTTTTTCAACAAAACCGTTTTACCTGTTTTAGGTTGGGCCACAATCATACCACGCTGACCTTTTCCGATGGGCGAGAACAAATCCAAAATTCTAGTGGACATGTTGTCGTGGGTGGTACTGAGTTTTAATTTCTGCTCAGGGAAAAGTGGGGTCAAATATTCAAAGGCAACACGGTCGCGAATTTCTTCCGTGGTTTTTCCGTTCACACTATCTACTTTCAATAGTGCAAAATATTTTTCGCCTTCCTTCGGTGGGCGTATTTGTCCTTTTACGGTATCGCCTACTTTAAGGCCAAACAATTTTATTTGCGAAGGGGATACATAAATATCATCGGGGCTGGCCAAATAATTGTAATCAGATGAGCGCAAAAAGCCGTAACCATCTTGCATAATTTCCAATACACCTTCGTTGGAGACCACACCATCAAAATCTTTTACCAAATTTTCGCGTCTGGGTTGCTGATTTTGGTTGGGGTTTTGGCTTTGATTGAACGAACGTTCTTCACGATTTTCATTCCTGGTTTCGGTGCGCTCATTTTGAGTGGAAGTAGTTGCTTCTGCAATTGGTTCGGGTGTGGTTTCTTCAAAGCGAGTAATGTTTTGATCGACTTCAAAGCCAGGATCCTTTATCATCTCTTCGCTCGATTTTTCTTCGGCAGGAGGAGTAGCGGATTCGGTGACAGGGGGCGCCACGTTTTCTCTTCTGCGGGGGCGCATTTTGCGCTCGGGCTCTTGCGTTTCTTTTTTCTTTGGTGTAGGCTCGCCTGCTACGGCTTGTTTGTCCAATATTTTGTAGACAAGTTCTTCTTTACCTAGTTTTTTGGCATTGATGCCCATTCCTTCAGCAATTTCTTTTAATTCAGAAATAAGCCTGACATTGAGATCTTCAATTGTGTACATGCAGAATTTTAATAGAGGGGTTAAATAGAGAAGTTATGGTTTATAATAAAAAGCAAGGGCTGTTATTCAGCAAAAAACTAGATAAACATGTAAATCAAAACCGAAAATGATAACTAACGAAATTGAAATTTATTGATTGGGTCGGCCGGTGTGGCCTGATTGATGATGCAATAATAAGCCAAAATTTGAATAGTATCAAATGAGGATCGAAAATTCACCAAAAAATATTGGCTATTTTTGACGCCTTAAATTCATCACCTATGTTGCAATTGCAAACCTTACGCGAAAATACGCAGGCCGTTATCGATGGACTGGCGAAACGACATTTGAAAGATGCCAGCGAATTAGTAAACAAAGCCCTTGAGCTCGATAAACAAAAGCGTGCCCTCCTTACCGATACCCAAGAAAGAGAAACCAAAGCCAATGCCGATTCAAAAAAAATTGGAGAGCTGATGAAAAGTGGCAAGGCCGATGAAGCCACCACCTTGCGTGCTCAGGTAGCACAAGAAAAAGAAATCATTAAAGCAAACGGGGTTCGCTTAGAAAGTGTTGACAAAGAACTGACCCAAGTACTTTATAAAATCCCCAACGTGCCAGCCACCAACGTGCCCGCAGGCAAATCGGCAGAAGATAATTTATATGAAGCGCCTATTGGCGAAATCCCCACACTGAGCAGTGATGCACTTCCTCATTGGGAGTTGATTAAAAAATACGACATCATCGATTTTGAGCTGGGCGTAAAAATAGCGGGGGCAGGCTTCCCCGTCTACAAAGGGAAAGGAGCAAAGTTGCAACGCGCGTTGATCAATTTCTTTTTGAGCGAGGCCGACAAGGCAGGCTACATTGAAATGCAACCACCTATTGTGGTGAACGAAGACTCTGGCTATGGCACAGGCCAACTTCCCGACAAGGAGGGGCAAATGTATTTTGTGAATGCCGATGGTTTGTATTTGATACCCACGGCCGAAGTTCCGATTACTAATCTCTATCGTGATGTAATTGTGAGCGAAGCCGACTTACCCATAAAAAATGTAGGCTATACACCTTGCTTCCGCAGGGAGGCGGGTAGCTGGGGTGCGCACGTGCGCGGACTGAATAGACTTCATCAATTTGACAAAGTAGAAATTGTGCAAGTGTGCAAGCCCGAAGATTCGTATCGCATTTTAGAAGAGATGAGCGAACACGTGGCGGGGCTTTTGAAAAAATTAGAGTTACCTTTTAGAAGATTACTGTTGTGCGGTGGCGATATGGGTTTCAACTCGGCTATGACCTACGACTTTGAAGTGTTTTCTGCTGCACAGCAGCGCTGGTTAGAGGTTAGCTCTGTTAGTAACTTTGAAACCTACCAAGCGAACCGCTTGAAGTTGCGCTACAAAAACAAAGAGGGCAAAATGCAATTGTTGCACACGCTCAATGGCAGTGCGCTGGCGCTTCCGCGGATTGTGGCAGCGATTTTGGAGAACAACCAAACACCGGAAGGAATAAAGATTCCAAAAGTGTTGGTGCCATGGACGGTGTTTGAGTGGGTCAATTGATCATTTATTTAAATCCACCCCAATGAACCCAAAAAGAGAAGAGGTAACAATTGAAGTAATAAGTCGAATTTTATTGTTCGCTTATTATGGCGTGGTATTTCTGACCCTGTTTAAAAAAATTCAGCTGCCTCAGGCCATTTTTTTACTTCTCCCATTGCCCTATATCATGTTGAAAGTTTATGGAATTAGAAAGTACGATGCTGGTAATTATTTTCCCCTCGTTGGATCATTAGCACTTCATTTGTTCTTCGCTTTTTATCTTATCTACAAGTAATTTACTTCGGCCTAGTAGTTTTAGCTTGCCAAAAAATAACAATCAATCCACCAAACATAATCGCTATCACCACGGTAGCAATTCTCGCAGCATCAGCAATTAGTTGATAATCGGCATTCACGCGCTTGCTGTAAATACCAAAGAAGGCCCACATTAACACCAACAGAAAAGCAGGCTCTTTAAATCGATAGGCCATAAACAATCCGAGTACGGCTGCAATGGCGATCATCGTTACCGTCCAAATTTCGGGTGAGAGAAAACCACCGTCCCACTTCCAATCCAACAGCAAACACGAAATGTTGGCAATGGTGGCCACGCAAATCCAAGAGAGATAAAACAAAAACGGCAGCTTTAACGCTATCCACTGCCACGCGTCCTTCATTTTATGTTGCTGAAGCAACAAAAAGATTCGTGTGAGCGAAAACAGCAGTAACAGCATGATGACCACAGAAGCTAACGTGAATAAATGGTGCCAAACCAAAATCCAACTGGCGTTGGCAACGCACGAGAGCAAAAACCACAAGGATAATTCAGAAAAATAAGCTTCGCGTTGCAACCAAAATTGGTAGATCGAAAAAGTAATGAGCAACAGGTAAATCGCGCTCCAAACCGAAAACGTAAAGCCCGCGGGCGTAAACAAGCTCGGGTATAAATCTGAAATAGCACCCGTACTCATACCATTAATCGGAAGCGTGATGGCGAGCGTATTGACGATAATGACGGCCACCAGGCCGATGAGATTGAGAAGGGAAAGGTAGGTTGTCTTCATAAATCTTTAGAGATAGGCACAAGTTAAAACATTCGTGTTGCAAATTGTTGGTTATCGCCTTGCATTTTTATAATTTTCAAATCCCAAAAGTCAAATAAGATGAAAAAACTCCTATTCATTGCGGCCCTTGCTATTGCTTGTTCGCAGCCCAAGAAATCTGAAATTTCGAAATATCCTGTCACCGAAAAGGGCGCTGTGGTAGATACATTGTTTGGCACACCCATAACCGATCCATACCGTTGGCTTGAAAATGATACATTAAAGGAGACATCTGATTGGGTTGAAAAGCAAATCGCTTTTACAACAAATTACATGAATAGCATTCCATACCGGGGCGATATACGCAAACGGCTTGGGGAAGTCTACAATTACGAACGTTTAGGCGCTCCGTTTCGATATGGTGATTACTTCTACTATTCGAAAAATGACGGGCTTCAAAATCAGAGCGTGTATTATCGTAAAAAGGGAGAAAAAGGGGAGCCCGAGGTTTTTCTAGACCCAAATACATTTTCGGCAGACGGCACCACTCGGCTTGGTGGAATGTCTTTTTCAAAAGATGGATCGCGTTTAGTTTATCAAGTTGCAAAAAGCGGTTCCGATTGGACGGAGGCAGTAGCGATTGATCCCTTTACAAAGAAAATTTTGGATGATACTCTTCGGGGGCTAAAATTTTCTTCCATCGCGTGGCTTGGCAACGATGGTTTTTTTTACACAAAGTACCCTTCATTAAAAGGCACTAGTAAAATTACTGCCAAAGCTGAAAACCAGAAACTCTATTACCACAAATTGGGGAACCCATACTCGCAGGATGACATTATTTTTGGAGATGATACTAATCCCAGGAGATACGTTTGGAGCTACTTAACGGAAGACGAACAGCTGCAAGTGATTTTAGCAACCAATGGCACTTCCGGACAAGAGCTGTACGTAAGAGATTTGACACAACCGAATTCAAAAATAGTGACTGTGGTAAGTAACCAAGAAAATGATCACTCCGTAGTGGATAAAATTGGAAAAACTTTGCTCATTCAAACCAATTACAAAGCCCCAAACCAGCGCTTAGTAAAAGTTGAGTTGTCTAGACCCACTCCTGATCAGTGGCAGGATGTAATACCTGAGGGTAAGAGTGTAGCAAGTTTTTCAACCGGAGGCGGTAAAATTTTCGCAGACTATACAGTGGATGTAAAGTCATTGATAAAACAGTTCGATCTGTCGGGCAAATTTGAGCGCGATGTGGCACTGCCTGGAATTGGATCAGCAGGATGGGGAGGTGCTCGAAAAAATGAGATGGATATCTACTATTCCTTTACTTCGTTTCTTTATCCCACCACCATTTTTAAGTATAACATTCCGAGCGGGAAATCCGAAGAGGTTACAGCACCCAAAGTTAGTTTTCAGGCATCGGATTATGAGATGATTCAAAAATTTTACAAAAGCAAGGATGGCACCCAAGTGCCGATGTTCATTGTGTATAAAAAAGGAACGCAGCAAAATGGGAAAAACCCAACTATGTTGTATGGCTATGGAGGGTTTAACATTTCGTTAACTCCGTACTTCGACCCGTCCTTGATTGTTTGGTTAGAGAATGGAGGAATTTATGCGCAACCAAACCTCAGGGGTGGAGGTGAGTATGGCGAAGAATGGCATAAGGCAGGAATAAAAATGAAAAAGCAAAATGTTTTTGACGATTTCATTGGCGCTGCAGAATACCTCATTGCCGAAAAATACACTTCAAATAACTACTTAGCAATCCAAGGCGCTTCAAATGGTGGTCTATTAGTGGGCGCATGCATGACGCAACGTCCAGACCTATTCAAAGTTGCTTTACCCGGAGTGGGTGTAATGGATATGCTTCGCTACCATAAATTCTCCGCGGGCCCTGGTTGGTCTCCTGACTATGGGACTGCCGATGACTCGAAAGAAATGTTTGAATATCTCAAATCATACTCTCCAGTTCACAATTTGAAGGCAGCCAACTATCCGGCAACATTGGTAAACACGGCTGATCATGACGACCGCGTGGTGCCAGGCCACTCGTTCAAATTTTCAGCTGGCCTTCAGGCAGCCCAAACAGGCCCCGCGCCAGTATTGATTCGGATCGACCGAAAGTCTGCTCACGGTTCATCTAACCTTTCGAAAGCTTTGGATTTAGATGCCGATCAATTTGCTTTTACTTGGTATAACATGGGCGTGATTCCACCGATGGTGAAGAAGGATATGTGATTTAGGCATAGTGGTATTAAAACAAGAAGGCCGTAAAATTTTACAGCCTTTTGTGTATTTCGGAGTTATTCAAATCAATTTATCTAAGCAAAGGATTTTTTAACAGACTTTTTTCGATTTCTTTCCCCATCCTGCTTTATACCCGATGTGATACCATAAAAGCACGAGAGAACTAAGCTGATAAAGAACAGACGCCAAAATTTATCACCTCTGCTTGTAAAAAATAAGCTTACAATTACGCTAAGGATCAGGTTTATTGTAAAACACGTGATTAGGAAGTTCTTCATTTTTATATTTTTTTCGAAGATATAAAACTACCTACCAACATGCAATCATCGTGGCAGCCACGCAACTTGCAAATGCAAAACCACACATGATCGTGCAGGCGGCATCTCCACTACAAGCAGCAAATGCTATATTCATACACTTATCATATGAACCTCCACCCAATCTTGCATTTTGAAATTTGCTTTTAAAGTCCACAAAGGTTTCTACTTTTATTACTCTTTTAGTAGTCAAATCGGCATCAACACTCGATTTGCATTGAATTACCAATTCAGGAAAAACCTAAACTTTAAGCCACTACAACGTTTGCAGTTTCTTGCTTAACTTGCTCGCCATTTCCAAAACCCCAGCTTTATGAGCCATTCTTCCATTCTTGAAAATGTAAAAAAGCGCAACCCCAATGAGCCAGAATTTTTGCAAGCGGCCGAAGAGGTAATCGCTTCCGTGTTGCCCGTACTAGAAAAAAATCCAGCGTTTGCCAGACTAAAATTATTGGAGCGTATGTTGGAGCCCGAGCGCTTGATTTCATTTCGGGTTACGTGGCTAGATGATAAGGGCGAAGTACAAGTAAATCGCGGCTACCGCGTGCAGATGAATAGTGCTATTGGTCCTTACAAAGGCGGTTTGCGATTCCACCCTTCGGTAACACCTAGTGTGTTAAAGTTTTTGGCCTTCGAACAGATTTTTAAAAATGCCCTTACGGGGATACCCATGGGTGGTGGAAAAGGAGGAAGCGATTTTGACCCCAAGGGAAAATCAGACAATGAGGTAATGAAATTTTGCCAGGCCTTTATGGGTGAATTGGCAAGGCATATCAGTCACCGATTGGATGTTCCTGCGGGCGATATTGGTGTGGGCGGCCGCGAGATTGGGTATTTGTTTGGTGCGTACAAAAAAATAAAAAATGAATTTACAGGTGTGCTTACAGGAAAAGGTATTGGCTGGGGAGGCAGTTTGATTCGCACGGAAGCTACTGGATATGGTTTGATTTACTTTGCCGAGAACATGTTGCAAAACGTGGGCAGCAGCATCAAAGGAAAAACGTGTTTAGTTTCCGGTTCTGGAAACGTATCACAGTACGCCATTGAAAAAATCATTCACTTGGGCGGAAAAGTGATTACCGCTTCTGATTCGAATGGAATCATTATTGATGAAGCTGGCTTTACGCAAGAGAAGTTGGAGTTCCTAAAAGATTTGAAAAATAATCGCAGAGGGCGCATCAAAGAATATGCAGACAAGTACAAGTGCGTTTACCAAGAAGTGGATACAAGGGCTGACCACAATCCGCTTTGGAATGTGAAGGCTGATTGCGCTTTTCCATGCGCCACACAAAACGAAGTGAACACAAAAGATGCCAATAACTTAGTGAAGAACGGGGTGAAGCTAGTAGGTGAAGGTGCCAACATGCCAACCACCATCGAAGGCATTAATGTTTTGTTGGACAATGGTGTGATGTATTCTCCTGGCAAAGCAAGCAACGCGGGCGGTGTGGCCACATCTGGTTTAGAGATGACTCAAAATTTTATGGGTTCGAATTGGACGCGCGAAGAGGTGGATGCAAAACTGGTGGGCATTATGAAAAACATTCACGATACCTGTTTGGCCGCGGCCAAAGAATACGGCAAGCCTGGCAACTACATGGTAGGCGCCAACATTGCTGGTTTCTTGAAAGTTGCCAAGGCAATGCAAGCACAGGGGGTGATTTAATTTGTTTATTAGCTGTTCAGCATTTGCAATGTCGAACGACTTATGATAAGGATTTGAAATCCGTTTTTATCTTGGTTCGGGATTACAAACCCGAACAGCTATCGTTAACGTCTCATATTTTTTTTATCTCTCAGATCCCAACAATATTCTGAGTATATTCACGTCTAGTAAAAAATAAACCCAAAAATCATGGTAAAGAAAATATTGATTGGCCTTGGCATTGTGCTGTTGGCCATCGTTGGCTTTTTAGTTTACAGTAATTTATTTCCGAAAAGCCCTCGAAAGGTTTCTGAGTTCAGTCATCAAGGGTTGAATATCAAAGTAACTTACAGCCAGCCCTTCAAAAAAGGCAGACTTATTTTTGGCGAAGAGAAAGACAAAGCGCTTCAACCTTACGGTAAATACTGGAGGCTCGGTGCGAATGCAACTACTGACATTACGTTTAGCAAAGATGTAAGTTTTGCGGGCAAGCCAATCAAATCAGGCACGTATAGAATGTATGCCGTGCCTGGCCCTACGTCTTTTCAAGTATCGTTGAACAGTGAAGCAGGTGTATTCTTTGGAGCAAGAGAGCCAGACTACACAAAAGATGTAATCAAAGTAGACGTACCTGTTAGGGAATCACCAACTGAAACCGAGCAATTCATTATCAATTTTGCCAGCGATTCAACAGGTGTGAACATGGATTTTGTGTGGGACAAAATCATCGTACGCGTTCCCATTACACTTCAATAAGCCAACGATGGCATTCTCGAAAAAGACTTGGATAGGCTTGCCTGTTTTGGTATTGATTTTTCTTGGGCTCGCCTTTTGGCTGATTGGCAAAATTCAATACCGCTTGAATGTGATGGACGTGGAAGAGTACGAACCCGTCTCTACGCTGGTCGTTCCGAAGCATCCGCTTAAACGAGCCAAGTTTCCGTTTGTGGATGTGCACAACCACCAGTGGGGAATGCCCGTTCAGAATCTCGATAATCTGGTGGAGGAGATGGATTCGCTGAACATGGGCGTGATGGTGAACCTGAGTGGCTTTCGCGGAAAAGTGTTGGAGTGGTCGCTGAGCAACGTGCACAAAAATCACCCCAGTCGTTTTGCTATTTTCTTGAATATTAATTTTGAAGAGTTGGATGATGCGGGTTGGCCCAACGAAGCGTTGGCAATGATGGATGAAGCCGTGAAGCAAGGAGTGAGAGGATTAAAAGTGTATAAAAGTCTCGGTCTAACAGATAAAGACAATGACGGCAAACGAATTGCTGTTGATGACCCGCGTCTCGATCCCATTTGGGCGAAGTGTGGGGAATTAGGTATTCCTGTGTTGATTCATTCTGGAGAACCAAATTCTTTTTGGAAGCCGAAAGACAAACACAACGAACGCTGGCTTGAACTAAAACAAGAACCTGATCGATATCGCGACCCCGCAAAAGTGCCTCCATTCGAACAAATCATGAGCGAACAGCACCATGTGTTTCGCAAACATCCTCAGACTAAATTTATTGATGCCCACTTAGGTTGGTTTGGAAATGATTTAGAACGGTTGGGAAAATTGTTTGACGAAATGCCAAATGTTTACACAGAACTAGGGGCAGTACTGGCAGAGTTGGGCAGGCAACCAAAAGCAGCACGTGCCTTTATGATCAAGTACCAAGATCGGATTATGTTTGGCAAAGACACGTACAAAAAAGAAGAGTACTATACCTACTTCCGGGTGTTGGAAACAGGCGATGAATATTTTGATTACTACCGCAAACGCCACGCCCACTGGAAAATGTACGGCCTTGAATTGCCCGATTCAGTTTTGAGAAAAGTGTACTACAAAAATGCCCTGCAGGTAATACCGGGTATTGATAAGAGTTTGTTCCCAACGGAGTAAGCTTAGCACTTAAAGCTTCTATCAATTAACGAAGTCTAGCCTTCTCAATTCTTAATATCCACTTTGGTCTTTGCAGGCAATTCAGTGGTGCCCTTCACATATTTTTCTAGCCAAGTATCCATTTCGGCTAGTGTGTGTAGTACAGATTCACGCGCACGGTAGCCGTGGCTTTCGTAGGGCAGCAGCACAAACCGGGCTGTGCCACCGTGACCCTTGATGGCATTGTACATGCGCTCGCTTTGAATCGGAAAGGTGCCACTGTTGTTGTCGGCTTCTCCATGAATCATTAAAACGGGTTCGTTTATTTTATCGGCATTCGAGAAGGGCGACATGTTGTAATAAACTTCCGGTGCTTCCCAATATGAACGCTCTTCGCTTTGAAAACCAAAAGGTGTAAGCGTGCGATTGTACGCACCACTGCGCGCAATGCCTGCTTTAAAATAATCACAATGCGCTAGCAAATTCATGGTCATGAAGGCGCCATAACTATGGCCACCTACACCCACTCGATTTCTATCCACCACACCCAGCGAACTTCCATATTCCACTACTGCTTTCGCATTGCTCACTAGTTGAGGAATGTAGGTATCGTTTGGCTCGGCCGTTCCTTCACCTACAATCGGCATGGATGCATTGTCCAGCACGGCATAACCACGCATTACCCAAAACAACGGCCCTCCCGCATTGATCCGCGTAAAGGTGTGTGGCGATCCTTTCACCTGTCCCGCTGCGGCTTTGGATTTGTACTCTGCCGGGTAGGCCCAAACAAAAGTGGGCAGTGGACCATCTTCTTTTCTATAATTCGGAGGTAAATACAAATCAGCCGTCATCTCCACTCCATCATCGCGCTTGTAGCGAAGCACTTGTTTTTTCACATCTTTGATTTGCGGATATGGATGAGGGAAATTAGTGAGCGGAGTAATTGTTTTGGAGTCAATCGATCGAATAAAGAAATTAGGATTCTCTGCATTCGATTCACGCGAAGTGACAAATGAAATTTTCTTGGCATCTAATAATCCTGCTACCCATTCATAATAGGGCGCTTCGCATCGCCACACTCTTGTTTTCTTTAACGATGTTAAATCCAATCGATCCAAGAAGGGCAAATCCCCTTCTGGTGAAGAGCCATCTCCTGTAAGGAAAACGGAGTTATTTTGAATGACCATCGTTTGCCGACCATACACATTTGCAGCTGTGACTACATTGCCGGGGTCGTTATAGGCATCTTCAAACGAATAATCAAATACTGTCTTTTTAGTTGCAGTAGTGGAAGGATCAATTTGATAAACGCGCTGTTTACGATCGACCCACCAATTTTCATACACCCACGCAACTTTTTCATTACCCCAAATTACTGTACTAAATCGTAGTGGTGTGCTCACAAGCAAACTCGGAGTGGCAGAAAATGGGGCGACCCATTGATAAACTTTATCGCGTATGTCTGCTTTTACTTTTGGATCACCACCATCTTGCGCCTCGGCCCAAAACAATGTAGCAGATTGATCGCTTCTCCATGCATGCGACCGTGGCCCTTTGGCAACGGCATTGAACCCGAGCGGAACATTATCGGACAGCGGCATGTCGGCAATTTTTTTGAGCAACACTCCGTTCAAATCCATGACTTGAACCGACATCGCAAATAAGGAAGCAGGCACCAAATAGGAATACGGTTTTTGAATGGTTTTAGTAAGTATCATTTTGCCATCGGGCGATGGATTGAATGAAGCCTGAACGGGAGCGAAAATATTTGGACTTCCCACTGTCTTTTCGGAGCCATCGAGCGAGACGACTATTAATTGTGACGTGCAATGAAATTCAAACAACGATTCATCATAGGGATTCTTTAGCAAATCTTGATACGTGCGCGAAGGAGCTTTCTTGCCCAAGTTCTCTTCTACCACCGGGCCAGATGGCACACGTGTTTTTATGGGGGCCTGATTGCCTTCGTTGGCAGCACTTGCATAGAGAATGGAGTTAGAGTTTGACAACCATGAATAAGGGACTCCGCCCATGGTGGCGTTTACTTTTCTGGAAGATAATTTCTTCGCGGAAAGCGTAGTTAAATCCACCACCCAAAGCTCTAGGCGGTCGGGCCATGTTTGAATGAAACTAAACTTTTTGCTATCCGGTGAAAAAGCGGGACTGCTCATTTGTATTCCGTTCGGAAGCCCGGTGATTTCATAATCTTTTTTATCGCTGAGCTTCTTTACTTTCATTCCAATGAAAAAATTATTGCGGCTGGGGCCAAAATTATCGGGGTTGATGCGCAGCCCGGCTATGCGTAATTCTGGTCGAGAAAGTTCTTCGATGGAGGGGAGATCCGACCGATCGAGCAACACCATCACCGATTTATCTGGCGAAAACCAAACCGATGGCGTGAGTGGAGCATCCACCAATTTTTTGATGTCGTCAGGTGGCGTTTGGTAGGAGAGATCGCTTTGCGACCAAGCCGAGTGGCAAAGTGCAACAAGTAAAATAAGGAGATATTTTTTCATGGTGACTGGATTTTAACGAATTCTAATTTAAGGAAAGTAAAATCTGTTTTTAAAAGTACCATTTTTAACTTTACCTTTCACCAACTTTATGTTGTATGGTAATGAGCGAATTCACTCTTTATTTTTCCCTTGGTCGTGACCATATTTTGGATTATAAAAATGGCTATGACCATATTTTGTTTGTGCTGGCGCTCTGCTCGGTGTACGCCATCCGCGATTGGAAGAAGGTATTGATTCTGGTTACCGCTTTTACCATTGGCCACTCCATCACCTTGGCCTTGGCCACGTTGCAACTCATCACCGTGAAAACGGAATTGGTGGAGCTGCTAATTCCTATCACCATTTTCATCACAGCGGTCAGCAATCTTTTCAAAAAAATAGAGCTCGGCCAAACCAAAACCGTGCAGCTCAATTATTGGTTTGCCTTATTTTTTGGGTTGATCCATGGCATGGGTTTTTCAAACTACTTGCGGTCGCTATTGGGAAAAGAAAGCCAAATACTCTCCCCGCTATTGGCCTTTAACATTGGCTTGGAGTTCGGTCAAATAATAGTGGTAGTTCTTTTCATCGGCATCAGCTATATTTTGGTTGATTGGGCAAGGGTGGCTAGGCGCGATTGGAACTTGGTAATGTCTTCTGCGATTGCAGGGATTGCACTGATTTTGATTAAAGACAGACTTTTTTGACAATGCCCATTCAAATAAGGACTTATCAGCAGACGGACAAAGAAAGGGTTCTTTTGATATTTGAATCTAATTGCCCTAAATATTTTGAAAAAAGAGATGAAGCCGATCTTCTATATTTTCTTGAAAATTTTGCGGATAAAAATTTTATGGTTGTGATTAAAGATCAGACCATTTTAGGATGCGGTGGACATTACGTTAAGCATGAGAAAAAGCAAATTGGTATTGCTTGGGTCATGTTTCAAAGATATTCGTTAGGTGCTTCGGAGTTTTCTAGAGTTTCAACAGAATTTTTTAATACTCTATTGGATCGCATAGGTAAAGAAAAGCTGGAGTATGATATTTTGATTAATACAACCCAATTGCTTGAGCGCACATTCAATAAACTTGGCTTTCAAACACAGCGGGTAATTCCGAGTGGTTTTGGTAAAAACTTAGACCATTTAGTAATGAGAAGAAAATGGAATTTTGAATAAATAAACCCAAATAATAATCCGTATGAAACAATTTCTACTAATGTTTTTCTTTTGTACTTCAGTGGTTGCTCTATCGCAAGAACAACCCAAAACAGAACCACCCAAATGGCAAGGTAAGTTTGAGCAACTCGATCAAACGTTGCCCACGCCCAACGAATACCGTTCGGCCTCTGGCTCGCCTGGCCCCAAGTATTGGCAGCAACAAGCCGACTACGATATGTCGGTGGAGATCAACGATCAAAACCAAAGTTTGAGCGGCAAGGAAACCATTACATACACCAACAACTCACCCGATGTGTTGAAGTATTTGTGGGTGCAGCTCGACCAAAACATTTTAGACAAAGAAAGTAATACGGCCAAAACACAAACCAACTCCATTCGCGATTCGGTTGCTGCCAAGTCGATGGCCGGCCAGTTTGACCTGTATGATTATGTAGGAGGCTACAAAGTAAAATCCGTTACCGATGTTTCGGGAAAGGCACTTTCGTACACCATCAACAAAACCATGATGCGCGTGGATTTGCTAACACCGCTTAAGTCAGGCGCAAAAGTTTCATTCAATGTGGAGTGGAGCTACAACATCAACGACCGCAATTTATATGGTGGCCGTAGCGGATTGGAATTTTTCCCAGAAGACGGAAATTATGTGTACACCATTGCTCAATTCTTTCCCCGCATGTGTGTGTACGATGATGTAGTGGGCTGGCAAAACAAACAATTTTTAGGAAGAGGTGAATTCACGTTGCCTTTCGGGAATTACAAAGTGAACATCACCGTGCCGGCCGACCACATGGTGGGCGCAACGGGCTCATTGAAAAACCCTCAGCAGGTTCTTACCAAAACGGAGATGGAACGATTTGAAAAAGCAAAAACTACGTACGATAAACCAGTCATCATCGTTACGCAAGCGGAGGCCATTGCCAAAGAGAAAACGAAATCAACTGAAAAAAGAACATGGCAATTTGAAGCTACCAATGTGCGCGATTTTGCATTTGCTTCGTCACGCAAATTTATTTGGGATGCCATGGCGGTGAAGATTGGCGACAAAACTCCGTTGGCCATGTCGTATTATCCCAAAGAAGGAAATCCGCTGTGGGAAAAAGAATCGACCATAGCCGTAAAAAATACGATTGAAGTTTATTCTAAATACACCATCGACTATCCGTATCCACATGCTACGTCCGTTCATGCCGCTTCCATCGGTATGGAGTACCCCATGATTTGCTTCAACTTCGGAAGACCGAAAAAAGATGGAACGTATGATAATGCCACGCTGCAACGCATGTTGGGTGTTGTGATTCATGAAGTGGGTCATAATTTTTTCCCGATGATTATCAACAACGATGAGCGTCAAACTACTTGGATGGACGAAGGCATTGACAGCTTTGTGCAGTTGTTGACCGAGCTAGAGCGTTATCCACAACTAGATTGGAACCGTGGCAAGCCTGCAGGCTTGGTGCCTTACATGAAAGGGGACAAAACAATCATGCGTCCATTGATGACCAACTCAGAACAAGTAGTTGCCTTTGGATCGGAGCAATACCAAAAAGCAGCTACCGCACTTTTCATTTTGCGCGAAACGGTGATGGGCAAAGAATTGTTCGACAAATCATTTAAAGAATACGCACAGCGTTGGGCCTTCAAACACCCCAAGCCTGCTGATTTCTTCCGCACCATGGAAGACGCTTCGGCCGTTGACCTTGATTGGTTTTGGAAAGGCTGGTTCTACACGACCGATAATGTGGACATGTCACTCGACAATGTGAAGTGGTACAAACTCCGCACCGACAAAATAAATTTAGAGAACAAAGAGAAGAAAGTAGCCAAAGGCGATTTGCCAAAAGAAGGCGATGCCAATAAGCCAAGCGATTTTAGCAAAGGACCAGATTATTTCAGCGTGATTCCAACCGACAACAGAATGTATGGTGAGTTTGCGAACCGTATTGACGACAAAGCGGTGATGGCCAAAATGGAAAATAAAAATTTCTATGAAATCACGCTATCGAACAAAGGCGGTTTAGTAATGCCGGTAATCATCGAATGGACATTTAAAGATGGCAGCAAAGAACAAGAACGATTGCCGGCTGAGATTTGGCGCATCAACGAAACAAAAGTGACCAAAGTTTTTGCCAAAGACAAAGAAGTAGTGAATGTAGTGATCGACCCGATGAAAGAAACCTCGGACATTACCATTGAAGACAACGTATTTCCAAAAGTGGCGCAACCCAATAAATTTGACGAGTTGAAGAAGAAGACAAATTAAATTTTGCAATCACGTGCAAAGGCTCCGTTGTTTAGCGGAGCCTTTTTGTTTTTACTGGCTTATCTTAACTAAATTGGAGTTCAGATGGTAGAGCGGATAAACAAAATTTCAGAAGACCCAGTAATCTAGGTTATTGATTACTCCAATTTAAATGAAGACAATATGATTGGTTTGGCTTTAAAGCTTAGTGAGGAAGTTAATAAAACAAATCAGGTAGCTCACTTCATTTCAATTTTTAATAATAAAAGTTATGCTACTCCTCGATTTATGAGATCAATAGAAGCGGCAACTCGTGAAGTGCAGAATCTTATCCAAGACCAAGCGATGCTTACCAAGAAGATTATCTTGAAGGGCTACAATCTAATGTTTCAACGGAATTTCAGAAGTTTCGAAACCGTGCCAAAAGCAATTGAGTACCTAAAAATAAATTCATCCAAAAAATTATAACGGGTGATCTCCCAACATAGAAATCGTGAAAGGTTGAAATGGGTATTGGCCGGAATGGGCATTCTCTATTCTGCCTTAGTGCTGGCCATGAGTATGGCTTGGTATTCAGGCCAAATGATAGAACCCTTTCACTTTTTCAACGATCTGCCAGAATGGAAACAACTCGATAAGTTTGCGCACTTTTTTTGGACTTTTCAGGTTGCTGCCATTTCTTATCGGCTATTGAAGTGGGGCGGATTGAATGCTTCCATAAAATGGGGAGCGATTGCAGGATTTGTATTTGTGTCATCCGTGGAAATACCGGATGGATTTTCCACGGGCTATGGTGCATCTATTTTTGATTTGATGGCGAATGCATTGGGCGCAATCTTTTTTTTCCTACAAATGCATTTTTGGAAATCACTAAAAGTTTTTGCTAAGTTTTCATTTCACCCAACCTTATATGCCATTCAGCGACCAAGCTTATTGGGCGATGGCTTTTTACAAGAACTGTTGAAAGATTACAACGGGCAAACTTTTTGGTACAGTTGGTCACCTACCCTAAAACATTGGCCACGCTGGTTATCGCTTGCCATTGGCTTTGGTGCGGAGGGAATGATCTATGGTAGAGATTCACAAAATGAATTACATCAATCATTTCCTTACCGCAAATTTCTACTTTCGCTGGATTTTAATTTTGCGGTTATCCATTTTCAAAAACCATGGATGAACACGTTGTTCTATCCGTTGCATATTCTGAAATGCCCCGCACCAGCTTTAGAGATTTCAGAAAAGGGAGTGCGGTTTCATTGGCTTTATTTTTAGCCAACAGCAATACATGAAATTTCTACATTCACATCTTTGGGCAATCGGCTTACTTCTACCGTTTCGCGAGCCGGAGGATTGGTTTTAAAACTCTTGCCATACACTTCATTTACGTTAGGGAAGTTGTTCATGTCTTTTAGAAAAATGGTACATTTTACCACGTGACTGAAATCCATATTGGCCGACTTCAATACTTCTTCCAGGTTCTTCATCACTTGGGTAGTTTCATCTACAATGTTTCCAGTAATTACTTGACCAGAAGATTTCTGAATAGCCACTTGGCCGGAGACGAATAGCATATTGCCCGCTTTGATTGCCTGGCTGTAAGGCCCAATGGGTTCGGGTGCCTGTGCAGAATAGATCACTTCTTTGGTCATAGCCGTGGTATTATTAGTTTTGACTCAAATATCAGAAAAACTTTACGACCATGAATGTTTTGGTAATAGGAAATAATGCACAAAAGGAGGAATGCCAACTGAAATTTAAGGAGCAAACTGTTTCGCTTGCCACCCATTATCAAGAAGCGAAAGAAATGCTCAAGCAATCGGATGTTGTTTTTGACTTTGCAATCGCTAAAAACCATGAGCAGATACAATTATACTCAGAATTTCCGAAGGTGGTTGCATTTTTAAACACCACCACAAAATCGTTGGCAGATTTGTGCAAAGGAAATCAGCGTGGTACGTTCGTTGGCTTTTGTGGTTTGCCCACTTTTCTGAACAGACCTTTGTTGGAAGTATGTGTTCAGAAAAAGGAGAATGAAGAAATCCTAAGATCAACCTGCCAAAAATTAGGTACTGAGTTTATTGTGGTGGATGATCGCGTTGGTTTTGTTACTCCCCGTGTAATTGCCATGATTATCAATGAAGCTTACTTTACCGTGGAAGAAGGAACAGCTTCGCGCGCAGATATTGACTTAGCGATGAAGCTAGGGACTAACTATCCGTACGGACCATTTGAGTGGTGCAGCAAAATTGGAATTGTAGAAGTGCATGAGTTATTGGAAGCACTTTATAAAGATACCAAAGACGAGCGCTACAAGATTTGCTTCTTGCTTAACAAAGAATATCTCGACAGCCAACCATCAAAGTAGCGGCAAGGCTGATGCCTCAGGCCACAAGCTTATGGCTTGCAGCATGAGGCATGTAGCAAATGACTAATCAAATATTTACTTCTTGCGTATGATAATGTCCCCATTGTGATTTTTCATACTGAACTCGGGGCCTCCTCCGTTTACCTCGCCTTTTATCGATCCATCAATCACAACTTTGTAGGTGCCGCCACTTATTTCTTTTTTCTGCACAGGTGCTTCTTGCACTGTTTTCATTTCAAAACCGATGAAAATTTCGCCCTGCTCTGTTTTCAATTTAAAGGTCGCTTTAAGCGAAGATGGAAAAGTGATGTCGATATCACCATTGAAAGTAGAGAATGACATGGGTGTATTTTCTTTCACTTTGTTGAATGAAATTTTAATAGCTCCGTTAAAGGAGGTAGCCAATACCGACCCCGAAATGTTTTCGGCCGTGATGTCATCATTGTGATTGGTAAGCTCCAGTTCACCTGATACGTTGGAGATGAACATCACACCATCGTTGAAGGTGCTTACGTTCAAATCAAATTCCAACGGCACTTCAATTTCCAGCTTTACCTTTTCTGAAAATGAATTGGAGCCGACTTTAACCAAGTTGCCATTTTCGGTAACCTCCAGGTCCAGCACACCTCCCGAAATTTTTTTCAGACCTGCTTTGTTTCCATCAGATTTATCATTGTTTGTTTGTGTATTGATACGAGCCAAAGGTTTTAATCTTCGGTCATCGTCCTTATCATCTTCTTCATCATTTTCACGATCACTTTCTTCAACCGCTTTGTATTTTATTAATACATCTTTGCGGGGCGATCCCTTTACGGTGATGGAACCGTAATTGAGATGTGCTTTCAATTTGCCCCGTTTGTTGGGATCAGAAAGAGGCACCGAAAACTCTCCAGCATTTTGTGCATACGAAGTGACTAACGATAGGATAAATAAGATTGTGATGATTATAAATTGCTTTTTCATTTTTAATTTTTTTAAGATTTGATTTTATGCACGGCTGTTAAAGCGGGCAACCAATTACAATGATTTTTCTTTTAAGTAAACATTTCCATTAAACGTTTCGAAATCCAACAAGGCTCCTCCGTTTCCTACTTTGAAACGGTTTCCGGTCAATTTGTATTTTGTTCCGTTCTGACTTGGTTCCTTCTCTAATTCCATTGGTAATGATTCCAAACTCTTCACATTGCTAAAGAATTCGCCATTGAAACTTTTGAAGGCCATGTTAGCAGTTAAACCTTTTTGAAACCACGCGTTGATTTCACCATTAAGTGTGTAGAACCTACAAGCTTTGGTAGGGTTTTTGGCATACTCAATGTCCACGTTACCATTGATCGTAGCAGCAGAGGCCTCTCGTGAAATATTTTTAAGTTTGATTCCCCCGTTGATATTTTCAACTTTCAAAGTGCCATTTAAATTTTCAACAGAAATATCCCCATCGTTAACCGTGCTGAGAACAACATTAACGGATTGTGGCACTTTGATGTTGAAATCAAGCTTGTATTCGTATTTAGTATCGCAATCATGGTTGCCATCCCAATTGTAAGTCCACTTGTTACGTGTGCCAAAATTGCGAGCCTTCCAATTCTGTTTCCCAAACACATTGCATCCTCCTTGCATGTAAAAGATGAGCGTATCTGCAAGGTTCATCGTGCCAAACTGAATTTCCTTTTTACCGGCTTCTAATCGCTGCTGTGTTTTTGCAGTGATTTTCTTCTCTACTTCTACAATCACTTTTGAGCCTTCATAACCTACCACATGGATATCGCCATTGATGTTCGCTACCAATATCGTGTTCTCCACTCCTGTTTTTTCGATAGCAAATTCTTTTTTGATTGTTTCTGAGAAAGTTTGAGCTGCGGCCAAATGCGCAGACAGGATAGCTAGGATGAGATTTATAATTGTTTTCATTTTTTTTTGAGCTTATTTTTTAAATATTTTTTGCCACTGATTTCAAGGATATACCAAGATTTTCTTTCGCTTTAGTCATTGTCTGTGAATCTTAAAAGGAATTTCCTTTGTAATTTTTTTCTGTGTACATCTGTGTAATCTGTGGCATTCATCAAATTAACACACTAATACTTTTTTCAATTTTACCTTTTACCTCCTTTGGTGTTTTGTCGCTCTGCAAAAGTTTCTTTAGCTCAGTTACCGATTTTTTCTCTTGCAAGGTCACCATCAGTTCAGCCAGTGCCACCTGTACCAGAGGGGAATCTTGGACAGAAATAGATTTGATCAACCCAGCACGAACTTGGCTGTCTTTGGCGTAGTTCATCAGCACATCCAAGGCGGCCAAGCGCACATTTACATTTTCGTCACCGTTTAATGTTTTAAAGAGTGCATCCGTTACCTTTTTGCTCACCTGGTCCATGTCTGAGGTTAGGCTTACCGCTTTCAATCGCTCCGTGGCTGATTCTTTTTCCAACATTGACAGCATCATCATTTCTTTCAATTCTCCCACTTGTTGAGTCAATTCAGTAACCGACTTATCTTGCGATGGCCCTTTCAAAAAATAGCCACCAACAAATCCGGCCATCAGGAGTGAAGCAGCAAGTGCCAAACGAGGAAACAGATTGTTCCAATTTGAAACTAGGGAAAGAGTACCTTTTTCATTTTGCTTTTTCTCTTGCACCAATGCAGAATAAAACTGAACAGCTAACCGGGTGGACGGAGAACCAACATCTAACTTTGCAAGCTGAGAATCGAGCTTCGAAAAATCTTGCAGTTGTGTCAGCTCAATCTTTCCCGATTCAATTAACTGCTCGATGTTTTTTATTTCTGCCGCATCGGCCAGGCCTTCGTTGTACCTTGTCAACAACCGGTTTATTTGATCCTGTTCCATAATCACATTTGTTTTTCCAATTGCTTGTACACCTCTTTCAACTCTTGCAACGCCCTAAATACTTTTACCTTCACCGCGCCTTCTGAGCAACCTAAAATCTCCCCGATTTCGTGGTACTTCTTTTCTTGATACTTGCTCAGTAGCAGTACTTCGCGTTTCTCCATCGGCAGTCTTTCCATGGCCATGGAAAGCATTTCGTGCGTATCTGCCTGCAACATCTCAGTCGACATGTTCTCGTTATGCCCCAACTTGTCTTGCCAATCTTCCAACTCTTCTTTGGCTTTGATTTTATTCCCCCGGTAATGGTCGTTGTTCACGTTGCGCGCAATCTGAAACATCCACGCCCTAAAGTCGCCACCGTTTAGCCTGCGTGTTGGCTCATCGCGAAAGAGATGGCGATACTTCAAAATGCGCAAGAATGTATTTTGAACAAGGTCTTCGCTCAGCTCTTGTTGTCGATTGAGCCCGTAAAAGAATCCGTACAAAGGTTTCTTGTACCGCTCAAACAGCAGTCCGAGCCTATCTAGGTCGCCATCGCGCACCTTTGCCATCAACGAATTATCAGAAAGCGCTTCCAAATCGGGGGTTGAAGATTTCACAAAGGGAAACTACACTTATTTTGAAAGGTTACAGTAAGAGGTAAATGATTTTGGTGAGGCTTACAAATCAATAGGCGATTTTACTAAAAAAGATATTACATAAAATCTTGAAACTTGGAGTAACTTAACAATTTTTTAATTATTTGTTGTAAATCTGGGGCTGGGCTATCGCATCACGGCCTAGCTTCCCATAAATTGATGTGTCAGGCTTTCCTATGTAGGGAAGTCTGGTGACGCTCCAGCCCTATCCGCCTTCAACGGATTAGTTAGCTTCTTATCCATGAGAGGACTTGGGTATTAGAACTTAGATTTTTTATCCAAGCTCTAACACCTAAGCCCTAGGTTCTATTTCTGCTTGCGCTTGCATCGCTTGATGCTCTCCTCCAATACTTTGCAGTTCCATAACTCGGCTGAGTGACTCAACGCATCGCGGTAGCTTTTGATGGCCTTGCCATATTTTTTCTTCAGTTCCCATGCGTTGCCCACGCTTTCCAGCAACTGTGCTTTGTTAGCTTTCTTTACTTCTAGGCCTTTTATACAAACCTCAATCGTTTCATCGTGCCGCTCGTCTTGTTTCAGTATCTCAGCTAATTGCGTGTAAGATTCTGCCAATTGTGGATTGAACCGGATTGCCATACGAAAATGTAATTCGGCTTTCTTCTCATCATCTGCATAACGAGAATACACGATACCCAGTGCTTGATGAAGTTTTCCGTAACCTGGTTCTTCATACAGCAATTGGTTCAGCAACTTCAACGCCCGCTCGTGCCCCTCCAGCCAAGCGACTTCTAGCGCATGCTCCAAATATTCTTCCAGCCATTTTATTTTTTCTGTTTCCATAACTTCATTTTGTTGATTTTGGCAAAGCAATGCCACCCGTCATTGCTGACGATTTTTTTCACATTAAATCCGGTGGTAAAATAAAAAACCCAGACGAGGCCGGGCTTTCAGTGTTTAAATCAAGTAGTGTGACTAACTGAAAATCCGCGCCCATAACCGAATATCGCTACCCGGTTTGTGTATAAAACGATATGTCGCTTTTAGTTGAAGCATGATGCAAAGGTAAGCGAAGTTTTAGGGGAGATGCAAAAAGGTTAAAGAAAAATTTCAGTTTAGGATTTTTCCAAATACCTCAACAAATGGATCTCTCCCACTACCGTATAAAAGAAAAATACTCCGAGCCATCCGTGGAAAAGCCCAAGCGCATAGATGTTTCTTACTTTAAGGAAAACAAAACCATATAGCAAAGCCAATACGAAAGTGCCAGCAATTAGCCACCAGAAAGGATAGTGCAACAGGCCAAACAAAAGTGCGGTTGTTAAGATAATGGCTGAGGGGCCAATATTTCTATACTTCAAGTCTTGAAGATTGCCTGCTACTAATGCAATGACCAAATATTGTTGAACAATTCCCCATACAGGATAGAGAATTAGAATCGGGAAAATGTGCCAAGAAAGATTCAGGGTTTTGTTGAAATAGCCAATCGCGAAAAAAGCCAACATTGAGGCAATGCCAATTGGTAATAAGAACTTTGTGCATGCCCAAAAGGTATCTAACCGAAAGCCCCACTGCCTCACCACTTCAGGGTTTCTTCTAAATTGATAGATGACATATATCAGCCAGGCAGAAATAGCCAAAAGAATAAATGGCAGTTTCCAATTCAAAAAATCCATGAACAGAAATTTGCCAAGACCAGTAATTGTAACGGCTAAAATCTCATTCCTTTTTCTGGTTGATTCTTCAAGCATGAAGTTATTCCACCGTCACACTCTTCGCCAAGTTTCTCGGCTGGTCTACATTGCAGCCGCGCATCACTGCAATATGGTAAGAAAGCAATTGCAACGGCACCACCGAAACCAATGGCATCAACGGCTCTAATGTAGCAGGTACTTCTATGACAAACTCTGCCATTTTGTTGATGTGGGTGTCGCCTTCTGTTACGATGGCAATCACACGGCCTTTGCGCGCCTTTACTTCTTGTATGTTACTCACCACTTTTTCGTATGAGCTATCTTTTGTAGCAATGAAAACAACAGGCATCTCTTCATCAATCAAAGCAATCGGGCCGTGCTTCATTTCGGCAGCGGGATAACCCTCGGCATGGATGTACGAAATCTCTTTTAGTTTTAATGCGCCTTCCAACGCTACAGGAAAATTATACCCTCGACCTAGGTACAAAAAGTTACGAGCATCTTTAAACTCAGCGGCAATGGTTTGTATTTGGTTGTTAAGCTTTAATGCTCGCTCTACTTTAGCGGGTATGTTTTCCATCTCCACCATTAACTCATGAAATTTTTGTTCGGTGATAGTTCCTTTGCGCTGTGCAACTGAAAGTGCAATCATGTTAAGCACCGTAAGTTGTGCGGTAAAGGCTTTGGTGCTGGCTACACCAATTTCTGGCCCTGCATGGGTATAGGCGCCTGCATGAGTAGCGCGCGGGATGGACGAACCCACTACATTGCACACACCAAAAATGATGGCTTCTTTCGATTTCGCTAAATCAATGGCAGCTAATGTATCGGCTGTTTCGCCTGATTGTGAAATCGCAATCAACACATCGCCTTCGCGTATGACGGGGTTGCGATAGCGAAATTCAGATGCGTACTCTACCTCTACAGGTATGCGGCAAAATTCTTCAAAGAAATATTCAGCTACCAAGCCGGCATGCCAGCTTGTTCCACAGGCCACAATCAAAATCCTGTCTGCATTCACTAATTTGTTAATGTATTCGCGCAAGCCTCCCAACACCAATCGACCCGTGTCAGAATCTAATCTTCCGCGTATGCAATCTTTGATGGAACGAGGCTGTTCAAAAATTTCTTTGATCATGAAATGTTCAAAGCCACCTTTTTCAATCGCCTCCAATTCCAAATCAACGGTCTGCACATAAGGTGTCAATGGTAAGTTTGCAGTGTTTTTGATTGTCAGTTTTCCATTGTTCACCACGGCAATCTCTTGGTCGTTGAGGTACACTACTTCGTTGGTGTACTCAATGATGGGTGTAGCATCAGAGGCCATAAAAAATTCATCCTTGCCCACACCAACTACTAACGGACTTCCTTTGCGCGCGGCAATCAGTAGGGTCGGGTCTTCGAGTGACATCACAACAATCGCATAAGCACCTATCACTTTTGTTAACGCCAAACGAACGGCCTCATCAAGCGAACAGTCTTCTTTTTCTTTAATGTCTTCAATAAAGTGAATGAAAACTTCGGTATCTGTATCACTCAAAAATTGATGACCTTTCCTCAATAAATCTTGCTTGAGCGAACTATAGTTTTCAATGATGCCGTTGTGGATGATGGCCAATTTTTTGGTTGCGGAATAATGTGGGTGAGCATTTTCATCGTTGGGCTCGCCATGGGTGGCCCAGCGTGTATGCCCCATACCAATGGTGCTCGAAAGGTTCTCGCCTTTGATAAAGCTCTCTAACTCTGCTACCTTTCCTTTCTTTTTGTAAACGTTTAGGCCTTTGTTCAACAGGGCAATCCCCGCGCTGTCGTAGCCACGATATTCCAAACGCTTTAAACCTTTGATGATGATGTCACTCGCTTGGCGATGACCTACGTATGCTACAATTCCACACATGAGAAGTACGATTTATGATTTACGAAATACGATTTTGACTTATAAACAAAACTAAGGCCTAAGCCCTAATCTCTAAAATAAATTATCGATTAATGCTTAGGCCTATTTTCTATTGACTATTAGCGATTACCCCACCAACTCCGTGTACAGATTGTAGAAAGACTCAGAGTGGTCTTCGTCTTTCGCATAGGTTTCAATTTTTTTCTCTTTCAACTTCTTAACTAAGCTATCCAATTTTTTGTTGTCACCTGCCACGTTTACCACATCGGCAAACTCAGCACCTAACTTAATGAACCCTTCGTAGTCGGCTGTTTTCAAATTGCCCAGCATGCTGTCTTCAATGTCAATCATGCGAACTTTGCCCATCAAGTCTCCTTTAAACTTGTGGCTAAAGCTATTGTTATAGATCGTAAACACACTTTTGGTGTTTTTGAACAAGGGGTCTTTCTTATACGTAGTTTTCAAATACAACGGAATAAAGCTTGTTATCCAATCGTTGCAATGAACGATATCGGGAGACCAGCCTAATTTGCGCACTGTTTCAATTACGCCCTTACAAAAGAAAATGGCGCGCTCGTCATTGTCTTCAAAGAACCTGTTTTCCTTGTCGTGAAAAACAGACTTGCGATGGAAGTAATCTTCGTTATCGATAAAGTAAACTTGCAATTTTGCGTTCGGGATGGAAGCTACTTTAATAATCAAAGGTTTCTCTTCATCGCCCACGGCAATGTTAATCCCCGAAAGGCGAACCACTTCGTGTAAACGATTTTTCCGTTCGTTAATCAACCCAAAGCGAGGAACCAAAATCCGTATCTCCATGCCTCTTTCTTGCATCGCTTGAGGCAACTTGCGAACAAAATCCGACACTTCTGTGGTCTGCAAAAATGGATTGATTTCGCTGGCCACATACAATATTCTTATTTTCGACATAAAACTTTATTTTCTTGAAAGCAAAAAGAAACCGGACTGCAAAGGTACGCAAAATTCACCCTCCGTTCAACTAATGTTCAATCATAACTCCTTATCTTTGCCACCCCTTTAAACAGGCCTATTTTGCGCATTTTCGAGGAGATTAAGCCCCTTAGGGCCTTTATTAACAGCCAAAAGCAGCTTGGCCTATCGGTGGGATTGGTGCCCACCATGGGTGCATTGCACGCTGGACATGTAGAGCTTATAAAAACCTGTAAGGCCGAAAACGACCTTACGGTTTGCAGCATTTATGTTAACCCAACACAGTTCAACAACGCAAGCGACTTAGAAAAATATCCGCGCACATTGGGCCTTGACGAGAAATTGCTTCTGCAAGCAGGCTGTGATGTGATTTTTGCGCCATCTAATTTGGAGATGTACACTCAGCCCAGTGTACTAAAGTTTGATTTTGGTACGTTGGATAAAGTGATGGAAGGTAAGTTTCGTCCGGGGCATTTTAGTGGTGTGGCCTTGGTGGTGAGCAAGTTATTCAACATTGTGCAGCCACACCGCGCTTATTTTGGTCAGAAAGATTTTCAACAATTAAAAGTGATTACCCAATTGGCCAATGAGTTGTTGTTTGATTTAGAAATTAAATCTGTGCCCATCGTTCGCGAAAGGGATGGCTTGGCTATGTCATCGCGCAACCAGCGGCTTAATCTGCAAGAGCGAAAAAACGCGTTAGTTCTTTATGAGAGCTTGCAGCTTGGCAAACAGCTGTTGAAATCTGGGCAGCCAATGGAGATAGTGGCGAAAGCAATCAAAGATAAGTGTGAAGCTGTTTCCAACGTTAAACTCGAATATTTTGAGTTGGCCCATGCCGAAAACTTAATGCCCGCTGAAAACGTTACTGACACAACCATTTTGTTGATAGCTGCCTTTGTGGGCGAAGTAAGGTTGATTGATAATCTATTAATGGATGATAAAACATAGCCACCTATTGACAGATTTCATTGAAAATTTTAGAATCTTGGCCTAAGAAATCTGTGAATGAGTGGCAGAAATAATAATAAATGAGAATAGAAGTTTTAAAATCAAAAATACACCGCGTAAAAATCACTCAAGCCGAGTTGCACTACGTGGGCAGCATCACCATTGATGAAGCGTTGATGGAAGCCGCAAATCTAATTGAAGGAGAGAAGGTACAGGTTGTAAACATTAACAATGGCGAGCGATTGGCGACCTACGTGATAAAGGGCGAGCGCAATTCGGGCACTATTTGTTTGAATGGCCCCGCTGCCCGCAAAGCGGCCGTGGGAGATGTGGTAATTATTATTTCCTATGCATCCATGGAATTTGAGGAAGCCAAGAAATTTAAACCTACCTTAATCTTTCCTACACCAGACAATCGGCTAGAATAGTTTAGTTTTGAACCTGTGAATCCAAAAATAAAATCCCTTCTTCAATATCTCGGCATGATTGCGCTGACGGCTGCATTGCTATGGCTTTCGTTGCGCGGATTATCGGTAGGTGAGGGAGAGAACAAGACAGATTTTTTGCTTAAAGCCTGGGAGAATTCCAACAAAGGCTATTTGCTGCTAATGGCTGCCGTGGCGGTTGTCAGTCATCTCTTGCGAGCCGAGCGTTGGAAGATGCTGTTGGTGCCAACGGGCAACAGAGTTAGTTTGTTAAATAGTTTTCTTTCACTGATGATTGGCTACTTAGTGAACTTGGGCGTGCCGCGCGGAGGTGAAGTATCGCGCTGCTACAATCTATACAAATTAGAAAAAACACCGGTTGAAGTTTCGTTTGGCACAGTGGTAGTTGAGCGTTTGGTAGACGTGATTTGTTTACTCGTTTTGATTGCGCTTTCTTTTTTTGCAGAGTGGGCTAAACTGAAATCATTTATTGATACCCTGGATTTTGGAAAGGGAGGAGGCGGCATTCATTTGCCCTTGTGGGTTTATGCAGCTGCCTTGCTTGGAATCGCTCTTTTAGTGGCTCTTTACCTTCTTCGTAAAAATGAAAAGCTTCTAAAAATCATCCGTGGATTCAAAGAAGGATTGATGGCCATCTTTCAACTAAAGAATAAAGGTCTTTTTATTTTTTATTCGTTGGCGATATGGGGTGCTTATTTTTTGATGAGTTATTATGTTATCAAAGCATTTCCTGAAACGGAGAATCTCGGATTTAGTGCAGTGCTCACGTTGTTTGCCATTGGTTCAATTGCGATGGCTGCGCCACTGCCTGGCGGAGCGGGGTCATACCATACGTTAGTACCGCTCGGTTTGGTGATGTTGTACAACTTGCCCCAATCGGATGCCGTGGCGTTTGTGTTTATTTTCCACGCATGGCAAACTGCTTTGATGATTTTGATGGGCGTGTTATCTCTGATTGGCAGTTATTGGATAATTAAATGGAGAAAGCCGTAACCAAAATAAAATCGCGCGAAGAGGCTCAAACGCAAGTAAAAGCTTGGCAAGCGAAAGGCGAAACCGTGGTTTTTACCAATGGTTGTTTCGATTTGTTGCACCTCGGCCATGTCGATTATTTAGAAAAGGCACGTGAGCTAGGTGATAGGCTTGTAATCGGGTTAAATACCGATAACTCGGTCAGTCGCTTTAAAGGCCCTGAGCGACCACTGCAAGACCAAGACTCTCGTGCGCGGATTTTAGCCTCACTTCAGTTTGTGGATTTGGTGGTTTTTTTCAACGAAGACACACCCTTCGACTTAATTTCTGCGTTAATACCCAATGTTTTGGTTAAAGGCAGTGACTATTTGGCAGAAAACATAGTTGGCGCAGATGTTGTAAAAAACGCGGGAGGCGTAGTGAAAACAATCGACTTTGTGCCGGGTTATTCCACTACACGAATTGTAGAAAAAATTAAACGAACAATAAATTTATAATTATGGGAGCGTTAGTAATCGGTTTATTTTTTATGGCGATTGGCTGGATGGTCAGTTCACGCCTCAAGAGCAAATTCAAAGAATATTCACAAGTACATTTAACAAAAGACTTAACAGGTGCCGAAATTGCCCGACTGATGTTGGCCGATAACGGTATCAGTGATGTGAAGGTCATTTCGGTAGAAGGTCAATTGACTGACCATTATAACCCAGCCGACAAAACGGTTAACCTTAGCCAGGAAGTTTTTTATGGACGCAATGCAGCCGCCACGGCTGTTGCCGCCCATGAATGCGGCCATGCGGTTCAACATGCTAAGGCTTATGCAATGCTGCAATTCCGCTCAGCGATGGTGCCTGTTCAAAATATCAGCGCAAGTGTGTTAAACTTTATTATGATGGCCATGATTTTTGGTTCCATCTTCGCTCAAGGTATTTTACCAATGAAAACAGCCTTGCTAGTAATCATTGTGTGCTATGGCGTGTTTGCATTATTTTCTTTAGTTACTTTACCTGTAGAATTTGATGCCAGCAAAAGAGCTTTGGCTTGGGTGAAAGCTAGAAACATTGTGACGCCTAGCGAGTACGATATGTCGCAAGATGCATTGAAATGGGCAGCCATGACTTATGTTGTTGCTGCAATTGGCGCTGTTACCACACTTATCTATTATGTGATGATGTACTTAGGTGCTGACCGCGATTAATCAGCACTTCCAATAAATCAAAAAAGGCCTGAGATTTTCTCGGGCCTTTTTTATTGATAATTTTTACTGAACCTAACGATTATTCAAATCATTTTATCCCTTATCATTGTTATTGATTTCAAACGATAGAACTCATGAATTTTCAACTAACTGAAGAACAACTGACCGTACAACAAGCGGCCCGCGATTTTGCTCAAACGGAATTGTTACCTGGCGTCATTGACCGCGATAATGAGCAAAAATTCCCTGCCGAGCAGGTAAAAAAAATGGGCGAGCTTGGCTTTATGGGCATGATGACAGACCCTAAATACAACGGGGGTGGCATGGATACTATTTCCTATGTACTGGCCATGGAAGAAATTTCTAAAATTGATGCCTCGGCTTCAGTTTGCATGTCGGTAAACAATTCGTTGGTTTGTTGGGGGCTTGAGCGATATGGTTCGGAAGAGCAGAAAGAAAAATATTTAAAGCGATTAGCGGCTGGCGAAATTATCGGGGCGTTTTGTTTGTCGGAACCTGAAGCGGGCTCTGATGCCACCAGTCAGCGCACCACGGCCGAAGACAAAGGTGACCATTACATTTTAAATGGAACCAAAAATTGGATTACCAACGGCAAGAGTGCCAGCGTCTATATTGTGATTGCACAAACACATCCAGAAAAAAGGCATAAGGGAATTAATGCCTTGATTGTGGAGCGTGGTATGTTAGGTTTTGTGGTAGGAAAAAAGGAAGATAAAATGGGTATCCGCGGCAGCGATACGCACTCGTTGATGTTTCAAGATGTGAAAGTGCCAAAAGCCAATCGAATCGGTGACGATGGTTTTGGTTTCACGTTTGCCATGACAACCCTAAATGGTGGACGGATAGGAATTGCTGCACAGGCGTTGGGCATTGCTGCGGGCGCGTATGAGTTTGCTTTGAAGTATGCGAAAGAGCGCAAAGCGTTTGGAAAACACTTGACCGAGCACCAAGCCATTCAGTTTAAGTTGGCAGATATCGCCACCAAAATTGATGCGGCTCGTTTATTGGTGTGGCAAGCCGCCTACCTCAAAGACCAGAAAAAAGATTTTGTGAAGGCTGCCGCCATGGCAAAACTGTTTGCCTCACAGATTGCCCAAGAGGTGACTACAGAGGCCGTGCAAATACACGGTGGTTACGGATATGTGAAAGAGTTTCATGTAGAGCGCTTGATGCGTGATGCAAAAATCACTCAAATCTACGAGGGCACTACCGAGATTCAGAAGATGGTAATTTCGAGGGAGTTGTTGAAGTAATTTTAAAATGGGCTGATTTGAAATTTTGAAAATTATAGCACTCTGATTTTACTTATCAGTTTTTTGCAAATTACTTCATTTTCAAATCTTCAAATTCTCTAAACCTCCTCACCATTGCCATCGTAAACCCAACCATCAATACCATTGTGCCAATCCATAATATGTTGATGAAGGGTTTTTCTAAGGCCTTGATTACCACCCAATCTTTTTGACGGGCATTGATACCAATCAAAAACTCATTAGTATCGGGTAAAATATTCAATAAAGTTATTTTGACTCCCAAGTCATTGATTTCACTGGGTATTCTGCCTACTTGGTTTTTATTTCGGATTAAGAAAATGGGGTCGGCATAAAAAATTTCATGCTCGCCTTGAATTTTTATTTTGGCTTGCACGGCCACATCTTCTGGCTGTAGTGGTACCCCTTCAATTTCGTTGATACGGACAACCTGCTCCAGTGAACTGATGTACTTGGAACTGATGTGAAATTCTTCTCCCATTTGCACTTTAAGTTCTTCCAATTTTCCCCACTCAAGTCCTTCGCGGTTCATGGGCAAAGAAACATGTGTATAGAGGTCGCTGGTTAGTTTGCGCCTGATGTCGGGCGAGGGAACAAAGCCACCCATCTGCGCATTGATTTGCACGCGGGGAAAAAGCGAAGCCACCACTTCATTATTCTTTCTCAATTCAATTTCATAAAAAGTATTTTCAGGATAAATTTCAAAAGTATCTTTTGCACTATAAAGTTTTTTGCCTTTATAGATGATGTCTTTCTTGGCCACTACTTTAAAAGCATCGAAGGTTTTTTCAATATCGTTTTTGTTGATATAGCCGCTTTTGTGCCTGGCCTCCACACGCTCGCCACGGTATTCCAAATCGTAGCCAGCCATGGAGCGAGGTTCATTGATAAACAAAAGCAGGTTATCGCGGTTGAACTCCGTTGGTACCTCCTTTGAGATTAACATTCCAGAATTGTTGAGCGAAACAACTTTTGAGTATCCAGCTGAGAACATCACCCCAATCAGCATCAAACCCACCCCAATATGGGCAATGGCTCCGCCCGATAGCTTGGGGTTCAGCTTCAAGAGCGATAACAATACTTTGATGTTGCTCACAATGAGGTAAATTCCCGCCAAGGTTAAGACGAGGTAGCTAATGTTGTACACTTTGGCAACGGCAATTACCAATGCAAACACGATCAGCGTAATCATCAAAGGCGTAATGAGTTCGTTCTTTAATTTTTGCTTGTCGATTTTCTTCCACCAAAAAAATTGCCCTGTGCCAGAGAGAAGTGCCACCAATACGGCAAACCATAATTGAATGCTGGAGAAGTATTCAACTTGGTTGGCGGGCGGTGCAAGATTAGACTCGATGCCAAAAGCGGAGACCAGTTTGTTCCATACGGGAATAGACGTTGGCAACAAAACTTGAAAGCCCATTAAACACAAAACCGTTGCCCCTAAGAAAATCCAAAACTCTTTTGAATAGGTGGAAATTTCTTGTTGAGAGGAGGGGATATTTTTCCATCGAACGATGCAAAGGGCAATGGCAACCAGCATAAAAAAAAACATATAAATCAGCAACTGTCCCGATAGGCCTAAATCCGTGAAGGAGTGAACAGAAGCATTCCCTAAAATTCCGCTTCGGGTAAGAAAGGTTTGGTATAGAATCAAAATAAAAACGGCAATGACCAAAATGATGGAAGCTTTAAGTGAGGTATTGCTGTTTTTGTACGAAATCATGGTGTGGATGGAGGCTACCATCACCAGCCATGGCACGTACACGGCATTTTCCACGGGGTCCCAATTCCAATAGCCACCAAAGTTGAGCGTTTCATAGGCCCAATAGCCACCCATTAAAATGCCTAAACCCAATATGGCAGCACCGAGCAGCGTCCAAGGAATAGCAGGCTTTACCCACTCCACATATTTTTTTTGCCACAGCCCTGCAATGCAAAAAGCAAATGGCGGCAAGGTGAGCGCAAAGCCCAAGAAGAGCGTTGGCGGGTGAATAACCATCCAATAATTTTGAAGCAAAGGGTTCAGCCCCGTTCCGTCTTTGGGTATAAAGTCAGGTTGTAATTTAAAGATGGGGTCGGAAAGTGCATCGCGCAGAAGGATGAAAGGTGAACTGCCCACTTTGATGTTGATAATTGGGATAACTACCCCCAGAATCATTGAGCCTAAAAATGCCTGCACTAAGGCGACAATGACCAATACTGAACTTTCCCAATTTTTTTGGGTGTAGATAAGTGCAATACCCACAAGGGCTTGCCAAAAAATCCACAAGAGGAAACTGCCTTCTTGCCCGTTCCAAAAAGTGGAAATTAGATAATAGACGGGCAGGTGAGAGTCGGAGTGGCTGTATGCGTAATGATATTCAAAATAATTCTGTTGAATGATGGTATAAAGACAGATTACAATGCCCAAAACGGTTGCCGAGTGAATATAAAACGCAAATCGGCCGTTTTTCAACCATTCATTTTTACGCTCGGGGTTTTGTTCTCCGGTGGCTTTAAAATACGAAAAGGCACTGGCCAAAGCTGCTACAAAAGATGTGATAACAAAAAAGTGGCCGAGGTTACCGATTAAGTAGTGCATTGTTAATTTAAAAATTTGAAAATGAAAGAATTTGAAAATACCCCTAGCAGAGTAACATCAATTTTCAAATCTTCAAATTGACACATTTTCAAATTAAATTGATGCGTTTAACTTTTGTTCTTGGTATTTGGATGGACACTTCAACAAGATTTTTTTGGCTACAAATACATCGTTTTGATAGCTGCCTATCACCACCACTTTTTCAGAGCGGAGGAAATCAGGTGGCATAGGTTCATTGTAATACACTTTTTGAGTTTTGCCCTTATCATCCACCAACATAAAACTAAACGAAAGGTTATCGGCACTTTTCTCAATGCCCTCCACATGGCCAGAAGCATCTTTGCTTAATTCACCCACCACGTGGATGGCTGCTGTATTTCCGTTAGAGGCTAATTTGTATGCTTCATCAAAATTTACATACGTGCTGGCATCGCCAGCGGTAGAGATAATGATGGCAATCGCGACCGCAATAACCACAATGGCAAAAATGTGTGACTTTTTCATCTACCCGATTTTCTGGGTGGTAAAGGTAGGGCTAAAAATGATAGGAAGGGAAATTTTGGTGACGAATACGGCTCAAATAATTTTGTAATTCTAAGGAACCGAAGAATCTTCAATTGTTATGTAGAAAAGATTCTTGGCTCATTCGAAGAATGATGATCGCTTTTCTATTTAGGCAATCTATTTTCAAGTTTTGATACTTTTTTATCTAAGAAAAAGAGATACCCAATCAGTCCTGACAAAATCAACAAAACAATGGCCACCACCACATAAATCTTGCCTTCGGCACGCATGCCATCAGCCATCGGCACTTCTTGCGATTGACCGAAAGTAGAAATCGTAAAAAGCAAAAGAACCAATACTGACAAGAAAGATTTTCCGTTTCTCCACCTTTTGTTTTGAATTCTATTATTGCTGCTCGTCCAATTCATAAATTTTTTCGTTAAGATTTTTGATTCGAATCTGTAAAGTAGATATCCACGTTCCTACTAACATCCAACCCAAGACAGCAGGGTAAAACACCATTCGCATCCTGCTATCCAAGTCATAGGTATTAAAACCAGGATTGCCTCCACTTCCCGGGTGTAGAGAACTGGTGATGCGGGGGATGATAAAGATAAGTGGAATCATTGCCATAAAGGCGAAGATGTTATAGGCAGCACTTAGCCGGGCTTTTTGTTCTTGATTGTTGACAGAGCCTCGTAAAATAAAATAAGCGAAGTAGACCAACAGGGCTATGGCCGCCCCGTTTTGTTGTGGGTCACCATGCCATGGAGAGCCCCAGGTATAGTTGGCCCATATCATGCCTGTGAATATCCCCAACATCCCAAAAACGATTCCCGTATTTGCAAAGGAAATTGCACGATTATCTGACTTTTCTGATTGTGAAATCAAATAAGAGATAGAGCTGATAAACGAAACCAAAAACATTAGCACCATGCCAAACCACATAGGCACATGAAAGTATAGAGCACGAATGGTTTCATTCACAATCTCAAGTCTCGGCACCTGAAACAAAAACCCACCGATGACCGAATACGTCACCAACAAAGCTCCCATTATTTTCCACCAACTCTTTCTCATCTTGTTATTTTACAAACCAATGACGGAATCAAGCCCTAATATCCAAAACCTAAGTCCCTAATGCCTAAGTTACGACCGCCAAATATACGGGAAGAGCAGATACGACATAGCCCCGACTAAACAATTAATTGCCAGTAAGATTAGCAACTCATCATAGCTGGCGCTAGCTTCCAAGCCATCGATACAATTTTTGGTTATTTTGATGGCCATCAGCAAGATGGAAATCACGATTGGAAAACTTAGCACGGCCATCACAATGTTGCTATTGTTAGCTTTGGCAGCAACACCCGAAAGCAATGTAAGCGAGGTGGCAAAACCAGCGCTAGTAAGGACAAGACCTATTGAGAATGTCTTTAAATCGTGAATCGGATTGGTTAGCAAAACAGAAAAGAGAATAAATCCGATAAGTGCCATCAAAACGCTCAACATAAAGTTGTAAATCATTTTGCTGATGATTACCGATTCAGGTTTTACAATATAGTAAAAATAAATTTCCAGGCCTTTTTTTTCTCCTATAAAACTCTTGGCAATGGTATTGATAGCCGTAAATAGCAATGTTGCCCAAAAAAGTGCACTCCAAATTAAGGGAGATAAAACGTGATGGTTGAGGCCAATGGTTAAGTAGTAAATAAAAACAGTACTTAGAAGATATAGCCCAAGCCCTGCTAAAACAGATTTGCGCCTAAGTTCGAGGGTGAGTTCTTTCTGGAGTAGAGTCAGCACAAGATTTTCTTTTACTTCTCTTTTTCTTGGTTAGCTAATCTAACCAAGTGTTTAAATCCTTTAAGTACTATAAGCACTATAACAAAAAAAACGCCAATGGCCGCTCCAGCTGCCAGTGAAATCGATAGCTTGGGGCTGATAGGTCTGTTGAAATTGACAAAACCTTGAACTAATTGAACATTGTTAACCAAAGCTAAATCGCTTTGATTCTTTAATTTTTCTCTGGTCAAATCAATAATTCCTGCATTGATAGAAGTAGGGTCAAAAAGGATGGTATTTGCGTTTAAGTTTTTGAAAAGATTTCCTTCTAAAAACTGAACTCGCATTTTTTCCAACTCTGTTATTTCTTGAGAGGTTTTATCCACCATGCCTTGGTAGATCGCTTTCTTTTCTTTCTCCCTCAGAAGTGCATATTCGTTGGTCTCAAAAAATTTGATGAGTGAAGGTTGTAATTTGGTATACAGCAGGGGGTCTTTGCAATTTACGGTTATGATCAAAGTAGTTTTTTCTTCTTCTTTTAAAGCCTCGGATTTTTCAATTGAATTCTCAATTTTTAATTCAGCTATATGGCTTGCTTCTGCACTTGTAAGAAAAAGCTTTTTGGCCAGTTCGCTGGTATTGTTTTCTTCTATCAATCCATTCAAATCAGTTACCAACGCTTTGCTCACCGAAAAGGTAAGCACACCCGAACTGAAAATCATCCGGCTTTGATAAACATTGGGAACCAACTGATAAAAAGCCAGTCCGGCCAAGGAGCCAATAAAAAAAGCAATAATGAGCGACCTAATGTTTTGAATAAAAACCCGATTCAATTTAAAGGCCAATTCCAAAAGATCGATTTCATCAGACTGCGCCATACTTCGTTTTTTCCTGCAAAGAAAATGATTTAACTTATCAGAACACTGGTAAATTACTAAATTTACCGCTTTATTTTTTTAAATTGTTTTGATGAGCAAGGTATTGGTTACCGGAGTAGCAGGGTTTATTGGGTATCACCTTGCCAAAAGACTCTGCGAGGATGGCTTTTGGGTTGAGGGCTTGGATAATCTTAACGATTATTATGATGTGAACTTAAAAAAATCGAGATTGGATAGTTTACGTCTTTTTGAAAATTTTACTTTTTCAAAGGTTGATATTGCCAACAAAAAAGAAATTGACAAGCGATTTGAAAATAGCCGATACGATGCTGTCGTCAACTTGGCTGCACAGGCGGGTGTGAGGCACTCTATCGAAAATCCATATACCTATCTTGAAAGCAACATACAGGGGTTCTTAAACATTCTCGAAGCCAGTCGCCACCATTCCGTAAAGCACTTGATCTACGCCTCTTCCAGTTCAGTTTATGGGGCGAACAAAAAAATGCCCTTCTCGACCCAAGACAATGTTGACCATCCCTTGGCGCTTTATGCAGCCAGCAAGAAATCAAATGAGTTAATGGCTCATGCCTATTCGACATTGTACCATATTCCAACCACAGGGCTAAGGTTTTTTTCAGCGTATGGCCCTTATGGCAGACCAGATATGGCCTTGTTTATTTTTACGAAAGCGATTTTAGCGGGCGAACCGATAAACGTTTATAATCACGGAATAATGAAACGCGATTTTACGTATATAGACGATTTAGTGGAGTGTGTGATTCGTCTCTTGCCAAAGATTCCGTCATTTGACAAAAATTGGGATGCCACAAAATCAGATCCCGCCACTAGCTTTGCCCCCTACCGAATTTTTAACATTGGCAATAGCAGTACGGTAGAGTTGATAAGGTACATCGAGATTATAGAAGAAAAGTTGAAAAAAAAGGCCATCAAAAACTTTTTGCCCATGCAGCAGGGCGATGTGCCCGAAGCTCTTGCCGATGTGAGTGATTTGATGAAAAAAATTGATTTTAAGCCCGATACTCCCATTGAAGTAGGTGTGGGTAAATTTATTGATTGGTATTTGGACTATTATAAAGAGAAACGATAACATGGAAAAGATAGGAATCATAGGGTTAGGTTATGTTGGCCTTCCATTGGCGGTTGAGTTCGGAAAAATTATTCCGGTGGTTGGCTTCGACATCAACACCGATCGGATAGCTGAGCTAAAAAATGGGCACGACCGAACCCTTGAGTCGGACAGCGTTGAACTTAAGTCATCTAAACATCTTTCTTTCTCTTCCAATCCGATTGAATTGAAGGACGCCAATCATTTCATCGTCACCGTACCCACGCCCGTAGACGTTTACAAAAAGCCCGACCTTACGCCATTGATCAAGGCGAGCGAAACGGTGGGGAAGGTTTTGAAGAAAGGCGACATCGTGATTTACGAATCTACCGTTTACCCAGGCTGCACCGAAGAAGATTGTGTCCCCGTGCTGGAGAAATTCAGCGGATTAAGATTTAATATTGATTTTTTCTGTGGCTATTCTCCAGAGCGCATCAACCCTGGCGATAAGCAGCACCGGTTGCCCAACATCAAGAAGGTGACCAGCGGTAGCACACCTGAAATAGCCGAACGCGTAGATCAACTGTACAAAAAAATAATCGTTGCGGGCACACACAAAGCTTCGAGCATCAAGGTTGCCGAGGCGGCAAAGGTCATCGAGAATTGCCAACGAGATATCAATATCGCGTTTATTAATGAATTGGCGTTGATATTTGAACGCATGGGTATTGATACGCATCAAGTATTGGAAGCAGCCGGCACCAAGTGGAATTTTCTTCCTTACAAACCCGGTCTGGTAGGTGGGCATTGCATTGGTGTGGATCCGTACTATTTAACGTATAAAGCAGATAGCCTCGGCTATTACCCACAGGTGATTTTGGCAGGGAGGCGCATCAACGACAATATGGGGATTCACATTGCCAACCGAGTAGTCAAATTGATGACGCAACATGATTTGCCTGTAAAAAATGCCAAGATTTTGGTTTTGGGAATTACGTTTAAGGAAAACTGCCCCGACATACGCAACAGCCGCGCCATTGATTTGATCCAAGAATTGCAAAGTTTTGGAGCGGATGTAGAGGTGTATGACCCGCATGCCAGCATCGATGAAGTGAAGCACGAATACGGTTTGGCATTGATTAACAAACCGGATAAAAAATATTCGGCCATTGTATTGGCCGTTAGCCATCATGAATTCAAAAATTTGGATTGGAAAATGATACGAAACGACAAGACGATTGTCTATGATGTAAAAGGTTTTTTAGATCCATCTCAAATTTCATCTAGATTATAACCATGGCCAGCACTAAAAAAGTACTGTTGACGGGCGGGGCGGGCTACATTGGCGCGCACACGGCCGTTGAGTTAATTCAGCAAGGTTTTGAGATAATAGTCGTTGATGATTTATCGCGCAGCGAAAAAAGAATTATCGATGGAATTGAAAGAATCACGAATAGAAAAATTGCTTTTTATCAAGGAGATTGCAGAGATGAGAGATTTTTAGATACCCTTTTCAAAAATAATCAGATCGATTCGGTTATTCACTTTGCTGCCTTTAAATCAGTCAATGAATCAGTGGTCAATCCATTACTTTACTATCAAAACAATTTGGGCTCAATGGTGGCGTTGCTCAAGACGATGGAGAAATTTAATGTAAACAAAGTAATTTTTTCGTCTTCTTGCACCGTATACGGCCAGCCCGACCGCATTCCGGTAGATGAGTCAGCACCTTTTAAAAAAGCTGAATCATCTTATGGTGCTACCAAGCAAATGTGCGAGCGGATTTTAGAAGATTCCATTCATGCTAATAAGAATTTAAGATCTGTTTCACTGCGGTACTTTAATCCAGTGGGTGCGCATCCTTCGGCACTGATTGGAGAATTGCCTATCGGCACCCCCTCCAACCTTGTGCCGTATGTAACTCAAACAGCTGCAGGCATTCGCCAGAAGCTTACGGTTTTTGGGAGCGATTATGATACCCCAGATGGAAGTTGTGTGCGTGATTTTATTCATGTGGTTGATTTGGCAAAAGCACATGTAAAAGCATTGCAAAAAGTGACTTCGTTAGAGAGCAGAAATGAAGTTTTCAATTTGGGTACAGGTGATGGAGTAACGGTGCTTGATTTGGTTAGGCGATTTATCAAAACCACAGGTGTTCAGTTAAATTATGAAATCGGCCCACGCAGGGCTGGCGATATAGAAAAGATTTATGCCAATCCTGCGAAGGCAGAAAAATTATTAGGCTGGAAAACAGAATTGAGTTTAGAAGAATCCCTGTTGCACGCGTGGCAATGGGAAAAAAACATTCGAGGTATCAAGTGATGGAAAAAATACAAATGGTTGACTTGCGGGGGCAATACCTGCGCATTAAGTCTGAAATCGATACAGCCATTGAAAGCGTCTTACTTTCTTCGGCCTTTATTCAGGGACCTGACGTAAAAGAATTTGCACTAGCTCTTTCTCAAAAAAATCAAAACGTTCATGTGGTCTCATGTGCGAACGGCACTGATGCATTGCAAATTGCCATGATGGCGCTCGAGTTAAAGCAAGGGGATGAAGTGATCTTGCCCGTTCATACCTACGTGGCAACGGCAGAGGTGATTGCCCTTTTAGGACTTTCACCTGTCTTCATCGATGTTGATGAATGGACATTTAATATCGATGTCAATCAAATAGAAAGTAAAATCACTTCGCGCACCAAGGCTATCGTGCCCGTTCATTTGTATGGACAAAGTGCCAATATGGAACCGATTTTAAAAATTGCCAATGCACATCATCTTTTTGTGATTGAAGATGTGGCGCAAGCGCTAGGCGCGGAATATACATTTGTAGATGGCACGGTCAAGAATGCCGGCACGATGGGCATAGTTGGCACTACCTCATTTTTTCCATCCAAAAATTTAGGAGCGTATGGCGATGGAGGGGCGATTTTTACCCACAATAAATCACTAGCGGAAAAAATGACGATGATTGCCAGTCATGGCCAAAAAATAAAATATCACCACGAAGTGATTGGCATCAATAGTCGCCTGGATACCTTGCAAGCAGCCATCTTAAATGTAAAGTTGAAATACCTGGATGAATATACGCGCAAAAGAAACGAAGCAGCAGATGTCTACGATGCCGAACTAAAATCTTGCGGTTTTTTGGAGATCCCAGTAAGGGCAAAAAACTCAACGCATGTATTCCATCAATATACACTAAAGACAAATGGCATTGACCGAGATGCTTTCAAAAAATATTTGGAGAGCAAAGGAGTGCCATCCATGATTTATTATCCGGTGCCATTGCATTTGCAAAAGGCGTATCAGCGAACAGGCTTTGGTGAAGGTTCTTTTCCGGTTACGGAAAAACTTTCCAAAACAGTGATCTCCTTGCCGATACACACTGAGATGTCCACGGAAGAATTAGCGTACATTTGTCAAGTCATTAAAGATTATCCAAGGCATGCCTGAAAAGAATTATTTCGCTCATGAAACAGCTGTGATTGATGAAGGCTGCGAAATTGGTGCAGGAACAAAAATCTGGCATTTCTCCCACATCATGCCGCATTGTAAAATTGGCGAGAATTGCAACATAGGGCAAAATGTGGTCATATCGCCTGAGGTCGTGTTAGGGAAGAATGTAAAGGTGCAAAACAACGTTTCCATTTATACAGGGGTAATTTGTGAAGACGATGTCTTTTTAGGGCCATCAATGGTGTTTACAAATGTGATTAACCCGCGCAGTGCGATTAACCGTAAGAACCAATATTCAAAAACGGTGGTAAAAAAGGGCGCATCAATCGGTGCAAATGCCACCATTGTTTGTGGACACGATATTGGGGCGTTTGCTTTTATTGGTGCAGGTGCAGTAGTGACAAAGCATGTGCCCGATTTTGCGCTGGTGGTGGGCAATCCCGCCAGGCAAACCGGATGGATGAGCGAATACGGTCATAAACTTTCATTCAATAAAGAAGGAGAAGCCACTTGTCCTGAGAGTGATGACAAGTATTTGTTGAAAGATGGAAAGGTCTATAAAGTAAATTGATATCATTATGGCCGAGAACTTTGCATTAATAGGTGCAGCTGGATACATCGCACCGCGCCATTTGCAAGCGATAAAAGACACAGGCAATAATCTGCTGGCTGCCTTGGATAGGTTTGACAGCGTTGGCATTATGGATTCGTATTTTCCGCATGCTGATTTTTTTACCGAGTTTGAGCGGTTTGATCGCCACATCGATAAATTGAAAAGACAAGGACAGAAAATCGACTACGTAAGCATCTGTTCACCTAACTATCTTCACGATTCTCACATCCGATTTGCATTGCGCAATCAAGCGGATGCCATTTGTGAAAAACCGTTGGTATTGAATCCGTGGAACGTAGATGCCTTAACGGAAATTGAAAAAGAAACGGGCAAAAAAGTGTACACTATTCTTCAACTGCGCTTGCATCCCAACATTCAAGCGTTGAAAAGGAAAGTAGAAGAAACCAAAGGCGATAAAATTTTTGATGTGGATTTGACCTACATCACCTCCCGCGGCAAGTGGTACTTCCACAGTTGGAAGGGAGAAGAAATCAAATCTGGCGGCATAGCCACCAACATTGGCATCCATTTTTTTGACATGCTGTTGTGGGTTTTTGGAAGTGTGAAGAATAGTTCTGTCTCCGCCTATGAAGCAGATCATGCCGGAGGCTATTTGGAATTGGAAAGGGCACGTATCAATTGGTCATTGAGCATTAACGAAGACCACTTGCCAGCAGAAGTCAAGGCCAAAGGAAAGCGCACCTTTCGTTCACTAAAAATGGATGGAATGGAAATTGAATTTAGCGATGGTTTTACCGAACTTCATACCAACAGTTATAAAGAAATATTGGCTGGGAGGGGTTTTGGGCTAGTGGAGGCCAAGCCATCCATTGAACTGGCTTATCAACTAAGACAATCAAAGGGCGAATAACTTTTCGTAAATTCGCGCTCTAAATTTCAACCAATGAAGGGAATTATTTTGGCAGGCGGCTCAGGCACAAGGCTTTACCCTCTCACAAAGTCTGTTTCGAAGCAGATGCTTCCTATTTATGACAAACCAATGATCTATTACCCATTGTCGGTTTTGATGTTGGCCAACATTCGTGAAATCCTGATTATTTCTACCCCTCAAGATTTGCCCTTGTTTAAAAATCTATTGGGCGATGGTTCTGACTTAGGTCTAAAACTCGAATATAGAGAACAACCTTCACCCGATGGTTTGGCTCAAGCGTTTTTGATTGGCGAATCTTTTCTTGGAAACGATTCGGCCTGTTTGGTTTTGGGTGATAACATTTTTTACGGTTACAATTTCTCCTCCCAGCTAGAGCAAGCCAATCAATTAACAAAGGGTTCAGTCGTCTTTGGATATTATGTGAATGATCCGCATCGCTACGGGGTGGTCGATTTTGATGATCAAGGTAGGGTGCTCTCCATTGAAGAAAAGCCTAAAGAACCCAAATCCAATTATGCCGTAACAGGGTTGTACTTTTATGACAATACAGTCGTTGAAAAGGCAAAGAGAATAAAGCCATCTCAGCGAGGAGAATTAGAAATTACAGACTTGAATAAACTTTATTTAGAAGAGGGCACACTTCAAGTTAAATTATTGGGCCGTGGCATGGCCTGGTTGGATACCGGAACACACGAATCCTTAATTAGAGCTTCTACTTTTGTAGAATCGATTGAAGAAAGGCAGGGACTAAAAATTGCTTGCTTAGAAGAGATATCGTTTCGCAAAGGGTATATTTCAAAAGAGAAATTGTTAGAGTTGGCAAAACCGTTATTGAAAAACCAATACGGACAATATCTGGTAAAAGTAGCCAATGAAAAAGTAATCAAGTCTGCCTAATGAATATTGTTGAAACAGGATTTGATGGATTAGTCGTATTGGAGCCGAAGGTGATTGAAGATGGCCGCGGCTATTTTATGGAGTCGTATCGGTACGATGTGCTGAAATTCAAGGGAATTGATTTCCATTTTATTCAAGACAATCAATCCAAATCAAGAAAAGGGGTGCTGCGCGGGCTTCATTATCAAAACGCACCCTATCCACAAACTAAATTGGTTCGCGTACTTTTTGGTGAAATCTTAGATGTAGTAGTGGATTTAAGGAGGGAGAAATCAACTTTCGGTCAGTCATTTTCAATTCAGTTATCAGCCGAAAGCAAAAAACAACTTTTGGTGCCGAGAGGATTTGCCCATGGGTTTTTAGTTCTGAGCGAGGCAGCAGAAATTTTGTATAAGTGCGATGAGTTTTATCATCCTGAGGCGGAGGGAGGAATTATGTACAATGACCCTGCACTGAAGATCAATTGGGGCATGAGCGAAAAAGACCTCATTCTTTCGCAGCGCGACCAGAGTCATCCAACTTTAGAGAAAGCAATTTTTAATTTTTAGTAATGAAAACTTTATTAGTAACGGGAGGAGCAGGGTTTATTGGTTCGAATTTTATTGTTCACTTTTTAGAAAAGTATTCAGACTACAAAGTTGTTAATCTTGATGCACTCACCTATGCAGGCGATTTGAACAATCTAACTGAAGTGGAAGGTCACGTACGCTACATTTTTGAAAAGGGCGACATTTGCGATCGTGCCTTTGTTGAAAATTTGTTTAGCAAATATCAATTCAATGGAGTTGTTCACTTCGCTGCTGAATCGCATGTAGATAATTCGATTGAAGGGCCTGAAGCTTTTATAAGAACCAATGTGTTTGGCACTTTCACATTGTTGGATGTGGCCAGAAAAGCCTGGATGGAAGCTCCTTTCAAATTCAAAACGGGATTTGAAGAAAACCGATTTTTACACGTATCCACCGATGAGGTATATGGTTCACTTGGAGAGGACGGGTTGTTTTCGGAATCAACGGCCTACGCACCTAATAGCCCGTACTCAGCCTCAAAGGCAAGCAGCGATTTTATGGTGCGCAGTTATTTTCACACTTATGGGTTGAACGTAGTAACTACAAATTGCTCTAATAACTACGGCCCTAAGCAGCATAAAGAGAAATTGATTCCAACCATCATTCGCAAGGCATTGGGTGAGCAGCCGATTCCTATTTACGGTGACGGAAAAAACATAAGAGATTGGCTATACGTGCTCGACCATTGTACGGGCATTGCGTTAGCTTTTGAAAAAGGAAGAGCTGGCGAAACCTATAATATTGGCGGAAGAAATGAGCGTAACAACAACCAAATTGCCGATCGAATTTGTTCGTTATTAGACAAAACCAGGCCACGTAAAAATGGCAGTTCCTACAAGGAGTTAATCACCTTCGTAAAAGATCGAGCGGGCCACGACAAGCGTTATGCCATTGATGCCTCAAAAATTGAAAATGAATTAGGGTGGAAGGCTGAAGAAGTTTTTGATACGGGAATAGAGAAAACAATCAATTGGTATTTGACGAAATAGTGGTATCAAACATTTTTTAAAATTTAAATCCATTCAAGTTGAAAAAGGCACTTATAACCGGCATAACAGGACAAGACGGAGCTTACCTAGCAGAACTTTTGCTGTCAAAGGGATATGAAGTTCACGGCATTAAAAGGCGCAGTTCGCTGTTTAATACGGACCGCATTGATCACCTTTATCAAGATCCTCATGAGAAGAATCTAAAGCTCAAACTACATTATGGAGACCTGTCGGATTCAGGCAATCTTATAAGGATTGTGCAAGAGGTTCAGCCGGATGAGATTTACAACCTTGGAGCGATGTCGCACGTAAAGGTTAGTTTTGATTCTCCAGAGTACACCGCGGATGTAGATGGAATTGGAACTCTACGCCTGTTGGAAGCCATTCGAATTCTTGGGTTGGAAAGAAAGACCAGATTTTACCAAGCATCTACCTCTGAGCTTTATGGACTGGTACAACAAGTGCCGCAGAGCGAAACAACACCGTTCTACCCCAGATCACCTTATGCAGTCGCAAAACTCTATAGCTATTGGATCACCGTAAATTACAGGGAGGCCTATAACATTTATGCGGGCAATGGCATCCTATTCAATCACGAGTCACCCTTGCGGGGAGAAACATTCGTAACTAGAAAAATAACTCGGGCGGCTTGCCGGATAGCTTTGGGGCTACAGCAAACGATGTTCATGGGCAACATAGACGCCAAGCGCGACTGGGGTCACGCTAAGGACTATGTAGAAGCAATGTGGCTAATGCTACAACAAGACAAAGCAGATGATTTTGTAATCGCCACGGGAGTAACCACAACGGTAAGAGAATTTATCATCAAGGCATTCAAGGAGCTTGGAGTTACCCTTCAATTTTCTGGTGAAGGAATAAATGAGACTGCTGTGGTTGTTAAATCTGACAACAAAGGCTTTAATTTAAAGGAGGGGCAAGAAGTAGTAAAAATAGATGCAAAATATTTCAGGCCAACCGAAGTGGAGCTACTGATTGGGGACCCAACCAAAGCAAAATCAAAATTAGGATGGAAACCAAAATACGATCTAGATTCCTTGGTGAAAGAGATGGTAGCAAGCGATTTAGAGTTATTCAAACGCGATCATTACCTGAAGCAAGGCGGCCATAAAATTTTCCAACACCACGAATAATGGAAAAGTCTTCCAAAATATATGTGGCAGGTCACCGAGGTATGGTGGGCTCTGCCATTGTAAGAAAACTACAGGCAGAGGGCTACTCGAACATAGTGCTTCGCACCTCAAAGGAACTTGATTTAAGGAATCAAAGTCAGGTTGAGAATTTTTTTGCTGCCGAAAAACCTGAGTATGTTTTTCTTGCTGCAGCCAAGGTGGGTGGCATCATGGCCAACAACACCTATCGCGCAGATTTTTTGTACGAGAATTTGATGATTGAAAGCAATGTCATTCATCAGAGCTATGTCCATCAAGTAAAAAAACTGTTGTTTCTTGGATCTTCTTGTATCTATCCAAAACTGGCACCACAACCACTGAAAGAAGAATATCTCTTATCAGGGTATTTAGAAGAAACGAATGAGCCTTATGCGATCGCTAAGATTGCAGGCATAAAATTATGCGAAAGCTATCGCAGGCAGTATGGCTGTAACTTCATCAGTGCAATGCCTACAAACCTGTACGGACCGAATGATAATTATGATTTAGAAAAGTCACATGTTATACCAGCATTGATTAGAAAATTTCACGAGGCAAAGATCAACAATGCACCAACGGTTGAAGTTTGGGGATCTGGGAAGCCCTTGAGGGAGTTTATGCACGTAGATGATTTGGCGGATGCATGTTTGTTTTTGATGGATAACTATTCAGACGTAGGCTTTGTAAACATTGGTTCAGGCCAGGAAACTTCAATTCAAGAACTAGCGAAAATTATAAGCCAAATCACTGGTTTCAAGGGTGAGATTCGATTTGATAATTCCAAACCTGATGGGACTCCCCAAAAGTTACTGAGCACGAAAATATTAAAAGATTTAGGTTGGGATCCGGAAGTCCAATTGGAAAAAGGGTTAATAGAGACTTATAGAGAAGCCGTAAGTAAAACATTTTTGTGATTGCGATACTTAAGACAGAAACGCTTTCATTAAGGTGAAAACGGTAAATCATAAAATGCAAAATTACTTTTTAAGCAAATCCGACACTTATTTGAATAGCGAATTGATACCCAATCATTACGAAACTTGGGCATTGATTTTTGTTTCTTTCGTGATTCCTATTAATTCCATTGCACTAAGTAATGTGGCAATCTTGTTTTGGGCACTGAGTGGTTTGGTTGTTTTTTTTTGGAAAGAGAAGAGCATCTTGCCATTCAAAGCCAATGTGCTTTTGTATGTAACCCCTTTGTTTCTTTATATTCTGAATGTCTTGAGCCTCTTCTCATGCGTCTCCCTTGATTGTAAAAATTTGAATTTTAATTTTCTTGAAAGGCATCTTTTCTTTTTGGCCTATCCATTGCTGCTTCTGTTTACCCAGCGATTGAGCGAAAACGATGCAAGAGTAGTAATAAATTGGATGGGATTGTCTTTATTGGTACAGTTAATCCTTATCGTTAGTTTGAAAGGCTATTCACCTGTAGACCACCCTTATTTGGGTATGTTTTCGGCATTCTCTTGCTTGACTTCATTGCTTGTTTTTTTCAAGGAGCGTTCCTTCCCTCACTTAATAATGGGAGCAATGATGATTGCTCTATTGATACTACTTAATGCAAAAAATGCTTTGGTGGTCACTGCAATTATGCTTTTAATCATCCTTTTTTTATATAGAAAAGTTTATCTTATCGTTTCATTGTTAGCGATTGTAATTTTGGGACTTATAGTGCTTTGGCAGTCAGATTTACTGAATCTATTAAGTCAGTACGGAAAAGCTATTATTTACATTAAAACATTTTCGTGGCGGTGTTCGTGGCAAGCATTTACAGCAGCAGGCAATTATTGGATTGGGGTAGGAATTGGTAATTCAGAGGAAGCGTTGGCGAAGGTTTATCATACGTACCCTGATTGGATTGCTTACATGGGGTATAATAGCCATAATCAATATCTGGAAACTCTCTTAGCTAGTGGCATTCTCGGCTTGCTGTTGTTGATACTTTGGTTCGGGCTGATTATTCGCGAAGCAATTTCAAGGAATATCATGAACCTATTGTTTCTGGTTGTCATATTTATGCTTGCAAGCATAACGGAATCAACCCTTTGGAGGCAAAAAGGAATTCTTTTTTTGGTATTCTTTTCTATCATTTTAATAAAAATGAAACGGACCGCGATAAATCATAACTGAAACTTTTTATTTAAAGTACCACTAGATTTGATGAAGGCAATCGTTGTTAGTTCCGTTTTTCCTTAAAACTTTACATTAAATTTCAATTTTGTGAGCCGTGGTAAGATTTGGGCCTTTTTAGAAAAAAGTTTAAGTGATTTTCGTAATCATAGGAATGAGTTTGGTTTATTTGCAACTATTAAAAGTGCGATTGGTTATAATGAGACCCTACTGTATTCGTTGGGAAGCAAGATGTGGATAGCTCTCTCTTCTTTTGTAAGCGTTATGCTTATCACATCTTTTTTCACTTCTGAAACACAAGGTTATTATTACCTGTTTAGTAGCCTAATTGTTTTCCATGGATTATTTGATATTGGATTTAGTTTAGTATTAATCCAATTTGTTAGTCATGAATGGGCCAACCTTTCCCTCAGCCCTGAGGGTGTCATTAAAGGCTCACCAGAATCGTTGACAAAACTTCAAAATTTGGTTAGATTAGGTGACAAGTGGTATTTGTTTGTCGCTACTGCATTTCTTCTAATCATCGGAATTGGTGGTATTTGGTTTATCACCTCTGAATCATCTTCAGAACAGAATGATACTATCATGGTACCTTGGATTTTGCTTGTCACAACAACCTCTTGCTCTATTCTTCTCTCCCCTAAAAAGGCACTTCTTGAGGGCTCGAATAATATAAAGGAGTGTCAAAAGATAATCCTTTTTAGCTCAATGGTAAGTTCGCTAGTAGGCTGGGTTAGTATTGTGATTGGATTAGAACTATATACAATGTTTGCTATCAGTTTAGTAAATGCTTTATTGACCTTGTTGTTGATTTATAAACCAATTTTGCCATTTTATCAAATAAACAAGTCATACAATGTTTCAGGATACTCCTTTAACAAGGAATTTTGGAATCAGCAGTGGCGCGTGGGGATAAGCCTATTGCTTGGATATTTTCTTTTTCAAGCTTTTACTCCACTGGCCTTTAAGCTAGTCAATTCTTCAGAAGCAGGCCGGATAGGGGCAACAATGCAACTATATAATATGGTTAACTTGGTTGGAATCACTTGGGTAAACATAATTGGCCCAAGGTTGGGAATTTTAAGTGCTCAAAAGAACTATGGGGAAATTGAAAGACTGGTAAATAGAACGCTCTTGCGCAGTATTTTAATGTCTGGATTAATGTTTGTGTTTATTTATTTTGTCCTTCTTATTATGCAATCTTTAAATTTGAAGCAATTGAGTAGATTTACGGATTTTTATACACTAGGTTTTATCTTACTGACAGGCGTTGTTATACAAGTATCAAATGTGATGGCAACAGCTATTCGCTTTCAGAAAAAAGAGCCCTTTATGATTCCAACCTTAGTTTCTTCCTTTTTAATGATTGCAATCAGTATTTTCACGGTAAAATTTTTAGGCCCTATGGGCATGGGTTTTACCTTCTTTTTTGTAATCAGTCTGATTTTAGTGCCATGGGTATACTTTATTTACAGAAGCGAAATGAAGAAGTTACAAATTGAGAGTAAACTATAAATGATCCAAAATGAAAAGAAACAAGCTTACTGTTATTGACTTATTTTTTTATCCATTCTTAGTTCCAAATTTCCTGTTTTTGAAGACTTTAGTAAAGAGACAAATTAGTCCTAAGGATGTTAGTTACAACCTGTTTAAAAATTCACTTTTCATAAAAAGACTGAATTGTACTATTTCGAAGAAAAATAACTTTTTTCTCTTGCAAGGCCTTAACGATATATATGACCTAATGGAATTGTGCAATGCCGAATTTAAAATTGACGAGAATGATAAAGTGACCGTAAATATTCAGGGCTTGAATATTTCAATTAATTTTTGGGAAGAGATTAATATTATGAAAGAAATATTCAAAGATGGCGTTTATAATGTTGAGACGAATGACAAATTTGTGTTTGTTGATATTGGAATGAATGTTGGTATGACTAGTCTTTTCTTCTCGAAGAATCCCAATACTATCAAGACGTATTCATTCGAGCCATTTCCCAAAACATATGAGTTCGCCAGAAAGAATATCGACCAAAATCCTTCATATGCACCTAAAATAAATTCGTTCAATTATGGTGTAGGCGAAACGAAGGAAGAGAAGTCAATAGATTATTTTTTGGATTATAAGGGTAGCGTGGGCACAGATGGAATCCCCGATAGGGTTTTAGACGATAGCGTGAAAGGCAAAATGACTTCGGAAAGAGTTGTTTTAGAGAGCGCTGAAACTGTTGTAACGAAAATTCGAGGTGAAAACCCAGGGCTAAAATTGTATGCTAAAATTGATTGCGAGGGAGCTGAATATGGCATCTTAAAACAATTAAGTGACAAAAATTTGCTTAAAGAGTTTGAGCTAATAATGATGGAATGGCACAATGAGGGTCCAGTTGAATTGGTCGAGATTTTGAAAAAGAACGGATTTATAAGTTATTCTTTTTGGCCTAACAACAATGATATTGGAATGATTTACTCCTTTAGGAGTAGTTAGAATCTCTAATAAAGGAGAGTCTGAGGAAAAGAAGCAAAGGAAACCCTAAAGTTTTATTGTTAAAGGATGACCTTTCTTGGATGGCCTGCCTTTCCTGATATGGTGAAATATCGTGGGGGTTCATAATGGGTTTCTGGAGTGAATGGACCTTCAAAACAATCGTTCACTAAATCTTCGCGTACGAAGAACGCATTAACCCCCGTGAAACAACATGCAATCAACTTATATCCCTTTTTCAAACCCAACTTATACAGAGATTCGATACTCGCACCAAAATTACTTGACCGATCCCACATGATGGAGCGATCATATGGTACAACGAATTCGCAACCCGGGCGGAAAATGGCGTTGTATTCGATGACTACTACTCGTGGCTTATATGATGTAATTGCGTCCCATATATAGTAATCATTCCGGTCGATGTCAATCGATATCAGATCAAATTCCAAAGGAACGTTAGACGCTTTAAATATGCCCTCAATGTTCTCAGCCGTGACAAAATTGCAGACCGCCTTTAGTCGGTTTGCTGAAATGGTTTTAGAGAATTTGTTTTTGATTGATTCGATGTTTTTTAGGCTACCATCAATCCAAAAACCACTCCATCCTTTGTATAACAAGTACGTAGTATTAGTCTCATCGCCTGCCTCAACTCCAAATTCAACAAAGAACCGATTTGTCGTTCCAATTCTTTTAAAGATTTCCTCAATTATTCCGTCCTCTCCGTTTTGCGAAAAAGCCTGAAACTCATAGCGATTTAATTTGTTGGCATATTGGTATTTTGGGTTATCGTGTAAATTTCTTTGCAAGTAATCGTCAATTAAGGTTTGACGCATTGCTAATCCGTATTCTCCATGTAATGCACGGCCAACTTTCTCGATGATACTTTTGACTATTCTCATTGCTTCTTCCTTTTACCTGTCTAAGGCTTATGAAGTAATCCGCCTCAAATTAGAACTATCGGTTCATAAAAAAAAACGGTCGAAAAAAAATAATTTTACCAGAAGCCATCTCAAAAATAGATTTTAAGGATTTTTTCAAGTAATTGGCTTTTAGGCGAAGTGCTTTTTGAAGCTCATACCAAGGAGAGCCTGTGCAAAAAAAGCAACGAAGCATATAAGTCAAGGTACTTTTGAGATGGCTTCAAATTTGATTTATTCAAAATCTCCATATTCCATCAGAGGCTAAAGGGGATAAGTAAATATCTTAAAAGAATAGAGGGATAAAGTAGAATAGCCAATAAGTATAATCTAGACTTCGGGTTAATATTTGTAAAATTACTACGTTTGTGTTGAATTTTTTTGACCATTAAAAAAGAATAAAATTGCTTACAGAAAATGAATCGAAATGATGTTTTGATTGCGGGTCTTCACTGCGGAAATCTTTCAGAAAGCGCGGGATTTGAACAGGTAGCAACGCTATTGCCTTTCGATTATATTGATGCCAATCAATTCTGGTTTGCAAATTCCGAATTTGGCACCATACCTAAAAAATTAAATCTTCTGACTTACGAAGCTGCCCTAAGATTACGTGGAAGTAGGTACCAACTCATTCATTTTCTTTTGCCAGAGGTTCACCTCACATTTAGCCTACCGTCAAGTAGTAAAATTGTTAAAGTGGGCACCGTTCATTTGCCCTTAGATGTTTTTAAGGAGCAAAATTTGAATAAGCACGGCTATGTTATGAAGCTTCGGAAAAATGCTTTCGACAGACTCGATTCTATCATTACCCTTACACGATCTAATGAAGGCGAAATCAGAGAGTTGTTTCCACAGGCAGATGTTAAATTTATCCCTCATGGTGTATATGATTTTTCTAGCTTTTTTTTAAGCCAAGCTCCCGCTGAAGAAGATGTGTTAAACATAATTACAGTCGGAACCAATTTTCGTGATTTAGAAATGTACAAGGCACTTGCCTCTTATGCCAAGGCTGAAGGAAGGAAGTGGAAATTTCATCTTTTGGGAGCTTCGAAATGGAGACCCTTTTTGATAGGATTGGAGAATGTTAAAATTTACCCATATTTAAACGAAAAGACTTATCTTACGTTGCTAAGCCAATGTGATATCCACCTCCTCCCTTTAACATTTGCAACAGCAAACAATGCTTTGTTAGAAGCACATTCTGTGGGGGTCCCTTCGATAGTCAGTAAACTTGATAGTGTTAAAGATTATTCTTTGAGTACGACTTCATTTTTCGAAGACATTCACTCTCTTATAGAAAGCATATCTGCGTTTGAAAGCTATAATCAATCAACGCGTTTAAAATTAAAAAAAACAACACTTGAGGAAGCCAAGAAATTTCACTGGGCCGAAATTGCATCAAGCTTAGAAAGCTATTATCAACAACTTTTAGATTCAATATAATGTGGTTCTTACCCATTTTATTCTTTCTTTCCCCAATCCTATTTGTGTTGACGGGCGTAAATGTAAATGACCCAATTTATGGCTTGTTTGTTTTGTGTTTAGGGCTTCGCCCTCTAAAAGGAGATAGAATATCCTTCCCTAGGAATTTGATTGCAATCTCGCTTACTTTTTTCATTTTAATAGCATGTGGAATAGGAGTGGGCTTCTTCAATGGTTACCAAAGCAGCATAATTTTTACGGAGGCGTTATACTACTTAAAGCCTGTTATTTTTCTTTTATACGGCTATTTTTATTTGAACGAAACCAGCTTTAACAAGCTGACTTTTTTTGGTTTTTGGATAGTTGTAATTGGAAGTTTAGTTTACTTTTCAAATCCGCCATTCTTTATCGAAAAAGCAATTGAAAAAGCCCATGAAGTACAAGGCGTTGGTCATTTTTATGCTATACATCATACAATGCTTAGAAACTCCTCTTTACTTCTTTCACCTCTCGAAACCGGTTATGTACTTTTTTTTATGACAAGTTACCTGTATGCTTATAAGCCTTTTAAACACCCTAATTTTTATTTTATTGTAAGTGCATCGTTGTTGGTTCTAACATATACTAGGTCTGTAATTATTGGATTCATACTTGCGTTTGTTCTATTCAAGCTCCTAGAGGCAAATGTTATCAAGAAAATATACTTCTTATTTTTGTTCATAATTATTGCCATTTTCGTAGGCATTATCTACCTGAATCAGTTAGCATTAATCTTCATTCAAGATGGTTCTGCGGTTTTGCATTTAAGAAACTTGACCGAAGGAGTATGGGTTATTCTTGATCGCCCGTTTGGCTACGGAATAGGTTATTCAGGTTTTGGAAGCCTACAATCTACTACGGATAAATTTTATTCTGAGGGCTCCTTTTTTACTTCAATCATTGAAAACGGTATTTTATTTCTTTTTTTCTACATTTGCATTTTTTTCTATTTGAATCAGGTGTCCAGAAATAAACTCCTTCCTATATACCTTGGTTTTTTAACCGCATCCATGTTAATACCTATTGGATTTTCTACCATTTTTAACTGTCTTTTTTTTTCGTACTTGGGAATAATTATAAAACGTGAGAAATCAACCGAAACGGACAGCAGTAGTAATAGTTAATTGGAATGGTTTCGCGGATACTATTGAAGCGATTGAAAGCTTTAAACAAGATTTGCAATTGGAATATGTTTTTATAGTTGATAATGGATCAACTGATAATTCAGTAGAGGAAATTGTCAAATATTTTAATAGAAGAAAAATCAACCCTGTAATTTTTTACGAGAGGGAAAATGGAGATGAGCCTTCATTCAATGAAAATTCTCACTATTATCTGCTATCCGGAAGTAAGAACAGAGGCTTTGCAGGAGGCAATAATTTTGCCCTTCGTCTTTTCTGGCACCAGATTTCATTCTCTTACTTTTGGTTGTTAAACAATGATACAGTGATACTTCAAAACTCGCTTAATGAGTTGATTTCTTCAATTGAGTCAGATGATTCAATTGGCTTTGCGGGATCTGTAATTATGGATTACACAAATAGAGAATCAATTCAATGCTGTGGCGGTAGGCTGCTTCCATATTTTGGCGTCGCTAAAATGATTTGTAAAAATGAACGCATTGAAGAAATCACGGAACTTAAAGCATGTAAAGCAGATTATCAAAGTGGAGCTAGCCTTTTGGTTAAAAGGGATGTAATAGAAAAGATTGGATTATTGGACGAAATGTTCTTTATGTATTCAGAGGAAGCTGACTGGCAGCTACGTGGTCGGCAAGCAGGTTTCTCAAATAGGCTTTCAATGAAGAGTCTTATTTATCATAAAGGCACAGTTAGCACTAAGGGGAGGCGGCATCTTTTTTATTACTACTATAATAGGGGCTCAATCCTGCTAACTCGGAAACATTTTAATCTTTTTGCATGTATCGTTGTGCCCTTTTTTTTAGCAGGAATTACATTTATTAGAAGTTTTGGTAGCGTCAAAAACTTTTTTTTTGGTTTGCGTGGAATTTTAAGTGCGCTTTTTGTAAAAATCAATTAATAAGTTGTGGTAAAGGAAGTTGCAATTTTTGATTTTGATTTCAGGTGTTCAAACTCCTATGATGAAATTGCGGACGAAGTTATCCGTTTTGACGGAACAAATTCTTCGAAGAATCCATTTTTAATAACGCCTAATGTTGATGACGTTGTTAATTGGAACAAACCAGAGTACGCTATTCTCAAAGAAGAGTTTAAAAAATCGGCTTTTGTTTTGGCCGATGGCCAACCTCTGGTTCTGTTTAGCAAATTGATTGGAAAAAATTTGATAAGGCGAATGCCGGGAAGTTCATTATTCCCTTTTATCTGGTCTCGGATAAAGGAGAAGGGATACCCTGTGCTTTTGATACTGGCTAGAAATGAGATTTGCGAATGGTATGAGAAAGACTATGAACTATGTAAGACTTATTTTCCGCCTGTGTTTGATTCCAAGGATACTACTCAGATTAAAAATATTGTATTCGCTTGCAAAGAAAGTATTGAGAAGTTTAATCCATATTTTGTATTTATTGGCATTCAATTCCCAAAACAGAATATCCTTGCCCTAGAACTCTTCAGGAGCATATCAGTCAAGCGAATGCCTTTGTTTCTTATGTTGGGTGCATCAATGGAATTTTATTCTGGCCATTTGAAAAGAAGCCCAAGGTTTTTTCAGCAAATTGGATTGGAATGGTTTTATCGATTTTGTCAGCATCCAAATCGATTATTCAAGAGATATTTTATTAATGATATGCAGATTTTCAAGATTTTTATAAAGGAGTTTATAAAAAGTAAAAACTAAATTCATAATTATGCGACAGCCCATTTATCGATCGAAAGCACCATTACGAATTGGCCTGGCAGGTGGTGGTACAGATGTCAGCCCATACTCTGATCTTTATGGAGGAAGTATACTAAATGCAACAGTGAGCCTTTACGCGTATGCATCAATAATTCCCAGGACTGATAAGAGGATTGTATTTAGAACATTTGATAGAGGAGAAGAATTGGAAATTGAGGCGACCCAAAATTTGCAAATTGATGGGCAGTTTGATCTTTTTAAGGGTATTTATAATAGGATTCTTAAAGACTTCTTAAAAAATCCGATAGGATTTGAACTTTATACTTTTGTCGATGCCCCTGCTGGCTCAGGGCTCGGAACATCATCAACTCTTATGGTTGCTGTTTTAGGCGCATTTGTGGAGTGGCTTAACCTACCGTTGGGTGAATACGACATCGCTCACTTGGCTTTTGAAATTGAAAGAATTGACTTAGGTATGGCCGGTGGAAAGCAAGATCAGTATGCCGCCACTTTTGGTGGATTTAATTTTATGGAATTTTTTGGAGAGGATAAAGTGATTGTGAACCCCTTGCGGATAAATGAGGATTATATTCATGAATTAGAGAACAATATTGTTCTTTACTATACAGGTACCAGTCGACTCTCTTCAGAGATTATTAAGGCTCAGCAAAAGAATGTTTTGCAAAAAAACAATGAATCAATTGATGCCATGCATAAATTAAAGGAACAGTCGATTATGATGAAAGAAGCCCTGCTTAAGGGACAACTCAATAAGATTGGTGAGGTTTTGAATTTTGGTTGGCTTCATAAGAAAAACATGGCATCGGGGATTACAAATCTAGTATTAGATAAAATTTATGAGGCAGCTATGAGCGAAGGCTCTATCGGTGGAAAAATTTCTGGTGCTGGTGGTGGTGGTTTTATGTTTTTCTTCTGTCCGGATAATACGAGATATAAAGTGATGAATAAATTATCCGAGTTTGGGGGTGAGGTTAAAAACTTTAGTTTTGTGGACAAAGGCCTAACTTCTTGGCAAGCTTAACTTAACAATAAAAATATGAAAGCGATTGAAGAAATTATCCAGGAATCGATAGCAGTAAAAACTGTCCTGGCATCTGACAAAAGAATAATAGAGGAAATAGGCAAAATTGTGAACGAAGTCATAAATGCTTTTAATCATGATAAAAAAGTCTTGTTTTGCGGAAATGGTGGAAGCGCTGCAGATGCTCAACATTTGGCAGCTGAATTTTCTGGCAGATTCTATTTTGATAGAAAGCCCCTTTATTCTGAGGCATTGCATGTCAACACGTCATTCTTAACTGCAGTCGGGAATGATTATAGCTATGACGATGTGTATTCCCGAATGATAACCGGTGTTGGAAGGAAGGGAGATATTTTGTTTGGGATATCAACATCCGGCAATTCAAAAAATGTGATTAATGCATTAAATAAAGCTAACGAACTCGGTATGATAACAATTGGATTTACTGGAAAGTCCGGTGGAAGGATGTCGAATATTTGCAAGTATCTCATTAATGTTCCTTCCACAGATACTCCAAGAATTCAGGAAAGCCACATTCTTGTTGGACACATTATTTGCGAGTATGTTGAAGCAACAATATTTAAGAAGTGAGACTAGGCGTTTTGATTCTCGCTGGGGGGCTTGGCACACGATTACGGCCTGTGGTTCAAGAGGTGCCTAAATCATTGGCACCAATCAAGGGTTTGCCCTTTTTGATTTATTTATTGGAATGGATCTATCAACAAAAAATCGTTGCAGAGGTCATTCTTTCAGTGGGTTACAAGGCGGATTTGATTGCAGCTCGGCTCGGATATAGTTATAAGAATATTATGATAAAGTACATACAGGAGGAGACTCCATTGGGTACAGGAGGAGCGATAAAGTATGCGTTACATGGATTTGGTGATTGTGAGAATTACCTAGTATTGAATGGAGACACATACGCGGCATTTGAGTTGTCGTCTTTTTTAAAATTTCATGAACAGAATCATTCAGACATAAGTATTGCTTCGTGCGAAATGACAAACTTTTCTAGGTATGGTTCGTTGTCTATTGATCATAGAAATTCGATTACAAAGTTTAACAAAAAAATGTTTGTCGAGAAAGGTTACATTAACTGTGGTGCTTATTTATTTACTTCAGGGTTTTATACAAATTTCATTAAGAAATATTCTTCCGATAAATTTTCTTTTGAAAAGGATATACTTGAAACTAGTAATGGATCATTTGGTTTAAAGGCTTATCGGTCAAATTTTTTTTTCATTGACATTGGGGTTCCGGAGGACTATGAAAGGGCACAAGTTGAATTTCCCGAGTTAATAGTAAAGAATGAATAGCTGGACATTATTCTTAGATCGAGATGGGGTTCTAAATAGGAAAATAGAAAATGGATATGTAACCAATCCAGACTCTTTAATCATTTTACCTGGAGCAATTGAGGCTGTAAACTTGCTTTCAGATTTTTTTCAAAGAATTTTTATAGTCACAAACCAGAGAGGGATTGCCAAGGGCTTATTCTCTCATCAAGATTTGTTAATGATTCACGAGAAGCTAACGAATAGCATAAGGCAAGGCGGTGGTAGAATTGACAGAATATTTTATTGTCCTCATAATAATTTTGAGTGCAATTGCAGAAAACCGGATGTTGGAATGGCATTGCAGGCTAAAAAAGAATTTCCCAATCTCCGGTTTGACCAAAGCATCATGATTGGCGACTCACACTCGGACATCCTCTTTGGTTCAAAACTAGGAATGAAGACAGTATTCATATCTGATAAGAAAAATGAATACTTTAAATCGGATTTTACATTCGTCTCTCTTCTTGAATTCGCGCATTCATTAAGGAATCTTAATTTGTTTCGATTTCAGTAATCAGTTTATAAGAATCTTCTCAAAAACATAGGTTGTCTTATTAAATACGAAGATTTGTTTGATGCCACTGACCTTAATCTTTTTTTTCAATTCTTCCATCGATTCAATTGGTTTGCAATCTGCCTTGTCAGCGTAAAAAATGTATCCATGCCCGATTAAATTCGGGCAATTGCAAGGCATTCCATCTATCATTGCAATGCCGGAAAGGGCGGGTATGATCATGGGCAGGTCATAACAGAACAGCATCCAATTTGGATTGACTTTTGAGAAATCTACCCAAAATAAGGTTGTTGTAGGATTACGAGCTTTCATAGGTATTTCTGAAAGATCAGCGTAAATGAGTGACTCATTCTTCTCTCGTAGTGGTAGAGAATCGAGTTCCTTTAGTTTTGTTAGGATTCTAAGGATAGGGTTACCCGTAATTGAGTCAACAATCAACTGTTTTGATTGAACCTGCCTAAGTAGTTTCACAGATTTAAGAAAATCTATTTTTGTCCATGCGATGGATTTATCGTGCGCCAATTCTGTCCTTGTTCGGAGGTTAATATTGACAATTCCATTAAGGTCTTTTTGGATAGAAATAAAAAAGAAACTGAAAACAACAACGAGTACCAAGCTTGATATTCCCACTACCTTCCATCGGATGGAAGGGTTTTTTATCTGAAAAAAATTTTCCTTTAAATATGCGGGAATAAAAAGTATACTCAGAAATGACTGAACAAATAGAAAATACATGTAATTGGGTAGATATAGCTTAAGCAACATAACAGGAATAAGACCCATAATTATTGATACCACTACCACCTCAATTCCTAGAGTCTCTTTTCGATGAAAGCTTTTTGAAAGTAATTTGAAGGACTTAATCTTTGAACACAATAGAAAGGCTAGAATCAAAAGAGTGACTTGATAGTACATGAGGGCAAAATCAAGAGGTTTGAATTCCATTTGGAAAAATGAAAATGGATCTAATCCGGTTGAATCAAGAGAAGGCTTTAAATGAGACCTTAGCCCCCATGGTAACGTTTCCAATGAATAAAATAGCACAAAAGCCACAGAGCAGAAATTTAATAGCAGAAAGCAAATGTTCCTGATTTTTAAGTATGCTTTCATCCGAATGAAGAGATAGGTTAGTATCCCTTCAAATATGTAAAAAGTCGAAATCTTCATGAAGCCAAGCATAATAATCGAAACTGGAATAACCAAGAATAGTAGAAAAATTCCAACAAATGAGTTTTCTTTTAGTTTCCAATAGGTCAACACAAGTGAAGCAGAATAGATGAAAAAAATGAGAGAAAAGGTGCTTGACTCAGAGACCAGAAAAGTTGTTCCTAGCCCCCCCCCCGCGTAATGGTGCCTAACAAGTTGAAGAAAATAGAAAATAAATACAAAAAATGATATTAGTCCTATTGGTGAAGAATTTGAATGGCTAACAACGTCCTTGATTCCTTTGATTGCAAGAAATGTTAATTGAAAAAAAACGGGAATTATAAGAATTGGATAGCCCATATTGTATAATTCCAATACAGGTACATCAATTAAGGAAGATAGACTTGCGAAAATAAAATGGCTTCCAAAATGATAATATGTAAAGGGAAGGCCATCTATTCCTGTTGAAGGAATATGGTATGTTTTTAGCATTTGAGATAAGGCAATGTGGTATAATGTATCGGTGCCATTCCAGCCTGCCCAGCCTAAGATTCCCGCGGCAGCACTTTCTAAAAATGTTGGATTTAGGGTCTGCTTAGACCAACAAACACCAATAACCCAGAGAGATAAAAGAGCGGTAAAGGCAAAATAGATTATTGTTCTTTTATTTTTATAACTTGTTAAGAGCAGATACAAATGACAAATTAGTAGAATGTAACCTATGTAAAAAAAGAACTGGGGAAGTTCCATTCCAAAAAAACCTAGAAGGGTAGCAAGAATTAAAACTGTCGTAATTATTATTATCGCATTTGTTTTTCTTGAACGCCCAATATAGGCTAGAACAATATCTTGTGTAGAAGGAAAGAAAATAATCAATAGGCTAAACCCAAGTACCCTGACTATATAATTGCTTTGATCGTTAAGACCGATTCGAAGCCATAAATATGCACACGAAGTGGAAAAACTTATAAAGGCAGCAAATAGTGATAAGTTTATTAGATATCTGGCGGGCTTTAAATTCATGCAGTTTTAAATTTGGGTGAAGTTACACATAACGTAAAAGATTAGCCCTCCAAATGTGCGGCTTTACAATATTTTTCTGCAAGTTAGTGTTCTATTCAAGAACAGCTTAAATGAAATAAGGAACTGCCTGCAAGACTGGTTACTAAAGTCCCCTTTTTTGCTACATAAATTTGTTTTTTTATTAACTGATGTTACGCACGAAGCTACTGAGAGTTGGTGGAAAATAGTAACTTGAGCCATGGACAAACACATCTTGGATATTCTGACCGATTACCAGATCAGTTCGTTTGGGAAGGTCACACACACCGAATTATCGCGAGCGCTGAAAGATAGCATCAGCCACGACAAGTTCACACGTTTTCTTTCTGGGGAGGATTTCACGGGCAAGCAACTCTGGGAATATGTGAAGCGCACCGTGCGGGAAGTTGAACAAGGGGATGCGATCATTGCCATGGATGATTCGGTGGCAGAGAAAGAATATAGCGATGAGAACGAGCTGGTCACCTGGCATTACGACCACAGCAAGGGGCGCAGCGTAAAGGGGATGAATATCCTGAGTGCCCTGTACTACAGCAAAGGGGTGAGCCTGCCCATCGGGATGGACCTGGTGCGCAAAACGGCCTGGGCCAAAGATGAAAAGACCGGGAGGGAGAAAAGGGTGAGCGAACGGACCAAGAACGAAATGTACCGGGATATCTTACGGCATGTGGCCGACAACCAAGTGAAATTCAAATGGGTGGTCAACGATGTGTGGTACGCCTCGGCAGAGAACATGGTGTTTGTCAAAGGAGGGCTGGACAAGGATTTTGTCATGCCCGTCAAGAACAACCGCAAGGTTGCCCTGACCTTGCCCGATAAAAACAGGGGCTGTTATGTAGGAGTCGAATCACTCAGCTTGGGACCGGGCATGCGCCAACAAGTCTACCTGGAGGGGGTTACCTTCCCCGTGCATTTGATCAAGGAGGTCTACGTAAACGAAGACAACAGCACGGCATCCCTGTATCTGGTCTGCAGCGATTTGACACAAACCTTTCAGCAGATAATCACGATCTATGAAAAACGATGGAAAGAGGAAGAGTATCACAAAAGTTTAAAATCAAATGTGGCATTGTGCGGTTCTCCAGCACACACAGTGCGCACACAGGCAAACCATGTCTTCACCTGCCTGATCGCTTTTATCAAACTGGAGAAAATGAAGGTCAACAAAAAACTTAACCATTTTGCCATGAAAGCAATCCTGTACACAAAGGCTATGGAAAAAGCCCTAACTGAACTCAAAAAACTAAAAGCTGGAACTCAACTCAAACTCAATTTTGCGTAACATCAGTTATTAAATTACAAAAAAGTTTTTTTTTAGAAATTCACCTATGAGAAACCGATTTTATAAATATCCATTTTATACCTTTTGTTTTACAATCCCTCTTTCCCAATTGGTCAGTTCGCGGTTATTGTTAGTTATGGCATTATTGAGCATCTTTTTGAGCATCAAGAATTTTCCCTTTTCAAGTTTTTTGTATCAATCATGGGATCTGCTGCTGTTCTTTTTGATTCTTGCAGGTGGCCTAATCTACTCGTCTGATATTGATCTAGGTGTAAGGCAACTAGAAACCAACTTAAGTTTAATTGGCCTACCCATTGCCATCACCTGCCTGCCTAATTTTTCAAAGCAGAGGCTCGATCAAGTTTTTTACTTTTTTGCAGTAGGGTTGTTGGCGGCCAGCTTTATATGTCTGGCAAGTGCCGTGGTTTCTTATACTCATACAGGTGACCTTCAAGCGTTTTTCTATGGTGCACTTACGCGGTCAATTGATCTCGATCCCACTTATTTCGCCTATTACCTAATCTTTGCTATCACCTACGGGCTTTATCTTTTGTATTATGAATTGCCTAAACGCTATACGATTTGGATGATCGGATTGGTGATTTTCTTTTTTTTAATTTTGATGCTCACAGGAGGGCAAACAGTTTTCATTAGCATGTTACTTATATTCTCATTTTTTATTTCCAAATACACTTTGGAGAAAAAATCAAAGAGAGAATCTGTTTCAGTTTCTCTAGTAACGATATTGTTGGTTTGCATGGTAGGGCTAACGATTGTATTCCAAGGTGGCGATCAGTTCCGCTCAATCAGCAACCAAAATGACTACTGGGAAAGAATGAGCCTTTGGGAATCCGCAATTCTTGCCAATTCAAATCCTTTGTTGGGTGTGGGCACTGGTGACTATAGCCTAGTCCTTAACGACTACTACCGAACTCACAATTTGACTAATTTTGCAATGGCAAATTTTAATTCCCATAATCAGTTTATTCAATCATACCTTTCAAATGGAATTATAGGACTGATAGGGCTTCTTATTATTTTGCTCCGACCTATTTATTTATCAGTAAAGAATCAAAACATGCTAGGCATTCTCTTGCTTTTCCCATTCATCGTGTATGGAGTAACAGAAGTTTTTTTGAGCCGTTATCAGGGGGTTATTTTTTTTGCTTTGGTACATCAGTTAATTGTATCCAATGCCTTGTCAACGAAAAGTATTTTTTCATTGGGAATTCAAAAATTCTAATTAACCTTGTGAAAATTCAAGACTGCCAAGATGCCACAACTGATTAGGCTTCTATTCATTATAGCAGATTTGCTTTTTCTGAATCTCTCCATTTACCTTTCTTATTTGACCCAATTTTCTAGGGGCGACCAAGTCAACGAGCTATACTTAATCATTTATTCAAATCTAGCTTGGTTTTTTCTTGTACTCGTGGCCAACCCCTATTCGGTTTCCAAATCATGGTCATTGACAAAGATTTTTAAGAGCCAATTTGTTTTTCTATTTATTCATCTATCGGTAGTGGTTTCATTGATTTTTTTCTTCAGGCGCAGCTATTCTATACAGCAGATTGCAATTGTGTACGTTATTTTTATACCCTGCTTTTATCTATTCAAATTTTTTGTTTTATACCTTAGGAAGATACAATCAAAAGAGATTGTTAGGGATTTTATATTAATTGGAAGGAACGAAATTTCTTATGACGTAAGAAAATACTACCTGCGGAACCCAGATGAAAAATTGAGGTTTCTTAGGTATTTTGATTTTAATGCCGATTACTTCTTTGTTGAAGAGATTGAACAATTTTGCGAAGAGAATGACGTTCACATGATTTTTTGTTGTATTCCAAATGTTAGTGAAACCCAATTGAACAGGCTCGTAAACTTTGGATTGGATTCGCTGATTAATGTCAAAATTGTAATGGATGCCAAAGCCACTCGCGCCATACAAATAGATGATCAAAAAAATTTACAGGATATTGCCGTTATACCTCTTGATGAGTCGATAAATCAGCTCTTGAAAAGAACCTTTGATCTAGCTTTCACAATTTTGTTTTGTATCATTGTTTTATCATGGTTAGTTCCCCTTATAGCATTATTGATAAAGTTAGATTCACGGGGCCCTGTTTTCTTTGTTCAACAGCGAAATGGCGAGAAAAGCATTCCTTTCGGCTGCATTAAATTCAGAACCATGGTGGTAAATCAAGAAGCAGATTTAACTCAAGCTACAAAGGGAGATAGCCGCATCACTCAAATCGGAAAGTTTTTACGTAAAAGTAGCATAGACGAATTCCCTCAATTTATTAATGTTTTGATTGGAGATATGTCATTGATTGGTCCTCGGCCGCACATGCTAAAGCACAACGAACAATATAGCAAATTAATCGAAAATTTTTTGGGAAGGCATTACATTAAACCTGGCATCACCGGACTTGCTCAATGCATGGGCTACCGAGGCGAAACCAAAAACTTATCTGATATGGAAAACCGAGTGCGATTAGACCGTTACTATATTGAAAATTGGTCTTTTTGGCTTGATATTAAGATCGTTTTCTTGACGGTAGTAAGCTTGATACGAGGAAGTGATAAGGCATTTTAACTACCTTGCTACTAATTTCAAATATTCTTTTATCATCCGACTTCTTCTTTATACAGCCATTTCGTTCTTAATCTCCTTTTTGGTGATGCCTGTGCTCATCAAAATTCTGAGTCAGTGGAAGCTTTATGACTCTCCGGGCAATCACAAAATTCATTCGGACTTCAAACCTTCCATGGGCGGAGTGGCGATTTTTCTCGGGGCAATATTCGCTCTATTAATGTCTCTTTCCTTGACTGATTGGGGAGCACAAAAATATTTTTTTATTTCCATTTCAGTTATGTTTATAATTGGCTTGCGCGATGATGTGCTGGCACTTACGCCAAAGCAAAAATTATACAGTCAATTTTTGCCTGTTTTGTTGCTGGTTTTTTTAGATAACGTAACCCTCAACTCAACCTATGGCCTGATCGATCTGCCATTTGTGCCCACATGGGTCATTTGGTTCATCAGTATTTTAACCTTGATTATTCTTACCAATGCCTATAATTTAATTGATGGAGTAGATGGTTTAGCCGGCTCGATTGGGATGGTTGGTTTGATTTTTTTCGGGCTTTGGTTTTATGCCATTGATAATATGGTGTTCAGTTTGGTAGCGATGACATTTGCTGGGGCAATACTGGGTTTTTTGTTTTTTAATTGGCAGCCCTCCAAAATTTTTATGGGCGATACGGGCGCTTTAATGATTGGCTTCTTGCTTTCGTTCATGGCTATTCAATTCATCAATGCCAATTTTCAATTGCCAGTGGGGCATGCGGCCAAATTTGAGTCGTCAGTCTCCACCGCCCTCTGTGTGGTGATTATACCAGTTTTCGATACACTGCGTGTCATCATTTTGAGGGTGCGAAAAATGCAATCTCCTTTCAAGGCAGATCGCAACCATTTGCATCACCAATTGTTGAACCTAAACTTCTCACATCACAAGACGGTCATCGTTTTGGTAACCATCAACCTCTTCTTTATTCTGTTGGCCTACCTGTTGAGAAACCAATCCGATAAGTTAATTTTGCCATTGGTTATTGGTATTTGCCTGATTATTAATTTTATTGTCAAGAAGGCTCAGCGCTGAGCATTGAATATGGAAGAAAAAGTAAAGGAGATACAACAAGAGGTAGAAGCCTTTTTGGTGAAGTCGAAAGATGATTTGGAAAACTTTCGGTTGAAGTTCATTAGCAAAAAGGGAGCGGTTTCAAACTTGTTTGATGATTTGAAAACAGCTCTTCCAGAGGAGAAAAAAAAACTGGGTAAAGTATTGAACGACCTCAAGCAACTAGCGGAGGCAAAATTCAAATCGTGGCAGGAAGCAATTGATAATACATCAACTTCCTCTGGTGAAGCGATTGATCTTTCATTGCCCATCGTTCCCAACAAAACAGGCAATCTGCATCCGCTCAATTTAACGCGTTATCGAATTATCGAAATCTTTGAGCGTCTTGGTTTTAATGTAAGCGATGGCCCCGAAGTGGAAGACGATTGGCATAATTTCTCTGCCTTAAATTTCCCCGCCAACCACCCCGCCCGCGAAATGCAGGACACTTTTTTTGTTGAGAAATCTACAGAAGAAAACTCCGACATGCTGCTACGTACTCACACCTCCAATGTGCAGATACGTTTAATGGAAAACCAAAAACCTCCCATCCGATCGATCATGCCAGGGCGGGTGTATCGCAACGAAGCTATTTCAGCACGCGCACATTGCTTCTTCCACCAAGTAGAGGGTTTGTATGTCGATAAGAATGTCAGCTTTCGCGATTTAAAACAGACCTTGTATCATTTTGCCAAAGAAATGTTTGGGCAAGAAACCAAAATACGTTTGCGCCCGTCTTTCTTTCCTTTCACAGAGCCGAGTGCCGAGATTGACATCTCGTGCTTGATTTGCCATGGCAAAGGGTGCAACGTGTGTAAGTACAGCGGCTGGGTAGAAATTGCGGGTTCTGGAATGGTGCACCCCAATGTGTTGCGTCATGTAAACATCGACCCTGAAGAATTTACAGGCTTTGCTTTTGGTATGGGCATAGAGCGCATCACCATGTTGCGCTACAGCATTAACGACCTTCGGTTGTTTTCAGAAAATGATGTTCGCTTTTTGAAGCAGTTTAGCTCCGTACTCTAATGTTGCCCGAAATAAAATCGGTGGCAGTGATAGGTGCAGGAACGATGGGCCAAGGAATTGCCCAAGTAAGTGCCGCTGCTGGTTACACAACTAAGTTGTATGATTTGGATGAAACACTTTCCTTCAAGGCACTGGAGTCTATCAAAGCTAACCTAAGTCAGTTGGTGAGTAAGAACAAAATTTCAGCAGACAGCAAAGTAGCCACACTGTCAAGATTATCGGTAGAAAAAAATAGTATATCATTGAAAGCCGATGTGGTTATCGAAGCAGTAGTAGAGAAGTTGGCGGCAAAACAAAACTTGTTTTTAGAATTAGAGAAGATAAATGAAGGCAAGGCTATATTGGCTACCAACACATCGTCCATACCCATCACCCAAATCGCGGCTGTTTTGCAAAACCCAAGCCTATGCCTGGGCTTGCATTTTTTTAACCCTGCACCGGTGATGAAATTGGTGGAAGTAATTATGGGCGAGGCCACTTCCCAAGAAGTTGCCGGAAAAATGAGAACCTTTTCGCTGTCACTTGGAAAAAATCCAGTAATGGTAAAAGATTCTCCTGGCTTTATCGTTAACCGGGTGGCGCGGCACTACTATGTGGAGGCATTGAAATTATTGGAAGAAGGTGTGGCCACCCATGCGCAAATTGACGCGCTTTTGCGAAGTGCTGGTTTTAAAATGGGGCCTTTTGAATTGATGGATTTGATTGGAGTGGATGTGAATTTGGCCGTGACCACTTCACTGTATGATTCGTTCAACCAAGCGCATCGGTTTAAACCGAATCCTATTCAACAGCGGAAAGTGAAGGACGGTGATTTAGGAAAAAAAACAGGAAAAGGATTTTATGAGTATGCGAAATAAAAAGGCTTCTAGTTACGAGTCGCGAGACTCCAGTCCCTACCGTTTCCTTTGGGCTCGCGGCTTGTGGCTCATAGCTTTCTTACTAATTTTCAGTCTATCAGCCCACGCACAAGCCTCGTTCCCACCTATAACCATCAACCTTAACTTTCCTCAATACCAACGATTAAAATTAGACGGTGGATATCAATATATTCAAGACGCTGGGCTCAGTGGCATCATTCTATATCGCGAAAGCGAAGAAAAATACATTGCCTATGAGAGGCGATGCTCGGTCGATGACGATATGCCCGTGGTGGTAGATGGCTCGGGTTTATTTATGAAAGGGTGTGAGTCCACCTTTAGTTTTTCAGATGGTTACCCCACTAGTGGCTCAGTACGCAATCCCTTGCTCAAATATCGGGTATCCTTGAATGGCCAGAACTTGACGATTACAGATGAAGTGGTTTTTTAATTAATAAGTAGTAAATCCGTCCAGCTTTTTACTGCTAATTACCTAATTTTTTTAACTAACCACTTCCGCCTGCATCTGTTTTTCATACAGCTCTTTGTAAACACCGTCACGGGTCAGTAATTGCTCGTGGGTGCCTTCTTCCACCACTTGTCCATCGTGCAGCACAATAATTTTATTGGCCAGCTTGGCAGACGATACCCGGTGCGAAATAATGATGCTTGTCCTTCCCTGCATGATTTTCTTCATGCTGTTCAAAATTGTGTTTTCGGTTTTGGTATCCACAGCAGAAAGGGCATCGTCTAGAATCAAAATCTTGGGTTCGCGAGCTATGGCACGTGCAATGGACACCCGTTGTTTTTGTCCGCCCGATAAGGTAATGCCCCGCTCGCCCACGCGTGTAGCAAACGTGCTGGGAAAACTCATAATGTTGTCATAAACATCTGCATCTTTGGCGGCTTGCAATACCTTTTCTTCGTTCGGCTCTTTCAATCCAAAAGCAATGTTGTTGAAAATGGTATCACTAAAAAGAAAAACATCTTGCGGCACTATGCCCAATTGACTTCTCAGCGTGGTTAGATTGTATTGCTTCACTGCGATGTCGTCAATCCGTACTTCACCTTCTGTCACATCATACAAACGGGCAATCATATTGGAGATCGTGCTTTTGCCAGAGCCGGTGGTTCCGATAATCGCTAGCGACTCGCCTGGGTTGATGCTGAACGAAATATTTTTGAGAGCCCTAATGCCCGTGTCGGGGTAAGTGAATGAAACATTATCAAATTCAATTTTGCCGACCAGCACTCGCTTCAAATCTTTTTCAGAAATAATATCGGTTTGAGTTTTCAGAAATTCATTGATGCGTTTTTGTGAAGCCTCGGCCCGCTGCACCAAGCTGCTGGTCCACCCCAGTGAAGTCACCGGCCAGGTGAGTAAATTTACGTAAATGATAAACTCAGCAATGTTGCCAAACGTGAGTGAGCCGTTGATTACCTCCACACTGCCGGCATATACTGTAAACACAGTGCTTAAGCCGATCAACCCCATAATCAACGGAAAGAACAAGGCTTGAACCTTTGTCAGCTTTAGCGACTGGCGTTTGTATTCGTTGCTTTCTTTTGTAAAATTTTCTACCGACTCTAACTCACGTGTAAAAGATTTGATGACGCGAATGCCCGAGAAGGCCTCCTGCACAAACGTGCTCAGGCGCGATTGACTTTTTTGAATCAACTCTGAACGGTGCTCAATGATGTTGTTCACATAAAAAATGCTGACGGATAAAATTGGCAAGGGCAACAAGGCATAGATGGTAAGCTTTACGCTGATGCTGAACATGATCGGAATCAACATCAAAAACAACGTGATCAAGGTAAGCCCGTACATGATAGACGGCCCTAGGTACATCCGCACTCTATTCACATCTTCGCTGATGCGGTTCATCAAATCGCCCGTATTGTTTTTTCGGTAAAAGCTAAGTGGAAGTGCTTGGTAATGTTCAAAGATTTCGTTTTTCAAATCATACTCCACATGCCGACTCATCACAATCAACGTTTGACGAACGAGGTATAGGAAAAAGCCGCGCAGCAGTGCCATCCCCAAAATGAGTAAGGCATAAATCAATATACCCTTGGCAAAAACGTTAAAGAAGTTTTGTTGCGATAAACTGTTATCAAACGAGCGGTAGATGCGAATGTTGTCCATCACTAAATCAATGGAGTAGCGTACCATTTGCGCAGGCAGAATCTGAAATACATTTGAGATGATCACCCACAGCAACCCTAAGATCAACAACTTGCGGTATTTGTAAAGGTATTTATTGAGGTAGCGAAGTTCTTTCATGAATAATGGCTCAAACTAAAACGAAAGGTAGGGGATTTAGTTCGTTCGTCAACGAAAAAATGACAGTAGGCAAAGGCAGTAGGCAATTGCTCATCACCTCCCAAAACAATCATCATTTTTTTTTCCATGATAAGGGCGTAATTTGCACCCACAAAAAACGTTCTCTCCCTCGTATGCTCAACAGACGCACCATCCGCATTAAAATTATGCAAAGCTTATTTGCCTTCGATCAATGCAAAGAAGCCAACAACCAACTCGCCCACGATTTTATTAACGAAACTTTTCAGCCCGACCTCAATAGCATGGAGGTGCAAAACAAAGAATTGCTCAAAGCCCAGCGTAAAACTGCGCGCCTTTTGTTAGATGCTCGTTTCAAAGAAAAAGAGATAAAGGAAACAGATGCATCCATTGTGAAGGCAGTGGATCAGGCCATGGAAACCTACCACAAGCAAGTAAAAAAAGATCAACTCTTTTTAGGAAAAAACACGGTCATCGAAATTCAAAAATTGACCGATACATATCATCAAGTACTGGGTTTGTTGGTAGCTTTGGCCGAGGCGGGAGCATCCGATAAGAAAACCGTTCATGGATATGTACTTCAGCAGCCGCTGTGGCAATCGCTGCTAAATCATCCCGAATTAAAAAAAGAATGGATACGCCAAGGCGGATGGGATGGTAAAATGGACATCGTGCGAGCATGGTTTCGCGAAATTGTAAAGGAAGATGAAACGTATCTTCGCTTCATTGAAGAAAAAACGCGCACAGATGAAGAGCAAAAAGCATTTGCCAAATACCTGGTGCGCAAAGTTATTTTTGGCAACAATTCCATCAACGATTATTTCGATGAGCAAGACATTCGGTGGGCAGAAGACAAAGCAATTATCCGCAGCTTGACCGAAAAAACGCTCAAATCTTATGCGGATGGTAAATTAGACCTACAGAAAGTTTCGCTCGATTGGGACGATGACCAAGTCTTTATCGAAAAGCTTTTTAAAGCCACCATCGAGTTGCCACACGAATACAAAGACCTGATTGCCAAGAACACAAAAAATTGGGAAGTAGACCGTTTGCCCCTTACCGACCGTGTTATCTTAGAAATGGCGATTGCCGAGATGGTTAACTTCTCTGGCATCCCGGTCAAGGTGACGATCAACGAATACATCGAATTGGCAAAAGAATACAGTACCCCAAAGAGCCGCCAATTTATTAACGGAATTTTGGACGTGATCTCGAAAAAGATGAAGGAATCGGGTGACATTAAGAAAAGCGGAAAGGGGTTGTTGGATAATAAATAGAATTGGTTTGTGTTTATTTCAAATTTGGAGATAGTTGAATGGGAAAGTTCTTAGGTCTTTTCGTCAAACACAACAAGATCTTAATAGATGTTTAAAAAACACAAGGCAGATTTTGGCAAGTAACTTTTTTTATCTTTGTAACCCTCAACTTTCAAAACTATGAGCAAAAAAGGAAGCAATGCAATGATGGCTTTTTTGGCAGGTGCGGCAGCAGGAGCTATTTTGGGAATTTTATATGCTCCCGACAAAGGCTCTGTCACCCGCGAGAAACTGGCTGCTAAATTGGGCGATTATAAAGATAAGCTGGAAAAGTACATTTCTGACTTAACACCGCCAAGCGAGAATAGCAGTTACCTGACCACCGAAGCGAAAGCCCAAGGCCAAAAGGTTGTAACCGAAGCCAAAGACAAAGCCCAGCGTTTGTTAGATGATGTAGATGAACTTTTGGCGCAAATGCGAAGCAAATAGAACCGATTAGTTAATGATTTGGTAAGTTAATAGTTTGTTAATGAAGTTTAGTTTTTTGGAATGAATGCTAACTCATAATAACTTTGTAAGTAATTAATTAACCTGAACAGCTAAAAGCAAAAATAAAAAAGCATATGAAAACAGTTAAACTAATGGGCATCGTAGCCCTCTTTTTGGTAGCCGTTAGTTGCAACGATAAAGCATCTGAAAAGAAAATCGCAGAATTGGAGAGCCGCTTGGCGCAAATGGAATCTGGTAAAACTACACCATCTGCACCAACTGTTACACCTGGCGCAACACCTACACCCGAAGCTGCCCCAGCAACAGAGGAAAAACCTGAAGGCCCACTTCCAACGATGGAATTTAATACCACCGACCATGATTTCGGTACGGTAAACGAAGGCAAAAAGGTAAACTTCACCTACAAAGTAAAAAACACAGGCCAAGCCCCGCTCATTATCCAAAACGCTCAACCTTCATGTGGTTGCACGGTGCCGGAGTGGACAAAAACACCAATCCCGGTTGGTGGAGAGGGTTTTGTAAAGGCCGAGTTTGATACCAACGGCAAACAGGGCATCAACAACAAAACAATTACTGTTACAGCTAATACCTGGCCTAAAACCACCTTGCTTAAGTTCAAAGCAATGGTAACGCCCAAGCCGGATGGTGCCAATGGCCCAGTGGTAAAATAGTAAATTACCAAACGCCTTGAGATTACTAGAAGCACCATTGAAAAGTGGTGCTTTTTTCATTTTAGCTTTGCAAAGACGGTCACCCCTCCCCAAAAAATGGGGGAAGATGCTGAGGCGTTTGGGATGTTTTATTTTAAAGGATAACTTGCAGCCCTAAAATTTTCAAACAACTATATGCACTCTATTCTTTTACAAGCACAAGGTCAATCATCTTGGATTAGTTTCTTGCCAATGGTTGGCATTTTGGTGGTGTTTTATTTTTTCATGATTCGCCCGCAACAGAAAAAAGCGAAAGACCAAAAGAAATTTACCGAAGAAATTAAGAAAGGTGACTTTGTTGTCACCATCGGTGGCATTCATGCACGGGTAGACGAGGTGCAAGACGATACCCTCATTATTGAAGTAGAGCGTGGCGGTCGCATCAAGATTTCAAAGTCTGCGGTATCAATGGAGTCTACCAAAGCGGTTGCTGCAAAAAAATAATTGCCCTAAACATGGGCCGAAAGCATGAATTTGCTCAAAGCCATTGTCAATTTGTTTCGTTTCGACAGAACCAACTGGCGGGCAGTTCTGCTATGCTTGCTTACTGCGGTGGTGTTTTGGCTTTTCAATGCGCTTAACAAGAAGTATTCAACGAATGTAAAATTCCCCATTCGGTTTGAGTACGATGAGTCCTTGTTTTCTCCTATCGAAAATTTACCACATCAAATAAATGTAAATGTCAACGGCACCGGGTGGGAGTTGTTCCGCGATTTTGTGGGCTTCAAGTTGCCCGAACTGACCATTCCGCTTGAGCGACCAACGGAAGTAAAAAAAATTGTTGCTTCATCGTTAACGCCCATGCTCGCCCCGCAATTGGGCAAACTGCAGATTAACTACATTGTTACCGACACGCTCAGGGTTCAAATTGATGAAACGGATACACATCGCTTTAGGCTTTACGTGGATTTGACCAACGTAAATTTTGAAAAAGATTTTGGACGCACCAGCCCCGTGGTAATATTGCCTGATTCAGTAGAGTTATCGGGCCCCAAATCGATTTTGCTCAATCTTCCTGATTCAATCAAGCTAAACATTACGGCCAATCGGCTAGACCAAAATTTTGAAGATGACATAGAGATTAACATTGAAAGTCCGTACATCAAAAGAAATCCCCCATTGGCCAATGTAATTTTTGAAGTGGGTGATGTAAGGGAAATGAAATGTGCTGTAAAATTGCTGGTTAAAAATCCACAGGTAGTAAGCTCAATATCTTGGCCTGATAGTATTACTTGTACTTTTTCCGTGCCCGTAAAGCGACTAGAAGAATTTGGCAGGAGCAAAAAAGAAATGCTTTTACTGCTGGATGTAAAGAGCGAGACAAACATGCCTAAATTCTTAAAGATGCCCAACTTTATCGAATTGATAAAAATGGATTCGATAAAAATAATTTCTAATCCATGAGGCCATTGCAGATTGGCATTACGGGCGGCATTGGCTCAGGTAAAAGTATGGTTTGCAAAATTTTTGGTTGCTTAGGCATTCCCGTATACGATGCCGATAGCCGAGCGAAAAGTATTATGACCACTGACGGAATACTAGTGGAGCAAATCAAAAAGGAATTCGGAAGTTTGTCGTATGATGCGGATGGTGGCCTCAACAGAAGCTTCCTTAGTAGTGCTGTATTTGGCAATGCAGAGAAGTTAAAAAAACTAAATGAACTCGTGCATCCACGGGTGGCGTTGGACGGTGACCAGTGGACAGCCGAACAAATTGGAAAAAAATACGTGGTGCGCGAAGCGGCTTTATTGTTCGAGTCGGGTTCGTACAAAAAGATGGATAAAATAATTGTAGTGACAGCACCTGAACCTTTGCGTGTGAAACGCGTGTTAGTGAGAGATAAACAACGGACGGAAGAGGAAGTATTGAAGATTATCCGAAATCAAATAAAGGAAGAAGAGAAGGTGAAGAAAGCAGACTTTGTTTTGAGAAATGATGAAACGGAATTGTTGGTGCCGCAAGTGATAAATTTGCATCAGAAGTTTTTAATGTTATCACCCGCTTAGCGTCTTTGTGCCTTCGTGGCAAATTGTATTAAAAGAAAATGAAAAAAACCATTCTTACAACAGTCATCATTTTGGTGGTGATTTTTTTACTTGCATTGCCGAAGTTAAAATTGTTTGGCGACAGGAAAGCAACCACGGGCGCCCCTGGGGCAGGGCAAAAACCACAATTGATGGTAGAGGCTACTATTATCAAAGCCTCTCGGCTCGACAATAAATTAATTGTTACAGGTTCTGTGTTGGCCAATGAATCGTTGGAACTGAAAAGTGAATCGTCTGGTAAAATCACTCGCTTACTTTTTGAAGAAGGCAAGCCCGTTGCAAAAGGAAGCTTGTTGCTGGAAATCAACAACGAAGAAATTCAAGCGCAAATCCAAAAACAACGTTATAATCAAAAGCTCAATCAAGACAATGAATTTCGCCAACGAAAGTTGTTGGAGAAAGATGCCATTAGTCAAGAAGAATACGATAACGCATTGAACCGATTGAATACCACGGTGGCCGATATTAATTTGCTGGAAGCTCAATTGGAAAAAACACGCATCAAAGCACCCTTTGGTGGCGTAATCGGTTTACGGTATGTGAGCCAAGGTGCTTACATTTCGCCAGCCATCGTAGTGGCTACGCTTTATAATATTTCTCCTGCCAAAATTGAATTTGCGGTGCCCGCTCGTTACAGCGCGCAACTGATGAGAGGCGAAAAGATTTTCTTTACGATCGAAAATGACCTAACTGTTTATAATGGTAATGTGTATGCCATTGAGCCCCGCATAGACCCGGAGACACGCACCTTAAAAATCAGGGCCTTATCAGAGAATAAAAGTGGCCGATTGATCCCAGGTCAGTTTGTAAAAGTTCAATTGGTTTTAAAATCGGTAAATGATGCCGTGTTGGTCCCTACAGAAGCCGTTATCCCGGACCAAGGTGGAAAGAAAGTTTTTATTGCCGCAGCGGGCAAGGCCAAGGAAGTTAAAATTGAAACCGGCATTCGCACCGAAAATGACCTCGAGGTGTTATCTGGGCTTTCGGCTGGCGATACGCTTTTAACAACCGGCATTTTGCAACTTCGCCCAGGCATTGACATTAAAATCGTAAAACTTGACTCAGTAAAAAGTAAACAATAGGCAACACAAAATTTCCTACATGGAAATTCTAAATTCTAACTCGTAAATTCTTTTCAAGAATGGCAAGCTTATCAACCATCAGTATCAACCGACCGGTGCTCGCAATTGTGATGTCGCTGGTGATTATTCTTTTTGGCGTGATTGGTTTTTCTTTCTTGGGTGTGCGCGAATTTCCGAGTGTGGATCCACCGGTGGTCACTGTTTCCACTAGTTATATTGGTGCAAATGCAGACGTAATTGAATCGCAAATTACTGAACCATTGGAAGATGCCGTGAATGGAGTGCCAGGCATCCGCACACTTACTTCGGTGAGCCGCGAAGGAAGAAGCAGTATCACTGTTGAGTTTGAATTGGGGGTGAACATTGAAGCAGCTGCCAACGATGTACGCGACAAAGTATCTGGTGCACTCAATCGGTTGCCACAGGATGTAGACCCTCCTGTGGTGGAGAAAGCGGATGCTGATTCAAGCCCGATAATTTTTCTCACTGTTCGCAGCGATAAACGAAATCTATTGGAGATTTCTCGCATTGCTGAAATCATGTTTAAGGAGCGTATCCAAACGATTCCGGGTGTAAGTGCCGTACAGATTTGGGGGCAGCAGCGCTACTCCATGCGGATATGGATGGATCCAATAAAATTGGCATCGCTCAAACTTGCGCCATCCGATGTGTTGCAAGCCCTCAATCGCGAAAACGTTGAATTGCCGGCCGGCCGTGTGGAAGGACAAAATACCGAACTTACCGTACGCACTTTAGGACGTTTGACGAGCGAAGAAGATTTTAATAACCTCATCATCAAAGAGCAAGGCGACAACGTAGTGCGTGTAAGTGATATTGGCTACGCCAAACTAGGCCCTGAAAATGAACGTACGATTTTAAGAAGAGACGGAATCCCTGGTTGTGCGCTCGCCATTGTAGCGCAGCCCGGTGCCAATAATATTGACATCGCCAATCGGTTGTACAAAAAGTTAGATCAAATTCAGCGCGATCTTCCCCAGGATGTAAGTTATCAGATGAGCTATGATTCTACTAAATACATCCGCTCATCCATTTCAGAAGTGGAAGAAACCATTTTCATCGCCTTCTGTCTAGTGCTTTCCATCATTTTCCTTTTTCTCCGCGATTGGCGTACCACCATCATTCCAATTGCAACTATTCCTATTTCTTTGATTGGCGCATTCTTCGTTATGTACTTGTTGGGTTTCACCATTAACGTGCTTACGCTGCTCGGCATTGTGTTGGCCATCGGCATTGTGGTGGACGATGCCATTGTAGTGTTGGAAAATATTTACGTGAAAGTGGAGGAGGGCGAAAACCCTGAAGAAGCTGCGCGCAAAGGTTCAACAGAAATTTATTTTGCTGTTATTTCTACCACTATTTCCGTGGTGGCGGTTTTCCTTCCGGTGATTTTCTTGCAAGGCCTCACGGGAAGATTGTTCCGAGAGTTTGGATTGGTGGTGGCCAGCTCTGTAGCGATTTCTGCTTTTGTTTCCTTAACGCTCACCCCCATGATGAGTGCCAAAATTTTAAAACGCAGAGAAGTACAGCCTTGGCTCTACCGAAAGACCGAACCATTTTTTCAGGCTCTTACCGCGGGCTATGCCAAATTATTGGAAGGATTTATGAGTAAACGTTGGCTCGCCTTTGTGGTGATTCTTATGTCTGGTTTTTTGATTTACTATTTAGGAAAAATCACCCCATCCGAATTGTCTCCCTTAGAAGACAGAAGCGAATTCCGCTTGCAGGCCCAAGCACAAGAAGGCGCCACGTTTGAATACATGGATCGCTATGTAAAAGAACTGACCCAGTTTATTTCAGACGAAGTTCCCGAACGAAACGGAATGGTGAGTGTAACCGCACCAGGTTTTGGAAGCGCGGGTGTCAATTCAGGTTTTGTTCGAGTGATTTTAAAAGACCCGGCCGATAGAAGCAGAACACAGCAAGGCATTGTGGATGACATTACTGTGAAGATGAAAAAATTCACAGGCGTGCGCACGTTCACCACCCAAGCGCAAACCATTGGCGATAGACGTGGCGGCTTCCCGGTTCAGTTTGTGATCCAAGCACCTGACATCGATAAGTTGAGGAAGGTATTGCCCGCGTTTATGACCAAAGCATCAGCAAGTCCACTGTTTTCTTTTGTTGATTTAGATCTGAAATTCAACAAACCCGAAATCAACATCACCATTGACAGAGACAAGGCGCGTACACTTGGCGTGAATGTATTGGACATCTCACAGACCTTGCAATTGGGATTGAGCGGCTCGCGCTTCGGCAATTTTGTAATGGACGGAAAGCAATATCAAATCATTGGCCAAGTGGAGCGTGGCAATCGAAACGAACCATTGGATTTAAAGACCTTGTACGTAAAAAACAAGCGGGGTGACTTAATTCAGTTAGATAATCTGGTACAATTTCAAGAACTGAGCAGCCCACCTCAGCTGTATCGCTTTAACCGTTATTCCTCTGCCAAAGTGCAAGCTCAGCTGGCAAAAGGCGCGGCTTTGGGCGATGGCATTAAAGAGATGGAAAAAATTGCCAGTGAAGTATTGGACGAAAGTTATACCACCAGCTTAGATGGCCCTTCGCGCGAATTTGCTGAAAGCTCATCTAGCATTTACCTCGCATTCTTAATTGCATTAGCGATCATCTATTTGATTTTGGCCGGTCAATTTGAAAGTTTCAAAGACCCGTTGGTGATTATGTTTACCGTGCCGTTGGCGTTGGCAGGTGCCTTGCTTTCCCTTTGGTATTTCAACCAAACATTAAATGTGTTTAGCCAAATCGGTATCATCATGTTGATCGGCCTCGTAACCAAAAACGGAATTTTGATAGTGGAATTTGCTAATCAACAAAAAGAGCAAGGCCTCAGTGTTTTAGAGGCTGTAAAAGCAGCCGCTGCTTCACGCTTCCGCCCCATATTAATGACAAGTCTTTCAACGATATTGGGAATCTTGCCGATTGCCTTAGCATTGGGCGCAGGTTCTGAAAGCCGTGTTTCCATGGGCATTGCCGTTATTGGCGGAATGATGTTCGCTACGATTTTAACGTTGTTCGTTATCCCAGCCATTTATTCATACATCAGTAGTAAGCACCAAAAGATTTAAGATGTTTGATTTAAGATTTACGATTTCACGAGCACTGAAGTCCCAATACCAAAGTCCTACTGCCTGATGCCCAAGTCCCAATACCTAAGCCTGAGATTTTTTTACGCCTTCCTGCTAGCTGCTTGTGGCTTTCAGCTTGCCGCCTATTTTCCTGCTCACTCCCAAGACACCCTCAGCCTTGCCCGCGCAATTCAAATCGGATTGAAGAATAATTTTGGAGTGCAAATTCAGCAACTGAATGTAGAGGCCGCAAAAAAAAATAACACGTGGGGTATGGCCGGTCGGTTGCCAACGGTTACACTTTCAGCTAGTCAAAATAACAGTATCATCCAACGGAAGCCAGCGAACCCATTTGCAGTAGCCGGTTTAAACATCGTAGATAATGTATTGGGTCAATTGGATGTTCAATTCACATTATTCGATGGCTTTGCTGTGCAAATTGCCAAGCAACGATTGGAGCAATTAGAAGCTATGAGCAAAGGCAACGCTACCTTTGTGATGGAGTCCACCATCCAGTCTATTATTTTATCGTACTATCAGGCGGTTGTGGAAAAAGAGCGACTACAAGTGTTTATTGTAAACCGTGATTTTTCAAAAGAGCGATATAGCTATGTAAAACTTAAGAAAAGCTTAGGCTCGGCTATTAATTTTGATGTGTTACAAGAGCAGAATAACTATTTGACCGATTCAGCCAATGTGTTGCAACAAGAGATAGTGGTTAAAAACTCGATGCGAAACCTGAACGTGCTGCTAAACGAACCAATTAACAACAAGTACGAATTCACCAATCGGTTGGAAATTGAAAATGAAGAATACCGATACGAAGACTTGCGCGATAAAATGTTTAGCTCCAATACAAATTTGCGCAATCAATATATTTCACAAGAGCTAATGAATAATGCTACACGCAATGCACAATCGAATATGGCACCCTCGCTTTTATTGAACGTTGGAGGGACTGGGAGCCTAGACCAATTGACTGCGAATTTTCGAGCCAACACAGGCAACACAATTGAGAACACGGTCGGCTACTTAAATCGCGATTTAGCACAGCCCGTATTTCTTTCGGTAAATGAAACCGCCCTAACCCAACAAACTCAAACAGGTAACTCGTATGGAGGTTACGCCAATCTCTCCTTGCGCTACACTTTATTCAACGGAAGTCAGTTAAGGCGAGCGGTGGACAACGCACAGATTCAAGAAAAGATGGCCAAGCTTACCACCGAGCAACTTAAGGCCAATTTGGAGAACAGCTTACTGGCTGGCCACGATTTTTACAACTTGCGAAAACAGTTGGTGCAAATAGCTACCATCAAACTGGAAGCAGCCGAATTGAATTTGGGTTTGGCAAATGAGCGCTATAAAAACGGTGCGCTCAGTGCCATTGACCTGCGCATTGTGCAAGAGAATTATCGCTCAGCTGCATTAGAAAAATTTGCTGCCATCTATGCCGGGCTTTCTTCTAAATTGGATTTAGTGCGGTTGACGGGAGGTTTGGTGGATAAATTCCCTAGCAACAGATAAAGCAATCTTTCTCTTTAGATCGTATATTTGATGTACGTTCGAGTACATCAAATGAAGAATTTTCTGAAAAAAAATCTTCTTTTTTTATTGGCAATACTTTTGGTAAGTGTCTGCCATGGTCAAACAACGAATTCACCAATAGACACACGAGGTCAGGTTTTCAGAAAAGATACTATCCCCCTTAAATCAAAAAATAAAACGACCATGCGAATACCAAAGCAAATCCGTTCATTACCCTTCAAAAAGATTCCATTACCGTATCGTTCTTATCTGGGCATTGGGGGAGGTGTTGCATGGTGTACATTTTCAGTGAAAGGAATCACAAGCCTAGAACTGCCATATGAAGTAATTGGCGACCCAGTGCCCCAAATTTACTACAGCACAATCGATGGTCAAAACAATAGTAATTATTGGGATGCACCACTATACTTCGAATTTGGAGACGAGAATGGGATTTTTGGTTTCATAGGCGGGGCGGTCTCGATTGGGTACCTCTCTCCGTGTTTTAATAACTTAGTTGTTTCTCGATTTGAGTTTGGTATAGGTCGGAATTTTGTTGTTAACAACCATTTTAAGATAAGTCCTTCAATTTCATTTGGCTCCCGGTTTTCAACTTTGAAGTTCCCGCAAATTCTTGACAATCGCAACATGGATTGTCAAATACTTGATACGTCCTTCCCTTATCGTTTTACTGGAGTAATGGACATTTATTAGGCTGTTTTTTTGCCTCAAAAGATGATTATTCTATCGGTGTATGTAATAATTTGTAATTGGCTAATGCCAAGTAAAATCTGCTATTTTGTGAAAAAAGCAATGTTTACAAGCACCAAACGGCAGTCTTCTGTAAAAAAAATCTGCGTCATTGGCCCGGAATGCACAGGCAAAACAGCATTAGCAAAGTTTTTGGGCGACTACTATAAAACACCATGGGTGGAAGAATATGCCAGGGCATATTTGAATAAATTGGGCACACCCTATCAGCAAAACGACATAACAAAAATTGCGCATGGCCAATTGCGCATGGAAGATGAATGGCTGAACGATGCCAATAAAATACTGATCTGCGACACGAATTTGCTAGTGCTAAAAGTGTGGAGTGAACATAAATATGGAAACTGCGAAGCTGAAATATTGAACCTGATTCAGCAACGAACGTACGACTTATACTTGCTTACCAATATCGATATCCCTTGGCAATATGATCCACAGCGAGAACACCCCGATAAACGTGAGCATTTTTGGGAAGTCTATAAAAAAGAAGTGGCCACTACGGGTGTGGCCACTGTTGAAATTTCCGGAACGGGTAGTGAACGCACAACCATCGCAACAAAAGCCATCGATGCAATTCTTTCATCTACCGACTCTTAATAAACTTGCGCGTAACGATTGCCCCGCCCACTTCTGCTTTTACAATATAAAACCCATCACTCCAGTCGCCAACATTAACTTCCTGCTCAATTTGTTTATTGACTGGTTGAATGGACAGCTCTTGCTGTGCACTACCATTGGCAGTAAGGAAATGAACTTTTATAAGATTGTCATTGGGTGTTTCAAGTTTCAGCACCAATTTAGAACCGGCCGATGGGTTTGGATAAATAGTGAACGATGCTTCCGCCAACGTTCTTTCAAAACCTGTAATAGGTGTTTGAATATTTAAGTTATCGATGGCCCATCCCCATGCATTAATGGTTGAATTAACGTTCATTCTGAATCGGATTAATACTTGGTCGCCACTTTTAAAGGAACCGTTTTGAGTTAAGTTCACTAGGCGTGACGTAAACAAGGCCGATGTTCCATTTGATTTTGAATTGTATGCAGAAAGCCAGCTAGTTTGAGATGTAGCCGTATATCCAACTATAAAGGATTGCCATGTACTACCGTTGTCTTTGGAGCCTTCTACATTAATTTGATCATTTAACGGCTCTACTATGCCAATCTCATCAAATAAAAGGTAAGGATTCGAAGCGCTTATTAAGATTGGCTTTGTCAGAGTAAAAGCATAATTAGAAGTTGCATTTGGGATACCAAATCCATTTGGATATGAGTGAACGGAATGGATGGCTCCGTTGGTGAATCCTGAAGGAGTTGAAATCGAGAAAAAATTACCCGCAAAATCTGTGTTGGCAGAATTAAAATCCGAACTATAGGAGGCTTGGGCTGTGCCAATATTCAAACGAACCACATCAAAAAAACCAACCGCAGGAATTTGTACAGTATTTCCCAATACGTCAATTGACCGAAGTCGATAATTTAATTTGTTGGTGGCCGAAATAGCAAGTGGCGAAAGATCAAGTATGTAATTGTAGGTATTGGCGGCAGTACTTAGTGGCATTTCAACGGAAGTGACAGATCCACCATTAACACTATAGTCTAAAAAAACTTTACTCACACCACTTGCGTCAGTAGCTTGAGCTGTCAAGGCTAAGGAATTTGATGAACCAATCACATAATCGGAATGGTTATGCAGAAGAATGGGTGGCTCGTCATCAATTTGGATTTTTAAGTTATCAATAGCCCAACCCCACCCAGCTGCACCAGGGTCACTAAAAAGACGAAATCGTATAAGTACTTCATCGCCAGCTTCGAAATTTTTTAATAGGTCAAGAACTCTAGGTTTAAAAAGCGAAGGGTCACCCTTTCCTTGAGAGATGTTTGAGATGATCGAACTGTTGTACTTAGCCAACCAATCAGCATTAGCACGTGAGTCATATCCATCCTCTATAGGCTTCCACGATAATCCACCGTCCTTCGATGCCTCCGTAACCACATAATCATAAAAGTCATCGTTACCAAAAACAGAGGCAGGCTCACCAGGTTCTACCAAAACTATTTCATCAAACTTAATAGAAGCTCCTTGAGCTTTCACCTTAATAGGAACCCGCAACTGATAGCTAAAATTTAAACTGCCAGAACCCGCTTCGGGGTAAGGGTGTGAAGAATGAATCGCTCCATTACTAAAACCTTCAGGGGTAATGATGGAGTAACCATTGCCAAAGAAATCACTTGATGGCGAGTTAAAATCATTTGAGTAACTGTTCTGAGCAGGAGCCGTTCCGATGACGGCTACTTCATAAAAAGTTGTAGCTGTTGGCGCAAGGGCACTATTAGCATTAGAAGAGTTATCAGTAGCAGTTATTCGATAACTAATGGTGGTTCCATTTACTAAGCCTGTTGTTGGAAGAGTGGCTTTGTATAGGCTAGTGGTGTCGTTATCTTGAACTAAGCTAAGCACCTGAAGAGAGCCAGAATTAATTTTGTAGTCGATTTTGGCGCCCTGCACACCTATGTTATCCGTAACCGATACCTTTAATTCGAGTGAGGTTGTTCCTTCTAAAACAAAATCTTTTGGGGTATGTACAATCACCGGAATTGTGGTATCTGGCCCAGCTTTAAATTGAAAAGAGGCCTGCAGATCTGAATCTCCTGGTCGAATAAATTGCCCTGGTTTGCTAAAAGTTCGGTTTTGTCCTTTGTAGTTATCGGTTACAACCAAGTAATAGCTATAGGTGGTAGAGGCTGTCGGTTGAGATGGTTTTGGCAGGGTAAATATATATTGGTTTCCTGAAGTGGGGGCTTGAACCAACTCCACTTCTGCACCGCCATTAACTTGATACCTTAGCTTGACTTGATTATTAATCGAATAACCACTTGTGCCATCAGAAGAAGCTGTAACCGAAACTGTAAAATCGTTCGATGTTACTTCGGTATCCTTCAATGGGGTATGTACAATTGACGGGGCAACCCAGCCCATATCGGCAAACATATTCAACACAATCAGGCCTGGGTCTAAAACAACCGAATTTAAATCTAGTTGAGGACGCATCAGTCTATTATCGGTTCCACTATAGGTAGCTTGATCCAGATGAGCAATACTAGAACCAGAGCTCCATGCGGAAGGAGCATAAAGTTTTGGCTTTTCTGAAGCTACTCCTACCAGACTGCGGGAGGGATTATAATTTACGTTAGAGTTTGTTAGTGCTGTGGCCAATGCCGTTGTATTGTTCGCCTGATTAAGAAGCCTTGCACCAGCACCACTTTCTACCCCTACGTCAAATATCAGTGGTGTAGTGGTGGTTTGTACACCAAAAGAACCTAATTCATTTTCTAAATCATACGAATCGGTAAATCCCAAACCATGACCGATTTCATGCAATACTACTGTAGTAAAATTATAAGTATTAGGAGTTGGGGTATCTGTAAAATTCCAGCGAGATTGAGTACTGTTAAAAAAAGCGTAGATGTCATAATCATTTCCAGTTGTAGGATTCGGATCACCATTTAATTTTTTACCAGCGATCTTTTCTGCTAAAGCAACTGGGTAAAAAACATTTAGCTTAGGTGCTCCATCAAAATTAGCAAAAGCATTTCCCCAAATTGCAGACCCCAACACATTCGCATCTTGTGGAACCCAGGCAGCACGAATATTGATCCTTACATTCGATTGAATCAAGGTCTTCCAAATATCTACTGCTCTAACAAAAGAAGCCTGTGCATCTGGCGGAAATCCCACATATTCCACTTGAATATCCGCAGTTTGCGTGCGGCCAGCAGGATTTGCTTCAAATCGAGGAGGTAAATAAATAGGATCGTTAACATCATTTTTGTAACAAACAATCTGACCTTTGGGCTTTATCATCAGTTGCTGAGGTGGAGTGACCACCTGAGCCAACACACGCATTGTCAGTACGATTAACACTAGCCCTATCCCGATACTTCTTTTCATATTGATGATGTTTATAAAAGTTTAATCTGTTAAAGATAAAGTCAAGAACCTATTTAGATGCCTTCGCAAATTCTTCTACCGCACTCCATACTCGCCACACATTTTTATAACAAATCTTTTCAATATCCTCTTCGGTATAGCCTCTTTTCAAGAGAACATAGATTAAATTAGGGTATTGAGATACGTCTTTCAATCCAGTTGGCAAACTGTCGCCCACGCCATCAAAATCAGAACCGATGCCCACGTGGTTGATACCCGCCAACTTCACTACATGATCGATGTGGTTGGCAACGGTTTCCACATCTGCAAACAACGATGGATTTAGTTTTTGATATTCCTCAATAATTGATTTGGCCAACGAATCTGAAAACTTCAGTTTCTTTTCATCTAATAATACCTGAAGCTTTTTTCTATTTGCTTCATTTGCAGCACGAACTGTTGAATCTAAAAAAGTTGAACCAAAATTGATTTGGATCACGCCATTGTTCTTACCCAAAAGCTTAATCATGTCATCGCTCATGTTGCGAATAAAGCCCGGTGTAAATGCACGGCACGAAGAATGGGAAGCAATGCACGGGACCTTGCTCAGTTTCATCACTTGGTAAAACGTACTATCCGAAACATGGGAGATATCAACCATAATTCCCACTTTGTTCATTTCTTGTACCACCGTTCTGCCAAATGGACTTAAGCCATTCCATGTGCGCGTGGTATCGTATGATGAATCACAGATCTGATTATCCTTGCCATGGGTAAGGGTGATGTAGCGAATGCCCCGATCGTAGAAGTATTTTACATTAGCCAAATCATCACCCACAGGCGCTCCATTCTCCATACCTAGCGGCAATGCGATTATCCCTGCTTTAAAAGCAGCCTCTACTTCGGCAGACGAATTGGCACGAACAAACTTATCAGGAATTTGCTCGGCAATGGTGTTGATCATGTTAATCAGTGAATCGGCCAATGCCTTTCCCTTATCAGGTTGTTGCTGATAGGTAGACGGAATATAGATGGACATAAAGGGCGCATCGAGGCCGCCTTTTTTGGCACGCTCATAGTCAAAATCTCCATCTTTTGTTGAGACGGGTATCCCCATGTACTCGCGCTCCAACCGAAAGTTTTTCACCTTCAACCGATATGGCAAATCAACATGGCCATCTGTAATGATATACTGGTGAGCCAACGTATCTGCATACGCACGGAGCTGCGCATCATCCATGCGATCAACAGGTTTCTTTGGCGCGCATGAAAAAAGTAGAACAATAGAAAAAAAGAAGAGTAGAGGTTTTTGCATTGTTGTAGATTTGAGCCTTAAAGTTATTGATTTTACGATGTTTACCCAACCAAACTTAATTACAAAAGCCGAGCTTTCTTTGCGGAATGGGCAAGATAAGCCTCAAGTTTGGGTGGCTTACAAGGGCAAAGTTTACGATGTTACGGCTTCTCGTTTATGGAAAAACGGAAAACATTACGAACATTGGGCTGGCCAAGATTTAACAGATGAACTAGTGGATGCTCCACACACGGACGAGGTTTTTAAGAAATTTGTTGTGATTGGATATCTTATTCTTTAGGGCCTGGGGTTACCTGTACGCTAACTGGCAGTCATCTATTCTAAATCAAATTCCTTGCCTTTAATTCCAAGTATTTATTAATGGTGTTGATCGTTAGTTTTTGAGGTGGCGTGAGTATCGATTGAATGCCATGTTTTTGCAACTCCTTTACGATTAATTTTTTCTCATAAGCCAATCGCTCGGCAATGGCTTGATGGTATACTTGTCTCAAATCGGTGGTTGGCTTATCAATAAGCTTAGCAAGCTCTGTATTTTCAAAAAATATCACTACCAGCAAATGTTGTTTGGCTAAACTAATTAGAAATGGCAATTGGCGTTGTAATGAGAATACACTTTCAAAATTAGTAAACAACAGCAAGAGACTACGCTGCGAAAGTGCCTTGCGCAAAGAAACATACAAAGCGGAATAATCGCTCTCCACAAAAGCTGTTTTCTGTCGATACAGATTCTCTTGGATAATGCTCATCTGATTGTTTCGCTTGGCTGCCGGCAACAGGGTATTGACTTTATCTTGAAAGGTAACAAGCCCCGCCTTATCTGATTTTTTTATAGCAATGTTGGAAATCACCAAACTGGCATTGATGGCATAATCCAACAAGCTCAAACCTTCAAAGGGCATTTGCATCACACGGCTCTTGTCAATAAGCGAATACATTTGTTGCGAACGCTCGTCCTGGTATTGGTTTACCATCAACTTGCTTCTGCGGGCAGTGGCCTTCCAATTCACGGTGCGAAAGTCATCGCCCGAAACATAGTCTTTGATCAATTCAAATTCTTGATTGTGGCCGATGCGCCTGATTTTTTTGATGCCGGTGTTTTGCAAGTTTTGCGATATCGCCAACAACTCATACTTGCGCATTTGGATATACGATGGATACACCGGTACCGTCTTATCTTGATCAAACTTAAACCTGCGGGAAACCAATGCCAAGGGTGAAGTTACCAAAACGTTCATCGCGCCAAAAGAATATTCACCACGCTTCACCGGTCGCAAAAAATTGTTGAATATTGTTAACCGTTACCCTTGACTGTTCTTACTTTTACCGCTTCATGCAAACCATTTCAGTCCGCACAACGCAAAACATTTTTACTCAATACCCGTTGGCCAGCGTTGGCGATCGGATTTTGGGCTATCTTATTGATCAATTGATTTTTGTTGTTTATTCCTTCATAGTGATTGCAATTTCTGTGAGCATCGACCTCAAGCAAATTTGGGTACTAGTGGCCGTACTCTCCATCCCCTACATACTCTATCGATTGCTTTTTGAAATTTTTATGAATGGCCAAACACCCGGCAAGCGAGCAATGCAAATAAAAGTAGTGCGAATAAATGGAACGCCCGCCAATGTGGGCGATTACGTGTTGCGATGGATTTTTGGATTGATCGAGCTAAACGTTGCAAGTGGATTGATCGCTATGCTCAGCGTAATCATTGGCGGCAAGGGTCAGCGCTTGGGCGATTTGGTAGCGGGAACGACCGTGATCAAGTTAATTGAGCAACGCCAAGCCACTGCGCAAGATGTATTTGTATCGCCCGAAAACAATTATGAGGTTAGCTTTCCACAGGCCGTTCAATTAAACCCATCCGATATAGAACTTATTCAGCGATCGTTAGAAATCAACCGCGATCTGGGAAACCAGAAACCAATGTTGGCCATCACCGAAAAAGTAAAGACACAGTTGGGGGTAAAAACAGATATGCCTCCCATCAAGTTTTTGTATGTACTTATTAAAGATTATAATCATCTTACATCGTTGTAACAAAACCAACTTACTGTGATTATTATAGCAGATAGCGGAGGCTCCAAAATCGATTGGCGATTTTTATTTAAAAATGGCGAAGTAGGTCAAGCCAACACGCCCGGGTTCAATCCGTATTATCAACCCATCGAGCATCTTCAGCAAATTATTGCTGATTCGTTAATGCCACTGACTACAGAAACGGTCACCAAGATTTTTTACTATGGCACGGGTGTATCGTCTGAAAAAAATCAGCGCATTATTCAAGCCGCCTTTGCCACGCATTACCCCGAAGCAAAAATTGAAATTGGTTGGGACTTGTTAGCAGCCGCACGCGCCTTGTGCGGACACGAGCCAGGAATTGCCTGCATTTTGGGCACGGGCTCTAACTCTTGTTTATACGATGGCGAAAAAATAATCGACAACGTGGCCAACTTAGGTTGGATATTGGCCGATGAGGGATCGGGTACCAACCTGGGCAGACAATTGGTGTTTGATTGCTTCCGAAATAACATGCCTGAAAAATTAGCCGAACAATTCAAGGCTCGCTTTCCATGGACGAGGGAGGAAGTATTGGAAAAAGTATATCAACAAGAAAAGCCAAGCGCCTTCTTGGCCAGCTTTGCGAAATTCATTTTTCAACATCTGAAAGAACCGTACTGCTATCAATTGGTGTACAAACATTTTGAATCGTTTTATACCAACAATGTGATGAAGTATGCCAACTATCACCAAGTAAAAGTTCATTTCACCGGATCCATTGCATTTTATTTTAGCGATGTGCTTCGGCAAGTAGCCAACGATAAAGGCATTACGGTTAAAAATATTTTGGAAGGCCCCATTGCCGGGCTTACTCTTTATCATAAAAAGGATTTGTAATTTTGGAATGCCCTAACACCTAATGCCTAATCTCTAATGCCTACCACGACCGAATCTTCTTCTCACTACAATCAACTCGAGCACATGAGCGTGAGCGAACTGCTTGCCAACATAAATCGTGAGGACAAAGGTGTACCCTTAGCGGTGGAAAAAGTAATCCCGCAAATTGAAGCATTGGTGAAGGTGATTGGCGATAAAATGAAACAAGGCGGGCGGCTGTTTTACATTGGAGCAGGAACGAGTGGACGATTGGGTATTTTAGATGCATCTGAAATTCCACCCACCTACGGTATGCCACAAGGCAAAGTGATTGGCTTGATTGCAGGTGGCGACACAGCTATCCGCAAAGCAGTAGAAAATGCTGAAGACGATCCGCACCAAGCGTGGAAAGATTTAGAAAAACACGCCATTAATTTGAACGATGTGTTGTTGGGCATCGCTGCCTCGGGCAGAACCCCCTATGTGATTGGCGGAGTGCAAGAAGCAAAGAAAAATGGAATTATTACCGGATGCATCACCTGCAACGAAGGGAGTGAGTTAGCAAAGAATGTCGACCACCCTATTGAAGTGGTGGTAGGTCCTGAATTTGTAACGGGCAGCACGCGTATGAAGGCCGGCACCGCACAGAAATTAGTGTTGAACATGATTTCTACAGCAGCCATGATACAACTTGGCCGCGTGAAAGGAAATAAAATGGTGGATATGCAATTGACCAATCACAAACTTGTGAACCGTGGGGTGAAAATGATCATGGACGAACTACAAGTGAGTGAGATTCAAGCCGAAGAGTTGCTGAAAAAATTTGGTAATGTAAGGAAGGCGATTGAGGGTAAGATATTTAAATAAAGAATGAAGCGTGATGAATTGAATACCAAAATAATCTACCTTTAACTATGCAAAAAGCACTTCAAAGTCCACCACGTACCTCCATGGAGGTTTTTGAGATGTTGCCAGAAGGCACATTGGCAGAAGTGATTGATAACCGTTTGTATATGTCACCTAGCCCTAAAGGAAAACACCAACGCACCCTTCGCAATCTTTTTAGAAGCATCGATCAGTTTGTAGTGCAGCATGATTTGGGCGAAGTGTTGTTTGCCCCGCTGGATGTTTATTTAGATGAAGAACAAAATGCAGTGCAACCTGATTTGATTTTTGTCGGCTCAGAAAAGTTGCATATCATCGATGATGACGATGTGATACACGGTGTGCCAGATTTGATCATCGAAATCCTTTCAAAAGGCAATCAAGATCATGATGAGAAAGTAAAAAAAGAACTCTACGAGCGTTTTGGCGTGAAAGAATATTGGATTGTAGATCCGGCTAACAAATCAACAACTGGTTATCAATTGCTACAGGGCGTTTATAAAAGTCTGGAATCAGGAAATAGCAAGATAACATCTGCCTTGTTCAACCACTCATTCACTTTTTAGTTTTCAAAGGTTCAAAACATCCCCAACTGGGCGCTGCCTACTTCGGCATCCAACGGCACCAAATATTTTTTTTTGGTTTTGATTTCAGTACATAGCGCGCGGGTGCGTTTGGTCTCGCCTTTTTTAAACCATCTTTTCTGTAAATGAAAGATGCTGCCTTCCGGCAATTGCGATAGCACCATTACTTTTGCTTTCAACACATCATAACCGCGAAAGGCGGCTGTTAGCTTTGAATCAGAATAGCTAGAGGCTTTTGGATTGACCATGTGCTTCTTTAAAAGCGTGAGCAGGGGCCTCGGGTAGATCTCTTCGGTGAGCAATGGCTCCAATAATTTTTTAAACGCATTTTTCCACTCGTGGCCGTGTGCCTCGGCTTTGCGACCGTGCTGGCCATGGACAATCAAGTGAGCCACTTCATGGATGTAGGTGGTTAGAAAAAGATACGGGTGCAAGTCGTGGTTAATGGTAATCTGCTGCCGCTGCCCCGGCCGAAAAGTAAAGTCCCCTACTTTGGATTGTCGTGCTTTTTTGGTTTTGAATGCGAAGCGATAGGTCTTCCAAAGTCCCCAACAATATTCAACTGCCAAAGGCGGCACGTGTTGATGAAGCAATTGCCTAACTTTTTCTTCTTCCATCAAATCAAAAAGAGGAACAAATGCATTGAATAAATGGGATCCGCGCCTTTAGAGGTTCGCTAAAAATTTGTTAATACAGTCACCCCTCCCCGCTTTGGGGAGAGGGGACGGGGGTGAGGGCAATAAAAAAAGGCTTTATCTCTAAAGCCTTCCCGGGAAAACAATCTTGTGAGATTGATTACTTCACTACTGCATTAGCAGAGTCAACCACTGCGTTAACAGTAGAGTCAACTTTAGCAGCAGTAGTATCAACTGCAGTTACCACTGAATCAGCAGCGGCAGCAGCTTCTTCTACTTTTTTGCCACCACATGCAACCATTGCTACAGCAAAGCCACATACGATAACAGATGCGATGAATTTTTTCATAGTTTACAGGTTATTAAAATTTGCGCAAATATAATAAGCCAGCGGTAATTTGATGCTGTGTATGTAAAATTATTGGCGATTTCGAATAATTTCAGGCCTAAAAAAGCCTCCACAACCGATTTCTGAACTATTTTTTCCTGAAAAACAGCCTTATGGGCACCCCCTCAAAGTCAAATTTTTCGCGCAGGCGGTTTTCCAAAAACCGGATGTATGATTCTTGAATGTACTGGGGCAAGTTGCAAAAAAAGGCAAAAGCAGGCGATTTGGCTGCCACTTGGGTAACGTACTTGATCTGTATGTGCTTTCCTTTGGTGGCCGCTGGCGGATAATGCACTATTTCCGGAAGCATGGCATCGTTGAGCTGCGAAGTAGGGATTTTCTTGGTTTTATTATTATACACTTGCACCGCCTTTTCAATCACTTGAAAAATGCGTTGCTTGGTTACAACCGAAGCAAAGATGAACGGGATGTAGGTAATGGGTGCCAGTTTTTCCAACATCTCTTTCTTAAACTTGTCCGCAGTTTTGGTGTCTTTTTCAATCAAGTCCCATTTGTTCACCATGATCACAATGCCTTTGTTTTGTTTCTGCGCCAGCACAATGATGTTCACGTCTTGTGATTCCAGACCTCGCTCTGCATCAATCACCACAATACACACATCGCTTTCTTCCAACGCCCGCAGCGAGCGGAGAACCGAATAAAACTCAATGTCCTCTGTCACTTTGCCCTTCTTGCGAATGCCGGCTGTGTCGATTAAAATAAAATCGTTGCCAAACATTTTGTAACGTGAGTGAATGGCATCTCTTGTTGTACCTGCAATGTCTGTGACAATGCTCCTCTCATGTCCTAGCAACATATTTAAGAGAGATGACTTGCCAACATTCGGTCGGCCTACAATGGCAATTTTGGGAATGCCCGCTTCCGGATCTTCGGGGTCTTCGGATGGAAAAACTTTCACCAGTTCATCGAGCAACTCACCAGTGCCAGAGCCATTCTCAGAAGAAATAGGAAATACTTCGCCCATGTTTAACTCATAGAATTCGTTTGCCTCTAAGGTTTTGGTTGGCGTATCTGCTTTGTTGGCCGCCACAAATACCGGCTTCTTCGACTTGCGAATGACTTTGGCAAACTCCTTATCGTATCCCGTAAGGCCATCTTTACAATCCACCATAAAGATGACTGCGGTGGCTTCTTCCAATGCCATCTCTACTTGCCTTCTTATTTGCGATTCGAACTTATCATCTGAGCCTGTTACGTAACCGCCCGTATCGATAACGGTAAAAAATTTGTTCGTCCATTGCGCATACCCGTAGTGCCGATCGCGCGTAACGCCCGGCATGTCATCCATAATCGCTTGGCGTTGTTCTACCAGTCGATTGAAGAAAGTTGATTTGCCCACGTTGGGCCTGCCTACTATTGCTATTACGTTTGCCATAAGATCAAGTCCAATGTCCACGATTCGATAGTCCACAGTGCCATTGACTGTGGTCAATCGAAAGTTGACTAATTATCTAAATATCCAAAATGTTTCAATTTCAATTTCTGCTTGCGCCAGTTATCGGCCACTTTCACGTGCGTTTCCAAAAATACTTTTTTTCCAAAAAAAGCTTCCATGCTTTCGCGCGCTTCGGTGCCCACTTTTTTTAATGAGCTTCCACCCTTTCCAATCACAATGCCCTTTTGCGAATCGCGCTCTACATAAATAGTGGCGCGAATGCGGATGATCTTCTCCTCATCTTTAAAGGATTCGATGCCCACTTCGGTGCTATACGGAATCTCTTGCTCATAATTGGTGAATATTTTTTCACGGATCATTTCAGAAGCAAAAAACCGCTCACTCCTATCGGTAAGCTCCTCTTTATCGTAATAGCCAGGGTGAGTGGGCAGATTTTCTTTTATTCGCTGCAACAACAACTCTACATTTTGCCCTGTTTTTGCTGAGACGGTGATGATTTCTTTGGCGTTGATCAAGGTCTTCCAATATGCTACTTTGTCTTCCGCTTGTGAGCCAATCGCCAAATCACATTTGTTGATCACCAAAATGATAGGGGTGGTCAACGACTTAAATCTTTCGAAAAGATTTTCATCGAATTTCTCACCCAATTCTACTATCAAGAGAACCACATCCGCATCTTCTAACGAAACTTTCACATAGCTCATCATCGCCTGGTGGAGTTCGTATTTGGGTTCCATAATGCCTGGGGTATCGGAATAGACGATTTGAAAATCTTCGCCATTTAAAATGCCCATGATGCGATGGCGGGTGGTTTGGGCTTTGGCGGTGATGATCGATAAATTTTCGCCCACCAATTTATTCATTAAGCTGCTTTTGCCCACGTTGGGTTTGCCTACGATGCTTACAAAACCGGCCTTGTGGGTTGCAGACATGATGTCTTCAGTTTGAATAAAAAAAGCGACCTAAAAAGCCGCTTTTAAATTTTAGTAGCGGATTAAGCCGCCAGTTTAGGTTTTATCGGTTTTACTAAAACCGCTATCTTTTTTCTTAGTAGCGGGGACAGGACTCGAACCTGTGTCCGCCATTTGGCGGATATGAACCCGTCCTATGATTTTAAAATGTCATTTCTTATAAACAACCTTCCTTGATAAGACTTTAACTCTTTCTCTCGTTTTAATGCTAGAATCTTGGATTCAAATGTCTCAGAATGAACTACGTTCCAAGGTCGGAATTTCATCGTCCAACCTTTTGTCGCTAGCTCATTATGAGAACGCAGTCTAGATTCCAAATCCGAAGTATACCCAATGTAAATCTTGTCAAAGCTAACTGAGTGAAGAACGTATACAGTAAACTGCATAAAAAAGCGGTTTACTACAACCACTATCCTTCTTAGTAGCGGGGACAGGACTCGAACCTGTGACCTTTGGGTTATGAGCCCAACGAGCTACCAACTGCTCCACCCCGCGATTTGGATTGCAAAAGTAGAGCTAAAACGGTGAATTACCAAATAAAAGGTCAACCGCTCTGCTATAAAAATTTTGCATTGAGCTGGATCAATCTCGCCATCATGCAAGGGCATGGTAGAAACTTGGCATCCAAAGTAATCAAGCGATAAGTTTGAAATTATCCTTTGCTTTTGGATATTGAGTTCCAATGCTCCGTTTTAATACCACTATTGAAAAGTTCGACAAGAAAGGCGAAAAAACCGGCTGGTCATACATTACCATCTCTTCCACCCAAGCAAAAAAATTAAAGACCAGCAAAGCATCGTTTCGAGTAAAGGGCACAATTGATACTTTTAAACTCAAGCAAATGGCTTTGATACCGATGGGTGATGGAGATTTCATTCTTCCTGTAAATGCCACCATGCGCAAAGCCTTGGGCAAGCGGCAAGGAGATAACGTAAAAGTTATCCTAGCAGCAGACGATGATAAGTATGTACTCTCACCTGATTTGATGGCATGTTTGCGCGATGAACCCGTTGCCTTCTCCTATTTTAAAATCTTGTCAGGCTCTCATCAAAAATATTTCAGCAAATGGATTGAAAGTGCTAAGACCGCACAAACAAAAACAAAAAGAATATTGATGGCCGTTACCGCTTTGGGCCAAGGGAAAGGCTATCCTGAAATGATTCGAATGAACAAAAAAGAAATTTGGTGACTATTTTTTTGTCTCTCGGTTAGCAGCTACTTTTTTCTTTCCCAACTCAGTCATCGCAAAGCTACGCACCATCTTCTTTATGTTTTCTGGTTTGCGGAAGCGCAACACACTCCAATCCTCATCGATGGCTATCATGCGCACGGGTTCAAAACCCAACTTACCCAACACCTCCCAACCCGTATCACGATTGAAATCGCACTTGTATTTTTTAGATGTCCCCTTCGGATAAGCTAACCACAACAATCCATCATCACTTAAAACAGTAGCAATCTTTTTGCACCATTCGTCAACTTCTTTTTGTTTGGTAACGAAGGCTAGAAAAAACGAAACACTTTTAGTATTGGTCAACGAGTTTTTAATAGACGCTAAAGAATGCATCTCATCGGTTTCTTTTTTGAAACTATCTGGTGCGTTTACAATATGCAGTTCTTTTTGGTCTTTATAGTTGAGTTTTTTGAAGATGGGGTTCATGAAATTGGATTATCGACAAAGATAGAAATTTACCAAATCACAAAAGATTTACTCCAGCTCAACCCATTTCATTTTTACAACTGCAAACCGATAAAACAACTCTTCCGAATACCAATTATGTTGCTTGGTCATTTCGATTACTTTTTTGTGTGCCGCATGTTGATAGGCAAATTTTTTCATTTCTACTTCACTGCTCCACACGCTAAAAGTAGCTTGGCGGATGTAGGGGATTTCGCCAATGCCTGCTGTAAACTCTGGCCGAAACGACTGATTTAAATCTTCGGAAACAGCGGGTACGTTTTGCCAAAATAATTTTGCTTTGCTCCACTTGATGGAAGCACGTGTAAGCACGGCAACTTTTTTTGATTGTAGGTTCGTTGTTTTCAAATGACCAAATGGGTCAACACCGCTCCATAAGCCATGACCGAATAAGGGCAACAAATGAAAAGAAGTAACTTCTGATTTTGCTTGAAGAAATTTCTGCCACCAATAAATTTTATCGGGGGTTCTCTTCCAGACGATTAGAACTGCCCACTGCCGGCCATCACCTTGAGGTTTAAAGCCTGGCTGCCCCACACCCAATAACTTCCAAAAAGTGATTTCTGAATTCCGCCACAATGGCAAGCGCATCCAGCCCATAGCCAAAAAGCCAAGCCACCCGAAGCCTTTTTTGTAGTTGTAGAATGTTAGTGTAACCATTTCTCAGTTGGCAGTCGGCAGTATCCAGTCGGCAGCCAAACCCTGCCTACTGCTTACTGCCAACAGCAGACTATTAATACCTACTATCCACCATCTTATCTCTCACCCCACCAAACAAAACATCTTGCACACCAGGCTCTGTCAAGAATTTTTGCGGAAAGGGCAATTCAATTTTCGAGACTTCATTTAACTCGTTAATCAAATCCATTGGCAGTTCAAATTTCAAACACCCCAATACATCTTGCACTTGATGTTCCTTTGTAGCCCCCACAATTGGAATTATACTCTGGCCTTTTTGTTGGCGCGTCCAGTTAATGGCAACTTGTGAGGCGGTCACTCCCAATTTATCCGCTATCTCTACCACTTTTTTAGTGATGGTTACAGAGCGTTCACCTAGGCGAATGCTGGTGTCTGGTAAGCGGCCTTTGTCGCCCTTCAAATATTTTCCCGTTAATGCACCGCCTGCCAATGGCGCCCATGGAGTCACCGTCATGCCGTAGGCCTTTGCCATTGGCAATAACTCTGCTTCAACTGTGCGCTGTATCAAGCTATACTCTATTTGTAACCCAACAAATTGGTTCCAACCGCGCAGTTGCGCCATCGTGTTGGCCTGGCTCACTACCCACGCAGGCGTATCGCTGATGCCAATGTAGTGCACCATGCCGCGGGTAATCAAATCTTCCAAGCCCTTTATGATTTCCTCTGTGGGCGTGAGAGTATCCCACATGTGCACCCACAGCACGTCTATATAATCCGTATTCAACCGCCACAGACTTTCTTTCACACTACGCATCAAATTTTTGCGATGATTGCCCGCAAAATTCAAATCGCCCGAGCGATCGCGAAGGGTATATTTGGTAGCCACCACAAAATGGTCGCGGTCTTTGGCTATAAAATCGCCCACAAATTTTTCGGATGTGCCTTCCGTATAGCGATTGGCTGTATCAATAAAATTCCCTCCTGCGTTTGCGTAGGCATCAAAAATCTTTTGACTGAGTTCCTTATCTGCTCCCCACTTCCACTCCGTGCCAAAGCCCATGGTGCCAAGGCATAATTCTGAAACACGTAATCCCGATTGCCCGAAAAGTTTGTAGTTCATATTGATTGAATCGTTAGTTTATCTTTGTATGAATCCTAGATGCTGGATACTGGTCGCTAGAAGCCAGCATCAAGTATCTAGTACCCAGTTAAAGCACAATACAAGCAAAAAAGTTTAGTTATTTGCCCCGTTCATGAAAAAAATTGCAATTATCCTATTTGATGAAGTGGAGGTGCTCGACTTTGCCGGGCCATTTGAAGTTTTTTCCGTTACCGGAAAGCGAAAGATAGGCGAACCCTACGAGGTTTTTACTGTGGCCGAAAAAGAAACTATTGCTGCCCGAAACAATCTGATGGTAACCCCCACTTACACATTTGATACATGCCCAGCCGTGGATATTTTTTTGATTCCCGGTGGCGGTGGCTATCATGCGGATGGAAGTCCGTTTGGCTCGCGGAGGGAAATGAATAATCCAGCAATACTAGATTGGATAAAGGGAAGAAATAAACATGCCGAGTTGGTACTTTCCGTTTGCACAGGCGCTTTGATTTTGGCGAAAGCCAACTTACTCGATAATCTGGAGGCCACCACCCACTTTTTGGCAGTAGATACCTTACACGAAATTGCCCCGAACACAAAAGTATCGCCCGAAAAACGGATTGTGGACAATGGTAAAATCATTTTGTCTGCAGGCGTTTCGGCAGGGATTGACATGTCCTTTCATGTGGTGGAGAAGCTACAGGGAAAGGAAGTTGCACAGGAAGCTGCGAGGTATATGCAGTATGATTATTGGGAATAGGCTAAGGCCTGAAGAAAAATATTTTTGCGCAAACAAAAATCTCTTTTACCTTTGCAGTCCTTAAAATGGGAGCTTAGCTCAGCTGGTTCAGAGCATCTGCCTTACAAGCAGAGGGTCGGGGGTTCGAACCCCTCAGCTCCCACTTAAAAGTTTAAGCCGCTACTAAAAAGTAGTGGCTTTTTTGTTGGTCTAAAAACCAAACTGATTTCTTTTTTATCGGTTAGTATTTAATATTGTATTTGTTAAGAGATCAACTCGTTTATATGCACAAAATAAAGGCAGTCTCATTGTTTTCTGGCTGTGGTGGATTTGACTATGGCGTTAAGCAAGCGGGCGCAGAAATCATTTGGGCAAATGACAACGACCAACATGCTGCCTATGCTTATAAATCTATTTTTAATGATGTTGATTTTCATTTAGGTGATATAAGAAAAGTGAAGTTATTCCCTCAAGCTGATATACTTATAGGATGTTATCCATGCACTGGATTTAGCGAAGCAGCAAGAAGAAGGTGGAAGGAATTGGAAGAAAGAGATATTCACCAAAACGATAAAAACTTTCTATTTGAAGAATTCCTGAGAGCACTAAAACTAGTTAAGCCTAAATTTCTTTTTGTGGAAAACGTAAGGGGAATGCTTTCAGCTGGCAGAGGTTGGTTTATCCAAGAACAAATTAGGGCGTTTTCAGAATTGGGATATAATATTACTTATTCCCAAGTTGACGCGTCTGAGTATGGGGTGGCACAAACCAGAAAGAGAGTATTTCTTGTTGGGGTAAAGAAAACGATTAAGGACTTCAAATACTCTTTTCCAAAGGTGACCCATGGAAGTGATGGAAGAAATGAATCCAGAACTCTTAGAGACGTCATTGGAGGCATGGTAGAGTGGCCTGAAGGGGAATTCTATGATGGATCTTTTCATGGTCATTATTTAACACGAAATCGAAAAAGAGCGTGGGACGAACCCAGTTTTACAATTGTTGCTCATGGTCATCATGTGCCATTACATCCGAAAGGAAGCCCAATGTCGTTTGTTTCGACCGACAAATGGAAATTACAAGGTGAATTTAATAGGCGCTTGTCATGGAGGGAGTGTGCCAAAATTCAAGGTCTATCGTCCAAAATGAAATTAGACGGAACTTTATTGGATAAATATAGGGTAGTAGGAAATTCCGTTCCTCCCAAATTGTCAAAAGTAATTGTCGCTCCTGTTTTAAACTATCTTAATCAATAAAGGATTTAGACTTAGGTCTTGCATTTCCGTCAAGTTTTACTAGTTTTCTAATGCTTTAGGCATTTTTAGTTACCTTTTTGAATTTATAATGCTCTTTCCATAATTAAAATCCTAACAATATGCCAGCTTCTGCTCCGGTCTCTCATGTGGCGATAGAATATGTATCTCCAGATTTACTTGACTTTGATCCAGAAAATCCAAGATTCGCAACCAAGATGATAGGAAATACTCAGGAACAAATTCAAAAGCAAATTTTTGGAGAACCTTATTATGCAGTTGAACTTGTTGACTCATTTCTTCAAAATGGCTTTATTGATTTTGAGCCTCTTGTGGTTAAACGAGGGAGTAAAAATAGATTGGTAGTAATTGAAGGTAATCGAAGGTTAGCTGCCATAAAGGAAATTAGAAGTAATCCAGCAAAGTACTCATCATCAGATCATCTCGAAGATTTAGAGTCTATACCGGTACTTGTATTTCACAACAAACCAACAGCAAAAGAAGAAGACGCCCTCAGGGTCTATTTGGGTGTACGGCATTTGTTTGGATTTCGCGATTGGCCACCATTGAGCAAGGCACAATATTTAGAGGAGGAGAGTAAACGGCCAGGAGGTATCGATAGAATACTACGTGAGACACAGCTTTCTAAAACTACAGCAAAGGGTTTTCTAATTCCATTAAGAGTGCTTAAACAAGCAAAAGAACAAATACCAGCGGGTGACGATTTTGCTAACCTAAGTGAAGCATTAAAAAGGTCAGGTACTGCCGCATTTCTTGAATTAGAAACAGATCCTAAAACACTTGAGGTAATCAGTTTTGATAAGAAAAAATTTGCTCTTCTTCTTGATGATTTATACGGCAAAAAAGAGAAAGGGGCAAGAAATTCTGATACTAAGGTCGTTTCAGATACTCGAGAAATATCGACATACGCTCGTGTCTTAAGTTCAAAAGTTGCTAGTGCCGTACTCCATTCAGGTAAGAGTCTAGCGGATGCTGAGATCTATGTGGATACAACTGAGGAGAGCAAGAAAAGATTAATTAAACTTACCAAACAAATAGGAACCCTTCTGAAGAAAATGTCATCCGGCAGTAAGAAAACTAAGGAAGACACCAATGCTTTGGATGCCTACAAGGCTTTTGATGCGGAAATTAAGAAATACATTGCTAATAAATAAATGGCTGCTTACTGTCTTTTTGAATTCTTTGAAATTGTTGTTCAAGAACTTAATACTTCTAAATCACGGGTAATCACTGCTTCTGATTTAACTGGAAAGGGTAAGAGCTTATCGTTAATTGATGAATTAAGGGAACTTACAAAGGAGTTTGATTCTGAAGCTGCAATTAATAAGTCTGTTGCCTTATTAGAAACTCATTTCACGAGCAAAGGATATAATTTACCATTTAGTTTTAATGCAGTCACTAAACGATTCGACTCCCTAGATGATGACTATTTGAAATTTATTGTGGATATGATTTCAATTCGTAGTGTTGGAAAAAGATCAAGGGACTTTGAATGTAGTGTAGCTGAAAGACTGAAACTCAGGACCACTGGAGCTATTCATAGAGTAGGATTCCCTAGAGATCAAAAAAAGAAAAAAAATCAATTTTTGACACACTTGAAAACATTAGGCTTTAAGGCCAATCCAGACCCCTGGCTTCCTGACAAAGATGGAGGACTGGACATCCTTTGGGTATTACCGCTTGGCTCAATTCCTCACGCGCCAATTTTATCGCTTCAATGCAAAAACGGAAATTTTAATATGGCTGATGCAGATAAATCAGTTATGGCAGGAAATAGATCTTTAGGAGAACATGCAGGCCTGCAAGCCCAAATTCATGTTCCCTGTGTTCTTTTCAATGACTACATTTATTTAGAGCGGCTTGTCCAAAAAGGAATGAATTGGGTCCCATTAGGTCTAAGTGACTTAGCGCGTCTTACTAACTCAGTTTCTCTTGAACTCATTTAAACTGATTGGGCGATCGTGATTTTCTGTAGCGAAAACTTACTTATTGCTCGTCTTATCTTTAAACACAATTTTTTAAACTTTGAAGAAGGTAACAAAAATCATTTTATATGTTGGGTTGGGCTTGGCCGTTTTGCTGATTGGGTTGCTTGCCTCGCTCTTCTTATTCAAAGACCGCATCATTCAAGAATTTATTGCCGAGGCGAATAAAAGTCTGAACACGCCTGTAAAAATTGGGAGGGTTGAAATTTCTACATGGCGCGATTTTCCTAACCTAGCTATTGTGTTTACGGATGTATACGTAGAAGATAGCCACCCGGGAGAATATCCACTACTTACAGCGAAGCGTATTTCGTTTTACATGAACCCGATCGATGCGTGGCGCGGCAACTATGCTATCCGTGGGCTTCAAGTAAACGACAGCGAAACCAATTTAAAAATAGATAACAAAGGAAAAAACAATTTTACCATTGTAAAGCCCGGTGAACAAAGCGGGGGCAGCATTTCGTTCGATTTAAAAAACGTAAAGCTGAGCCGCACATCCTTTAACTACAACGATTATCAATCGCACCAGCACCACGTGCTCAGCAGCGAAAGCTTGACTACTTCCATTTCGGTGCGAAGTGATGTGTATAAAATCGATACACGTGGAACCATTACCTCTCACCAAATCGGTATTGGCAATCAACTTTTTTTGAGGGAAAAAGAATTTATTCTACAGGCACAAGTAGATTATGATGATTTGAAGAAGAATGTCATCATCCATTCGGGTAATTTAAAAATCAACAAAACCGTCTTTACCATTGCAGGTAATTATGAATTTAAAACCAAAAATAAAATCGACCTTACAGCAAAAGGAAAAGATGCCAGCTTACAAACGTTGCTAGCGTTGTTGCCAGCTGATGTAAGCAACTCATTTTTAAAATATCAAAGCAAGGGCGCTGTATTTTTTGATTTGGCTGTGAAGGGCGAAATCAGTAACACCAAAGAACCCATGTTTTCGATTTCTTTTGGATGCAAGGATGCCACTTTCTTTCATCCTGACTACGATGCGAGAATTGAGCATGCCAATCTGGAAGGCTCCTTTGCCACACCTTCGTTTAGTCAGTTGCAAAAAGCTGAATTGTTTTTAAAAAATATGACGGGCGACCTGAATGGAAAATCATTTTCTTCCAACCTCACCATTCAAAATCTCGAAAAGCCAGTCATTGATTTTTCTTTTAAAGGTGAATTGGATGCTGGCTCACTTCAAAATTTTTTCCCTATCGAAACATTAAAAAAAGTTGAAGGAATCATTACAGCAGATTTTTCGGTGGCAGGCGAACTTGCATTGCTGAAGAAAAAAGCTACCGCGCAAAAAGTAAAAACAGAAGGCACGTTAGATTTAAGGGATCTGAATTTCGTTTTCGGCAAGCAGGCGCTAAAATTTACTGACATCAACGGAGCGCTACAGTTCAATAACAATGATTTAGCCATGAGCAATTTGCGAGGCCAATTCGAGAAAAGCGATTTCTTAATGAATGGTTTCTTCAAAAACATCATCACCTTTTTGCTTTTTGAAAACCAACCCATCGGCATTGAGGCAGATTTAAAATCTGATTACATAGATGGCGACCAACTTTTTGTGCTTGGCTTTGGCGAAAGCAACTCCACTCAATACAAATTCAGCATATCGCCCAACTTGTATTTGAATTTTAACTGCGATGTAAAAAATCTTTCTTACAAGCGCTTCCATCCTACCAACATTAAGGGAAATTTATTGGTGAAAAACCAAGTGGCTATTTCCAGAAACTTGTCGATGAACGCAATGGGTGGCGAACTAAGTTTAGATGGCGTGGCTGAGGCAAAAAGCGGGAAAGATGTTGATGTCTCTACCACGTTCAAGTTAAAGGGCATTCATGTCGACAGTGTATTTTATGTGTTTGAAAATTTCTATCAAGATTTTATTCAAGACAAGCACTTGAAAGGCCAAGCCACCGCTGATGTCGGGTTGGACTTTTCAATGACAGAAAACCTTAAACTCATTTCCAAAACATTGGTGGCCGATGTAAGTGCAAGCATCAAAAATGGGGAACTTAATAATTTCGAACCATTGAAAGGCTTAAACAACTATTTGGACGATGAAAGTTTGAGCAAACTTCGCTTTGCCGATTTAAAAAACGACATCCACATCGAAAACGAAATGATTTATATTCCGCAAATGGAAATCAAAAGCAACGCCACCACTATTCAATTGAGCGGAACACATTTGTTCAATCAAAAAATTGACTACCGTGTAGTGGTGCCCCTGCGCAACAAAAAGAAAATAGACCCCGATGAGGCCTTCGGTGCAATTGAAGAGGATAGTAAAGGTCAAACCCGATTGTTTCTAAAAATCACCGGCACAACCGCTAAATATCAAATCAGCTACGACCAAGCGTCTGTAAAAAAGAAAATCATCAGTGACTTAAAAAAAGAAGTACAAGAGTTAAAGGATGCCTTCAAGCTAAAAGGAAAAAAGAAAAAGAAGGAGTTGGAGTTAGAAAAGGATGATTATTTTGATTGGGATAATCCATGAAGAATAGTCGGCAGAGGTCTAGCGCTACATGGCTTGCTTTCTGCTGCCTACTTTTCACCCCACCATTTCCCTTACTACCGCTAACGATTTGATTTCGCCCAACGAATCAACATGTGTAGAAAAAAAACGCAACAACACATCGAGCAAGTTTCTACGCTGAATTTGGGTAATGGCAATGGAGGTTTCAAAGTCCGCGCTCAGCAACTTTTCTAAAATCTTCTGCTCGGCTTGGTCGCTTTCAAATGGATTGAGGATTTCACTCGGCTGAAAGGGACCAAATCCTAAATAGCGACTTAGGTGAATCAAAAAAATCAAATGAAAATTCTCAGAGCCTGCTTTCATTTGGTCCAATGTGATAAATGCTTCTGACAAAAATTGTGAGATCTCTCGCGCATGGCTTTGCTCCTTCACCGCTTTGTTAATAATCTCGGTAAGAAAAAGAGCGATCGTTGATTTTTTGAAATCAGAAGTAAGCGTTTGATACGGATGGTAGCACCGCTCTTCCTTTATGCGCAAGATGGAGGCGTTCTCTTTGTGGTACACTACTAAATCCAGCAATGTAAGCGGTTGATACAAGGCAATTTTTCCCTTTCCGTTTTTGCTGCGAGCCCCATTGACGATGTAGGATTGCAGCCCAAACAGTTCGGTGAAGATCGAAACAATGATGGATGTTTCGCCATAGCGAGTAAGGCGAAAAACTATTCCGCGTGTTTTGTGCAGCACGTTACTCGGTTGATTTTTTTTGATCACTATAAAAAGCCTTGCGGCTGCGTGCTTCGTAGTGGTCTTTTTCGCCCAGTAGCAGTTGCGATTGGTTTGGATTCAATCGATAGGAGAAAGAAGCCAACTCACCTGTTTGGGCACAAATGGCATGGACTTTCGTTACAAATTCGGCCACGGCCAATAAGTTCGGCATCGGCCCAAAAGGCTTGCCTGTATAATCCATATCGAGCCCTGCTACAATTACACGTTTGCCGCTGTTGGCAAGAGTGTTACACACATCAACAATGGCATCGTCAAAAAATTGTGCTTCGTCTATGCCCACCACATCGCAGTCGCCAGTCAGCAATAATATGTCACCAGCAAAATTTACGGGTGTTGATCGAATCTCGCGCTCGCTATGCGAAACAATTTTCTCGTCATCGTAACGCTTATCAACGGTGGGCTTAAAAATTTCTACTTTCTGCTTGGCAATCAACGCCCGATTTAATCTACGAATCAGTTCTTCTGTTTTGCCTGAAAACATACAGCCGCTGATGACTTCGATCCATCCGTTTTTTTCCTCGCGCCCATTGCGACCAATATGTGGTTCAATAAACATGGTGCAAAGTAAATCATTTTACTACTTTGGTCATTATAGAGGCAGCATTTTATACGATTCCTTCATCATGGCTCACGTATATTTTATGTCCCCAACCTACGAGTACAAAGTAGATTTATCTTAGCACTATTTTAGGGTAGTCAGGCAATTACTATCTTTACCCAACGTTAAATTCAACACCCCACATGGACGAAAAAATTAGCCAAAAAGAGGTAGAACAATATAGCCACGCCTATGCCACTTTATTGGCTGAATCTTTCTTTGCTAAAAAAGAAAAAATAACCGGCCCAGAAATAGTAAACTTAAGCGACATCAAACAAGTAAACCTGTTTGTAGTGCGCGAATTAAAACATAATTGGAGGCAAGAGATTTTAAAACTCAAAAGCCCCTACTTCGATTATCAAGTAGCTGAAGTGAAGGAGGCGATGGAAAACCTTCAGAACATTCTGTCGAACCACATCTCGATCAGCAAAAACGATTTTCAGCCGCTCCTGAAATCTTCAGTCGTACGCACCCTTAATTTGCTGTTGGCACCGTACGATTATTTTTCAGACACACTTGACCGCCACGGAAATGGATTTTTAAGTACCGCCATTCTGAAAGAAGAGGTGAAGTATTTAAAAATCAATCAGGCACCACTTGAAAATTTAGTTAAAAGACTGGAAGATAAAAAAGCAGATCTGGTGACAGGGACAGAGGCATTCGCTATGCTCGATCATATTCTAGAAGAGGTAAATTTTACGCCAGAAGATGTGGAACTATACATTACCGCGTTTTCAAAAAGCCTTCCGCTCAACCTCGATAATTTTTTTTCAACCAAGCCGATGGCTCCTCAAAAAATAGGCATCCCGTCAGTACTTGTTAAAGTTGAGCAAGAAAAAATTTTTGCTGACCCTATAAAACATGAAACGATAAAAGAAACTACCACGGTAGGTGAAAACTTGGCCAAACAAAAAGTGGGCAAGTTAAAAGATAACCTTACCATCAATCAAAAATTCATGTTCACCAAAATTCTGTTTAAAGGTGATTTTGAAATTTTTACAGAAGAAATTGATTATCTTGACTCGTTGGATACACTTTCGCGCGCCCTCGCCCACTTGGGAGATACCTATCCGCATTGGGATCGGGAAAGCGAGGAGTATGAAGAATTTGTAGAAGTGTTGACGAAACGATTTAGCTAGAAATTCAGCAAATTTGAAAATGGGAATACTAGTTTTGAAATTTGTGCTTAGAAACTGAGTTAATGATCTATATCGTAATTTGAAAAACCCATTTGCTCTTATTAGTTGAAAACAGTTTTTAGCTGTAAACAAAGTCTATAAATAAAAATTCTTTCTATCGGTTTTGGCCACCTGCACAAAAAACTCGCTCACCTTTTGTGTTGTTGCTTCAAAAAATCTTTTTCCTTTTTCTGCGGATGCCTTGCTTGGATCGCCAACCCCAGTATCTTTTGTTACCGCTGTCCACCTGCGCTCGGCCCACCCCCAGCCTTCTTGCATCGCTGCAAAAGCAAATCTTTTCGCCTTGCCATCACCCGCTTCTGAGAGCGGTCGCACTAAATTGGGTTGAAGGTGCATGATGACGCTGGTCTCCATTTCGCCAGCATGGTCATCTTTGTTTTCAAAAACGAGTTTTTGATCCACCGACTGAAACCAATTACAAGCACACAAAAACATGTCCGGAAATTTTAAGCCCAACTCGCGGATGGCATTGTTAAAATGATTGGCCCCGTGACTGTTAAAAATAATCAGCTTGTGAATGCCTTGTCGGTTGAGCGTATCGGCCACATCGTGCAAAACAGCCAACTGTGTGCTGGGGTTCATGTTAATGTCGAGTGTTACATCAAATTGTCCGGTGTTGACTCCAAATGGAATGCAGGGCAAGACGATTACTTTTGCGCCTTTCTCCCATGCCAAGCGTGCTGCTTCGGCAGCAACCTCTTCCGCTTCGATGATGTCCGTTCCATATGGCAAGTGATAGTTGTGCGCCTCGGTGGCGCCCCAAGGCAAAACAGCTACTTCAAATTTTGTTTCTTGAATGGCCTTCCAATTGGTTTCTCTTAAAATGTATGGGCGCATCAGTATCTTAAATTTTATTTCTTTGAAAATGTAAATTTAAAGTAAATCAATAATCCACTTAGAAAGCCAACAAATCCATTTGCTAAAATCACCGGCCACAACATTAGCGATATACCATATACCAACCAAACAATGGTACTGGTAAATACAATGAACATCATGGTAAGGCTAAGGTCTCTTACGCTTTTGGTTTGCCAAGCCTTGTACACTTGGGGTATAAAGGTAACACTGCTTAAAAATGCACCTGCGTGTCCTGCTATTTCAATCCAATTGATTGCGCTCTCCATATAAATATATTTTGGTATGAATTTTATGCTGTTGCTCCCTGGCAGCTACTTCCTGCCCCTGCGGTACAGGCAAAGCAATGATTGTTGATCACGATGTTGCGGTCTTCCAATTTGGTCACATCAAACGTGCTGATATGCTGACCCGCCTTCGGTTCAGTTTTTAGACCAAGCATCTGGTTAAAGTCGCAGTCATAGAGATTGCCCTGCCAGTCTATTGAAATAGTATTGCGGCACATCACGCCCGCCACGGCTGCCGGATTAAAGGCATTCACCAATTTTTCCATATAACCCTCATAATTGCCTGACTCAATCAAAAAATCCAAAAAGCGACTAATGGGAATGTTGGTAATGGTAAACAAGTTGTTGAACTCCACTCCAAAATGGTCTTTCAATTCCTTTTTGAAATCGCGCTCCAATCCTTTTTGGTCGCCTGGCAAAAAAGCTCCTGCCGGGTTGTAAACTAAATCTAAAACCATACCGCTGCCCTCCTTGCCGTAGCCCACTTTGTTCAATTGCTGCAACGCCTCAATCGAATCTTTGAAAACGCCTTCACCTCGCTGGCGGTCGGTTTTGTCGGCACTATAGAAAGGAAGTGAGGAGCAAACGCGAACATTGTTCTCTTTAAAAAACTGTGGGAGATCGTAATACTTTGGATTGGATCGAATGATGGTGAGGTTGGACCGCACGATAATTTCCCTCACTCTTCGTTTGTGCGCCTCGCTTACGAAATAACGAAAATCAGGATTCATTTCCGGTGCGCCACCGGTGATATCGAGGGTTTTGATTTTAGTATGCTCGAGCACCTCCAAACACTGCTGCATTGTTTCGCGCGTCATGATCTCTTTTCGGTCAGGGCCTGCATCCACATGGCAGTGCTTGCACACCTGGTTGCACATGTAGCCAATGTTCACCTGAAAGATTTCAATAGCCGATGGCTTCAATGGAAAAAATCCTACCGAGCCGATCTTCTTTTCAAAGGATGGTAGTGTTCCGTTATTAAAAATTCCGTTGGAAAGAAATTCTACCTGGCGCTCTTGTTGCGCAAATTGGTGGTGGCGTGCATGTAGGGATTTGATCATTTCAATTTTCGTTGATTGTTGGAGGTTGCGAACAACGACTTACGACCAACCAACAACGAATTTACATAGATAGTTTCTTGGCTTTATTCATCATCATCACACCATGTACCAGCGAAGCACCCCCGCGGATGGCGGCTGCCACGTGAATGGCCTCCATCATGGCTTTCTCAGTAGCCCCTTTTTCCAGCGAGTCTTGGGTATAGGCATCAATACAATAAGGGCATTGCACTGTGTGCGCTACTGCCAGCGCAATCAGAGACTTTTCGCGCACGGTAAGGTCACCTTCCTTAAATACATCGCCATACCAAGAGAAAAACTTGTCGGCCAGATTTTTTTCCCATTCGCCAATGTTGCCAAATTTTTTTAAGTCTTCGGGGTTGTAGTAGCTGTGTTCCATGAGTCGTTGTTAGATTAAATTTGTATAAAAGTATCGAATTTTTCATGATGTGCTCAAGGATGCTTTGTCATAACCACGACAGCAATTATGATTTGCTGCCCAGCAGTTGAAAGCATCAGACTGGAAATGTGCTGCTATTCTAAAAATTGCATTGGCGAATTAAGCCAACTATCAGTTTACTTGTGAAAAGGCGAATAGCATTTCCCTTCCAATTTGTTGAACACGTTCAGAATACTTAGCAGCTTCTTGTGGTGTATCGTCAAATTCCTTGGGATCATCGTAGGTGATTGCAATTCTGGCGGAAGCCCCTATCACCAATGGGCAATTTTCATCTGCGTGTGAACACGTCATGATAGCAGCAAAGCCCGGATTATTGTTGAAGGAGTCATCGTATTTTTTTGAAAAAGCAGTGACAGGCTCGGCATCCTCAGCGTATGCAACTTTGTAAAGCGGATTGTCTGCTTCTTTGATAACAGAAATTTTAAACCCGACCTCTTGCATGGCTTTTACCGCACGAGGGTTGAAAGCAGTCGCTTCCGTTCCTCCAGAAAAGCAGGTGATGCTTTTTACATCAAAGTAATAAGCTGCTGCTTGTGCCCACAGTTGAGATATATGACTTCTGCGTGAATTGTGTGTGCAAATGAAATTTAAGTACACCGGTTTGTCATTGGCTGTTTGGATGTAGCGGGTCAGCTCATGCAAAAGTTTTTTACGCTCCGTTGGTATTTCATCAAACTGTCCAATCAAGCTCTCTGTAGAAGTATTTAGCAGTGGAAACAATGAATTGGTTTTTTGTGACGCCATACTTAAATTTTTCTTGATACCCGAAATTTCAAAAGTCAAATAGCTAGATGATGCAGGACAAATTTCAGAAAACTCCGTTGTCCTTAGGATTAAATTAGGAGCGGTGGATCTGTCGGATTTAATAAAGCCATGGTTAATAAAATACTTCTCTGCCGTGGTTGTTAACAGATGAATTTTTTTTACTCCGGCCTCATTACACTCTTTTAGTACCCATTGCAAAAGTTCAGAACCCAAGCCATTGTTTCTAAATTCATTGGAAACTGCAAATGACCTCAATAAAACATCCTCTCCGTAAGATTCTATTCCGATACATCCAACGAGTCTATCATTACTAGTAGCTATTCTGAAATCAATTGTATTAGTGCTGATATCTTGAGTGGGCAACTTGCAATCCTTTAGCAACTGAATGATACTTGACTCGTCAGCCAAATTTGATTTTCTGATTGAGAACATTGTATTCATAGCTTATTTGTTAGATAAATATTAATTGCAACAACTCGGTCCACAACAGGCTTCTGGTTTTTCTGCATATACGGTAATGCTAAAAATACCGGTGTTACCTGTTTTAAAGTCCTCCATTTCTTTGGGCGACAAGTACTCTTTCAAAATCTCATCCGGCAAGGTGATGCGCTTTTCCTTTTGAATATCAATTTTATTGAAACCTGCTTCTTTAATTATCGACAAGTATTCCATTTTTTGAATCGCGCCCGACACGCAACCAGCATACATCTCCGCACTTTTTTGCAAGCCTTCCGGCAAATCGCCCACTAATACAATATCCGATACGCTAAAGTGGCCGCCTTTTTTTAACACGCGAAAAGTTTCTTCAAACGCAATCTTTTTATTGGGCACTAAGTTCAACACACAATTGCTCACCACCACATCGGCACTGTTTCCCGCTAACGGCATGTTCTCAATATCGCCTTGACGGAATTCAACATTCGTAAAATTTAACTTCTTCGCATTCGCGCGAGCTTTCTCAATCATCTTGTCGGTGAAATCGATGCCTATTACTTTTCCTTTTTCGCCCACAATGGAGCGAGCTACAAAGGCATCGTTGCCTGCGCCCGATCCCAAATCAACTACTGTGTCGCCTTCTTTGATTTGAGCAAACTCAGTTGGCAAACCGCAGCCCAAGCCTAAATCGGCATCGGCCACATAGCCATTCAATTGGCTGTAGTCATCGGCCATCAAGGTGTAGTCCACGGTGGCACATCCACAAGTCGCTCCGCAGCAACTCGATTCATTTTCTGCTTTACTCTGTTCGGCAATCTGGCCATACTTTTCTTTTACCAGTTGTTTCAGTTGTTCGGATGTTTCTGTAGTGGTCATATAAGTTATTTTTAGTTTTTGTTATCGTAATATTGCGATGAATATGATCAAAAAAAAGGTTAACAACAATTGGTACCCTCATAGCTCTCCAGTAAATCAACCAGCGTTTTCTTGGCCTTGCTCCACGACTTCTCGTCAATGCAGTAGCAAACACTGGGTCCCTCGATGTTTCCTTTAATCCAACCGGTTTTCTTCAATTCGTTCAAATGTTGTGAAACCGTGGATTGCGACAACGGCAATTCATCTACGATATCTCCACACACGCACGACTTGGTTTTGATCAAATGCTGCAAAATGGCAATGCGTGCTGGGTGTCCTAGCGCTTTAGCGAGCGCAGCCACTTCGTTTTGCGTTTTAGTGAATTCTTCTGTCTTCGTGAGTCCCATGTTGTACTTAATCGTAATATTACGATAAATGTTTCAGCTTTTCGAAATCATTTTTTTTCCACCCTCGTTAAAAATTAGGCGACAGCAAATACTTCGCATAGAAATCATCAATTACCTGAACAGCATCTTCAGGGGTATCTACAATGCTGAACAAGTCTAAGTCTTCGGGTGAGATCATTTTTTCATCCACCAACACTTCCTTGATCCAATCAATCATGCCACCCCAGAATTTTTTGCCCACCAATACAATCGGAAACCGACCAATCTTCTTAGTTTGAATTAAGGTTAAGGCTTCACTCAATTCATCGATCGTACCAAAGCCCCCGGGCATTACAATGAAGCCTTGGGAATATTTCACAAACATTACCTTACGTACAAAAAAGTAATCGAAGGTAATTAGCTTATCTGGGTCGATGTAGGAATTGCCTTTTTGTTCGTGCGGTAAATAAATATTCAACCCTACCGATTTTCCTCCAGCACGGTTAGCTCCTTTGTTTCCGGCTTCCATAATGCCGGGGCCACCACCTGTTACCACACCATATCCTTGCTGCACCAATTGGTAGGCAATTTCCTCGGCCATTTTGTAGTACTTATTTTCTGGCTTGATGCGAGCCGAACCAAAAATTGTAACACAAGGACCAATCTTAGCGAGCTTTTCAAAGCCTTCTACAAACTCACTCATCACCTTAAAGATCACCCACGAGTCGGAGCTTTTGATCTCCGCCCAATCCTTGTCTTTAAACGCCTTGCGGATACGATGTTCTTCTTCTAATGAAATTTTTATGTCAGCTTCTTTCTTCTTCTTAGGCTTTGCTTTCATAATTCTTTTTAATATTGAAAGTCAAAGCTACACGTTTCGCCACGAAGACACAAAGTCGTAAGTGATATGACGTTAATTTTTGCTGAGTAGATTTCGTAGGGCGTCATCTATTTGCCAATACTGAAACTTAAAACGCGTGGCCAAAATTTTCTCTGCCGACACCTTGCTCCCATTCACTACAATATCCGCCATCTCTCCTACCAATAATCGCAATACAAATGGAGGCACGTTGGACAGCCACAATGGCTTTTTCAAAACTCTTGCGATTGCTTTGGTAAGCTCAGCATTGGTGACAGGATTGGGAGCTACTCCATTATAAGCACCTGCAAGAGAACGGTCTTCGATGGCTTTGCAAAACATTTCGCACAAATCATCAATATGAATCCAACTCATCACTTGTTGGCCAGTCCCGAGAGGTGCACCTACACCGAATTGGATAGGCCTGGCCATTTCTTTCAATGCTCCACCCTTATTACTTAGCACAATCCCAATCCGGATTTTAACTACGCGGATTTCCAATTCTCTTATGGCATCCACCTCTTTTTCCCATTCGGTGGTTACACTTGCGAGAAAATCGGTGGCGGGCGGGCGCTCCTCTGTAAACAGTTGGTCACTCAAACCAAAACCATAATAACCTATGGCAGAAGCAGAGACAATGTTTTTGACAGAGTGCTTTTTTTCTTTCAGTGTTTGGAACAGCAATCGAGTGGATTGAACGCGGCTGTCGAGAATCTCTTTCTTTCGGGTAGGTGTCCAGCGTTTGTCGGCCACGCCTGCACCGGCTAAGTGTACAATAGTATCCACTCCTGCCAAGGCTTTAGCATCCATTTGCTGTTTGTCCACATCCCAAGCGAAAGAAGGCACTGAACCATTTCTTTTAGTCCGGCCCACATGCACCACTTCCATCTTTTTGGAAAGCAGCAACTCCGTCAAGCGTGACCCTACCAAACCCGATGCACCCGTTATTAAAACTTTGTTCATTATTCGTAGCTTTGAAAGTTGAAAGTACCCATTTTTTAAACTATCTCTATTAACACTACAACTATGAACAAGTTTATTACCGTTATTGCTATTATCGTCTCTGCCTATACTGTTACCGCGCAATCTTTGACGGTAAAAAAACATTCCGAAAAAGTAAAATCCGAAACAGCCGAAGGTTTTTCGACCAACCTAGAGGGTAAACGCGCTGATGTAAATGCTTCGCTCAACAAATTTTTAAAGGAGATTGGCAAAATAAAATTTTTAACGTCCGACCCCGTGGTGGTCACCAACCCGAACATCAATGGCACGGTGTACCCCAAAGGCGTGATTTACGCCCTCACCACCGAAAGTGGAAATGTGGTAACGGTGTGGTTGGGCGTTCGCCTTACAGAGTGGGAAACAAAAGATGCTGATTTCATTCAAAAGCAATTGGAGAAACTCACCTATCAATTTGGTGTGCGCTTCTATCGTGAAAAAATGCAGAATCAAATTGACGAATCGCAGCAAGCATTGGATGCAGTTGACAAGCAAACGCTTCGCTTTGCCAATCAAGGGAAAGATTTGGCAACCAAACTGACCAACAATGAATTGGAAAAAGTGAAACTGGAAAAAGCATTGGAGGCAAACAAACTGGAAAACGCTGCATTGAAAATCAAAATCGAAAACAACAAAAAGGCGCAAGACTCCATTTCAAATGCAGCCATTCAAATCAAAAAAGTAAAGGAATCGCAGATGGAGAAGCTAAGGAAGATCAATTGATTGTTTCAAATTGAAAGAAATCGAGATGAATCTAATCTCCAAGATTCTTTATTTTGTTGGCCATGCTTTCGCCAACCATTTCCGTTAATTCTTCTACACTCGCCTCCTTTATTTTTTTAAAAGATTTGAAATGCGACAATAGTTTATCGGCTGTTTTCTTACCAATGCCGGGAATAGTTTCAAGTGCAGTGACAAACGTTGCGTTGCTGCGCTTCAGTCGATGAAAGGTAATGCCAAAACGATGGGCTTCATCGCGAATGCGCTGGATCAAAAATAAAGCAGGTGATTTTTTGCTAATTAATAAGGGCAAGGGGTCTTCGGGATAATAAATTTCTTCCAACTTCTTAGCAATACCCACGATGGGTATTTTTCCATAAAGACCCAATTCTTTCAAAGCTTCGCATGCGCTGCTGAGCTGACCTTTGCCTCCATCCACAATAATCAGCTGCGGATATTCACCTTGCTCTTCCATAATCCGTTTGTAGCGTCTGCCCACAATTTCCTTCATCGAAGCAAAATCATCTGGCCCCACCACGGTTTTTATATTGAAGTGCCTATAACCCTTTTTGTCTGGCTTGCCATCCACAAATCGTACCATGGCCGCTACTGGATTTGTTCCTTGAAAATTTGAATTGTCAAAACACTCAATAATTTTTGGGTATTGTACCAAACGAAGGTTTTCCATCATGATGTGGAGAACTTCATTCTTCTTTGTTTTCTTTTCTTCCTTACTAATTTCTCTTTCCCGCTTTAGGTAGAGGGCATTTTTTAAAGACAAGTCAACCAACTTTTTCTTATCACCTATCTGCGGTACTACATTTTCAAACTCATCAGACTTAACCGAAAGGGCCACGTTGGTAAATACTTCCATGTTGTTGCTCTTGTACTCACTGCGAAGCTCCTGCACGGCCATGTTCAAAATCTCTTCGTCCGTTTCGTCTAGTTTCTTCTTGATTTCAACATTCTTCGAAAAGATGATAGCACCTTCTTTGATTTGTAAGTAATTGATAAAGGCATCGGTTTCACTACTGGCAATGGTAATCACATCGATATCCGTCAGCTTACGGTTCACCACCAGCGATTTGCTTTGAAATTTCTCTAACTTCTCGAGTTTCACTTTATAAAAAGCAGCTCGCTCAAATTCCATTTTTTCGGCTGCTTCCCTCATTCGCGCTTGGAAATAATCTTCTACGATGCTTATTCTCCCTTTTAGAATGAATCGTGCGTGAGCAATTTCTTCATTGTAACTACTTTCATCTTGCAATCCCACGCAAGGGCCTTTGCAATTGCCGATGTGGTACTCCAAACAGACTTTAAATTTTCTTTCTGCAATGTTTTCAGTCGAAAGCAGAAGCGAGCACGTGCGAATGGAATACAATTGCCGCACCAGCTCCAACACGCTGTTCATCGCGCTCACACTTGAGTAGGGGCCAAAATATTCGCCTTGCTTGGGAATAAACTTTCGGGTAGAGATGATCCGCGGAAAGCGTTCTTTTAAAATACAGAGATAGGGAAATGTTTTATCATCTTTTAGCAAGATGTTGTACTTTGGCTGATTTTGTTTGATGAGATTATTCTCCAGCAACAGCGCATCAAACTCCGTGTTGGCCAACGTAAAATCCAACCGAGCAATTTCACTTACAAGTTTTTCGGTTTTGCGATTGTACTGCGACTGCTTGTTGAAATAACTGCTGACTCTTTTTTTTAAACTCTTCGCTTTGCCTACGTAAATCAATACATCTTCTTTATTGTAGTATCGATATACACCCGGTGAATCGGGAAGAGAGGCGAGTTGATCTTTTATCATGAGAAGTTTAAAGTGCAAAGTCTAAAGTTTAAAGCACAAAGTCTCCGCTTTCAACTTTGCGCTTTAAACTTTCAGTTCTTTTAATTTTTGATGTCGTCTTCTTCTACAGGCGCTTCTTCTGAATCGCTACGCTTGGCGCATTCAATTGAAACATCAACGCCCGAAGTGGGCCGCTTGAAATATCCTTTTGCAATTCCTGCTTTAGGATCGGCATAAACCTTCAACATATACTTTTCCCAAATGGGCCGCGCTGTTTTTCCGCCTTGACCAAAATCCCAGCTAGGAAAGTGAACCCCTCGCTCATCACCACCTACCCACACACCCGTTACTAAATTATGCGTCACACCCATGTACCAACCATCTGATGCATCGTTGGTGGTTCCTGTCTTTCCACCAATTTCATTATCGATTTTTAATTCGCGATTCAATCCCACAGAACTACCACCTTGCTCCTCCACTCCCCCTTTTAACATGTACACCATTTTGTAAGCAGTTTGCTCATCAATAGCTTGCTTGGTTTTAGGAACAAAATTCTCAATCACATTTCCATTTTTGTCTTCTATGTGCGTGATGAAAAACGGCTCAGTGTTGATGCCTCCGTTTACAAAGGTGCTGTAGGCACCCACTAATTCAAATAATGAAACATCACTGGTGCCAAGGCACAACGATGGCACCGCATCTAACTTGCTTTCAATGCCCACCCTGTGAGCAAAGTCCACCACATTCTCTTCGCCAAGTGTTTGCATCATTTGGGCCGTAATGGAGTTTATGGATTGCGCCATCGCTTTGCGGATGGTCATCTCTTTGCCAGAACCTTTTGTGCCATCCGCATTAAAGGGATACCAGGGTGGCTGGTTGGGAATGGTGAACTGGGGAGAGATGTCTTTAAGTTTATAGCAAGGGGAATATTTGTTTTCCATAGCCAATCCATAAACAAATGCCTTGAAAGTTGAGCCTGGTTGCCGCTTGCCTTGACGCACGTGATCGAACTTAAAATATTTGTGATTGAAACCACCTACCCACGCTTTGATGTGGCCGGTATTGGGGTCCATACTCATCAGCCCCGATTGTAAAAACCGTTTGTAATAATTCAATGAGTCGAAACTGCTGAAAAGTGTATCGCGCTCGCCTCCCCACGTAAAGATGGTCATGGGCTTTTTCAGTTTCAACATAATTTTCAGTGAGTCAGAATTTTCACCATACTTTTCTACATACGCTTTGTAGGCATCGGATTGCTTGATTCGCTTGTTTAAAAAATCCTTGATCTCCAACCCATATTCGTCTACCCACGGGTTTCGGTTACGTCTTTTCCATTCATTATTAAACAACTTCTGTAATACACTCATGTGTTCGTTCATCGCCTCCTCAGCATATTTTTGCAGGCGGCTATCGATGGTGGTGTAAATTTTTAAGCCAGAGTTGTAGAGGTCAATTCCTTTATCATTGCAATAGCGTATCAAATAATTTCCCAACACCGTTCTGAAATAAGTGGCCAATCCTTCGTTTTGATTTTGATCAGTGTAGTTTAATTCAATTGGCAAGGTTTTAATAGAGTCATACTTTTCCGGGGTGCCAATTTTGTAACCATGTCTATAAACTTTAAAGAGCACCTCATTTCGCTTGCGAAGAGAATTTTGTGGATTTCTCTTGGGATTAAAAAAACTTGGAGCTTGCAACATACCTACTAGTACGGCCGATTCTTGCAAGTTGAGACTGTCAGGGCTTTTCTTAAAAAATGTTTCTGAAGCGATCTTTATCCCGAAAATATTACCACTAAAACTTGTTGTGTTTAGATACATAGCAATGATTTCTTCCTTGGTAAAGTTTTCTTCCAAGTCAATGGCAATAATCCATTCTTTTGTTTTTTGTATAAATCTACGTGGATACTTACCTAATTTTGACAATGAACCATCTAGACTTTTGTTTGGATTCATTGTGTAAAGATTTTTGGCAAGCTGTTGTGATAAGGTGCTTCCTCCGCCAGCTGGACTAAAAGTAAGCATGCCCTTTAATACACGAATGTATGCTGGAAAATCTAAACCAGAATGGTCATAAAATCGATGATCTTCAGAAATCACTAACGTCCTTACCAGGTCTTCAGAAAGATCTTTAAAATGTATTTGACTTCTGTTCCCCCCTTTAAGATGGTTGTAGCGAAAGTATCGCCCCAGAGAAACACCATCAGCAGATAAAATTTCGGATGACAAATCATTGTCAGGATTCTCAATCTCTGCCAAGCTGGGCATACCGCCATACAAGCCAAACAAATCAATCTTTATAGATAAAATGTACAGTGGAAACCCAATCACAAAAAACAAAAATGCCCACGAGCTATACTTGATCGCCTTGGGTATCCACGGCTTTCTTACAGCCAATAGTTTATTGATTTTGCTTTTGATAGTTCCTGTCGAAGAAGGTGAGGTACTCATCTAGTGCTTTGGTTCTGTAAAAGGTTTGAAAGTTCTCTTTGGTAATCACAAAATTATAGAATTTATAATTGGAAAAAGGTTTGGTGTTGGATAGTTGGGCGAGAAATTTGTCAAAGTAGCTCAAGGCCGTTTCTTTATCGGGCAGTTCCACAACCATAGTAATGATACTTTCATCGTTCAACGCCAAGTTAGAGGTTGTCAACTTCAGGTTCTTCCATTGGGTATTAAATTTATCCAGCGCATTATCTACAGGCACGGTAATCTTGTCTGCACTTTTGTGAATGGTAATAAAATAATGAATGCCCGTGAGTGCTGTGTTGAACTGAATACCTTTCGCTTTTTCTAGTTTTGCCAACAGGTTTTTTGACGAGGCCAATAATTCTTCCGCGTATGCTTTGCTGGGCACGGCAGGATATTTCTTAATGTAGCTTTCCAATTCGTATTGGTAGCGGGCCACGTCTTCCGTTTTGCCAATGATCAAAATCTTAAACAAGTCCAACTGCGGTGTAAAACTGGTTTCGCCAACTTGTTGGGCAAGCGCCAACTTTTCTTGGGCGGCTCTCAAATTATTTTGTAGAAAGTAGGCATATCCTTCTTTATACAATAATTTTTGTTTCTCTGCTGCCACACTTGTCTCTTTTAGATAATTGGGGTTCAACAAGATTTTTGTGACGGTAGCATTTGGATATTGATCCTTCAGCAATTGTGCATAAGCCGCTGCTTTCGCAGGGTCTGTATCTTTAAATATCAAATACAATTTATACAAGGCTTCGGGCTTGAACTCCGAAGCCGGGAATCGCTCCAATAGTTTTGAATAGGAATCATACGCATTCTTTTTTTCATTAAGGTTGAAATAGAATAAATCTCCCAGTTTGTAATAGCCCTCTTCAATTTTTGCCAATGCTTCTTTCCGTTGTTTTTCGCTGTACGGCAACTGGGCAATCAATCTTCCTGCTTCATCTACTTTTTCTTCCTTCTTTTCTGGAGCTGCACTGGCTGTTTGTGCCTTGTTTTCGTTGGTCGGATTGTTGATGGCGGCTACAGAAGGCTCGCGCAGTACATTCGATTTGGACGATCGCCTCCAGTTATCCTCTAGCGGAATGCTGCCCCAGATGCGCTGAAATTCGGTTTGACCAGATGCCACCAGATCACTGTTTCCAAAATACCAATCTCCAGTTCCCGTAGTTTGGCCAGGTACAAAAGTGGAATTGGCCGGCCCTCCTCCACTATCACTTCGTTTCTTTTTCTTTTTGTTAGCGGCCAATTTTTTATCACGTGCAGCAAAAACAGAATCCAATTTTTTTCGAACAACAGAGGTATCCAACGAAGCGAGGTACAACAAACTATCGTTCAGCTTAATCGCTTCAGTGTATTTAGCAAACTGCACCAAAATCTCCTGGCGTTTTTTAATGGCTTCCAAGTTTTCAAAATCTTTTGGCAATGCGCCCACAGCACTGTCGTAATAGAGCTTGGCTAGGCTATATTTTTTTAAGGAATCAAAATACAGTTGACCGGTTCGCAGGTAAGCTTGCCCTTGTATGCGCTTGCTCTTGCCTGCATGCGCAGCATTTTTATATTGCGAAATGGCATCGGCCACCAATCCTTGCTTACGTTCAAATTCTCCCCATTCAAAATAGATTTTATCTTTAAACTCAACATTCTTTGCATCGGCCAGCATTTTGGCAAATTGCTTACGAACCAGTTTTGCATCGCGCGTGTCTTCAATCTGTGCAACCTGCGCCATGTTGAGCCTTGCATAAAAATCAATTTCATAATCGGGATTGGTGCCTAAACACTTTCGGTAGAAATTATACGCTTCCGAATTGAACCCCAGTTTTTGGTACACTTGCCCAATGATAAAATAAATACGGCCACGCCTGTCGGTTCTAGACAACAATGTGTCGGCCTTCGAAAGATTTTGCACCATGTTGTCATAATCGTTTCGCAACTGATAGTGATATGCCTTTTCTAAGTACAGCTTTTTAGAATTTAGTTTGCTCAACTTTTCTTTTTCCAAAAAGCGGAACACTTCTTCTCCCCTATCAAAATCACCCATTTCAGTAAACGTGCGAAGCAGATGCACCAAGGCGAGGTGGCGAACATCGGGCGAATTGCTTTTGGTGTTTACATATTTAAAGGTGAGGATGGCATTTTGAAAATCGCACGAATACAAACGCGCTAGGCCAACTTGAATATAGTTGTCATCAACCCACTTGCTATTGGGGTGGCGTTGGATGGAGATGGATGCCATTTTAATGATCTCCTCCGTATCCTTCGAATAGCTTTTTGCCTTTACGGTATCAAGTGAGGGGTACAGTCGAAGGATTTGGGTAGGGTCATCGTCCAACGTTTTAAGGATTATCTTTTCGACCTCGCGTGTTTTTTCGCGCGCGTAAAAGAAGCCATTGTAGTGGGCTGTAGTGTTGTGAAAAAAATTGCTGGTAACGCTCTTTTGATCGATGTTACAGCCTTGCCAAAGCCCAGCGGCAATTGCCAGTAAAAAGAAAAGGGGTTGTGGGCTGGTTTTTTTCAAGTTTTAGGCGCTAGCAATAAGCAGCGAAATTAATCAAATGTACGCTAAGAAATAGGATGTGATAATTAACGATAGCCAATTGGGAATATTGCCAATTAGGGCCTTCCACAGCATAGCCAATTGGGCTAAATCAGCTCAAAATCTATCCTTTAAGAACCCCGATTTATTCTTATTTTTGCAGTCAATTTTGAAATTCAGACACTTATGGACAAGAAAATAGTACGCGTTGGAAATATTGAGTGTGGCACCGATGAGCTTTTCCTCATCTCGGGCCCTTGTGTGATCGAAGAAGAAAAGATCATGCTGCACGTAGCCGAGCGGTTAAAAGAGATTGGCGAACGCCTTAAGATTAAGATCATTTACAAATCATCTTTTCAAAAAGATAACCGAAGCAGCCTTAAATATTATACCGGCCCAGGCTTGGATAAAGGAATTAAGCTATTGGCGAAAATAAAAGAGCAGTTTGGCTTTCCCGTGCTTACCGATATCCACTACCCAAATCAAGCTGCTCCTGTGGCCGATGTGGTGGACGTATTGCAAATTCCGGCTTACCTATGTATGCAAACCGATTTGATGGTAGCTGCCGCTAAAACAAATCGCGTAATCAACATCAAGCACGGTCAGTTTTTAGCACCCGATAACATGAAGCACCCCGTTGGCAAATGTGTAGACAGCGGCAACGATCAAATCATTCTAACCGAGCGCGGCTTTACATTTGGCTACAACGACTTGGTGGTAGACCCACGCAGCTTCTATCACATGAATAAATTAGGCTACCCAGTGGTGTTTGATGTCACGCATGCTATCCGCAAGTATGGCATCCCAAGTGCCGATGCCAAAGGTGGTGCAAGAGAATTTTTACCAGTATTATCACGTGCTGGTATAGCCGCGGGGGTAGATGGCTTATTCATTGAAGCACACCCTGATCCCGACAAGGCATTGTGCGATGCCGCCAGCCAATTAAACATCAATCAGTTAGAAGAATTTTTGAAGCCATTGATTGAATTGCACCAAGTAGAAGTAAAATATCGAGCCAAAGCATTGGTAAATCAATAACCATAATCTAGAAATCAATAACTACCATAAAACTATAACACATGGAATTATACTTAGACTCAGCAGACCTAAAGGAAATTGAAGAAGCATTTCAACTTGGTTTTTTAAATGGATTGACCACAACGCCTACGTTTATGCACCGCGGTGGTGTTACCGATGTGGATGGGTTGATTGTAAAACTTTCTAAGATTGTTCCTGTGTTGCAAATCGAAGCCTTGGGCAACACCGCTGCCGATGTATTAAAAGAGGCCAAGCGCCAATTGGATTTAGGTTTGGATGCGAAGAAAACGGTATTTAAAATCCCCGTTTCGTTAGAAGGCGTAAAAGCCTGTAACATGCTGCGCAAAGAAGGCTTGTTGGTAAACGTGCATTTAGTTTACACGCTACAACAGGCTTACATGGCTATGCACGCTGGTGCTACCTATGTTTGCCCGCTGGTGGGCCGTCTGCAAGATCAAGGCCACGATGCGTTGGATTTAGTGGCTCAATGCGTGGATGCCGTAGATCATTACGGATACGATACCAAAGTGATGTTCTCTTCCGTTCGCCATGCCGAGCACGTGCGCAATGCCATCAACATCGGTGTGCACACGATTACTGCCCCTTGGAAAGTGCTGAAGGCATTAACGGATAATAATTTAACTGCATTGGGCACACAACAATTTGTGGAGCATACCAAATTGATGACCGTTCGCGTGAAAGATGTATTGAGCAGCAAAAATCCGGTAGTAACCGCTGACACCACCGTGACCGAAGCATTGGTAAAAATGACGGAGTACGGTTTTGGCAGCATCACGGTAACTAAAGATCATAAAGTGTTGGGTGTGTTCACCGATGGTGACTTGAGAAGAAAACTACAAGAAAGCGGTCGCGATATTTTAACGAAAAAGATTGGCGAGTTTCAATACAAAGAACCTGTATCCATCGACTCTGATTCTTTATTGAATGAAGCGGCTGATTTATTCAAGAAAACGAAAGTAGATACTATTTTAGTAACCGATGGCGGCAAGCCAGTAGGCATGTTGGATATCCAAGATTTGAAAGACTAATAAATCAATTGATCATTGACAAAGAGCAGTTGACAAATTGCTGAATGATTGAGCCTCTTGGTTTTTCATAGCCAAGAGGCTTTTATTTGAACTTAATTTTGCCCACTGCCTTTTGTCAACTAATTCAAAAAACTTTGCGAACAGAAACACAAAATTTATTTATAAAAGCGGGAGGCACATTTTGCGTACCAGCCGTTTCTATTTTACAAAAACTACAATCGGTAAAAGCCTTTGTGTTTGATTGGGATGGTGTATTCAACGATGGCACCAAGCATAACCAGCAAGGTAGCGGCTTTACCGAGCCCGATGCCATGGGCACTAATATGCTTCGCTTTAGCTACTGGTTAAAGAATCAACAATTGCCCATCACGGCCATTATCACAGGTGAAGAAAATGAGGCGGCTCACTATCTGGCCACACGTGAACATTTTACAGCATTGTATTTTAAGGCCTCAAACAAAATAAAGTCGTTTGAACATTTTTTGAATGGGCACCAATTAAAAGCCACGGAAGTAGCATTTGTTTATGACGATGTGCTTGACTTGGCCGTGGCCGCAAAGTGTGGGATCCGGATCAATGTCCATCGCTCGAATAACCCCATGTTTACCGAATACATCAAAGAAAATAATTTGGTAGACTACATGGCCAGCCCCGCCAAAGGCGGGGTGCGTGAAGCATGTGAACTATTGATTTCGCTCTATGGGAATTACGGAGAAGCGATCACAAACAGAATGAATTTTTCGGAAACCTATCAAACCTACTTAGCACAACGACAACACGTGGAGATGAAGTTGTTTGTGGGGATTAGCTAAGCGGTAACACCTAATGCCCAATTAATTAAACCACCTTCTTCCTAATCTGTTTCGCGTACGTCCTACTCACCGGAAAGCTTTTACCATTCTGCATTTTCACCACCATACCTCCGTTGAAGTGGCGTTCAATTTCCTTCAGGTAGTTGATGTTCACAATGGTAGATCGGTGCACACGGAAAAAGGTGCTGGGATCCATGATCTCTTCCAGTTTGCCAATACCGCTCGAGCTTACAAACTGATCCGTTTTAGTTGAAATGATCGTGTAATCGCCAGACGCTTCCAGAAAAATAATTTCTTCGATGGGCAGATTAAAAAGTTTTTCTGATTTCTGAACAAAAATATGTGTGTCATATGTTTCGAGATGATTCACTTGCCTCATGCCACCCAGCAAATCTTCTAACCTTCCATCTTCCATTTTTTTACGCTTAAGTGCCCTGTCCACTGCCTGCCTAAATCGGTCTTCATCCAATGGCTTCAATAAGTAGTCGATTGCATTTTTTTCAAATGCTTTGATGGCGTATTGATCGTAAGCCGTTGTAAAAATCACGTACGGTTCGTGGTCAATCTCATCCAGTACATCAAAGCCATTCATGCCGGGCATTTGCACATCCAAAAAAATCAAATCGGGCTTTAGTTTATTTATTTTTTCCACTGCTTCTGAGCCCCTCGCACACTCATCTATAAGCTGCAAGCTTTCTATCGACTCAATAAATTCACGCAATAAATCTCTAGCCAATTTTTCATCATCAATAATCAGGCAGGTAGTCTTCATTTAGTAGGTAATTTGTGTTTCCATTTGTAATGTAGTGTTCGTATCGTGAGCATGATCGATGGTTGATCCATTTTTTATCTTCTGATCTTCTATAAAAAAACGAACGCTATACCTCTTCTCGGTTGCTTCTACACGCAAACCCGATTGTGGACCAAAGTAGCTTTTCAACCGAAGATCGGTATTGGCCATGCCGATGCCGCTCGAACTGCCATCCATTACCTTTTTGGCTTTGGAGCCTAGACCATCATCGTTTACTTCAAACATAATCACTTTGCCTGATCGCCTCACTAAAAGCGATATGGTCCCTCCATCTTCTTTGGGCGAAATACCATATTTAACTGAATTCTCCACCAAGGGCTGAAGGATCATTGGAGGAATCTCAATATTCAAACAGGAAGTGTCAATTTCTTTTTGAAATTTTAGCCGATCGCCAAAGCGAACCTGTTGAATGCGAATATAATTTTCTATGAAATCAATTTCCTCGTGCAATTTTACCATCGTTTCACTGTGCGAATCCAGCGCGTAGCGAAAAATGTCGGATAAGTTGGTGATCACTTTTCTGGCTTGCTCTTTATTGGAACTTATCAAGGTGCTAATGGAATTAAGTGTATTGAATAAGAAGTGTGGATTAATCTGCGACTTCAACAATGAAATTTGCATTTCGCGATTTTTGATAGCCAACGAACTTTTCTCTTCTTCTTTGCGCTGAATGCCTTGGAAGTAGCGGATTACATAATAGATACCGACTGTTATAATGTACTGATCGTGGAAACGCAACGCTTCCCAACTCATCAACTCTAACATATACTCTTGCCAATGTTCAAAATAGACAAGCCCATCCATGTAGTCATTAAAATAATAAGAGAGTGTACCCATTAACAAGAAGAAGGTGAAAATGCCTGCCACGTGTCCGGCTACTTGAAAGACGGGCTTAAAGGAAGAAAGCCAGTGAGACCAAATGAAAATTACAATGATAAAAATGCAAAGCGCTTCAAACAGAAAGAAAGCGTTCCACAAAACATAGTAAGCGGGATTGACAAACTTCCACTCGATGATGGCACTGATCGAAAAATTGATGAAATACCAAAGGCAAATCAGCCAATAGGAGCGTTTCCATATTCTTGGTATTTCAGCAATTCGTTTCAACGATGTAAGATTCTCCCATAAATTTAAGAAAACGGAAATTAATGCTGTTAATGACTAAAATCAACGCCAAGATGCCAAATTGATCGATAAAATGGTTTTACATTTTACCGTTTGTCTGAATAATGGATAGGATAAAGTTAGTATCGAATTGCAGGTGCTTTGTTTTGATTCCGCGGTAATGTTACTTTGAACACCATAACTTCATGAGGCAAAGCCTATCATTATTTTTTGTATGGGTGTTTTCGGTAACTGCCGTGGCACAAACCGTTACCATTTCTGGTAAAGTACAAGATAAAGAAACTAAAGAGCCACTCTCATATGCTTCCATTGGCATTGTGGGCACATCCCTCGGCACGATTTCAAATTTAAGTGGTGATTTCGATTTTCATATCCCAGTTGCATATCGCAACAATTTACTATCGATAAGCATGTTGGGTTACCAAGTCTTTGAAGCACCTGTGTGGTCGCTGCAGCGAGATTCGGTAGTGATTGAAATGGAAAAATCAAACTTTGTATTAAAAGAAGTGCTAGTGGCTGACACGCTTCGGGGTGGTGAGATAATGGAGATTGCGATCAGTCGGATAAACGAAAATTACCCGTCTAAGCCATTTCTTCTAGAATGTTTTTATCGCGACTTAAAAAAGGTTGCCAACACCTACATTTCTTTGTTAGAGGCCGCCCTTAAGGTTTACGATGAAGATTACCAAGAGCCCCGGAATAAACTTAAACTGCGTGAGCGGGTGGCTTTGGAAGAAGTTAGGCGCAGTTTGAGCTATAGCAGCAAGTTCACTTCGTTTTTTGACAACGGTAATCTTTTACAAGACCTACTACTCGAAAATATGGTGCGTTACCGCATGTTTCCCGAAGAAGAATCATTTTTCAGTTCGTTGAAGCGAGAGAAGGATTCTCAATATGCCGGAATGGATGTGTTTGTGGTATCGCACAGCGAACATTACTTTCTGCGTTTGTACATCGATAAAAAAACATTCGGCATTATTCACATTGACTATGACGACACAGAAAAGCGGATACTTGGCAAAAAGAAAGGTTTGATCAGTAAGTTTGAGGGCTTAAGGCGAACCATTGATTTTAAATGGGTGAATGGCAAACTATATGTGAACTACATTTTACTCAACTGGAAGGTAGGCTGGTACGATGAGGAGACACAGAAACTAAAATTTGAGACCGAGTTGATCAGGCAGTTTTTGGTAAACAAAGTAATCCCTGATGTAAAAGATAGAATAACCCTGCGAAATCGGATGAAAGGTTATAGCCTTCAATATCAAGATAATGAATACAACAAGAAATTTTGGGACAACTATAACGTCATTAAAGAAAGCGCACTTGACAGAAGCATCATCAAAGACCTCGAGCGAGAAGGCTCGCTAGAGAGCCAGTTTCAAGATTATTGAAATCCCTAGTTGCGTTCAGGTTTTTCAACTAGTATCTTAGCTGTTGATGACGTGGAACGAACTTTCAAAAGCACCGCTCGATAAGAAAATTTCTTTGCTCTATGAGCATGCTCATTTTGTTATGGCCATTCGATACTATCGCTATAAAGTAAATCTTTACCTGCTGGGCAACGATTACGTTGAAGTCTTTATTAATCACAAGCAAACTTTGATAGAAAAAATTACACTATTAGACCATTCGCACTCACGAATGAAGTTTTATTCGGATCAAATAAAATTACCTTCATTTCACTAAAAAGAAAAGCCCCTTTCGGGGCTTTTTGTATTGTAACTGACTTAACTTCTAACCTTCTTAAGCACTGGCTGCGGTATGCTCAAATTTACTAACGTGGTGCTTTAGGATAACTGCTTTCTTTGCTTTGTAACCGCAATAGCCACATTGATAGTGCTTAATTATCTCACCTTCTTCGGTGGCTGTAGGCAATTTGGTAATCTCTTCCTTCACTACTTTGAAAGTTTGGTAATTGCACTCCGGGCATTGGATAGCATGTAAGTGACCAGAATATTTTTCGATTTGAGTGTAGCCGGATTGTTCGTCAAACCACACGTCATAGTCAACGGAGAAAATATTTTCTTCAGCTTGCATACCTTCATCCAAATAAGCATCTTCTTCTTCTTCACTCAAAAGCTTCATTGGCTTTCCTGTTTTGGGAGAAATCCGAGGCTTGTAACGAAGCAGTTTCAATCGTTTTTCAATGAAGAAAGGATAATAGAACTTAAGAAGGTTTTGAATAATCAATGCTACAATCAACCCAAAAGCTATCGTTACAAAAGCCCGCACAAAGAAAAGAACTGCATTCATGTTTTCAATGCTGGCGTTGCCATAGCAACATAATCCAATTACAAAAACAATGGTGGCTGTCCACAACCATTTGATCTCATGCTTATTAATGAAATCATATTTCTCCTTATTTCCACCGATACTATTCAGGCGAATAAAGTACCCTAATGCAATAAGGAAAGCGGCTGCCCAAAAAACGTAACCTAAATTGGCAGCAAATGCATTCCAACTATCATATTGATGTGGATCAATGTCTGGCGCGATTCCAAAGTTGTTAGGGTTTGGGTTTTGCATATTATTTTAGAGTATAAGTTGTAGCAATCCGTTAAGTATTAAGTCCAAATATAAAACAAAATGAATCAATTTTTATATGAAAATAGCCAAAAAACCTTGCAGATTCTCGATTGTTCAATCGTTAAACGCAAGTTAAGGCAAAGCGCTTTATGGTTTCCATTGTTTTAACGTGGCTCTCATACATCCCCATATGACCAGAATTTTCTAAGAGTTTAAACTCTGCCTTTGGGATTTCCCTGGCCTGTTCCCGCAGCAAACTTACGGGAATGATCGAGTCGTATTCGCCCGCCACTATTAAGAATTTATTATCAAAGGTTTTTAGCCAATCCTCCCGCGAGGGGCGGTCGCGCATGGCATAGGTATAGGCCAAAAGCGCATCTTGCCGAGTGCGCCTGGCCATATTCATCACTTGGTTGAGGTAGTGATTATCTTTTTGGAAGAACAACCCTGGCACAAAAACCTCCACAAAAGGTGCTACTCCATTGGCCTTTACAAATTCTGCAGTTTTGTTTCGATTGGCCTTTTTCTCCTCGCTATCGGCTGCTGCAGTGGAGTGAAAAAGGCCAAGTCCAGCTATTCTACCTTGATCTTTTACAGCCATTGCCAAGGCTACATATCCGCCTAAAGAGTGACCTACCACCACAGCTCTTTTAAGGTTAAGATCTCGCAGCCAATCTGCCATTAGCAAGCCAATATCATCAATGGTAAATGGGGGGTTGGGCAATGGGCTTTTGCCAAAGCCGGGCAAATCGGGCAGGTATACTTTAAAATCTTTTGCTAAATCAATGGCAACCTCTTCCCAAATCTCATACGTTTCACAAAACCCGTGAATAAGAACCAATGGACGCCCATTGCCTAACTCTTGGTGATGGATAGGGGACATGCCGGTGGCGATAGATTACGCCAACTGCTTTTTGTTTTCTAACAATATCAATACGGTTTGCTCAATGCTGGCAGCATCAAAGCCTGTCTCGTGATGCAATTCCAATTGCTCTCCGTGTTCAATTACTTTATCTGGGATTCCCAATCGCTTGACTTCGGCATGGTATCGATGATCAGCCATAAATTCCAGTACTGCACTGCCAATGCCTCCTTGCACACAGCCGTCTTCCACGGTGATAATCTTTTTGTACTTGTTAAAAACTTCATGGAGCAATTGCTCGTCCAGCGGCTTGGCAAATCGCAAATCGTAATGACCGATGCTTACGCCTTGCTTCTCAAGTTTTTCGCAGACTTCGATGGCATAGTTTCCAATATGGCCAAATGTTAATATGGCCACTTCTTCGCCTTCGCGGATTTTACGACCTGTTCCGATTTTAATTTCCTCAAAGGGTGTTCGCCAATTCGGCATTACGCCTTGCCCCCGTGGGTAGCGAATGGAAAATGCTTGTTCTTGACGAGGCAATTGTGCCGTGAACATTAAGTTTCTAAGCTCTTGCTCATTCATGGGGGCCGACACAATCATGTTGGGCAAGCATCTGAAATAGGCAATGTCATACGCACCGTGGTGGGTGGGGCCATCAGCACCTGCATAGCCTGCCCGATCCAAACAAAAATTCACGGGCAAATTTTGAATGCACACATCGTGCACCACTTGGTCGTAGGCTCGTTGCATGAATGAGCTATAAATATTGCAAAATGGAATCAATCCCTGTGTAGCCAAACCTGCTGAAAATGTAACTGCATGTTGCTCGGCTATGCCCACATCAAACGCCCTGTTGGGCATTTCTTTCATCATGATATTCAATGAAGAACCCGAAGGCATGGCGGGCGTAATGCCCATGATTTTATCATTCAATTTTGCCAACTCTACCAATGTGTGGCCAAACACATCTTGATACTTGGGGGCTTGCGGCTTCTCGTAAGTCTTCTTATGAATTTCGCCCGTGATTTTATCAAAAGTGCCGGGTGCATGCCACGTAGTTGCATTGCCTTTTTCGGCAGGGCCATAGCCTTTTCCTTTTACTGTAACACAATGCAACAGCTTGGGGCCTTTGATGTTTTTTAAATCGTTTAGCACCGCTACCAAGTGATCCACATCGTGGCCGTCTACTGGGCCAAAATACCGCAGATTTAAGGACTCAAATAAATTGCTTTGACTTAATAGAGCAGACTTTATTCCGGTTTCGATTTTGGAGGCCACTTCTTGAGCGCTTTTTCCAACAGACGAAAGTTTGCCTAAGAGATTCCAAACATCGTCTTTCAGCTTATTGTAAGTTTTGGACGTGGTGATGTCGGTTAAATAATCTTTTAATGCCCCTACATTTGGATCAATGGACATGCAATTGTCGTTCAAAATCACCAACAGGTTGGTGTCAGAAACCCCCGCATGATTCAGTGCCTCGAAGGCCATGCCTCCTGTAAGCGCCCCATCGCCAATGATGGCTACGTGCTGTTTATCTTCAATGCCTTGATACTTTGAAGCCATGGCCATGCCCAAGGCAGCTGAAACAGAAGTGGAAGAATGGCCTACCCCGAAAGCATCGTACTCACTTTCTTTCCTTTTCGGGAAACCGGAAATACCCTGGTACATTCGATTGGTATGGAAAACATCGCGCCTTCCTGTAAGGATTTTATGACCGTATGCCTGATGACCAACGTCCCACACCAGTTGGTCGTAGGGGGTATTGTACACATAATGTAGGGCTACTGTAAGCTCTACCACGCCCAAGCTGGCGCCAAAATGACCGCCATAAACAGAAACATTATCAACAATAAACTGCCTTAATTCTTCGCAAAGTTGAACCAGTTGCGCTTGGTCCAACTTTTTCAAGTCCTTTGGGGCATCGATTTGAGTCAGTAATTTTCCGGGTGTAATCAGCATGGGGTTTTTTGGCAAATTGAATGTGCAACCTTAAAAACAGCATTGCAAGCTAAGTGTTTTAGCTGTTTTGAGGCAAATCATTAAACAAATGTACGGATTTAGTCTTTTGCAGGGATTTTGTGACCTGATTTGATAATTTTGCAACCCGAATGAACACACACGCCAGCCCTTTAATGAATTCTATGGATCAAACACAGTCTTTTGAAGTACGCCTACCTTTATTTGAAGGGCCTTTCGATTTGCTTTTGTTTTTTATTGAACGTGATGAGTTGGACATCAATGATATTCCGATCGCCAAAATAACGAAGGATTTCTTGGAGTACATTCAAAAACTGGAAACCCTAAACATTGAAGTGGCGAGCGAATTTATTTTGGTGGCCGCCACACTGATGCGCATCAAATCTAAAATGTTGTTGCCACGCCCGCAGATTGATGAGCAAGGCAATGAGATTGACCCACGCGAAGAATTGGTGAAGCACTTGATGGAGTACCGAAAATACAAATCGGTGGTGGAGCAATTCCACAAAATGGAAGAAGTGGAATTGATGAAAGAGAAGCGGGGCAACCTGCTGAAGGAGCTAAAGCAGTTGGCCGAAAGCACCAACGTGGAAGCAGAGTTGCAAGATGTCGATCTATTTAAACTGTTGATGGTATTTGAAAAAGTACTAAAGCGTGCCGAGGAAGAAAAAAACAGACCGGTACATCAAGTCATTCAATATCCTTATACTATTGAAGGCCAAAAAGAATTTATCATGAATGAAATCACCAGCAAGCCGCGGGTGGCTTTCATTGAGCTGTTTGAAAAAGTACCTACTCGTATTTCTTTGATTTTTAATTTTTTGGCAATTTTAGAAATGTTGGCCAATGGCCTCATCCAAATTCAACAAGGTGAAGGATTCAATAATTTTTGGGTGATGCGGAAGGAGGAGGAGAATGTGGCAGCGGAAGGGAATATCAGTTAAGAACGAACTGCATTTTCTAGAACACGCGCGAATTGATAAAATATGACAACTGAACGAATACGCCTGGAGTCAAAAACATGTTTTTTGTCGAAACCGTATTTTTGATATTGATTCCAAACTCCTCTATTTTTACCCGTTTCTCTGCCGCAGGGCTTAACACCCTCAGGGCAAACGCATCTAAAATTATAGGAAGATAGGCGTTGGAGTTTTAACTTTAGTTCCCAAAAAGACATGGAAAGTCCGCTACAATTTTTTGCGGGATTGGAAGATCCCCGCGTAGAGCGTACCAAGGTCCATCTTATGGGGGATATTATCTTTATATCCATTGCCTCGGTGCTCTGTGGGGCAGACACTTGGGATGAGATAGAATACTTTGGTAAGTGCAAGTTTGAATGGCTCAAGACCTTTTTAAAACTACCGGAAGGCATCCCTTCGCACGATACCTTTAACCGGTTCTTTTCCGCCCTTGACCCTGAGAAGTTCGAAGAGTGTTTCCTTCAATGGGCTCAATCGGTGGCCCATCTCACAGAAGGGGAAGTGGTCAGCATTGATGGGAAGGCGATGCGCGGCTCCAAGGGAAAGGGGAAGAAGGGTATGGTTCACTTGGTGAGCGCTTGGGCCAGTGCCAATGAGCTGGTATTGGGGCAATACAAAGTAGATGACAAGAGCAATGAGATTACCGCTATCCCACATTTACTGGAAGTATTGGTATTGAAGGGGTGCATTGTGACCATCGATGCGATGGGCTGTCAGAAGGATATTGCCTCTGCCGTCATTGGCAAAGGGGCGGATTATATTCTGGCCTTAAAGGGCAACCAAGGAAGGTTGCTAGAGCAGGTGGAAGAATCTTTCCGCTTTATTGACAGCACGCAGGTTTCGGTAGAGAATGATTTAGGGCATGGCCGTATTGAGAAACGAACATGTTCAGTGATAGCCGACCTATCCATGATCGGCCAAAGGGATCAATGGGATTCTTTGAAGACCCTCATCAAGATAGAATCACAGCGTTGCCACAAGGCCACTCAGAAAACCGAAAAGGAAACACGCTATTACATCAGTAGTTTGTATCCCAATGCCGCCCACATCAACACCTGCGTAAGATCTCATTGGAGGATCGAAAACTCCTTGCATTGGGTATTGGATGTCGCTTTCAATGAAGATCATAGCCGAAAAAGAGCGGGCTATGCCGCACAAAATCACTCGGTACTCAATCGCATTGCCCTAAACATAATCAAAAACGAGAAGACAGCTAGGATAGGTATAAAAAGCAAACGCCTTAAAGCCGGTTGGGATAACAACTATTTACTAAGTCTATTAAAAATTTAGATGCGTTTGCCCTGTTAACACCCTTAGGTAAGTTTCTTCTTCATAAAAATTCATCGTATATCCGACATCTATTCTCATTGGAAAATCATTTTTTATACGATTCTTTATACGTGGGCTAAATCCACACTGAATTGAAAAAAAATAACTTGTGTTTTCGAGTCGAAACTCAATCTCATCGCTAAATTTGGTTCGACCTTTTTTATCAGTAAAATGAATTGAAAATCGTAAAAAGTGAAAGCCAGAATCACTTTAAAGAATATTGGTCTTGGCTTATCGGCTGAACGGATATGCTTCAGTACTTTAATAGTGGTTTTATGAGGCGCGATCTACTGTCCATTATTGAAGTTCAAATTACGAACCCCGGCTGCCCAATAGATGGTGGCCTTCATTTTTTCGTATTCAGATTTTAGTTTCAGCAATTTAGATTGTGATTGAATCAATTTTTCTTGCTGCACATTTATTTTGAACAAATCACTTTCACCATTTTCTAGATTGATCAATTCGGCTTTCAATAGCCGTTCATAATTTTCAGCTACCGATGTTTGTTGGATTAAAATTTTGTTGGTGTTTACAATTTGGTTGAAAACAATGTTGATTTGGTTTACGATCTCCCGCTCGGCTTGCGTTTGTTCATATTGTGTGCTTTGAATCTTCACTTTTGTGAGGGCGAGCTTGCCCCGCTCTTTTCGCAATAAAATCGGCATCGAGAAATCCAATCCAAACTTATAATCGCTGCCAATTCGAAACGGTTGAAAATCACCATTGGGGCGAAGGGGTTGATTGATGAAATTGTAGTTTAAATCTAATCTTGGTTTTAAATATTCAACGGCTAATTTTCGATCTACTTCCAACTGATCTATTTTAGTTCTTAGCTTAATCAACTCCGGATGGTTTTGCTTCGCTTGAAATACTAGTTCTTCCAATGTTTGATTGGAAAGCAATTGCCCATCATTCAAAACCAAAATAGGGGCTACGTCTATTGATAGCTGAACAGGGTAGCCGGCATTGTCCCACAAGTAATTTGAGATTTTGATTCCGGTGTTCAAAAATTCTAAGAATGCTTCTTGCCGTTCAACCAACCGTTGTTGAAGTGTAATTTTAGCTTGAACTGTATCGATGGCGGCCGCTTCCCCCAAACTCGCATCGAGTTTTACGCGCCTGAAGATTTCTTCGGCAATCACGGCATTGCGGCCGAGAAGGCGATAATTATAAAATGAATAATACCATTGCCAATAATCTTTGGCCGCATCCAATAAAATTTTGTTGATGAGCTTTACTTGTTCGGCCGTGGCCATTACCGCAAACAGTTTTGCCTGTTTCAAGGCTGCTCTGCGATCATCTGTAAATAGCCCTCTGCCCAACGGCAACGAAATGCCCGTTGTTAACTGTGCATTATCAGATGAACTACCCACTATATTTTCAGGATCAATAAAGGCACCGGCATTTCGTTCGAACCCAATTTTAGGATCGATGGGAAACCAAGTGGGGACTGAAAAGGATGATCTGAGCTTATTGTAATATTCTTTATCCCCAAATTCTTTGATGCTTAAGTCAGTAGCAATTTTAGGATCGAATGCACCGCGGGCCATGCGTATTTCTTGCTGGGCACTTTCGCTCAACAAACGTGTTTGCTTTACGATGGGGTGAAACTCCAGCATAGAAGCATACATGTTTTCGATTGAAAATGCTTTGATGGTATCTGGCAAAAGGAACAATGAGTCAAAACCTGATTGCCCAAATCCTTTTGTTGAAACGATGATCAATAAAAATACGATGTGAAAAAATCGATTCATTATTTAGCTTTTGCTTCGTTGGATTCCTTTTTTTTCTTGTCGTGTTCTTCTTCCACAGGCTCTTGATACAAACTTGGAGGGAAACCATTCAATTGTCGCCATAATTCAAACCACACCCGTACATCGTCTAGCATTACCCAGCCTTTAATGCCCGAACCCATTCGCAATTGCTTCGGCCAAGGTGTATCGGTTTTATCGGGTACTACCAAAATCCTGAACTCACCCGGTTTTGTGTTTACATAATCAATCACTTCCACCGTTCCTCCAAATGTGCCCACCGAAATGCTTGGCCATCCGCTGAATTGCAGTGCAGGAAAACCATCAAACTCAATGCGCACCCTTCGCCCTTTACTAATAAGCGGAACATCCATGGCTTTCACATGCATCTCCACAGCAATGTCGGTTGACTGTGGCATAATGGTACACACCGGGTCACCTTCTTTGATGGTTTCGCCAATGCCGGCTTGCGTTGCCCTCACCACAAAGCCAGCCTGCGGTGCGAGTATGTGGTACTGCTGGCTTCTGATTTCCATGTTGGAAAGCTCATTGCGCAGCTTGAATAAATCGGCTTGTGTATCGGCCATATCTGCCAAGGTGTTGTTCCAATCAGATTCTGCTTTATTGATTTTATCAAGGTATTCTGCTTGAACTCTTTCAATTTCAATCTTAGCATTAACGAAATCAGCTTCTGCTCCTTGGTACTTGTACTCTATATCTTGAAATTTAGTCAACGGAATGTTTCCCTTCTCAAACAAAACTTTATTGCGATCATACTGATTTTTGAAGTTATTGAATTTAACTTCCTCCGCTTCCAATTTAGCTTTTGATTGAGCTATTTTGGTACGCATGCCATCTTCGAGTGCGCTGATTTGTCGTTGAAGTGCTTTGGCTTTTAAGTCTTTGGATTTTAAGCTCTGCTCTTTTGCGGTGATCACCTGTTGTAGTCGTTGCAAAAATTGTGGGTCAAAGTATTTTTCTTTCACCTCGCTGATGAGTGCAATGGTGTCGCCCTTGTTCACAAATTGTCCTTCTTTAATTTTCCAGATCTGGATTCGACCCGCAATAACGGTTTCAACAGTTTGTGGTCGGTTACTGGGTGATAGAGCGGTTACTTTTCCGCTTCCGCGGATATTTTGCTGCCAAGGCAAAAAGAGGATAATAAAAAACAAAGCGAAGATGATCATTAGCCATCGAGCCAAAATTTTTCCTGCCAAAGGTGTATCGAGCGAGCGAAGAGAATACAATTTCTCCTGCGGCATCTTTTTTTGTACAGAATTGGGTGATATGTTGAGCATGTCGTTAGGAAATTAAATCGTTGACTAAGTTGTTCTTCATCAGATTGTCCATGGTGTCTGCTGATTTTATTTTTCCATCAGCCAATATAACCACTCGATCACAAGCACTCATCACCAACGGGTCATTCGACACATAAATGATGGTGCGTTTGGCTTGATGGAGGACACCCAGCAATTCCATTTTCTCTTTTTTGGTAATCGCGTGGAATAGATCGTTTAGGATAAGAAGCCTTGGCTTCTCTGTCAAACATCTCGCAAGAATCAACTTGTTGCAAAACGAACTCGACAAGCCGATGCCACCACTTAATATTTGCGTATTCAATCCATCGGGCATCGCGTTTACGGTATCTAAAATACCTACGGTGCGCATGGCCTCAATGGCATCTTGAACAGTTTCAGAAATTTTGCCTACAGTTAGGTTTTCAATGAGTGTTCCATCAAACAAATCTTCCTGTGAAATATTTTTGGCAACATAATCGCGTAAATGGGTTAAATCCAAGTCGCGCAACGAAAAGTGATTAATCGTGGCAACGCCTTCGTAGTCGCTATACAAACCAGCCAATACGTTTACCAAAGTTGTCTTTCCTGCTCCTCCACTTCCGGTAAGGCAAATTTTTTCGCCCGCGCTGATCTCTAAATTAATGCCATTTAGCGCATACTGGTTACTGCCTTTATATTTGTACTTCAAGTCTTTGAACCGAACCGAAAAGCCTTCGTCTTTTACTTTCGGGAAATCGTAGCCGCCAGTACGCTCTATAGGCAAATCGGTTACATGTGCTACTTTGTCAACAGCCGTAAGTAAATCATACACCACGTCCATGTACATGATTATTTTTTCCACGGCCCCTAAAATTAAGATGATCACAATTTCAGAAGCGACTAATTGCCCTAAGGTAATCTGACGGTCTACTACTAAGATTGTTCCCAAAATCAACAACCCGCCAATGATACATGCCTTGAACAGTACAATGAACGAATACTGTGTGAGCAATACATTGAAATGTATTTTTCTGTTTTTAAGATAGCTGTTGACATTGTAGTCTGTTTTGCGAAGAGGCAATTCGGTACTGCCGGCTAGTTTAAATGACTGAATGGCGCGTGCCAATTCTTCGAGCCATTGCGCCACTTTATATTTGTATTTTGATTCTTGTATGGAGGAGTTTAATCCGCGTGGCCCGGTCAAGTAAAAAATCAATCCAAGCGTGCTCAACAAAATCAAACCAAAGAAAACGAAGAACGGATGGTAAAGTGAGATCAATAAAAGACCAAATAGGATTTGAATGGATGCTGATGAAAGATCGATCAATAACTTGGGCAAGCCTTTTTGAATGGTCATCACATCAAAAAATCGATTGATGAGTTCGGGTGCATAATTTTTTTGCATGGCCTCTAACCGAATGCGGGGAATGCGATACGCAAACTCAAAGGCTGCTTTAGTAAAAATCCTTCGTTGCAAAAATTCCACTAAACTGATTTGAATCATTTGCAACACCCCGCTCACGATTACACCCACAATCACGAGCCCAATCATCAAATAGACGGAGCTGAAGATTACACCACCCGAAATCAATTCAACGGTGGTTTGAATACCCAACGGCACGATCAAACTGATTAGACCGACTACAATGGCATAAAACAAGATGTAGAAAATTTCTTGCTTCTCAGTTTTCAGCAATTGAAACAATCTGCGTACGGGGCCTGGGTGCTCACCTTCATTTGTTTGGATGCTCACAGGGCTTTCGTATCCATAGATGGCGAAGAAAGTTATTTCTCCATTTTCGTTTTTGAGTAATCGGGTAGAATCAAATTGAGTAGACTGTTCACCTTCGAGATTGATATGAATAGTCTTTATCCCTTTTTTGGAGGGGATCAATAATGCAGGATAAAGCCGATTTTCTTCATCGCGATAAAAGGTGAGTACAGGTTTGGTCTGCTCTTCAAAATAATCGAGGAATGTTTTTTCATCCAACTGATTTTCCATAAACAAGACACGAATCTTGTTACCAGCTTCAGATAAATCGCGGGTAAATTCAGCTACTTCATCTTCTGCATAATTGCGCTGGTTGGCTTCAACATGTTGAATGTCTTCCAAGCTAAAGCTGTGTTTCATGGCGAGGGCTACTTCGCGCAAACAACGGTGTATTTGGTTATTGGTCAACATAGTGATTATGCTTGGATGGAACGAAAAGTCATTGTTTCTAAAAATAAATAGAGTCGATCGTGCCGGTCATCGTTGGCTTCCAAACTGCTAAGTGATGGCAAATGACTGGCAAAGAAAAGTTGCTGATTGGCAGTCACCAAAATGGTGCTGACCAATGATTGAGCAAACGCGTATTCGGGGCTTATATGATTGATGATGGAAGTGATTTTGGTGCACACCGATTTTAACCCACCAAACAACCCCTCTTTGTTGTATCCATCTACACCTTTGGTAAGATAGGTTTTATCCAACTCAGCGACAACAATCCGATGGAGGGCTTCTTCGTTCACAAATTCAAAAGTAGGATCATATTTTTTTTCTTCGGCAATCACTCGCAGGCATGCTTTCAGTTTTTCTTTTGGGTCGGCCACAGCCGATGTATAGATATCGATACGGTACTCCATCCAATTCCAATACCATGCGATCAAGTAAAGCAATAAGCGATGTTTGTTTTCGAAGTAACGATACACCGATGCTTCGGTAGAGTCAATCTCTTGCGCCAGTTTTTTGAACGTAAACTGTTCAAAACCAAGTTGGTCAATCAGCTCTACACTTTTGCTAATGATTTTTTGACCGAGCTGCGTATGCTGGGGGTCACGAATAAAAAGATGCTCGTTCAGTTTGAAAGTTAAGATTGGCATTTTGATATAATTACAAACCAATTTGATAGCATTGCTATCAAATATCGTAATTGAGACCTAAAAGGTTTCATTTAAGTGATTGATTTCCTTAAAACCATCGAATTCAGCTAAAAATCGAATAAAACATTTTAAGAAAGAAGGGTCTCTCGAACTAGAATCCAGCAACCCATAGCAAGAGTGAACCAACCAAACACCTTTTTAAGTTTAATTCCAGAGATCTGACGAGACATCACATTGCCAAAATGAACACCTACAATTGCGATAGATGTGATAATCAACAAGAATTGCCAATCCATCGGACGGTTCAGTAAATCACCTAAAAATCCGGTAAGCGAATTAAGCGCGATGATAAAAAGGGAAGTGCCCGTGGCGGTTTTCATGGGCAAGCCTGTGAGCAGCACCAAAGCAGGGATAATTAAAAAGCCACCGCCCGCACCCACCAACCCAGTCAGAAATCCGATGAGTGTGCCTTCCACAATAATCAAAAGTGTGTTGTGTTTTTTTCTGGATGGATGAATCTCTCTGCGGCCGCGAATCATGCTAACAGATGCCAACACCATTAGAATGGCGAATAACCCGAGCAGGAATAATCGTTTGGTGATCACAAAATTTTCGAACGATACAATTATCTCAGGCAAGGCGGGCACTATAAATTTTCGGGTGAGAAAAATGGTGATGATAGAAGGTATGCCAAAGAGAAATCCTGTTCGTAGATTCACTAAGTGATCGCGGTACTTGGGCACTGCACCTGCCAAACTGGTAGTGCCAACAATAAAAAGCGAATAGGCAGAGGCCGTTACGGCATCCAATTTAAAAATGTAGACTAAAATGGGAATGGAAAGGATGGACCCCCCGCCCCCGAGCAAACCCAACAGAAACCCAATGAAGATGGCGGCAATGTATCCGAAGTATTCCAATCAACTATTTTTGGCAAGCTAGGTATAATGCCACAGTCCTCTTAGCGACTACTAAAAAAAATACTTTTCACAACGAATCCATATCGGTCTCTTTCTCGCGAATTTCAAAATCTTTACCCCTGCCAAACTTAATCAGCTCTTTGATGGTATATCGCTCGAGCGTAAACAAATCTTTTACTTTAAAATCGTGGTGCGAAAGTGCTTGCTCAATTTCAAATTCAAAGGTTTCTCCAAAGTTGGTAAGTACATATTGTTTGCCCACCCGCAGGGAATTAAAAGAGAGGCCTGCCATAACTTTTAGGTTGGAAGAATTTAGAGAAGCCGATTGAGGTTCAACTCAAAACCAGGAAGTAAAGGTTCTGCATGAAGTGTTTTATCAAAGCCAGTTATTTCTTCCACGGCAGTATGAGACTTATACACATACGACTTTTGCTGGATCGGATCAATGAGCCAAGCCAATTTACAACCGTTCTCAACCCATTTTTCCATTTTGGATTTTAACTGACTAAACGAATCTGATTTAGAACGTATTTCAATCACAAAATCTGGGCAAACGGGCGCAAATTTTTCTTGATCCTCTACCTTTAGGGCTTCCCATCTTTCTTTTTTTATCCACGATACATCAGGGGAACGCATCGATTTATCAGCCAGACGAAAACCTGTTGCAGAATCAAATCCGTAACCTAGTTTGCTTTTTTCTACCCATTGAAAAAAAATACCAGTAAGTCTAAAATTCAAATTTCCGGTAACCCCTCCTGCTGGTGACATAATGATTAATTGTCCTAGTTCATCTTTTTCAATTCTTAATTCTTTATTTGCAGCACAAAAAGCAAATAGCTCATCATCCGTCATCGGGTAATCTACGGGAATATTTAATGTAACTGACTCCATTGATTCAAAGTTATCAAAAAATCATAAATCTTCTTCCCGCTCAAGCATCAAGATAGAAACCTGTGGCACAATAAAATACTTCTCACCTTCATACATGACTTCGATGGCACCCTTTTGTAAAAAAATAGCCAAGTCACCTTCCTGGGCTTGCAAGGGCAAATACTTCACTTGATCTTCTTTGCCCTTCCAAAGGTCGTCTTCATCGGCAGGCATGGGCAGCGGATAGCCAGGGCCAACCTTGATGACATAACCGCGCTGTATTTTTTCTTTCTCTTGTACACCGGGTGGCAAATACAAACCACTTTCTGTTTTGTCAGATTCCTTGGCAGGACGAATGAGCACACGATCGCCCACCACAATTAATTTTTTGAGTTTGTTGTCGGCAGTTACTTTCATTAATCTTACACAAATAACGGCTCAAAGTATAGACAAAAAATGAATCGCCAAAATTCACGATCTCCACTATCTTTTTTTGATTTGAGCATCATTATGTCACATGTTGCCTTCGGTAGTTTCTTTAACGAGTTTGCGGCTTGGTTTCTCTTTGCAAAGTGACATTTGTTTTTGTGCTACTTGTATTGCCGTTCTTCGTTTGTAGGTCCCAAATTGATAAACTTTATCAAGTGTGATAACTTTAATCCTGTTGGGCATGATCCCACCAAAATTATATTTCTCAAAACTTATGATATCACAATAGCAAATTTTCACATCGAATAACCTAGCCGACTTCTTGCTCTTTGACTTATAGATCAAAGTATCTCTTTTAAAGACAAGATAACCCGTATTATCCCTCAAGTTAATTATTTCAGTGGCCATTTCTGATAAAGATTCAAAGTGACGAACTACCTTAAGTTGATATAAAGCTGTGTCGCTGACATTAGCTTGGCAATAAACATTTTGTATAAATGCAGCTAATGAGACTATTATTAGTATAAAATTCTTGAGTTTGTTGTCGGCAGTTACTTTCATATGTGCAAAGATTGCAGTTAAGAATCCAACCTGCAACTTACTTTGGCCTCACATGGCCATGCCCAAAAAAATTTACTACTCTTTTCGAATCGCCTCTACCGGATCTAACTTGGAAGCACGAATGGCGGGATAGGTTCCAAAAATAATTCCGACCACAATGGCGAGAACGGCTACTACGCCAATGGTGTTCCAGGTATAAGAAGCTTGAAAGGGAACTTTTGTAATGGCTTTCACGATAGGGATGATGCCCATCGTGCCCAAGATGCCTAACACCAACCCGCAAAGGCTACCCAATGTTGAAATAGAAACAGCCTCGGCTAAAAACTGCAATACAATATCTTTGCGATTTGCTCCCAATGCTTTTCGCACACCAATTTCAGTGGTACGCTGTGTAACGGTAATCAACATCACGTTCATCACACCAATGCCGCCCACGATAACTGAGATGCCTACAATCAAACCCATGATGACGCGAAACAGCATAAAGCCTTTGGTCGCTTGCTCTAATCGGAACTCATGCGTCATCAATTCAAGGTCATCAGTATTGTTGGGGTATTGCTCTTTTATCCATGCGCTAATGGATTGCTTCACTGAAGCCACATCTTCTACCTCGGCTACATCCACGGAAATTGAAGGCGGATATGATTTTAGTTCTGCATGGCTGAAGGTAGTGATGGGCAAATAAATTTCTGGCCGTTCAGATTTTTCATCCACGATGCCAATAATTTTTATTTCACGGCCATTGATTTGGAGTGATTTACCTAGCCAAGCGAAATCTGATTTGCCCGATGCCGAAAGAAAAGATTTGTTTACGATTGCGTTGATAGGGTTCGAATTAAAATCATTGATGGTAAACAATCTGCCTTTTAGGAGTGTGAGCCCGGGCCTCATGGTTTCACTGCAGCCATATACCATGCTCACTATGGGAGATGAAATTTCTGGTGAGCTCACTTCGGCTGATTGTGTGCTGATGAGATAAAATTTTGCTTGCTGCTTGATCGATTTTTCTAATTCTTTGAATTTGGAATAGGTAACGTATACAAACGAATCTTTTTTTACTGAAATGCCATTGACGGTTCTTGTGCTTCTGGGCGTTAGCGCAATTGATTTTAGAGAGGTGGTTTCGCTGATTTGGTCTTTGGCAAATTTTTCCATGCCATCGATGAGCGATAAAATCGAAACGAGGGCTGCTACCCCAATGATCATCCCTAAAATCGAAAGCAAGGTGTGAAAGAGATTGCCGTGCATGTTGCCCACGGCCATTTTAAAGGAAGTAACTATTTTTTTGAGCATACTGTTAGGTTCATGCTCCAAGACCAATTTAGAAGCAAAATGTTACAAATTGTTGACTATTGATTGAATAAATCAGCTTGGTCATCTGACCGACTGAGCAATTTGCCATCAATCGACTTACTTGCTTTTGCTCCTAATTTTTTAAGCTCTTCCGTTCTGCGCACTAAGTTGCCGCTTCCAACGGAGAGTTTTTTCATCGACTCTTCGTACATCTTTTTGGACGAATCCATGTGCCGACCGAGTGTAATCAAATCTTCAGTGAAACCCACAAATTTATCATACAGATCGCCTGCCTTGTTGGCGATATCTAGTACGTGGCGATTTTGGTACTCTTGCTTCCATACGTTTTTTATTAACTGCAAAGAGGGGATCAATAAGGTAGGGCTCACAAAAACTATCCTTCGCTGAAGAGCCTCTTCGTATAAATTTTTCTCTGATTGGATGGCCAAAATGTAGGCTGGTTCAATCGGGATGAACATGATCACAAAATCCAAGCTTTGATCTGAAATGTTTTGATAATTTTTTTCAGAAAGCCCTTTCATATGTTGACGAATAGAAATAAGATGTGCTTTCAAGGCAATTACTTTTTCTTCTTCGGTTTGTGCATTGATGAAACTGTTGTAAGCGGTTAAACTTACTTTTGAGTCAATTACCACATGGCGATTTTCGGGCAGACGAATGATCACATCCGGCCGCAACCGACCTTCTGCCGTTGTAAATGATTCTTGAATGGAATATTCGCGGTCACGCTCAAGACCTGATTTCTCTAAAATGCTTTCCAAGATAAACTCACCCCATGCCCCTTGTGTTTGGCTGTCGCCTTTTAAGGCGCGGGTTAAATTCTCGGCCTCTTTGGTCATCTGCACATTTAGTCGTTGCAAATTTTCTAACTGTTCGCGTAAAGCAGAATTGCGTGAGATGGTGTCTTTATGGGTTTCTTCCACGCGTTTCTCAAATTCTACAATTTTTTCACCCAACGGTTTTAGTAAATCAAAGATGTTGGATTTGTTTTGATCGGTGAATTTTTTGCTCTTCTCTTCAAAAATTTCGTTGGCGAGGTTTTTAAATTGATCGGTAAACTTTTTTTGTAGCTCTTGTGCTTCTTCTTTTCGTTCCTCTAGTTTTTCTTCTAAGTTGCGATAGTCCGCTTCGGCTGCCGCCAAGCTGTTGGTTAGGTCTAATATTTTTTCCCGTTCCGATTCCAATATCTTTTTTTGTGCGTCCAACTGATCGATCAACGATTTGCTCTTTTCTTGCTCTACCAACAAACGGGTTTTGGCATCTTGCAATCCGCCTGCTAAAGACGATTTGCTGATCAGCCAGCCAACCAAACCACCTACCAATAGCCCAATCAGTATAAACAGTATTTCCATGGGCTGTAAATTTAGATCATTTCGCTACCTTTATAGCTCTTTGAAATTAAAATTTTATGGTCGATACAATTACATCTAGCCAAGAGGCAATTCAGTTAGAAGAAAAATACGGTGCGCACAATTACCACCCACTTCCAGTGGTGTTGAGCAAAGGTGAGGGCGTGTTTTTGTGGGATGTGGAGGGAAAACGCTATTACGATTTTCTTTCTGCCTACAGTGCTGTCAACCAAGGCCATTGCCATCCGCGCATCATCAACGCATTGATCGAGCAGGCAAAAGAATTAACATTAACCTCGCGGGCTTTTTATAACGATAAATTGGGCGTGGCCGAAAAATACGTGTGCGAAACGTTTGGTTACAACAAGGCATTATTTATGAACAGTGGTGCCGAGGCAAACGAGACAGCCATTAAGCTAGCCCGCAAGTGGGGCTATACCAAAAAAGGTATCCCCGATAATCAAGCCGTGATTGTAGCAGTGAAAAAAAATTTCCACGGGCGCACCACTACGATTATCTCAGCATCAACCGATCCGAGCTCCACCAAAGGGTTTGGTCCATTTATGCCAGGTTTTGAAATTGTTGAGTATGACAACGTGGCGGCACTTGAAAAAGTATTAGCCAATCCGAACGTATGCGGTTTATGGATTGAACCGATTCAAGGCGAGGCGGGTGTATATGTTCCACACGAGGGTTATTTGAAGTCTGCCGAAAAACTTTGCAAGCAGCACAACGTGTTGTTGATGATGGACGAAATACAAACCGGCATTGCGCGCACGGGCAAGATGCTGGCGAGTGATCATGAAAATGTAAAGCCCGACATGTTGATTTTGGGCAAAGCTTTGTCCGGTGGTGTGTTGCCGATTTCGTTGGTGTTGGCCAACGATGAAATAATGCTGGTGATAAAGCCTGGTGAACATGGCTCTACGTTTGGAGGCAATCCACTGGCCTCGGCTGTAGTGGTCGAAGCATTGCAAGTAATCAAAGATGAAAATCTTGCCGACAATGCTGAACGACTAGGGAAAATTTTCCGGACACGGATGACGGATTTTATGAAGCGCACCAATATGATTACACTCGTAAGAGGCAAAGGATTGCTGAATGCGATTATGATAAACGACACGCCTCAGAGTGAAACCGCGTGGAACATTTGCGAAGGTTTTGTAAATAATGGATTGCTGGCAAAGCCAACCCATGGAAACATCATTCGATTAGCACCACCATTGGTGATTACCGAAGAGCAATTGCACGAGTGCTGCGATATTATTGAGAAAGTGGTTTTGGAATTTTGACAGGTATGAATGTTGATTTCTAAATAGATTTCTCTTCTATAGATCGGCTAGAACTTAAGAAACTTAATATCACATTGGATGAAATTCAGAGTATATTTGCCAATACGAAGTCTCAGTTAAAGCCATTTTCAAATTTCGATTACATAGTAGGTTTTAGCAATAGAAGAAAGTTTATTCACATCGCATATAAAATTTCATCTGACCCAAATTACGAATTACAAGCACTTCAAATAGATTTACCATATGAAGAAGACATTAAAAGCTACTGGTGTAAAGGATAGAACCGATTATTTTTCTATCGTCAGAAATAAACCTCCACATTTACAACCTCGCTCTGAAAGTGCGACAACTCTAAGAAAGAAAATTGAACCACTTAAATCCGGAAAGGACAACTAATTCCAAATGACAATAACCAAAGCTTACGCAGCTCAGACTCACACCTCATCACTTGCACCTTGGAATTTTGAAAGGCGCGAAGTGGGCGCACATGATGTTCAATTCGATATCAACTATTGTGGCGTGTGCCATTCTGATCTGCACCAAATCCGCAATGAGTGGTTTCCTGGAATTTTTCCCATGGTGCCGGGCCATGAGGTAGTAGGGAAGGTTACAAAAATTGGTGGTGCGGTTAAAAAATTCAAAGTTGGTGATTTAGTGGGTGTTGGTTGTTTGGTGGACTCCTGTCGTGGATGTGAAAATTGTAAGCAAGGTTTAGAGCAGTATTGCACGGTTGGTGCTGTGCCAACGTACAATGGGATGGGCAAGGACGGTTTGCCTACCTATGGTGGTTACTCCAACATCATGGTCGTTCACGAAGATTTTACGCTTCGTATTTCAGAAAAAATTTCGTTGGCAGCCGCTGCGCCATTATTGTGTGCGGGCATTACCACCTATTCGCCCTTGCGCCATTGGAAAATTGGCAAAGGTCATCGCTTGGCAGTTTTAGGCTTAGGAGGATTGGGCCACATGGCGGTAAAGTTTGGTGCAGCGTTTGGCGCGGAGGTTACGGTGCTGAGCACATCGGCCAGCAAAGAAGCAGAAGCCAAAAAATTGGGTGCCCATAAATTTGTGTTGACGAGTGATCCCGCGCAAGCGAAATCGGTGAAGGGCTATTTTGATTTTATCATCGATACTGTTTCAGCCGAACATGATTTTCGGTTTTATCTGTCCATGTTAAAAACAAATGGCACGCATATTTTGGTTGGATTACCTTCGAAGGCACTAGAAATTCAACCGTTCTCAATTGTGGGTGGCCGCAGAAGCGTAGCGGGCTCTTCCATCGGTGGCTTGCCTGAAACCCAAGAAATGTTGGATTACTGTGCCGAGCACAACATCGTTTCTGATATTGAATTGATCGACATCAAAGATATTAATCAAGCGTATGAACGGATGGTGAAAGGTGATGTGAGGTATAGGTTTGTGATTGATATGGCTAGCTTGTAGTTCGAATTTGCTACTAATCTTTATGAACGTAAGGCGTCTTCTTCGATTATTTTTTTTGATATTTTGTTTAGCTGGATGTGATTTTATCAAAAATACATTTGAGTTTAAAAAAACAACCATCGAGTTTACGCAGGCTTTGTTGAATGAAGAGTATGACAAATGTGTAAGCTTGATGGCCTTGGAACACCCAACTGCCAAGGGTACGAATATCGATACTATGAAAATGGTTTTTAAGGATTTTCGAGAAGCCATTGTCTCAAACTTTGGCTCACAGTTGGATTATTCTTTTATGAAATCTGAAAAAAAATTCTCAACAAATGATGAAGAAGGGACGTCACCAAAGACAACGCTTGTTTTAGTTCAGTTCTCTAACAATAGAGATTTCGGAGTTTTGAAAGTTTTGTTTGATGATTCGTCAAAAAAAATAATGAGCATTAATACGCTTGACATAAAAAAGCCTATCCCTTCAATGACATTATTTTGGCTTTTTGGTTTGGTAGCTTTGTGTGTTCCAATTTTTAATATCTATGTAATAAGAAAAATTAAGCGAAGCAGCTTAGAAAAGAAATGGCTTAAATACTTGGCAGTAATTTTAATAAATGTCCCAGCGTTTAGTTGCCTTGCTGTCAAAGGCATTTCAATTCAGCCATTGAATTTTCAATTCCTGTTAGGTGTTAGCTTTTCGTATATGGGTTACCTCAATGCAGCATGGACGTTCGGACTCCCATTGGGTGGCCTATATTGGTTTTTCAAACTAAAAAGAATATCAGAAAAAGAAAAGTAGGTTTCTGGTAGCCCGGTTTCCAACCTTACGTCTTGAATATTCCCAACCCCTGCCTTACCACAATCGGTTCACCTCCCGTAAAGTCAACAATGGTAGACGGCACATTACCACCCATCCCTCCGTTGATGACTAAATCAACTTTGTGTTTGAAGTCTTCATAGATTTCCTCGGGGTCCGTGGTATATTCTTTTATAGCATCATCGTCTTTAATGGAAGATGTTATCAAAGGATTGCCTAATAACTTTACAATCTCTAGCGGTATGTGATGATCGGGTATACGAATGCCTACTGTTTTTTTATTCACGCCCAAAATCTTGGGCACGTTTGAGTTGGATTCGAAGATAAATGTAAATGGCCCGGGCAGCAATCGTTTCAAAATTTTGAATTCAGGTGTTTGTAAATTCCTCACATATTCTGAGATATGACTAAGATCGTTGCAGATAAAGGATAAATTCATTTTTTGTGGCTTCACACCTTCTATATCACATAGTCGCTCTACAGCGCGCTTGTTTATCAGGTCGCAACCGATTCCATAAATCGTATCAGTTGGGTACACAATCACGCCACCTTTTTGTAAAACCTCAACCACCCGGTTAATTTTTCGGGGTTCGGGATTGATGGGGTGAATGGATAGAAGTTCCGCAGGCATCATGCAAGATAAGAGATAGGAATTTGGTTATAGGAGTTCAGAGCAGATTTCTGATTACCGATTACTTGAAAAGCGAATACGGAAAACCGATTATTGACTAAAAGACTATTTATTACCTTTGTCAAATGGATGTAAAGAAAATAAAACTTGTTGGCTTTTTAGTGGGTTCCATCTTGCTCATCACATTCACGTTTTACACGTACCAAATTGTGTACGTAGCCAATGTGCTGGTAGATAGAGACGATAAATTGTTTGTGGTGAAGTCTGGGGCTACCTACCAATCCGTGCTCAGGGACTTAGGCAACGGCAATTATGTAAACGATATGGTTTCCTTTAGTTTTTTGGCGAAGCTAAATGGCTACAATAAAAAAATTGTTCCAGGGCGCTTCATCTTGCGCAGAAACATGACCAATCTGCAAGCCATCAAAGTTTTAAAATCAGGTAAACAAGAACCAGTAAAGGTTACGTTTTCGTATGTGCGGTTGACGAGTGAGCTCGGGGAGAAGTTAACCAAAAACATTGGCGTAACGCCCGATGAATTTGAAGAGGCACTTGAAAAATTTATTGAAAATAATAAAGAGGGTTTTACAAAGGAAAACATCCGCTGCATGTTCATCCCCAATACCTATGAAGTTTATTTCAACGTTACCCCAGAAAGCCTGATTCAGAAAATGAATGAAGAGTACAAGCGATTCTGGAATACCGATCGACTTGCCAAAGCCAACAAACTTGGTTTAATGCCAATCGAGGTATCCATCTTGGCCTCGATTGTGCAAGCAGAAACGGTGAAAGAAGACGAAGCACCAAAAATTGCAGGACTCTACATTAACCGACTGAAAAAAAACATTGCCTTGCAAGCGGATCCCACCTTGGTGTATGCCTCGGGTGATTTTTCGCTTAAGCGGGTGCTGAATACACACAAGCAAATCGATTCGCCCTACAACACTTATAAATTTCCTGGTCTGCCACCGGGCCCCATCAATGTGCCACAAATTGTAAACATAGATGCGGTGCTCAATGCGGAAGACCACAAGTATTATTACATGTGCGCCAAAGAGGATTTTTCAGGATACCACAACTTCGCCAAAAACTTAGATGAACACAATGTGAACGCTCGAAAATATCAAAAGGCATTGACTGCGGAGATGACGAAGGCGGCCGCTCGTAAGTAGTAGTTGATAAGTGGTAATTAGTATTCAGCAATCGGTATTCAGTTTTCGGTAATAATTAATCAGAAACCCTACTCCTATCTCCTAAGAATGTATTCCTCCGAAACTTTTGTCCGTGTGCGATACGGTGAAACCGATCAAATGGGTTATGTGTATTATGGTAACTATGCCATGTATTACGAGGTGGGCCGAGTAGAGGCGCTGCGCCAATTAGGTCTCACCTACAAAAAATTAGAAAACGATGGCGTGATGATGCCCGTGCTTGAAAACCATTCTAAATTTCATCAAGCGGCATTGTACGATGATCATTTGCGGATCGTGACCACCATACACGAAAAACCAAGTGTGCGCATTCGATTTAGTTACGTAATTTACAATGGCGATGGCAAACTCATTCACGAAGGCGAAACACATTTAGCATTTGTCGACAAGAAAACGGGTAGACCGTGCAGACCACCGGAGACTTTTATGGAAGTATTGAAACCTTATTTTCATTAATTTGAAGATGAGCCGATTTCAAAATTTGAAAATGAGGAAGCATCAGAGTAGGCGGAGTTGTATCCTTAGGGGCATAAGCTATGAACGTACAATCCATTTTCGAATTAACGCATTTCCAAATTTCCGAATTCAGTCATGAAATACGTTACCCGAAAGCGGATATTAAAATTTAACAGTGCCCGCACCGGACGCAGTTGGCTTAAGCGGATAAAACTCAAGAAGTACGATAACCTTTCGCTGTATAAGTTCATTAAAATCTTCTCTTACAACATCAGCGAGGATGAAATTATGGATCGCGCCAATGGAGTGGCATTCAATTTTATATTGGCCACATTCCCCGCGATTATATTTTTGTTTACACTCGTTCCTTATATTTCAATTTATTTTCCAGAAATAACAACAGTCACGATAATGGATTTCATCAAATCGCTGGTTCCGCCATCAATGTACGACACCATTTCATCAACGCTGTACGACATTATCAGCAAGCAGCGGGGTGGATTGTTGACATTCGGTGTTTTGTTTGCGCTTTATTTGTCTACCAATGGTATGATGGCCTTAATGCGTGCCTTCAATGCCTGTTATCGCACGGTAGAAAAACGTCATTGGCTTCGCATGCGCGTTACGGCTCTGGGGCTTACGCTGACGTTAGCGTTGGTATTGATTTCGGCTATCGTCTTGCTCATTGTGGGTCAGTTCGTTCTCAATTATATTTTATCGCACCTAGAAGACTTCAGTCATCTAAATTTGGATAGTTTCACAATCTACATGCTCTTTGCATTGCGATTTTTGGTAATCTTTATTGTGTTCTTTTTGGCGATCTCCTTTATCTATTATTTTGGGCCGGCCGTTCATTACAACTGGAGTTTTTTTTCCATCGGCTCGTTTCTGGCCACACTTGCTATACTTGCACTGTCGTATGGATTTTCTGTGTACATCACCAACTTTGGTAGCTACAACAAAGTATATGGTTCTATAGGTGCGTTGATTGCACTGATGGCTTGGATACAACTCGTGACTGTAATTCTTTTGTATGGGTACGAAGTGAATGCGAGTTTACACTATGGAAGAAAAATGGAGGCGGTTAAAAATTTTCAACGCAGCCAACGATTAGAGAAAACGATAAGATAATCAGTCCGTCCATTGAATATAAACCTACTATGAACAAGCAAGTAGAATCATTGTTTAAGATCACTCAAAAACCTGAACGATTAATCATTGGCTTAATGTCTGGCACCTCGCTGGATGGGTTGGACGTGGCGCTGTGCAGTTTTCGCGGAAATGGATTGGATACACAAATCGAATTATTGGAATTTCAAACCGTTCCTTACGGTGCTTCTTTCAAAGAGGAAATCAAATCGGTTTTTTCAAAGGATATGGTCAGTTTAGAAAAAGTCTGTTTGCTCAATGCTTGGGTAGCATTGGAGTATGCCCGCCTGATTTTGGGTTGTTTAAATAAATGGAAGCGCTCGTCAAACGAAATTGATTTGATTGCCAGCCACGGACAGACAATCTATCATGCACCAAAATCCCTTCACCAAAAAGAAAAGTTTGGCAATGCAACATTGCAAATTGGCGATGGTGATCACCTCGCCCATGCCACGGGCATTATCACGCTTAGCGACTTCAGGCAAAAGCATATTGCCGGTGGTGGAGAAGGCGCCCCGTTGGCATCGTATGGAGACTTTTTAATCTTTTCTAAAAAAGGAGAGAACCGCATTATGCTCAACATTGGTGGCATTGCCAACTTTACATATTTGCCCGGCACAGTAAATGCCGATGAAGTATTCAGTACCGATGTTGGCCCGGGCAATACGTTGATGGACGCCTACATGCAAAAGCATTTTTCCAAATACTTTGATGAGAATGCCGAGGTGGCTAGCCAAGGAAAAATAAATGACGCACTCTTGAAGGCATTGAAGAACCATTCATTCTTTCAGCAAGCTTTTCCTAAGACTACCGGCCCTGAGTTATTCAATCTTAATTATTTGTCTCAAGCCCAGCAACAATCGCAAACAGAATCCATTTCGCATGAAGATGCCATGGCCACCCTCAACCGTTTTTCAGCCGATATGATTGTGGTGGCACTTCGTGAGTGCTTAAAAGACAGAACTGATTTTAAAATATATTCCAGCGGTGGTGGTATGCACAACCCCTTGCTGATGCAGCATTTGAAGTCACAACTTTCACATCAAGAGTTTTTAATCACTGCAGATTTGGGCATTCACCCCGATGCAAAAGAAGCGGTGCTGTTTGCAACATTGGCCAACGAATGCATTTGTGGAGGGCAAGTAAACTACGGCTCTGGCCGCAATGGAATACCGAGCGTATCGATGGGCAAGATTTCATTACCAAATTAACCTTAATTAACGTAGTCTAAGTAAGTAAATTCTATGAAGAATATTAGCTTAGCACCATGAATCAAGTACTCTTCCTGTTAATCACGCTACTTTCTATTGCTGCTTTTGGGCAAAACAAAATAGAGGGTAAAGTAGTAGATGAGCAAACGGGAGAGCCCATTCCATCTGCCAATGTATTCTTTGCCAATACTACTTTTGGTGCAAGTACCAGCATCAATGGTGAGTTTAGTTTCTCTGGGTTTCCATCAGGCAAATATGACCTTACTCTTACTTTTGTTGGCTACGCTACTGCACAGCAGTCGGTAACCTTTGAAGGCTCTACCCATTTAATCATTCATCAAAAACTTGCCCCAGAAGCCAAAGTATTGAAGGAAATTTTAGTAAAGCCGGATACCATTGGATGGAATAGGAACTATCGAGATTTCAAGTATCACTTTTTAGGTACTTCCAAGTATGCACAGCAGTGCAAAATTCTCAACCCGAAAGATTTATCACTTTACTTCGACCCAAAAGATGCAACATTGGTAGCCTACGCCAAACAACCTATCATAGTTGAAAACAAAGCAACTGGCTATCGCATCAAGTATCATCTTTATCATTTTGAATATGCTAGTAGAAGTGGCCTGTTTAATATTTATGGTCTTCCACAATTTGAAGAGATGGCTGCTAAGAACGAACGCGAAAAAAAGAATTGGCTGAAAGAGAGGCAGCGAATTTATGAAGGATCGCTGTTACACTTCATGCGCTCTTGGCGAAATCAAGCGTGGAGAGAAAATGACTTTAAAGTTTCGCGCCTTTTTAGAATCCCCAATAAGGAACGACCATCCGATGAGCACCTTTCGGCAAAAATCAATGAACTGAGAAAAAAGCAAATGAGTGATGGTCAACTTCAGATCAATTTTTATTCTAACGCAAAGGATTTTAAAGGTGATAGCCTCAGTTATTATTTACGGCTGCGCAATCTGCCAAAAGAGATAGATAGTGTGGTCAGCGAAAAACTTACGGGTACAGAATTTATGACGAGCCAAACGGGTGAAGCAAATTATCAAGGCTTGCTTGCGATTCAGTATGATCGACTAGAGGACCCCATCTACGCACAAACCATTGCACGAAGAGAGCAGCGGATAAAGCAGCGTTCTATTTTGCGCGTGTTGACCCCGTTAAAGATTTATAGCAACGGATATTACGAAGATGTACGGGGTATTTTTCTTGAGAACTATTGGTCGTGGTCAGAGAAAATTGCAACCTTGCTACCGCTCGACTATGAACCAGTAAATGAGGATTGATTACAAAATTTGCAGCCCTTTTTCTTTAAAATCTTGAAGGGCATTGGCATCTTGTGGCAGTTCGGTAATCAATGTATGAATGGAGGTGACGGGACAAACATTGAAGCGCTGAGAAGAGTTTATCTTTTCAGAAATCGTAAGTACCATTACACGCTTAGCCGATTCAATCATTACTTTTTTTAGTTGCACTACATCCCAATCAAACTCGGTGAGCCCGTGGTTAACGTCAAGATTACCGGTGCCCATCAAACACACATCGGCTTTCACTTGTTGCAGCGTTCTAATAGCATCGCCCCCTACCGCTATTTGAGCATCGTGCGAAAGTTTACCCCCCACAAATATTACTTCTATTGATTTGTGAACCAGCAATTGCATGGCAATGGGCAAACTAGGTGTAAATACAGTTATTTTTAAATCATTACGAATTAGCCTTGCTGCCTCCAAGTTGGTTGTGCCCCCACTCATCACCACCACATCTCCTTCTTTCAGTTGGCTAATCGCTTTGGCGGCAATAACCGATTTGCTTTCATACGCGTAAATCTGGTCTTCACGATAAGTGTAGACGTGAAAAGAGTTGGAGATAGCACCTCCATGAACCTTTTTCACTTTGCCTTGCTCATCCAGGTAATTTAAATCCCTGCGCACTGTGTCTTCCGATACAGCAAGTTTTTGGGCAATGTCTACCAGTTGAACCCTGTTGCGGATCTTCACCTCATTAACTATATAATTAAGTCGCTCTTCTTTGAGCATAGGTCAGGCTTATTGCACGATTTTACAAAAAAAATTCACAATCGTTTGCGATTCAAGAAAAAAAACGCAAATTGATCCCAAGTTTTTCTGGTTTTTGCGGGTTTAATACTTCACTATAACCAAAAAAATAACTATTCTTCACTTAAAAACAAATTTCATGATTCAATTTTACCGACTCAAAAAGCGAAGAGCTGCCTATTGGAGCATTCTCTTGCTGCTGGTTTGTACCACTACCTGGGCACAAAGCCAATCTGTTACTATTACGGGTAGAGTAACTGATGCTGAAACTCAACAAGGATTACCGGGAGCGAGTGTTTTGGTTACAGGCACCAGCAATGGTACGATAACTGATGCTGATGGAAATTTTTCGCTGTCTGTTCAAAGTGCCGATGGCAATTTACAACTCCAAGTTAGTTTTATTGGATATCAAACTGTTGTGTCAACAGTTAACATTTCAAATGGTTCTACAGCGCCAGTGGCCATTGCACTATCAACGGATATAAAAGCTTTGGATGAAGTGGTGGTTACAGGTTCTACTTTAAAACAAGCGAAGAGAGAGTTGGGTAATAATATTTCCAGCGTTAGCGCTAGCATGATTGATAAATCTGGAGCAAATAACTTATTTACGGCTTTGCAAGGCAAAGTGCCTGGGGCTCAAATCACTCAAAACTCAGGTGATCCTGCTGGAGGAATGACTATTCGTTTACGCGGTGTAAAATCACTGTCAGGACCTTCCGATCCACTTTATGTAATTGATGGTGTTATAGTCAGTAATTCTACTGCTAACGTATCTCAAACCGCTTTGGGGAATCAAGTAGGTGAAGCATCCGTTGGGAATAACCGCTTAGTAGATATCAATCCTCAAGATATTGAAAGCATTAATGTGGTTAATGGTGCTGCTGCCGCTGCTCAATATGGTTCACGTGCTTCGAATGGAGTAGTGCTAATTACTACTAAGAAGGGTAAATCAGGTGCGCCAAGATTTTCATTTTCTACTAGCGTAACAATGAATGAACTTAGGAAGAAAGTACCTATTTCAACTTATGGAAAACAGTTTGGTAGTGTGGGGTTACGGTTACACCCAATTCAACCTCTAAGCACAGCCTGGCCTGCGCTACCAGGAGAGACATTTACAGCGGTTACAAGAGACAACGTAGTTAGTAGTTTAAGAACCAATTTAGTTGATGTTACTCGCTATGACTACCAAGATCAAATTTTCCAGAAGGGGTATGGTACAGATAACAACTTATCCATTAACGGAGGTAATGACAAAACGCAATACTTTACATCTATTTCGTATTCACGCAACGAAGGTATCATTAAAGGTACTGACTTTACTCGTTACAATCTTCGCGCAAGAATAGAGCAAAGATTAGCAGATTGGGCAAAATTAAGTGTAGGCTTGTCATACTCCAATTCGTTCTCAAATGAAAAAGCAAATGGCAACGTTTTCTACAGCCCAATCAATTCAATAAACATTACCAACAATATATATGACATTACTCAACGCAATCCATCAAATGGAAAACTCCAAGCAGTAGAAGCAACTCGGGTAAACCCCTTGTCTACAATCGAAGACATGAATTTTACACAGTCTGTAAATAGAACTGTCAATGACCTTCAACTTAATCTAACACCAATAAAAGGACTTGGTATCGATTGGGTAATTGGAGTGGACGCATTTACACAAAATGGAAGAGGGTTAATCAGGCCGTATCCTTATCAATCGGTAGCTGGCCTGCCAGCAGAAAGATACCCAACTGGCTATGCTTCTAATGCTAGCAACTCGGTATTGCAGTTTAATACTGATTTAAATGTTTCGTATGAAAAGCAATTGACTTCTGACTTAAAGCTAAATGCCGTTATTGGTGGCAGCTACCAGTATCAACGCACCGACTTTCAAAGAGCCAGTGGTGAGGGGGTAAATGCATTGATTGAAACTGTAAGCGGTGCTAGCTCTGCTGTTACAGCAGGCTATGGGTTGCCTCAGTTTAGTCTAAGCGGTTATTTTGGGCAGGCTACTTTGGGTTATAAGAATCTGGCTTTTATTACCGGAGCGGTCAGAAGAGATCAATCTTCTATTTTTTCTGAGGGCGAGCGAACTCAAACATATCCAAAGGTGAGTGGTAGCTTTGTTGTATCAGACATGGATTTTTGGAAAAGTAGCATTCCAGCTAGTATTGTAAGTTCTTTAAAATTGAGAAGCTCTTGGGGACAGGCCGGTAATCTGGTTGGTTTGGATCCATTCTCTCGCTTTTGGCAATTTCAACCAACTCCTTATTTAGGTAGAAATACAATTGTTCCTAGCTCTCAATTAGCTAATCCAAATGTTCGCCCAGAACGAATGAGTGAATTTGAATTTGGAACAGACATCGACTTTTGGAACAGTAAAATCAATTTGGGTGCAACTTTCTATAACCAAAGTATTACAGACCTAGTAGTTAGCAGGGGAACGGCCTCATCAGAAGGTGGTTTGAGTATTGTCAACAATGTGGGTACAATGGAAAACAATGGCTTTGAGATATCCTTAAACATTGTTCCTGTAAAAACTCAAAACTTGACTTGGGATGTTACATTCATTTATAATCAAAATAGAAACAAAGTCACTAAGTTAGGAAGTCCAACAATTTCGATTGGGAATTCTGCTGGAGCACCAGTTTTTTTGATTGAAGGCGCACCTGCTAGTGTGTTTTACGGCACTACCATCGCCAGGGATGGAAATGGAGATCCACTGTTAACGCCTCAAGGATTTTTGCAAAGTGAAAGAGGAGTGCAGAGTTCATTGACGCCACTAACTTACACGCAATCTAGAGATGCTGTTACTGGTCAGCCCGTATTTGGGCCAGGGGTAGGCGCAGTCAGAACGATTATTGGAAATCCCAATCCAGATTGGACAGGATCACTAATGAGTAATTTGGCTTACAAAAATTTTAATTTCAATTTCCTGTTTGATTTTGTACAAGGTGTAAGTGTTTTTAATGCGGATAAAAGAACCCGCGAGAATGTTGGTATTGGCCCCATCGCTGAGCAAGAGATGAAAGGAGAAATTGTAAGAGGATACATTTTCGCAATCGGCCCTATTGAAGAGTGGCGAGTAGATAATGGCTCATTTGTAAAATTGCGCGAAATAGGATTGTCTTATAATTTAAAAAGCCCAATCAAAGGCATCAATAATGTAAATATTGGTTTGTCGGGAAGAAATCTGATATCATGGGATAGTTACAATGGCTATGACCCGGAAACCAATGCAGGAGGAAATAGTGACCGCGTAAGGGGTGTTGACTTTGGTAACGTGCCTATTCCGCGTACATACAAAGCGCAAATCACCTTCTCATTCTAACACCTTTAATCAATTGATGATATGAAAAAGATAATAAATGCAGTTGTTTTGATAGCTGTGTTCATGTTTGCATCTTGCAATCAGGAGTACACCAATCCCAGTTCCGCTACCCAGACTCAGGTAGTATCTGATGTCATTGGATTAATCACTATAGCAAATGGGCTCTCCTTTAAATATTCTATTTCCAGGTTATCACCGAATTATACTATACCCACAACTAGTGGATTATTAACCAAAGAGTTGCTAGTTTTAAATGCTGGGAATACAGATGAGCAGAATCTGTTTTTAGGAGGAGCGTCTGTTTTAGGTAATAATGGGGTGATTTCTAACCTATGGAATCAGTGTAACTTAATTCGATCTAATGCCGATTTAATTTTGTCGAATTTGAAAATTGCTTCCGATCAAGGTATGAAGGGCGCGTTGCAAGCTCACGCATCCATCTTTAAAGCAATGGCTCTTGGCAATTTAGCCATGTTTTGGCAACAAGCGCCAATAGTAAATGGAACAAGCGCAACTCAAGCAGGCGGAACTAGTGCTCCATTTGTGGATAGGATAGCTGTTTTAAATGAAGCGATTTCTATTCTTGAAGCGGCACGTACGGAACTTGCCAAGGCGCCTATTTCGCCTGATTTTTCTGCGGGCATTGTTCCAGGTATTGATTATCTAAATACCATTAATGCACTTATTAGTCGATACGCATTAATGGCAGGTGATAATGACAAAGCATTATCGGCAGCTAATCTTGTTTCCTTAGCGACTACAGTTAAATCGGAGTTTCGACATGATGATTTAACAAGAAATGCTTTGTTTGAGAGTAGTTTTGGTAATAGAAATGTAACAGAGCCATTCAATACCCAGTTTAGCTTACCCACTGCCCTTCAAACGCCAGCAAATGATGGACGAAGGGCTTTCTTTTATAGTGCAGGTGGAACGCTTAACTTAGGTAGGGCCAGTTTCTTTACGTCAAATTCAAGTGTATTACCTATTTATCGTGCAGGAGAAGTTACGTTGAATAAAGCAGAAGCCTTTGCCCGAAAAAATGATCTGGCGAATGCTACAACGGAATTAAACAAAATATTGCAGAAGCTTCCTGCCGCTGATTCGTACGGCATTGGTGCTAATCAACCTGCCTATAGTGGAGAAAATACGCCAGGTGCAATTTTGGATGAAATATATAAGCAAAGATGCATTGAACTCTATTTGACTGGAATGAGACTAGAAGATAGCCGCAGGTTTGGTCGACCTGCTTCAGAACGGAGTCGCAATTTTCTACCCTACCCTTTTTCAGAGAGGGACAATAACCCAAACACACCAGCAGACCCGGCTATTTAGTTTAGCTGAATCATTAAAAAAGCCCCGAAAATTTTCGGGGCTTTTTTTCTAGGTTACACTCCGAAGGCAACGCACATCTTGCAAAGGAGGTTTATGTTTTGCGCTCAAGTTTTCACTAATTTTACCCAAGCTGTTTATTTTATCTTTTCATGACAAAGAAATATGACATTGTAATTATTGGTGCAGGCCACAATGGGTTGATTGCAGCAACCTATTTGGCTAAAGCCGGAAAAAAAGTTTTGGTATTAGAGGCCAATGCTGAAATCGGTGGAGCCACTACGAGCGTACGGGTTTTCCCCGATTTTGATGCATACCTCTCTCGCTATTCCTACCTCGTGTCGTTGTTGCCGGATAAAATTGTACGTGATCTAAGTCTCAATTTCAAAACATTGTCACGCAAGGTGGCCAGTTATACTCCGTTCAGCAGAAACGGTAAAGATCAAGGCTTGCACATTTCGCGCATTTGGGATGAACAAACAGCCGCTTCGTTTAAATCCATAGTTGGTGGAGAAAAAGAAATGAAAGCATGGCAAAAGTTTTATGGAGACATCGAAAAATTTGCACAGCGCATAGCTCCTTCTATGCTGAAGCCATTGCCGACACGATCGGAATTAAAAAAAGAAATAGGACTCGACCATGTATGGAATGATCTGATTGAAAACCCAATAGGTGACGTGATCACCAATAATTTTAAAGATGATATTGTGCGTGGTGTAGTACTTACCGATGCACTTATCGGCACATTCACTTCTGCCTTTTCAATGCAGGCCAATGTTTGTTTTCTTTACCACTTAATCGGAAATGGAAACGGAGAATGGAAAGTGCCACAAGGCGGAATGGGTGCGTTGGTAAAAGAATTAGAGCGAGTGGCCATAGCTGCGGGAGTAACCATTGCGGTGAACAGTCGCGTGGCAAGTGTTGCTTCCGATGCAAAAGAAGTTTTGGTTACGCTAGAAGATGGGAATAGCATTTCTGCTAGTTATTTACTTTGCAATGCCGCACCACAAGTATTGGCAAAACTCCGTGGCAAAACTCCTCCACCAAGTTTAGAAGGTTCGCAAATAAAAATCAATATGTTGGTAAAACAACTGCCACAGTTAAAATCGGGTGCAGACCCACGCGATGCGTTTGCAGGAACGTTTCACATCAACGAGAGTTTTAGCCAACTCGAAACAGCGTATCAACAGGCCCACTCGGGAAAAATTCCGGATAATCTCCCGTTGGAAATTTATTGTCATACCCTCACCGACCCAAGTATTCTAAGCTCCGAACTGCAACAAATGGGATATCATACCATGACATTGTTTGGCTTGCACACACCCGCTAATCTTTTTGACGGTAATCACGATGCACAGCGAGAAGCTGCATTGCAGTCGGCCATTCAATCATTGAATCAATATTTAGTTGACCCAATCGAATCTGTATTAGCACGGTCAGCAAATGGCGAACTGTCTATAGAAGTAAAAACGCCTTTAGATATTGAGGCCGCGATTGGTTTGCCTCGTGGAAATATTTTTCACCGAGACTTAGCCTTTCCATTCCGCGAGGAAGGAGAAGCGCCAGGTTGGGGTGTGGAAACGGATGACTCCCGTATTTTTATTTGTGGAGCAGGAGCTAAACGTGGTGGTGGTGTTAGCGGCATACCCGGTCACAATGCTGCGATGGCTGTACTTGAGCGTAAATAGGTTGAAACAAAAATGCCCCGAGCGAATCGAGGCATTTTATGTTAGGTTGAAACTTTTTAGAACCCTCCTCTATATTTGTAGGTCTTCGCTACTTTGTCAATAGCCACCATATAAGCGGCAATGCGCAACGAAACTTTGTATTCAGTAGCGGTTTTGTAAACATTGTCGAAAGCGTCTTTCATAATCCGGTCGCTCCTTCTGTTCACACGATCAGCAGTCCACTTATAACCCAATCGGTTTTGCACCCACTCAAAGTATGATACAGTAACACCGCCTGCATTCGCCAAAATATCGGGCACCACACTGATACCTTTTTCATAGATCACGCTATCAGCCTTTGATGAGGTAGGACCATTCGCTCCTTCAACAATCAACTTCGCCTGAATTTTTCCGGCATTGCTTCCGGTAATTACATCTTCGGTAGCGGCCGGTACCAACACGTCCACCGGTAAGGTTAAAATATCACCACTTCCAATTTTTTCAGCGTGGCCAAATCCTTCTAGCGAGCCTTTGTTCGCATCGCGGTATTTTACGGCTGCTTCAATATCAATTCCGCTTTCATTATAATAGGCACCTCCCAAATCGCTTATGGCTTGCACTTTCAAACCACGCTCGGCCAATAATCGTGCAGCCCACGAACCTACGTTGCCAAAACCCTGCACGGCACAGGTTGCTTTGTAAGGATTGATTTTAAGTTTCTCCATCGCGGCCAACGCAGATACCATTACACCACGACCTGTTGCTTCTGTTCTTCCGAGCGAACCACCTAGTACAATCGGTTTACCCGTTACTACGGCATTCACCGTCATACCTTGTGTGCGTGAGTATTCGTCCATCAACCAAGCCATCTCGCGCGGGCCTGTGCCCATGTCTGGGGCGGGGATGTCTTTATCGGCACCAAAAATATCAATCATCGCTAGCGTGTAAGCGCGCATGAGTCGTTCAATTTCCCCAGCGCTCATCTCGCGCGGGTTGCAAGCCACACCGCCTTTGGCACCTCCATACGGAATATCTACTACGGCACACTTCCACGTCATCCAGGCGGCCAAGGCTTTTACTTCATCTAAGTTCACGTGAGGATCGAAACGAATGCCACCTTTTGATGGACCAAGAATAGTAGAGTGAATAACACGATATCCTTCAAATACTCGAATACTGCCGTTATCCATCGTAACTGGCAACGACACAATCACTTGTCGTGCAGGCACTTTCAATACATTATAAACTTCTTCTTCCAGACCTAAAATTTGTGATGCGGTGCGGAAGCGAGACATCATTGCTTCAAATGGATTTTCTTTGTCGAGGAGGGGAGCAGGTTCGATATAAGCCATAAATAGATTTGAGATTTAAGATTTATGATGTGAGATTTATTAAATCATCGAATTTAGCGAGCTATTGTAGCATCGAAAACGGTTGCAAAGATAAGTAATTTGACTAAACACGGTAGCCTATAAGAAAATCAAGCTACGATAAGTAGAATCTATGGAGATTTGATTCTATGACTTAAATAAAATTAGCCGTAGTCAACTTTTGGACAAAGGTTATTTCTGCAAAGTGGTTGACTACCGCTTAATTTTTATTGGAGATTAGGTTTTTTTCAAAGCATCAAAATGGCAAATCATCACTTGCCGTGGCGTCTGGAGTAAACGGTTCTTCACCCACGGGTGGCGCTTCGTTTCGGCCATTGCTAGCGCCTGCACCTTTGGCAACTTTCCAAGCGCGCACTTCGGTGTACCAGCGGCCATTGTATTCGCGACTTTCTACATTGACGGATGCCGTGATGGTTTCGCCAGGCGTTAGTTTGATTTCGTCCACTTTATCGCCCCAAAGCGAAAGGCAAACTTTTTTAGGATATTGACCGGGAGTTTCTAAAATAAACTCTTGTTTTCTCCAAACGCCATTTTTTCCCTGACCTGATTGCAGCGGGAGAAGGTTGATTACCTTACCTGTGATGTCCATTGCCATACGATTTCAACTTTTAAAATTTGAGTGCGAAAGATAGTAAAATTCGTTTTTGTAGTTCGGTGAAAAAATTACAGTGCCCCCGCTTTAATTTCATCAACAATGGCAGGATCTAACAACGTGGTGGTATCTCCCAAATTTGTAGTGTCCCCTTCTGCCACTTTGCGCAAAATCCTGCGCATGATTTTTCCGGATCGCGTTTTGGGCAATCCGCTTACAAACTGAATTTTATCGGGCTTGGCAATCGGGCCAATAATTTTTGAAACCACTTCTTTGATTTCGTTGCGCAAGTGAGTGGCCTCGTGTACGGGATCGTAGGTAACTACAAACGCATACACGCCTTGGCCTTTGATGTCGTGAGGGAACCCAACCACAGCCGATTCACAAACTGCTGAATGCTCATCGATGGCACTTTCAATTTCGGCTGTACCCATATTGTGGCCCGATACAATAATAATGTCATCCACCCTGCCGGTGATTCGATAGTACCCATCTTCATCGCGCTTGCAGCCATCGCCAGTAAAATATTTTCCTGAAAAGGTTGAGAAATAGGTGTCTTTGAAACGCTGATGATCACCATAGATCGTGCGCGCCATGGAAGGCCAAGGGAACTTGATGGTCAACCTTCCTTCCACGTTGTTTCCTTTAAGTTGATTTCCATTTTCATCCATGATGGCGGGCTGTACTCCAGGCAATGGCAAAGTAGCAAAGGCAGGTTTCGTTTTGGTGATCCCCGCCAAGGGCGAAATTAGGATGCCGCCTGTTTCGGTTTGCCACCATGTGTCAACAATAGGGCATTTGCCTTTGCCGATGTTTTTGTCATACCAATGCCAGGCTTCTTCGTTGATGGGCTCGCCTACGCTGCCCAACACTTGCAGCGATGACAAATCATATTTCTCTACAAATGACAGAGGTGCTTTTTCCAACGACCGGATAGCAGTAGGTGCGGTGTAAAAAATATTGACTTTATGTTTTTCGACCACGTGCCAAAAGCGACCCATGTCGGGCCAACTGGGTACCCCTTCAAACATCAAAGTAGTTGCCCCTGCAGCGAGTGGGCCGTATAAAATATACGAGTGACCTGTGATCCACCCCACATCGGCAGTGCACCAAAAAATCTGTCCTTCTTTATATTGAAAAACTGTTTTGAATGTATAGTTGCTATACACCATATACCCACCACATGTGTGCACCATGCCTTTGGGTTTGCCGGTAGAGCCGGATGTGTAAAGAATGAACAGCATGTCTTCCGAATCCATTTCTTCCGCAGCACAAATCGTGTTTTCTTTTTTGATCTCATCATGCCACCAAAAATCTCTGCCTGCCTGCATTTTTACGGGCAAGTTCGTGCGGTTTAGCAAAATACATTTTTCAACAGTCGGGCATTTTGTTAAGGCTTCGTCAACAATGGTTTTCAAATCTATTTTTTTGTCTCCGCGATAAGCGCCATCGGCTGTCAATATCATCTTGCAACTGCTATCATGGATGCGATCGGCCAACGAGCCCGAAGAGAAACCAGCGAATACTACCGAATGGACGGCTCCAATCCGCGCGCAGCCTAAAATGGCAAAGGCGGTCTCTGGCACCATCGGCATGTAGATGCAAACGCGGTCTCCTTTTTTCACGCCATGTTTCTTTAGCATATTGGCCACGCGGCACACTTCGTCATGCAATTGTTGGTAGCTGATGCTGCGCGAAGGTTCGGATGGATCATTCGACTCCCATAAAATAGCTGTTTGATTGGCTCGGTGAGGCAAATGTCGATCAATGCAATTTTCGGTAATGTTGAGCTTGGCACCAATGAACCACTTTACTTCGGGTTTGTGAAAGTCGAATTTGAGCACGCTATTCCATTTCTTGCGCCATACAAAATCTTGGGCAACTTCCGCCCAAAATTCTTCAGGGTCAGTTACACTTTCTTTGTATTGTTGAAGGTATTGTTCAGAATTAGTGATCATGCCATGATAATTTTACATTACAAAGTAATAGGTTAAGCTTAAATAAAAAAGTTGATTAAATTTATGCAATGATAGTAGAATTGCTGAAGTATTGTCTTATTCAGACGTTGGCTTACTATGATGTATTTTCTTATCCGCTCACTTTTTCAGAAATCACCACAAAACTTACGGTGAAATCGCGTCCTTCTGAAATTCAACTTGCGTTGGATGAGCTGGAAAAAGACGATGTTATTTTCAAATTTTACGAATTCTATTGTTTGCGCAATGATTACTCTATGATTGAAAAAAGAAGAACGGCCAATGCGCGGGCCATTGGGCAAATGGAGTTGGCAAGAAAAAAAGCTGCCTTTATTTCTAAATTTCCTTTTATTCGGGGCATTTTCGTTTCTGGATCACTCTCCAAAAATTATGCAGATGACAAGAGTGATTTAGATTTTTTTGTTGTTACTTCTGATGGTCAATCAATGGTTGGGCGATTGGCTTCCCAATTTTCGATTGAGTAGGGTGGTAATTTTTTAAGAGAAACTAAATTCATCCATTACCCTAATTGAACGAATTTTGCGATAGTAAGGCCAACAAAAAAATACACTTTATCAGAAATTGTCTGTTAGCACCAATGAATTTACCCTTCCTCAAACCTTTCTTAAAAAAGCTCAAGAAGCTTGTTCTCATTCTCTTAATTGCTCAGCTCGTTTATATTGTTTTGTTGAAATGGGTCAACCCACCTATTACCATTACTCAGTTTACCAATTGGATGGAAGGCAATGGATTGAAAAGAGACTATATTTCATACAAAGAAATGTCGCCCAATATCAAGTTGGCGGTCATGGCATCCGAAGACCAGCTTTTCCCAGACCACAATGGGTTTGATGTTGAAAGCATTAAAAAAGCATGGAGTGAAAAAAGCAAGAAACGAAAGCGTGTTCGGGGCGCATCTACTATCAGCCAACAAGTGGCTAAAAATGTTTTTCTGTGGCAAGGCCGCAGTTGGGTGCGTAAAGGCTTGGAGGTATACTTTACATTTATGATTGAATTGATTTGGGGAAAGGAAAGGATTTTGGAAGTCTACTTGAATGTGGCCGAAATGGGAAAAGGGATTTTTGGTGTAGAAGCAGCTTCAAGAAATTACTTCAAAAAGCCTGCGAAAAAAATGACCCGTGCCGAAGCCGCCATGATTGCCGCCTGTCTGCCCAATCCTAAAAAGTTTCGTGTCCAACCACCATCTAACTACATCAGCAGAAGATATCCACAGATAATGGTTCAGATGAACAACATCGAACCCGATGAAGATATTCAAGAATTATTACAAGCCCCTTTAAAAAAGTAATTCGGTAGCGATGGCAATACCTGCCGCCAATACCGCAATGCCCATTTTCTTGGCGTTAAACTTATGGTCGGCACTGCTTTCAAAAACAATAGTAGTGGAGATGTGCAAGAAATTTCCCGTGACAACAGCAAACAGAATCATGAATGCTTGAGATGACATGATTTCGTTTACCACTAAATAATTGGATAGAAATAAACCTACTGGTGAAGCCGCAGAAAAAATCACCAACATCAGTATCGCTTTCGTTTTACTCTTCACATCACAAATCAATACCGACATCAAGGCAAATGCTTCAGGTGCCTTGTGCAGCAAAATACCCCAAAGCAATGTGTTGCTGGTATGGTGGTGATGACCAGACTGCCCATGGGCCAACATGCCCCCTTCTAAAAAAGCATGAACGCACAAGGCTACCAATACCCAAATGGCCGATAGCTCTTGATGATGCTTTTGTTCATGCACATGGATGTGCCCATGCTCCACACCAGATGATAGAAACTCTAACCCTTGCTGCAAGAAAAAACCAATCAATACGCAAACACCGAGCAAGGCAGGCTGCGCTGTTTGTGAAAACAAATCAGGAAAAATATGGACGATGGTGATGGAGAATAAATAAGAGCCTGCGAAAACAAGCCACAGTTTATAAGTGCCAGTATTTATTTTAGGAATGTAGAAGGCAACCGCTCCCGCACTGAGGGCAACGAAAAACAAAATTATAATTGAGGAGGTCATCTGTGCAATTAAAAATAAACTTAGCGGCTTTGCGTGAAAATGAATTGGTATTCTATTTGTCCTTTTTCAACGGGAGAACAATCCAATCCATATCATCTTTCTCTTCTATTACTATTCCCGAGGCTCTTCTTAGGTGCACCATCAAATCAATCATATCCAAAGCTCGCACGAGTGCCTCTTTTGGTGAAAGAGCTTTAAACATCTCTTTCTCGAAACGGTTTTTGTCTTCGATATTAGAATATAAAATGGGCTTTATCATTTATTAAAGATACAAGCTTCTCAGTTATTTTAGTATGCTATTTAAGTTCAATCAAATCCTTTATCCCCGGAGTAACATACGTCTCAATCTTTCCATCCGCAGAAGTATAAATAAAAAACACCTCCAACTCGGGGTGTTGTTTCAACAATTCAATAGCCGTCTCGTGCCCCATCACCATAAAAGCCGTGGCCCACGCATCTGCCGTGCTGGCATCTGCCGCAAACACCGATGAACTTAAAATCGCCCGCTCCGCTTGGTAGCCAGTCTTCGGGTCGATGGTATGAGAATATTTTTTGCCATCAATAATCCGGTAGTTAAAATAATTTCCAGAAGTAGTGAATGATTTATCCGTAAGCTTTACATACGCTTTAAAAAATAGACTGTCGCGTGTTGAGTTTGGGTCCAAAATCCCAAGCTCCCACGCTTTGCCCGATGATAAGTTCATTCCACAAGCCATACCTTCTCCACCTAACTCCACCAACATATTTTTAATTCCCTTCGCTTTCAAAAAATCTGTAACTACATCTGCACCATAGCCCTGACCGATGCCCCCAAAATCTAACTGTGCACGTGGATCGGTTTTCCAAACACTATCACTATTAAATTGAATTTTGTCCAATCCCACAAACTGCAATAACGAATCGATTTTTTGCTTAGTAGGAATGGGCTTGTCTTTCGCTTTGCCAAAACCCCACGCGTACACCAGCGGCATCACCGTTGGGTCAAACGCCCCATCTGATGCCCTCGAAACTTCTGTCGCCTTTTTTATGGGTGGCAACAAATACGGCAATTCAAATTTAAAACCCCTTGCTCCCTTGTTGAATCGAGATGCTTCCGATTCAGGGTCGTATGTATTGATCGACTTGTTCACCAACACTAGCAACGAATCAACGGAAGCTTTAAAATTTCTTTTTTGTTCGTCAAAGTATGTAATGTGATAGGTAGTGCCCATCGTGCTTCCTTCAATTTTCATCGGCTCGAGCTTCAGTGGCTGTTGCGATTTGCGCCACCACCAGATAGAAACAAAAACCACCAACAGCACCAGCGAATAGATTGCGTTCTTCTTTCGATTGTCCATTTATATTCAAGAATGAGCTTGCAAGTTAATTTTTTTAACTTTGATTTTTTATCAGTATTGGCGTCTTTGCGCCTTATGCAGCAAAAAAATATGCGAGAAGATTATTTAAAAGCCGATGGCGAAGGCCTTGACTCGGGAGAGCGTGATTTAGAGAAAGCATTGCGACCACTAGCCTTTGAAGATTTTAGCGGACAAAAGAAAGTAGTCGATAACATCAAAATATTTGTGCAGGCCGCCAAGCAACGCAGCGAGTCGCTTGACCATGTGCTGTTGCATGGCCCGCCCGGGTTGGGCAAAACCACGTTGTCGTTTATCATAGCAAACGAACTAGGCTCTCAAATCAAAATCACCTCTGGCCCTGTGCTGGATAAACCCAGCGACTTGGCCGGCCTTCTTACCAACTTAGAAACCAACGATGTATTGTTCATCGATGAAATCCATCGGCTCAACCCGATTGTGGAAGAATATCTCTACTCGGCCATGGAAGATTTCCGCATCGACATTATGCTCGATAGCGGCCCAAATGCCCGTTCGGTACAAATCAGTTTGAACCCGTTTACGTTGATTGGAGCCACCACACGCGCAGGCCTATTAACATCACCACTTCGCGCTCGCTTTGGCATCAATGCCCGATTAGAATATTACGACTCTTCGCTATTGACCAAAATTGTAAAGCGTTCCGCGGCCATCTTGGCTACGCCTATTGTGGACGATGCTGCGTATGAAATCGCCAGGCGCAGTCGGGGCACACCTCGTATTGCCAACAATCTACTCAAGCGCACCCGCGACTTTGCCCAGATAAAAGGAGATGGCACCATCACCAAAGCCATTGCTCAAATGGCACTCAGTGCATTGGATGTAGATGAGAACGGACTGGATGATATGGACAATCGCATCCTCACCACCATCATTGAAAAATTCAAAGGCGGCCCTGTAGGATTAACCACTATTGCCACGGCCGTAGGCGAAGAGGCGGAAACCATCGAAGAAATGTATGAGCCTTTCTTGATTCAAGAGGGGTATATCAAGCGAACCTCACGCGGCCGCGAGGCAACGGAGTTGGCCTACAAACACTTGAAGATTGTCATTCCTCCTTCGGCCAAAGGACCCGGGTTATTTGATTAAAGTCGTATATGAGTTCTAAAGTTTTTAAAAAAGATAACCTTGTAAGCGATGTTATTCAAATCGTGCATCAATCGAGAAATTTTGCTTACAGCGCAGTTAACTTTTCGATGGTGGTCGCTTATTGGAAAATCGGAGAGCGAATTGTGATTGAAGAACAAAAAGGCAACGTACGTGCAGTGTATGGGCAAGAGTTGTTGGCCAAATTGGCTGACCAGCTTACCAAAAAATTGGGGAAAGGTTATACCGAAAATAACCTTCGGTACATGCGTCAATTCTATCTTGCGTTTCCGATTCGTCACGCACTGCGTGACGAATCTTCTTCGGCAAAATCTTCTTCCCCAATTCGCCACCCACTGCGTGACGAATCTACTAATTGGTGCAAAGCGGTAGCCAAAGTTATTCGGCCAGAATTGACTTGGACGCACTATCGATTACTGTTAAAAGTTGAAAACAAAAGGGCTCGTCAATATTATATGGACGAGAGCGCCACTCAAAATTGGAGTACCCGAACACTAGAGAGGCAAATTAATACATTCACGTACGAGCGGATACTGTCTTCTAAGAATAAGAAAAAAGTAAAATCAGCTACCGATAAAAATGCAGAACTACCAAACGAACTTGATTTTATAAAAGACCCATACATACTTGAATTCTTACAAGTAAAGCCAAACGTAGATTTATTTGAAAGCACGCTGGAGAAGCTAATCATTGATAACATTCAGCAATTTTTGCTCGAGTTGGGAAAGGGTTTTTCTTTCATAGCACGGCAAAAACGTATTTCTGCTGAAGATGATCATTTTTATGTAGACCTAGTCTTTTACAATTACATACTAAAATGCTTTGTATTAATTGACTTAAAAATTGGAAAGCTTACCCACCAAGACATTGGTCAGATGGATTTGTATGTTCGCTACTTTGAAGAAGAAGTAAAACAATCAACGGACAACCCCACCATCGGAATCATTCTCTGTTCAGAGAAAAATGAAACGATTGTCAAGTACTCCATTCTAAAAGAAAACAAACGATTATTTGCCTCTAAATACAAATTATATTTACCTACGGAGGCAGAGTTAAAACGAGAGCTGCGGCTAGAAATCAAAAAATATAAAGAAAGCATTCGCTTATCAAAACGACATTGAACCATACAAAATCGGCAGAGTATTCTTCCTTAATAAAAAGGTACGCTTCCCAATTCGGCTTCAGTTTCTGCGGCATATCGAAGGCCGAGTTCTTAGAAGAAGAAGCACCACGGTTGGAAGAATGGCTCAAGCGAGGCTACCAAGGCAAAATGAGTTACCTCGAAAATCATTTTGATAAACGCCTAGACCCACGATTGCTAGTGCCGGAAGCAAAATCGGTGGTAAGTTTGGTTTACAATTATTTCCCAAAAAAGGACTTGTCGGCTATCTCTTCCGCGAAGGTAGAAAGTCCCTCCTCCAAAGCTTCAGAGGGTAAATTAAAAATCGCCAAATACGCTTACGGAGAAGACTACCACTTTGTTGTAAAGGAAAAGTTGAAAGAATTTTTAGCGTTGATTCAATCTGAAATTGGTGAGGTGAACGGCAGAGCGTTTGTCGATTCTGCCCCTGTGCATGAGCGTGCATGGGCAAAAAAATCGGGTATCGGTTGGGTTGGAAAAAATTCACTGTTGCTGAACCGCGAAGTGGGCAGCTTCTTTTTTTTGGCTGAACTGATTTTAGATTTAGAACTAGAACCCGATGGCCCTATCAAAGATTACTGCGGCACCTGCACAGCTTGTATGGATGCGTGCCCTACGGATGCTATTCCGCAACCTTATGTGGTAGATGGAAGCAAATGCATTTCGTATTTCACCATCGAGTTGAAAGAAGAAATCCCCACAGATGTAAAAGGCAAATTTGAAAACTGGATTTTTGGCTGCGACATTTGCCAAGACGTTTGCCCGTGGAATCGCTTTTCGAAACCACATGAAGAAAAAAAATTCTTTCCCCACCCCGATCTAGAAAAAATGACTCGTGCCGATTGGCAAGAAATCACCGAAGATGTTTTTGAAAAGCTCTTTAAAAAGTCGGCTGTTAGGCGAACCAAGCTAGGGGGCTTGAAAAGGAATATTAAATTTATTTCTCAGATCTGATTTTTTTCCCATGCGCTGCCCATCTACTTTTTTGTGGGAAGCTTTTCCTTCATTTCCTCTTTCTTCAGGTATCTTCCGTACCAATCCAAATACCTAACTAATCTATCTTTTTGGTAGCTCGGTACGCTTATGCCATGGTGTTGCCCTGGGTAAACTACAAATTGCGTGGGCACGCCCAACGACTTTAATGCTTGGTACATTTGTTCGCTGCCGGCCGCGGGCACATTAAAATCTTTTTCGCCCACCATATAAAGTGTTGGCGCTTTTATTTTTTCAACATTCAAAAATGGGTAGGATACCTTCATCCATTTATCCATATTTTTCCAAGGCACACCCAATTCACTTTCATACTGGGCAATGTATTGATCAGATCCATACATGGAAAGTTGCAGTGCACTTCCTGCCCCACTGGCCGCAGCCTTAAATCGCGGATCAGTAGCGGTTACATAATCGGTTAGAATACCACCGTAGCTCCAACCTCCAATACCAAGTTTGGTTTCATCTACTTTGCCGATTGATATCAAATGATTGACGGCTCCAATCAAATCCATTACTTCTTTATTTCCCCAATCAGCAAAAATAGCTTTGCTAAAAGCAAGTCCCCTGCCGCTGCTTCCGCGATAATTAACGGTAGCCACAGCATAACCTTGTGCCGCAAAAATTTGCGGAGTTAAATCAAAACCAAAATCGTCTTGTGCGGTTGGGCCTCCGTGTATCCACAAAAGCAAGGGCAATTTTTTATCTTTTGGTTGATTGGCTGGCCAGAAAAATAAACTATTAACTACTGTGCCGTCTTTGCTTTTAGATGAAAAACCTTCTACGCTAGCCAATGCCAATGGCTTCAAAAAGTCGTCATGCACATGCGTGATTCTGCGGATCGTTTCATTTTCGATTGCATAAATTTCATTGGGCGTATGAGGGTCGCTGGAAAGCGCAACCCAATTATTGGTTGAAGCTCGCTGCAGGCCACCAAACGTGCGATCATCCGCAGTTAATTTTTTCATGTTGCCATCCAAATCGAATGTCGATAGGTATGACCTGCGGTCGTCATCTACAATTACACAAATTGATTTACTATCGCTACTCCATCGAGGGGCCGATATATTTCGATCCAGTTTCGGGTTTAAGATTTTAGGAACTCCGCCATCAGCAGAAACCAATGCGAGTTGGCCTTGATCGTAGATATCGTATTCAGGTGTTTGCGATTTGAGATAGGCGATAAATTTTCCGTCCGGGCTCCAAGCAGGGCTATTGTCGGCATCTTGCCAAGTAGTAAGTTGTTTTAACGGAGCACTTTTTTTCGCTTCCATCACCCAGATGTCAGTATTTCCGTTTCGATCGGGGTCTGCACTTCGGTTGCTAACGAAGGCGATTTTTTTACCATCAGGAGACCATACGGGGTTACCTTCATCAAAGTCACCCTTCGTGAGGGTATCTAATTTTTTAGTCTCTACATCAAATAAATATAGGTGTGAGCGCTTTCGCTCCAAGTAGCCTCCAGCATCCGATTTGAAGTGATACCGATCAATCAAAATTGGTTTTGCTGATTTTTTCTTTTCCGCTTCCTCGCTCGATTCTTGATCTTGAATAACCAACACTATCTTTTTGGCATCGGGGCTCCAGACATAATCGTCAATACTATATTTCAAGTCAGTTAATTTTTCAGCTTCCCCACCGCGCCTATCCATTCGCCAAAGTTGCGATGACTTGGTTTCGTAACGCGATGAAAGAAAAGTCAAAAATTTTCCATCGGGCGACCATCGTGGACGGCTTTCGCTTTCTTTGCTTGCCGTGAGTTTAATCGATTCGGCTCCATCCCAGCTTACCATCCACACATCGGCATCTGATTTATCTTTTGCAGAGTCGGGAGTGGAAAGCACATAGGCTATCCATTTTCCATCAGTCGATACTTGTGGATCACTAACGGATTTTAACCGATATATGTCAGAAGGAGTGATGGCCCGCTGCGACAGTGAAGCAAGAGACGCAAAAAGACCAAGGCAAAACAACATTATTCTCATAAAGGAAAGATTAGGTGCTGAAAGATAACTATTGAACTTAATTTGACGAGGATTTTTTATTTCAATGGGAAGGGTGAGAAAACAAAAAACCCCGACAATGCGGGGTTTTCAAATGGTTTCTCACTAGAATTTTTTACGCAATCACAAAACATCGGTTTAAAATGGCCTGATGTTCACTCCCATAATTGGCATAGCACCAATTTCTGAGCTCCTGCAACTCTTCGGCTATCAGCATTTTGATAGCCTTGCGCAACTCTTTTTCGAAGAGTCGGGCATCAAAACTCACCCGGCTAAGGATGGTTTTAAAATAATTGAGCATTCTCATTCTTCAAAAAAACGTTTTTAGATTTTAATCTGAATTACAACGTGGAAAATAGCTGTAAGTTGCCCGCTTTTGGTAAACGATTACAACTAATTCGCTTGTTTCCGCGACATGAAAATACGAAAGGAGTTTTATAGTAGAAAGAAGATTTTACTTTTGTGTACGCAACAGGTTGCGGTGCTTATTGCAATGCGGAAATTTATGTGTAAAAGCCTATTTTGCCTCTTTATTCTTTTTGGATTTTTTGCCGGCCAAAGTCAAAATGTGCAAATTCAATTAGGCCCCGAGGAAATTGGGGAGAACCAGGCGTGGACTATTACCATTATTGTAAACAACGATCGACTTCGGAGCTATGATAACTTTCCGGATATTGACGGTTTCCATAAGCGGGGCACTTCTTCCTCCTCGCAAACCAGCATTATTAACGGCCAGATGAGTTCTTCGCAAAGTATTATCATGACGTACGTGCCTACTAAACAAGGTATTGTGAACGTGCCACCCTTCAAAATGAAGGTGAACGACCAACTCTATAATGTAAATGGAAGGCGAGTGAAAGTGGGACCACCGGTGCAAGTTCAGCAAAATGATCCCTTTCGGAGTTTGTTTGATCGCGACCCTGCGGATGATTTTTTTAATAGGGGCACGCCCGAATTTGTGGATGTAAAAGAAGAAGCCCAACTGGCATTAACGGTAAGCAGCGATGAGGTGTATGTGGGCGAAGGGTTTACGGCTACACTTTCTTTTTTGGTGGCAGAAAACAACAGAGCACCTATGCAGTTTCACGATTTGGGCAAACAGTTGGCTGATATTTTGAAGAAGATAAAACCAGCCACTTGCTGGGAAGAAAATTTTAACATCGAAAGTATCGAAGGAGAGTCCATCACGATCAACGGTAAAAACTACACACAATACAAAATTTATCAAGCCGCTTTCTACCCACTGAACGCCCAGCCGGTGGTTTTTCCGAGCGTAGGTTTAGAGATGATCAAATTTAAGGTGGCGAAAAACCCTTCCTTCTTTGGGCAAAATCGGCAAGAAGATTTTAAAACATTTTACTCAAAGCCACGCACTGTAAAGGTGAAGGACCTCCCTCCGCACCCCCTCCGCGACCAAGTGGCCGTGGGGCAATATCAGTTGCAAGAGCGAATTGGCACCAACGAAATGGAAACGGGGCAGAGTGTGGTGTACGATTTCAATATTTATGGCGAGGGAAATATTTCGAGTATCGAAAAACCAAAAGTGGAGAACAACCAAAGCTTTGATTTTTATGAACCCAATGTAAAGCAAAGTATCAATCGCGATAATGGCCGTGTAACCGGCACAAAATCGTTCAGTTACTTTATGATCCCCAAAGAGCCGGGCACATTTGCCATGAAGGATTATTTCAAATGGGTATTTTTCAACCCTAAAACCAAAAAGTATGACACCCTGCAATCTAATCAGACAGTGAACGTGATTGGTGAAAGTCAAAAAAATCAATCCATCGAAAGCAACGACTTGGGTTCATTCTATGATCGAGCCGATGCAACAGACAATCAGTTGAAGTCGATGGCTACTACTAATTGGATCAAAATCGCGATCAATATCTTTATTGGCCTCATGCTACTTGCTGCTGCTTATTTAGTATTCAAAAAGTAATTACTACTTTTCACTTTCATGGGCAATTCATATGGTACTCTTTTTAAGATTTCAACATTTGGCGAAAGCCACGGCTTAGCCATTGGTGTGGTGATTGATGGTTGCCCAGCTGGCTTAGCAATAGACGAAGCATTTATTCAAACCGAATTGAGCAGACGCAAGCCAGGCCAATCAAAAATAACTACTCAGCGAAAGGAAGAAGACACATTTAAAATCCTTTCTGGTGTGTTTGAAGGGAAAAGCACAGGTGCACCCATTGCCATTGTGATTGAAAACCAAGATCAACGAAGCAAAGATTATAGTCACATTGAAAATACGTTTCGCCCGTCTCATGCTGACTTTACTTATCAAGAGAAGTATGGAATTCGCGATCATCGAGGCGGTGGCAGGAGTTCGGCCAGAGAGACCGCTGCACGAGTGGCAGCCGGGGCAATTGCTAAGTTGTTGTTGAAGCAGTATTCAATTGAGATTAATGCGTTTGTCTCGCAAGTCGGTGAATTGAAGGCACCACATTATTCTTTACTTGATTTTTCTAAAACCGAAGACAATATTGTCCGTTGCCCAGATCCCGCTATGGCGGAAAAAATGATTGCGTTGATAGATCAAGTTCGGTTAGACCGAGATACTATCGGTGGGATTGTTACCTGTGTTATCAAAAACACGCCTGTTGGCTTGGGCGAACCCGTGTTTGATAAACTTCATGCCGAATTAGGCAAGGCCATGTTGAGTATTAACGCAGTGAAAGGGTTTGAATATGGCAGTGGGTTTGAAGGCGTGCAGCTTCGCGGCTCCCAGCACAACGATGAGTTTTACAATGATCAGGGAAAAATAAGAACCAAGACAAACCATTCTGGTGGCGTGCAAGGCGGCATTAGCAATGGAGAAGATATTTATTTTAATGTAGCGTTTAAGCCCGTGGCTACCATTATGCAGGATCAACAAACCGTTGACAAGGAAGGTAACGATGCTACGGTTTCGGGCAAAGGAAGACACGACCCCTGTGTGGTGCCGCGCGCTGTGCCCATTGTGGAGGCCATGGCAGCGTTGGTGTTGGTCGATTTCTTGTTGAGAAACCAAGTCTCTAAAATTTAGCATCATGTTAATTTTGTAAAGATTGTTCTTCGGTGGCATAAGAAAAAAATGTAACTTTCAAGTATGATTCCACCAATCATCTCAGCTCCACGTACGATGATGCAAGTTTTTGACATGCTTCCTGAAGGCACATTGGCTGAGTTGATCAATAACCATTTGTATATGTCACCCAGCCCAAAAGCAAGGCATCAACGTTTGCTCACTCAACTGGTAATCAAAATAGGAAATCATATAGAGTCTATGAATTTGGGAGAACTGTATGTTGCTCCTTTCGATGTTTATCTTGATAATGAACAAAATGCAGTTCAACCTGATATTATCTTTGTTTCAACTGAAAATTCATCTATCGTAGACGATGATGATGTAATTCATGGCGTTCCCGATTTAATTATTGAAATTCTATCTCCTGGAAATCCAGATCACGATAAAGTGATCAAAAAAAATCTGTACGAGCATTTTGGCGTCAAAGAATACTGGATTATTGATCCTGCAACAAAAGAAACTACCGGGTACCAATGGCAAAACGGAAGCTATCTAGAACTCAAATCCCTTAAAGGTACAATTGACTCCAAATTGCTGAAAAAAGTAATCGAGTTTTGATTTTGCCTTAAATGCTTCAAGACTACCTCAAAAAAATAGCCGACACTACCGCCCAAGGCGATGCCCGCGAAGAAAGCTATTATGGCAATTTAGCTTCGCTTATTGAGGCTTTTGCCGAAAGCATTGGGCGAAAGAAAATCCAGATCACAATATTGCCCAAGAAAACCGAGGCGGGTAATCCCGACTTTCGTATTTGGGATGGGCAGCAAAGCATAGTAGGTTATATCGAAGCTAAGAAACCGGGCGAAAACCTCGATGTGATTGAAGATGGAATTCAACTAAAGCGCTATCGCGGAGTATTTCCAAATTTAATCTTGACAGATTTTTATGAGTTTAGGCTTTACCGAAATGGCCAGTTGATCGACAAGGTCTCCATTGGCCGCCCGTTTATTGCAAAAAAATTAAAGAGCGTTCCGCCTGTTGAAAATGAAGAGAAATTTCTGGCGCTCCTTAACAAATATTTTTCTTTTACACTCCCCAAAGTATTTACTGCGGAATCGCTTGCTAGCGAATTGGCCAAGCGAACTCGCTTCTTGCGCGATGAGGTAGTAACTATTGAACTAGAGGAAGAGCAAAAAGGCAAAGGGCCGCTTTACGGATTTTACACCGCGTTCAAAAAATACCTGATTGCCGACTTAAAAGAAGATGGCTTTGCCGACATCTATAGCCAGACCATTACCTACGGTTTGTTTGCTGCTCGTACCCGAGCGAATGGAAAGTTCAATCGAAAATTGGCGTTTGATTTAATCCCTCAAACCATTGGCATTTTGCGCGATGTGTTTCAGTTTATATCGCTTGGCAAAAAGTTACCGGTGGGCATGGAGGTAGCCATTGACGATATTGCCGAAGTGCTGCAAGCTGCGGATGTAAGCAGCATTTTGCATGAGTATTACCGAAAGGGCAAGGGCGAAGACCCCATCGTTCACTTCTACGAAACGTTTCTAAATATTTACGACCCCGCAACCCGCGAAAAGCGCGGTGTGTACTACACGCCTGAGCCTGTAGTAAAATACATTGTGCGCGCCATCCACGATTTATTGAAAACCCATTTCGATTTGCATGATGGCCTGGCCAGCAAAGAAGTAACGCTGCTAGACCCTGCTGGCGGCACGCTCACGTTCCCAGCCGAAGCCATTAAGTTGGCCGTGAAAGAATTTACAAGCAAGTATGGCGATGGCGGCCTAAACCAATTCTTCCAAAACCACATACTTAAACACTACTTTGCTTTTGAGCTAATGATGGCTCCCTACGCCATTGGTCATATAAAAATTGCTTTTTTGTTGGAAGAGCTGGGCTACAAAATGAAGGACGGTGATCGCTTCAATTTGTTTCTTACCAACACGCTTGATATGGAAGATTTGGCGCAGACCGAAATACCTGGCCTGGAAAGTTTGAGTGACGAAAGCCACCAAGCCGGTAAAGTAAAACGCCACGACCCAATTCTGGTGATACTGGGCAACCCACCCTACAGCGGCCACTCAGCTACTAAAAATGATTGGACAGAAAAGTTATTGAAAGAGGATATTGACGGAGCGCAGAGCTATTACAAAGTTGATGGCGAGCCGCTCGGAGAAAAAAATCCCAAATGGTTGCAAGACGATTACGTTAAGTTCCTCCGCTTTTCGCAATGGAAAATACATAAAGCGGGGCATGGTATTGTAGGCATGATTACCAATCACAGTTATTTGGATAACCCCACGTTCCGCGGAATGCGCCAAAGTTTGATGAACACCTTCAATGAAATTTACATCATTGATTTGCACGGCAACGGCCTAAAAAAAGAAACCACCCCAGAAGGCGGCAAAGACGAAAACGTGTTTGATATACGCCAAGGTGTTTCAATTTTCATTGGCATAAAAGAGAAAGACAAAAAAGGTTGTAAAGTTTTTGCCGATGATTTATTCGGCTTGCGCAAAGAAAAATACGGTTGGCTTGAGGATGCAAAATTCTCAAAAAAAAATTACGAAGTAGTAAAGCCAACAAATCCTTCTTATTTTTTAAAAAAGGACAACACGAAAGATATTAAAGAGTTCTTAGAGTGGCCTTTACTTGACAGTATTTTTCCGATTTATAATACTGGAATTGTCACAAAAAGAGATGGATTAGCAATAGCTCCCGAAAAGAACGAGCTACTAAACAAGATAAGTACTTTTAAAAATAAAACCCTTAGTGATGAAGAGGTTTCAAACATATTTAACCTCCCATTGAAAGATAACGATAAATGGGATATCGCTAAATCACGTGCGGAGCTAACTAAAGAGGTAAATCTAGTTGATTTTGTTAAGCCTATTTCATATCGACCATTTCAGACGGCTCAAATTTTTTATCATGATTATATAGTTGCGCGTAAGGTTGAATCGGTAATGTCAAATATGCTGAATAATAATTTAGGGTTAGTAAGTGGAAAAAATTGGGCTTCTGTAGGTTCGAAGGTTTATGATTTGGCTTTCATAACTGAAAACATCATTGATTTAAACTTCTATCGAAGAGGAGGTACTGTGCTATTCCCTCTTTACATATACAAAAAGGAAGATAAAAGAAAAATTGCTCATAGCATGATGCTTTTTGAGCCTGAAGAAAAATACGGAAGTGACGGAAAACGTCCAAACATTAGCAAAATCATTACCGAACACCTATCGATTTCTTATAAAAAGAAATTTGGATCAAGAGAATTAACGCCTGAGCATATACTTCATTACTGCTACGGAATTTTGCATTGTAATTTTTATCGTGATACGTATGCTGAATTCTTAAAATTTGATTTCCCGCGTATACCTTTTACCGGGAATCATAAGTTATTTTTGCGAATAGCGGAATTGGGCAATGAGCTTGTTCATCTTCATCTGGTAAAGCATAAATCTATCAGCAAAACTGTAGCAAAGTATAGAGGAAAGGGGGATGATAAAATTTTGAAATTGAAATATGACGAAGAAAATAGTTTTCTATATATTAATGAAAGAAATTATTTCGAGGGAATTTCTAATGAGGTTTGGAATTATACTGTGGGTGGATACCAAGTATTGGATAAGTATCTAAAAGGTATAGAGGATAAATTGATGAAAGACCCGGCTCTTTTTTGTAAAGTTATTGCAGCAATAACACATACGATTGAAATTCAACAAAAACTGGATTCACTATTTAAGCAAATCGAATTCATAAAAATTAAACTATGAAAGAAACATTAAGAACTGCAGGCTACATGTATTTAAAATACTTAGGATACCACCAGCACTTACTCCTAAATGTTGACACAAATATTAAAGAAGTATTCATTTCAAACAAGAATCACGCATCATGGGGTTTGATTTACAAAAATACTCATCTAGAATTTGCTTCAAGTTTGGCGGCTATCAGGTAATGGAAAAATACTTGAAAGACCGTAAAGGCCGCCTGATGTAAGACCCTGCCCACTATTGCAAAATGGCCACCTCAATAAAAGAAACCATTGAACTTCAACTCAAAATAGACTCTTTGTTCATCACAGTTGAAAAAACTGTACTACCTTAATGATTTATGGAAAGTCCGCAACCAAAAACCAAAAGCCGTCTTACCCTCTACATTATCATCGCCTTGTTTGTGGGCATTGGCTTAGGCTTTGCCCTCAACAAAAGCTATGTAGCCGATGAAAATAAAAAGCTTGAATCCATCGAGGTAAACATTCAGCAAATTCAGCATCAGCTATCACAATCAAAAGATAGCCTAGCTTCAATACAATTAGAACAAAAAAAGAAATCTATCACAAAAGAGCGAAGTGCCATCATCGCAGCCCGCGATAAAAAGGTTGAACCGTTTTCTGTTCTTGCCGATATCTTTCTGAGGCTGATTAAAATGATTGTCGCACCGTTAGTGTTTACAACATTGGTGGTTGGGGTGGCCAAGTTGGGCGATATCAATTCGGTAGGACGGATTGGCGGCAAAACATTGCTGTGGTTTGTGGGTGCCTCGCTCACCAGCCTTTTGTTGGGGATGATTTTAGTAAACATTTTTCAGCCGGGCATTGCCATGAAGTTGCCGTTGCCCGATGCAGGAACCGACATCGGCTTGGCACATAACAGTCTATCACTAAATGATTTTTTGTATCACGTTTTCCCTGCCAGTGTAATTGATGCAATGGCCAAAAATGAAATTCTCCAAATCGTGGTGTTCTCTCTTTTCTTTGGCGTAGCTACTGCGGCTATTGGCGAACAAGGAAAAATCGTAATCAAAGCAATGGATGCGATCGCTCATGTGATTCTTAAAGTAACGGGTTATGTCATGAATTTCGCACCCGTGGCTGTGTTCGGTGCCATGACAGCCATCATTGCCAAGCAAGGATTGGGCATTCTTAAAACGTATTCCATTTTCATCACTGAATTTTATTCGGGCTTGTTGATTTTGTGGATTGTGCTCGCGTTGGCAGGCGCGCTGATCATTGGCAAGCGCGTGATTGAGTTGCTTCGAAAAATGCGTGAGCCCATTTTACTTGCCTTTAGCACCAGCAGTAGCGAAGCTGCTTTTCCAAAAACGATGGAGCTATTGCAAAAGTTTGGTTGCAAAGATAAGATCGTGAGTTTTGTACTGCCACTGGGCTATTCATTCAATTTGGATGGCAGCATGATGTACATGACGTTCGCCTCGTTGTTCATCGCACAATCGTACGGAATTGATCTTCCTCTTTCAACACAGATCAGCATGTTGTTGGTGCTAATGCTCACCAGCAAAGGAATTGCGGGAGTTCCACGCGCTTCGTTGGTGGTGATTGCGGGAACATTAACCACCTTCAATATTCCTGAGGCAGGCCTTGCGTTGCTTTTGGGTATAGATCCGCTTCTTGACATGGGTCGCAGTGCCACCAATGTGGTGGGCAATAGCATTGCCACGGCCGTGGTCAGTAAGTGGGAAAACTCACTTGTAGAGGCAGAAAAATCATCATAACTTATTGACTATCAAATTACTTTGCAATTTGGGAATTTAATTCCCAAATTGCATGAATGATTGCTAGACAAGCATCTGTTTTGCTGCAGGAGATTGCTGCTTCCTTTAAAGCCATAGCGATCACAGGGCCTCGTCAGAGTGGAAAAACCACCTTGACAAAATCATTCTTTCCTGATAAGCCATACATCACTCTTGAAAATCCGACCGACAGAAATTTGGCGTTGGCCGATCCTGTAAGGTTTTTGGCTTCCTTACCACAAGGCGCAATATTAGATGAGGTACAAAAAGCCCCTGAACTGTTTTCTTACCTGCAAGGCATTTTAGATTCAAGCGATGAAAGGGGAAAATTTGTGCTTACCGGCTCAAACAATTTTTTATTGCTTGAATCTATTTCCCAATCGCTGGCCGGAAGGGTTGGCTACCTAGATTTACTACCATTCTCTATCCACGAAAGTGAAATGTGTCCACTACCACCACGAACCGTTGAGGAAAATATTTTTTTAGGTGGCTATCCCTCTGTTGTGCATGATCGAACAAACCCCGAGATTTGGTTTGCTAGCTATGTGCGCACGTACGTAGAGCGCGATGTGAGATTGGTAAAAAATATTTCCGACCTAACCACCTTTCAACGATTTCTATTTCTTTGTGCAGGACGCATCGGACAGCAAATCAATTTAACTAACCTTGCTAACGAGACGGGTGTTGACCACAAAACGGTTCAATCGTGGCTGGGTGTTTTGCAGGCAAGTTATATTGTGCACACCCTACCACCCTATTACAAAAACTTCAATAAGCGATTGATAAAATCATCGAAACTCTATTTTTATGATACAGGGTTGGCTTGTTATTTATTGGGCATCAAAAACTCGAATGAATTAACCAATCATGGTTATCGCGGAGCTTTGTTTGAAAATTTTATTGTGATTGAGTTGTTGAAGAACCGATACAACAAAGGCCTGCGTAGCAACCTTTATTATTGGCGTGACAGTAGCGGTAACGAAGTAGACATTCTGATTGACAACGGAAGTACGCAAATTCCGGTGGAGATAAAGTCAGCCGCCACACTTAATATGGATTTTTTTAAAGGCTTGAATTATTGGGAGAAATTAACAGGGCAGATTGGCGGGCAATTGGTGTATTCTGGAGAAGCAGGAAAGAACTATAAAGAATTTAGCGTTCACAATTGGAAAGGCATTGGTAACCTATAAAAATTCAGTGACTTTCTTCCAGCTTAATTTTAGTCCAAAAGATTTCCGTTATTTGCCGGCTTATTATAAAGAAAACCAATGAAGAATTTCATAGCAACATCTATTCTGATTGTCGTTAACGCTTTTGTCTTTGCGCAATCCAAGAAAGAACTTCAAAGTCAAGTCATTCAATTAAAAGGAGAAACACAAAATCTCAAAAAGGAAATTGAGGAACTAAAAAAACCTGCCATTCGGTTAACCGATAAACACAAAAAGGCAAGCTATGGCTTGGGTGTTTTGATAGCATCTAACGTGAAAGCACAGGGAGGCGATTCGCTCTCGCTAGATGTGATGATAGCGGGTATCAAAGATGTCTTTGAGAACAAGCAGTTGTTGATGCTCCAACAAGAATGCTCCAACACGGTGCAGCAATACATGCAAGAGGCATCCATGCTGAAATCGATAAAGGCACGCGAAGAAGGCAAACGCTTTCTAGCTGAAAACAAAACCAAGCCAGGTGTGATCACTACGGCCAGTGGTTTGCAATATCAGGTGATTACCGCAGGTCAAGGAAAAGTGCCAACGACCAATGACAAAGTAACTGTTCATTACACCGGTAAATTATTGGATGGAACCGTTTTTGACAGCTCGGTGCAACGCGGCAGTCCTGCTACTTTTGGAGTAACGCAGGTAATAGCTGGTTGGGTAGAAGCCCTTCAGTTGATGCACGAGGGTGACAAATGGATTTTATTTATTCCGGAGGAGATTGGATATGGCGATCGTGGCAATGGTCCTCAAATACCACCTTATTCAACATTGGTATTCGAACTAGAGCTGATCAAGGTCAATTGACTTTCACGGCCAAACATGTGAAGGGCACAGAAGGCATCTTAAAATTGTCTTCGGGAGCGAACTTTATTTGGCTACTTTTGTTCCTTCAAAAACTAATTTTATGTTAAAAGCTGTGCCCAAAGCCATTCATATTTACTTGGAATCGAACCCCAACCCCAATTCGCTCAAATTTGTGGTAAACGAAATGCTGATTCCGGATGGCATGAGCTTCGATTTTCCAAATCAGGCTTCGGCAGAATCAGCCCCATTGGCGCAAGAGCTCTTTATGTATCCGTTTGTGGATCGCGTGTTTTACATGAGCAACTTTGTTACCGTTACCAAAAAGGAAGACGTGGATTGGATTGAAGTGCAAGAGACCATTAAAAAGCACATTCAATCATTTTTGGAATCAGGAAAATTGCTGTTAGATGGTAGGGATTCAGAAGGCGAACAACTGGAGGAAACCGAAACAGTAAAAAAAATAAAAACCATATTGGATGAATACATCCGCCCTGCTGTGGAGCAAGACGGTGGCGCGATTACTTTTCACTCCATAGAAGGAAAAAAAGTAAAAGTGAAATTGCAAGGTTCCTGCAGCGGATGCCCTTCATCAACCATTACGTTGAAAGCAGGCATTGAAAATCTCTTCAAAAAAATGATGCCAGAGGAAGTGGAGGAAGTGGAGGCGTTGGGGTAGTTTTGAAAAGTAAGCAGTAAGCAGACGGCAGTACGCAGTCGTGCGCTTTATTAATTGCATCTGGTATTTAAACCTTAATTGCTCTAATCATTTCTCGCTTGCCCGGTGGACCGGGCAATTTCTCCACTTTTAAATTCAACGAAAGCAAGTCTCGTCTTAATTGACCTTTCGCACAATAGGTTACTAAAAAGCCATTTGGTTTTAAAGCATCTGTAACTTTTTTTAGCACGTTCATCTGCCACATGTCGGGTTGTTTCTCAGGTGCGAAGGCATCAAAGAAAAAGAGGCCATACTTGTTTTGATCAAATGTAAAAGATTGAAGGGTTTGTTGAATTTTCAATAAGTCAAAATAATGGTGCAAAGATTTTTTTTCATTCCAAGCTGAAGAGTGGATTTTTTGAAAATAGTCAAATGAGTTTTCGAGTTCTATGTAAGCAGGATAATTTAGTTGAGCGGCAAGCACTGAATCGATTGGGAATACTTCGATGGAAGAGTAATGGATCTTCACACGATTTTGAATCGCGAACGCTAGTGAAAGCAACGCGTTTAGCCCGGTGCCCAGGCCAACTTCAAAAACGGAAATGGAATCCGGCTGACTTTTTTGAAACAAATAGTCTAAACCATTTTTGATAAAGACGTGCCGCGATTCTTGAATGGCTCCGTGTATAGAGTGGTAGGGTTCGTTTAGGTCTGAATTAAAAATTGAACTTGACCCGTCTTTTGTTTGAATAATTTGAAGGCTCACTTTTTTGCAATCAAGGCCACCGCCATCGCGTTCACGCCTTCCTCTCGCCCCACGTATCCCATCGTTTCATTGGTGGTTGCTTTGATGGAGACATCCTCTTCCGTAAGATTCATCAACGGAGCGAGCACTTTTTTCATTTCGCCAATGTGCGGATTGATTTTTGGGTTTTCGAGCACAATGGTGCAGTCTACATTTTCAATATTCCAACCTTTCTCTAAAAGCTTTTGGGTGACATCCTGCAAAAAGAATTTGGAGTCCTTTCCTTTCCATTGCGGGTCTTTGTTTGAATAATGAAAACCAATATCGCGCATGTTGGCAGCACCCAATAGCGCATCGCAAATCGCATGGATTAACACATCGGCATCGGAGTGGCCAACGGCACCTTTGGTGGCGGGTAGTTTTATTCCACCCAACCAAAAGTCTTTTCCTTCTTCCAATTGGTGAACATCAAAACCTAAGCCTACACGAAGTTTCATGGCAACTTTTTTTTGTTTAGCTCAAAGCTTGATAGTACATCACGCTCGAATTATCTTCTCGTATTATTTCTTTCGCAATTTTTTGAACATCCTCGAGCTTAACCGATTCAATAATTGAACTCTCTCGATTTACCAATCCCGCATCTCCCGAAAGGGAAGCAAATGCCAAATTCATAGCGCGGTTCAGTACTTCTACTTCGCCAAATGCCAATGTGGCCGCGGCTTGATTTTTCACTTTTTCAAGCTCTTGTTCACTTACCGTATTTTTAAAATCTTCAATCACATGTTCTAATTCTCCTTCGGCATCTTGTAAAGAAATGCCTTCCTTCACCCGGCCACTCACTACCATCAGCCCAGGGTCTACCGTGCCCATTATAAAAGATGAAATGGACGTGAATATTTCTTTTTCTTTTACCAAGTGCTGATACAATCTGCTCGATTGCCCACGACTGAGCATATCGCTAATAAAATCGGAGGCATAATAATCGTTATTGAACCGACCGCTCATGTGCCATGTTTTGTAAAGGGCGTTGGCAGGAACTTTGGCTTCAACAGATAAGATTCTCTTCTTTTGTTGCAGCGGCTCTTGCGGCAATTTGCGTGTTGGTTTTTTTCCTGCAGGAATGGGCGCAAAATATTTCTCTGCTAGCTTCTTTACATGATCTACTTTAACATTCCCCGCTACTACCAACACAGCATTGTTTGGCAAGTAATGGGAAAAGAAAAAATCACGGACATCATCTAGCGTAGCGTTTTCAATATGGCTAATTTCTTTACCGATGGTGGCCCACTTGTAAGGATGGGTGGTGTATGTAAGCGGTCGAAGTTTTAGCCAAACATCACCGTAAGGTTGATTTAAGTAGCGCTGTTTAAATTCTTCAATCACCACCTTGCGCTGCACTTCCAACACCGTTGGGTCAAAAGAAAGACTCATCATACGGTCACTCTCCAACCAAAAACCTGTTTCAATGTTGGCAGCAGGAACGGTTAAATAATAATTGGTGATGTCTGTGCTGGTAAAGGCATTATTTTCTCCACCTACCAGTTGAAGGGGCTCGTCATAGCTGGGAATGTTTTTAGAGCCTCCAAACATTAAATGTTCAAACAAATGAGCAAAGCCTGTTTTGCTCGGGTCTTCATCTCGCGAACCAACATCATACAAAATGTTGAGCACCGCAATTTGCACAGAGGGATCTTCGTGAACAATCACTTTTAATCCGTTGGCCAAAGTAAATTCAGTATAAGCAATCATGGAGATCAAAAATACGGGTAGTTTTTGGATTAACCCATATTAGTATGGTTCGCCAATCCAAAAAATAGTTTCTTTTTCAATGGAAAGTGAATCTGCTTTGGCCGTAGAAATTGTTTCAGTTTTACCAGCAACATAAACATGGATCAAACTGTTGGCGGGCAACCATTTGCGCCATTTTTTGCTTTTGATCAACGACCACCGTACCGAGTCGGTCAACAGTGTGAATGAATGAATCTTTAACCTTTCAAGTTCGGCTAACGGATAATCTTCCTGTGCATCCATTATTTGAACCGCTGCTATATTTCGGGTCATCACTTCCGCTATGGTTTCTTGCAAAAAGCTTGTTGAATAAATAAACCACTCCAATGGTTCGTATTTGGCTAATTTTTTTTCAAAGGATGATTTCAAGGCAGCGGTGCAAATTACGCCATCAAATTTGATACCCCAATTCAATATCGAATCGAGGGTAGCGTAGTGGACAATTATTCTTGGGCTCCATTCCAACAAAGGTTTTATCTTTTCAAATGTTTGATGCGTGACCGAGGCAATGATTAGTGCAGGTTCCTGGTCTTCTTTTACAAAATGATGAGAGGACATCCGTATTTTGAAAGTGAATCAATTGAAAATGACGGAATCTGTTACTGCTCAAAAAAGCACACGGTTCCGCCCACCCACGTTTTATTCTTGTTATATTTTACACCAATCATTTCGCCTCTGCTAAGTCTTGCTAAGTTGGTGACGAGTTCGGGGCGTGGCTTGCCTTCTTCCCAAATGTAAAGCAAACGAATTTCAGCCTTCACAAATCCATCAGTGGCTTGTACAATCGGTTCGTAATGTACTTTGCGTTGAAGCATAAAATTTGAACGCTCCTGTTCAGGCACGGCATCTACATCCTTTTGTGTCACGTTAAAAATAACGCCACTACCCGAAAACGAGAAGAGTGGCTTCAGCACGTAATTTTCTAAATCTGTTGGATAGGAATTAAACTCACTTAAAAACCTTGATGCTGGAACTGCTTCCGATTTTAAAAAAGGCATGGTGTATTTGCTGATTTTAAAAAACCAGTTGGGGTGACCGGCCCATTCCACATCCACATCTTCCGTAAGGTGAAATTGTGTTGGTAGGTCTTTTCGTTGAACCAGTTCATCAAAGATGACTCTATTATAAATTCGATGGATAGGAATTTCTTTGGATTCTTTTTTATAGAATAGCTTTTTTCCGCGAACGATTACATCGCCAATGTGAAGCAAATGAATGCCCAAATGTTTTTGAGTAATCAAAAAATCGATAGTGGTATTTTGCTTCAGGGGATCAATTTCCAGCAAGACTACATTTTCTGGTAAATGATTGCCCACGATTACTTTTTTCATCAACTGCCAGTACGATTGCGAATCTCTTCCAAAATGAAAGTGATAGGATGAATCGATGTTGTAATGCTCGCGAAATTTATTCCCTAAAAAATCTTGATAGCCAAACAACGAAGGAAATCCTTGCAGTTCAATCAAGCGAGGAACAAGTTCGTGATTGACTTCTGAACAAACAGCAAAATCAAGTGCGAGGAAAAGTGTGTGGTTCGTTTCGCGCGGAACACTAAGATGAGCGGGCAAAGCCTTCTCCATTAATTTTCGATAATCTGGCCGGACCAAAACATCGATTATTTCGTCCGATGCCTTGAAAAGCTTGTCTCTAAATTCGGCACCAACAAAAACAGGCGTCTCCGCTACGCGAAAGGGAATGGTGTAGTTGTATTCGGCATTTAGCGATTGTAAAAATTGTTGGTATTTCTCTTCCGAGAATTGTTTGTTGAAATGTTCGCGTGCCAGTGCAATCATATCGCTACAGCGTTTAACCGATGATGAAAAGCCATCATTAAAAATCGTGGTAAGACGGCTCGGTTGGTCTGCATGATTTTATCAGGGTCGTTTAGGTGATCTAGCATTTCCCAATATTTTTTCTCACCGTGCTTTTCGATTACCAATTCTTTTTTGTCTTCACGAAGCAAGTACATGCGCATACCCACGGCATCTGCCTCGGGGTGGAACTGTGTGCCAAAAAAAGCTTCATCAAAACGTACAGCCATTACCGCCCGCTCCAACTCTACGGTGGGCCTGTATTTTTCAATACATAAAATAGCACCTCCTCTTTCTTTTATCTTTTCAACATTTGGTTCCGTAATCTGATAGTCGCGCGAATCAACCGCCCAAAAAGGATCACCCAACGAGCGAAGAAGCGGATCGTGATGACCTTCTAACGTTTTGTGCATGGGCATTACCCCAAATGAAGTAGACTTGCGTTTGGAAACCATACCATACTCGTAGTAGCGACAATAAATTTGAAACGAGTGGCAGATCAATAATACATGCTTTTTTGTTGTTGGGTTTTCTTGGTTGTAATGATGAAGCTGATCCATCAATCCAAAATATTTTCTTTCCCAATAAGAGCCTTCACTATCCAACGGGCTGCCGGGTCCACCGCTTGAAATAAAGGCATCGAAACTCAAGTCTGGTATTTCACCGTTGAGGCGAGTTTGAAAAACCTGATAGTGCAAGGGTATATGAAGATCGGCCCCCAATTCTTCTACTAATTGACGAATGCTTCGCATGCCTTCATTCGGCATGCCTTCGTACATGTCCAGAATAGCGAGTTTTAGATTTTGATTTTCTTTCAAGGTTATGGAGATGCTAGTCAATAAAATTTATACACCATGCACGGTTTGCTCAACGATATAATCCACCACGCGCTCTAAACTTCCGGTATGGGCGAAAACAGCCAATTGTCTGTCGGCACCAGTGCCTTCATGCAAAATTTTATGAACATATTGAATAGCGTTGCGACTACCCAGTTCGTCCACCACATCGTCAATAAATTCCAATAACTCGCGAATCAGATCACGCGTATCTTTATCTTGTTGGATACCGAAATCGATTAAACGGCCATCCAGTCCATAGCGTGAGGCGCGCCATTTGTTTTCATTGATCAGCGCTCGACTGTACATGATGAAGCTCATGTTTTCCATTCGCAATTTGTACAACTTCACTACCAAGGCTTGAAAGATAGCCGTGATGGCAATGCTTTCCTCCACACGCATGGGCACATCGCAAATCCGGAATTCGATTGTGTCAAAGAATGGATGTACGCGCACATCCCACCAAATTTTTTTAGCGTTATCAATACAATTGGTTTTGATGAGCAGGTTCACATAATTCTTAAACTCATCCCAACTATTGAATGCATCGGGGATGCCCGTGCGTGGAAATTTGTCAAACACTTTTGTTCGGAAGGACTTGAAACCGGTGTTGCGGCCTTCCCAAAAAGGTGAGTTGGAAGACAACGCATACACATGTGGCAAAAAGTATCGCACGGTATTCATGATGTGAATGGCCATGTCTTTGTCTTTGATGCCCACGTGCACATGCAATCCAAAAATTAAATTGGAGCGTGCCGCTTCTTGCATTTCGTTCACGATGGCATCGTAGCGCGGGTTAGGCGTAATCAACTGCTTGCTCCAGTGCGAGAAGGGGTGCGTGCCCGAAGCACCGATTCGCAAACCCAAACTCGCAGCTACCTCGGCTACGTGCCTGCGCAATTGTGAGATTTCTTTCCGAGCCTGCTCGGTATCCGTGCAAATGCCCGTGCCTACCTCTACCACGGCTTGGTGCATCTCCGCTTTCACTTGGTCGTTAAACGACTTTGACGCTAGCTCGACAATTTTTTGATCGTGCGATTTTAACTCCCGGGTCTCTGGGTCAATCACCATGTACTCTTCTTCAACGCCAAGTGTAAACTTTTCCATTACTATTATTTACTTTTTTTTCCACAGATTCACAGATTAAGCATTAATGGGTTTAGCAAGCACTTTGAGCATTACTTTTTTGACTTAGCCCTTGTTGCCTTTTCTATTTTTGGTTTTGATTCCTTTGGTTTTTCTTCTGTTGTTTCTGAATTTACCGGCCTGGTATTTTTTTGGAAGTTAGTTACACCATCTCTTACAAATGTGCCCCAAGTCAAATTATCTTGACCAGGCTTTTGCATCTGTGCCCGCTCGATGGCCATTTTGGTGGCGTGCTCGACTACCCATTCAAAATTCTCTTGCCCTACTGAAGTTACTTCGGCATCGGGTGCTGGATTGCAAAAATCAATGGCGTAAGGAATGCCGTTGCGCACGGCCATCTCCACAGTATTGAAATCGTACCCTAAGGAATGGCATAATTGCAACACATAGTCGTGTACTTTTTTCAATAACTTTTCAGAAGCGGGGCCATTGTTGCTTTGATAACGTAGGTGGTGAGGGTTGCGTGGCTCGTATTGCATGATGCGCACATACTTGCCTCCCAAGCAGTAGCAACGGAAGTAGTCCTCAAAAATAATTTCTTCTTGAAGCATCATCACCAGTTGACCTGTTTCGCTATAGGACTTAAAGAAATCATCCATATTATTGAGTTTGTACACACTTTTCCATCCGCCACCAGCATGCGGCTTCATGTATGCAGGGAAACCGATGTGATCGAATATTTTTTCCCAACTCAACGGAAACTTCAAATTCGAAAAAGAAGAATCGCTGGTGTCGGTAGGGCGTTCGTGCGATGGGAGGATAACCGTTTTCGGAACGGGCACTCCAATTTTTACGGCCAAGGCATTGTTAAAAAACTTTTCATCTGCACTCCACCAAAATGGATTGTTGATGACAGCTGTACCCGTGCTGGCCGCGTTCTTTAAAAACGCCCTATAAAACGGAACATCTTGCGAAATTCGGTCAATGATGACGGCATATTCATCACTTTGGCCTTGCGCCACCATGTCAATTATTACAGGTTCGGCTTTGATATCTTTCAGGCCAGCCTTATTGACACGTTCAACAAAAGCCTCGGGAAACGAACGTTCCATGCCGTGTAGTATTCCTATTTTTTTCATACGGGGTTAATTATGGGTAAGTGAAATGATAATCGCTTGTAATTTCTTCGGTTCTGTAAGATTAAGATTATGCCCTGAATTTTTAAACCAAAACAGCTCCTTTTTTTCTGCTTTTAATGAAGTAATGTAGTCTTGGGCAATGCTAAAGTGGGTTTGGTAGTCTTTTTCACCAATAAACAGGTAAACTGGGCAACCAAACGAAGGAGTGTTAGTTCTAAAGTTGATAGCAGAGGCTTCATTGAATGCACTCAACCACCTCGTGGCCCACTGTTCTACATAGATTTTGTTCGGTGGCCGATTTCCGGTAAAAATAGCCAACCAATGCCTGTGCCAATAGATTTGGCTGGTATTTTCAAACGGTACTTTTATTTGTGATAGTTCGGCAATAGCTGGAAGGTTGTTTGATTTTTTTGCTTGGGCTCGCATCCATTCCAACGAAAGTTTTTCACTCGCGAGTTGGTCAATCATAGGGCTGATGGCCAAACTGGCCGCTACCTCTTCTGGATACCGTGCGGCCATGCGCAACGCCAAAAAACCGCCCCACGAGTGACCCATGAGATAGATTTTCTTTTTTGAAAATCGAGTGCATACGTAATCTGTCATCTCCTTTACATCCGATTCCATCAGCGAAAGCGAAAGAGGTTGGTTGGTTGTATTAAGGCGCAACGTATTTCCCGTTTCGCGCTGATCCCACAGCACTACTATAAAATGCTTTCGAAGTTCGGAAGTAAACTTGTGCGCATAACCCATGGCCGAATTGCCGGGGCCTCCATGAAGAAAAAGCAAAACAGGATTGTCGTCTTTCTCGCTTTTGATTTCAATCCATTGTTGGATGCCTCCGATTGTTACGGATTGATGAATATTGATTTTTGCAAATGAAGTTTGAAAGTGAAGAGAAAAGATTGCCGCAAATGAACAAATGAATACAAATGAATTTCGATGTTTTCGCACACTTTTTACTTTATCAAGGACAAATAATGTGGAAACATCTCGCGCCATACAGGCCAATCGTGGTTGGCACCGGGGCGCACATCCAGCCAGTGGTGCATTCCCTTTTTTCGAAGGATGGCCGCCATTTTTTCATTGGCATCCCAACACATATCGTTGGTGCCAGTGCCCAGCACAATATATTGATCCCAAAGAGCAGGATTGTTGGCATTCTCTAAAAAATCGGGTGGGTTGTTGAAGTATACATTATCATCATAATATCCGTCTAGCTGATCTTTGATATCGAAAGCAGCGCCCATGTTGAAAATGTATTTAACCACTTCCGGATGTTTGAAACCAAAGTTGGAGGCGTGATAGCCGCCAAAGCTGCAACCAGCAGTGGCCACACGCGATACTCCTGTTTCGTTTTGCGCCAGCGGAATCAATTCATTCAACAACATCTCGTCATACCAAATATGATTTCGTACACGGTCGGCTGGATGAATGCCTTTGTTGTACCAGCTCAGTGAGTCAATGCCATCGGGGCAATAGATTTTGATAAAGCCATTGTCCAAATACCAGTTCGCGCTTTCAATCAACTTAAAATCTTTGTTTTCATAAAACCGCCCCATGGAGGTGGGGAATAGAATGACTGGATAACCTCGATGGCCAAAGGCCAATACTTCAATATCGCGACTGAGTTTAGGAGAATACCAGCGGTGTAAGTGTTCGTGGGGCATAGTTTAAAATGTTGTTTTCCTTTTAATGGGTTTCTTGAACCCTTTTTATTTTTTCATAATTGAGTACGGATTCAAAATATTCGATAAACTTATTTTCAGAATTATTCATGTCTATTATTATCAAAAGCGCATGAATGACGCAGGTGATTATTGCTATTGTCGGAATCAAATAATTAGTTGCATCTAAATAAGGAATAAAGATAATGGCACCATAGATCAATGAAAAGAATAATAATTGTTCCCACGTAATGCCATATCTTAGTGTGATTTTAAACTTCTGAAAACTAATCTCTTCGCTTCCAATCATTTCAATTCTTTATATTCCTAAACTGCTGTGTTCAATTAATAAGTGCAACTTTTAATTTTTGTAAAAATACATCATTGGGGTTTGATAGTTAAATTTTCTTGCAGGTCTTTCATTGATCATTTTTTCTACTCTCTTCACTTGCTTAAGTGTGACTTTGGTAACATTTGTTTTCTTTGAGTCTTCTCAGGCCTGTACAATTTTGCCTCACTGCCACATTACGAGTGTTCCTCTTTAATTCCCGACTGATAGTAGATTTATGGCAACCAACAGCCGTGGCCATCTCCTCGTGCGTTTTGCCCGCTTTTAAAAGTCTGCCAATTACATACCTTTATTCTTGGCCAAGTTGTTTATATTTTGTCATTGCAACACAAGTTTAATTAACTTGGCCAATTGAAAGGGGGAGAAATTCTCCTTTCTTTCAACCTATTGTGCTGCACTTATTATTTGAACTTAGACAATGCTATTGGTGATTGAATATTCAAATTAGCCCGACTTATTTCTTTACTATCTTCGCGCCATGAAATTATTCTTCCGCCAAGCGGGCCACGGACAACCATTGCTGATTTTGCATGGGCTGTTCGGCTCTTCTGATAATTGGTACTCGCTCTCCAAAGTCTTTGCAGAAAAGTACACGGTATACACTATTGACCAGCGCAACCACGGGCAATCACCCCACTCAGATGATTTCAATTATAAACTACTGACGGAAGATTTAGAAGCATTCATGAGTGAGAATACCATTGTCAATCCAATCGTTATTGGTCACTCGATGGGCGGCAAAACGGCCATGAATTTGGCCATTAAAAACCCAAACACCATTGAGAAATTAATTGTGGTAGATATCGCACCCAAAGCATACCCTGTTCATCACGATCATATTTTGGACGGACTAGCAGCCATACCACTGTCCAGCATTCAATCAAGAAACGAGGCCGAAGCAATTTTAGCAGAATATGTAGACGAAGCGGACGTCCGCCAATTCTTACTTAAAAACTTATCGCGCGATAGCGAGGGTAGGTTTATTTGGAAAATAAATTTAGCTGCCATCGAGACACATATTGAAGAGATTGGTGCCGGCATGCAATACGAGGGCATATTTGATAAGTCAACCTTATTTGTCAAAGGCGCTAAATCCAATTACTTTAAACCTGGCGATGACCAATTGATAACCAGCTATTTTCCACAGGCAAAAATAGAAACATTGAACACTGGCCATTGGGTGCAAGCCGAAGACCCGAAGGGGTTTGTGGAGTTGGTGTTGAGGTCTCTAGAAAGTAGAGAGCGATAGTCAGTGTTTGGTATTCGGTGTCTCCTAACTCCAATATCCTAACTCCTTTCTAAATGAATGGAAAACTCTTTCTTATACCTAACCTGATTGCTGAAGGCACTCAACAGGTTATTCCACCGAGTGTACTAGAAGCCCTACCATCCCTTCAATATTTCCTAGCAGAAGATGTGCGCACAGCTAGAAGGTTTTTAAGCGGATTGAAAATTTATGAGCGGATTGAGAGTTTACAATTTGAGGTACTGAACAAAGACACCACTCAAGTAGGGCTAGTTGAATTGATGAAGCCTTTGTTGGAAGGAAAAAATGTTGGGGTAATTTCCGAATCGGGGTGCCCCGGTGTAGCTGACCCTGGAGCGCTGGCAGTGGCGTATGCCCATCAACACGGCATTCAGGTAGTACCACTGGTAGGGCCTTCGTCCATTTTGCTAGCGCTTATGGCGAGTGGGCTGAATGGACAACGTTTTGCTTTTCATGGTTACTTGCCTATCGATGCAAAAGAGGCTGTAAAGACAATCAAAGAATTGGAGAAAGAATCGCAGCAAAAAAAACAAACGCAACTTTTTATCGAGACCCCGTATCGTAACAATCAAGTGCTCGACCATTTGTTGAATTCGCTCAAGAATGAAACACAGCTATCGATTGCGCTTGATGTAACGGGCATACATGAATTCATTCAAACCAAATCGGTTGGTCAGTGGAAAAAAAACAAACCCGCATTGCTCAAAGAACCCGCTGTATTTAGTTTTTTGGGTTAAAGTAAATACATAAAAGAGGCTTTTTGGTTTAATTTCTTTAACCTATTTTTGCGCCCTAATACAAAAACAAAAAAGCAACATGGCATACCTATTCACCTCTGAATCCGTTTCTGAAGGCCACCCTGATAAAGTAGCGGATCAAATCTCTGACGCTCTTATCGATTATTTTTTGGCTTATGATGCCAACTCAAAAGTGGCGTGCGAAACGCTCGTCACCACTGGCCAAGTAGTTTTGGCGGGTGAAGTAAAGTCAGAAGCCTATCTAGATGTGCAAGACATTGCCCGTGAGGTGATTCGTAAAATAGGTTATACCAAAAGTGAATACATGTTCGAAGCCAATAGCTGCGGCATTTTCTCAGCCATTCACGAACAATCATCAGACATTAACCAAGGTGTGGAGCGCAAGAAAAAAGAAGACCAAGGCGCTGGCGACCAAGGTATGATGTTTGGCTATGCCACCAACGAAACGGACAACTATATGCCACTTCCGCTGGAGTTGGCCCATTTATTATTGCGTGAACTTTCCGTGATCCGTAGAGAAGGAAAAGTAATGACCTACTTGCGCCCCGATGCAAAATCGCAAGTGACGATTGAATACAGCGATGATAACAAACCACAGCGTATTGACGCGATTGTGATTTCTACCCAGCATGACGACTTTGATAAGGACGCGGCCATGTTGAAAAAAATCAAGGATGACATGATCAACATCTTGGTGCCACGCATCATGAAAAAATTGCCAAAGCGTGTGCAAAAACTTTTCAATACAGAAATTAAATACTTTATAAATCCTACCGGCAAGTTTGTGATCGGTGGCCCGCATGGCGACACTGGCTTGACGGGTAGAAAAATTATTGTAGACACCTACGGTGGCAAAGGTGCACACGGTGGTGGCGCCTTCTCAGGCAAAGATCCTTCTAAAGTGGATCGGTCAGCAGCCTATGCCACACGCCACATTGCAAAAAACTTGGTGGCGGCTGGAATCTGTGATGAGGTATTGGTGCAGGTTGCTTACGCGATTGGTGTGGCCAAGCCCGTTGGTTTGTATGTAAACACTTACGGCACAGCAAAGGTAAATTTGACTGATGGGGAAATTGCGAAGAAGATCGAGAAGGTCTTTGATATGCGCCCTTACTTTATTGAAGAGCGTTTTAAATTACGTACCCCTATCTACTCTGAAACAGCAGCGTATGGCCACATGGGCCGCGAGTCAAAGATTGTAGAGAAAGTTTTCAATAAAGGAAAGAAAACAGAAAAGAGAGTTAAAGTTGAATTGTTCCCCTGGGAGAAATTGGACTATGTAGAAAGCTTGAAGAAGGCGTTTAAGATTTAGTAGCCTAATACTTGAAACAAAATTAGCCCATGCGATGAGAGTCACATGGGCTAATTGATTTTTAGGCTTTGGAAAGTTTAAACCGTCATAATCTCCGCCTCTTTCTTTTTAAGGAGATTGTCAATCTTTAAAATAAATTCATCGGTAAGTTTCTGCACTTTCTCTTCGGCATTTTTCACATCATCTTCTGAAACACCTTTTATTTTCTTCAAACTCTCATTGGTGTCTTTCCGAATACTGCGGATGCTCACTTTGCCGTGTTCACATTCTTGGCTCACCTGCTTTACCAATTGTTTTCTGCGTTCCTCCGTCAGCATGGGTATGTTTATGATTATCTGCTGACCATCGTTTTGTGGGGTAAGCCCCAGGTTGGCATTAATAATGGATTTTTCAATTTCTTGAATAAGGCTTTTCTCCCACGGCTTGATAAAAATGGTGCGCGCATCGGGAGTGGTCATCGATGAAACTTGTTGCAATGGGCTCATCGCTCCATAATATGAAACCATAATGCCATCCAACATAGAAGGATTAGCTTTGCCTGCGCGAATTTTGGTCAGCTCTAGCGATACATGGTTGATCGCCTTGTTCATTTGATCCTTGGCCTCGTCTAGGTATAATTCAATTTCTTCCATAATGCAATCAATTTACTGGGCACGAATTACGATTTTTTCTTCCGCATTTTTATATGTTGGTCTCAATTTTTACAAATGCCCTGGGTTAATCAAAAAATAAAATAACCACGGGCACTTCTAAGAATGTCTATTTTTTACCACTTAGCCCGCCAATTAATCGCTCACCTTTCAGAAAAATTAAATCCTATGAATCGTAAACAATTTTTATTGACAGGCTTCGCTTTTTCGCCCATTCTTGCCTTGGCCGAACCATTCACCGGAAAAAAAGGTAAAAGGTCTGCTTCCAAACCTTTTATTGTAGACGAGGCCAAATCTCGTTTTGGTGATGTTATCCTGTTTAAAGGAGTAAATCATAACGATCTCAAAATCTCCTCGAAAGATACCGGTGGCCAGCTTTCCGTTTTCGAATACCGCGGAATAGAAAAAACCGGTCCCTCGCTGCATATTCACCTCTATCAGGATGAAATTTTTACCGTGACAGAGGGAAGGTTTCGATTTGTAGTAGGAGAAGAAACTCACGAATTGAACCAAGGGCAAACCATTTTTTTACCGCGCGGCATCGCCCATACTTGGATTCAATTAACAGAGGTGGGTAAACTCATCTACTTTTTACAACCGGCAGGCAAGATGGAAGAATTCTTCATCACCTTAAATGGTCTTAAGCAAATGCCAACCAAAGCAGAAATGGATCGCATCCATGCCGAGCACGGAATGAAAAGTGTGGGGCCGCCATTAACGCTCTAAGAAAATGTAGTACCTTCCTGTTTCTAACTTCGATGGCTTGATATTGCGCGACTTCATACCGTCTGTTCAAGTAAAAGACTTCGTTCAAGTCTATCGCATTGTCCATTTAGTATTTGATAAAAATCAACTGGTTCCATTTAAAGCCTACCCACCTCGACCCGAGCACTGTTTGGCGTTCTATCCGTTTGATCGGGAGAAAGTGAAGTATCTCTCGAATGGAAAAGTGATTGAAAATTTGCCCGTTGTATTTTAGGGACAGCAAACAGAGGTAACGCATCGCTATATTGGCCACCACTTCTTGGTCGTGCAAATTATCTTTCATCCTGGTGCATTGGCCTCGTTGTTGGGCACTCCGGCTAAAGAGTTTACCAACCGTTATTTGCACGCAGAAGAGATCTTCTCAACAGAATTGAACCTCGTAAACGAGCAACTCCATTTCGCTAAGGGTTATGACCAAATGATTGGTATTGTAGAGCAGTTTGTAATTTCCCTTGCCAAAAAACAACGAAAAAACCATCGGTCGATGGCATCATTGTTCGCTTACCTTTCGCAACAGCACGAAATACCCTCAGTGGACTGGCTAGCCGACCAAGCTTGCCTAAGCCCAAAACAATTTGAGCGAATTTTTAAAGAGCAAACTGGTGTAAATCCGAAACTCTACTTACGCATTGCTCGCTTTGATCGTGCCTTTCGTTATAAAAATAAATTTACCCACTATGATTGGTTACGCGTAGCCATCGAATGTGGATACCACGATTATCAACACTTGGTGCGCGACTATAAATCATTTACAGGTCTTACACCCGTTGCCTTTCACGATGTGGAAAACAAAGCCCCCGAGCGAGAATTTGGCCTATCTGAAAACTATTACTCAGGAGGTTGACAAAATGAACTGCCAGATTAGCTAATTAAAGTACCTGCTTCTTCACCTTTTACAATCTTCATCAAATTGCCCTTCCTATTCATGTCAAATACGATAATCGGCAACTTATTTTCTTGGCAGAGGGTAAAGGCTGTCATATCCATGATGTTCAGGTTTTTTTCGTACGCTTCTTGAAAGCTTAATGTCTTGTACCTTACCGCATCGGGGAATTTTTCAGGATCTTTAGTATAAACTCCATCCACCCGTGTTCCTTTTAATACTACATCGGCTTGGATTTCAATCGCACGTAAGCTGGCGGTAGAATCGGTGGTGAAATATGGATTGCCAATGCCTGCGCCAAAAATCACGATCCTGTTTTTTTCTAAGTGTCGGATGGCCCTGCGTCTGATAAAAGGCTCACACACTTGCTCCATTTTTATACCAGCCATCAAGCGGGTGTACATGCCGTGACGCTCCAACGCACTTTGCAAAGCCATGGCATTGATAACCGTGGCCAGCATACCCATGTAGTCGCCCTGCACCCGGTCGATGCCCAACGCCTCGGCCTGGCCTCCCCTAAAAATATTTCCCCCTCCTATTACAATGGCCACCTGCACTCCCATATCCCTTATTTCTTTGATTTCGGCAGAATACTGCTCAAGCACGGCCGGGTCGATGTTGCTGTTTTTAGAACCCATCAGGGCTTCTCCGCTTAGTTTAAGAACAATTCGTTTGTATTTCATGAGGGATTTGGGTGGCTTTAACTGAGCAAATATGCTAGGTTTTTTTCAAAATTTAGTGGGATTTCAGCCTTGTTTTTTTTCAACGACCATTTATAGCACTCATAGTAGCCGGAAAAATATTCCGTGGACTTATGGAATCGACCAATGGCCAATATCTTCTCTGGAACGGATGTTGAGTTACTGGCAAAAGGAGCGCGGGGGCTTGACAAAGATGTTTACTGCGCAGAGTTTATTATTCTGCTAAAGTCAAGCGTTGCGTTGGCGAAACGATAAAAATCAAATATCCATAAGGTCTTGTTCCCACGGTGCAAGACTTTATGGCGTTTGATAAAAGTTGGTAAGCCAGAAATTTTAAACTGCAATTTCCTAAATGGACGATTCCACTTTTGTAGGGTTTTTTATTTCTGCGATTGGCATTAACTTGCTGATTGAATTTGTCCTACATGGTAAAGCTAAGCGTTGTCATCATCACGTATAACGAAGAGAAAAACATTGGTCGCTGCATCGATTCCGTAAAAACTGTGGCCGATGAAATTGTGGTGGTTGATTCCTTTTCTAAAGACAACACAAAAAGAATCTGCCTCGAAAAAAACGTCCGTTTTATAGAGCATCCCTTTGAAGGGCACATTCAGCAAAAAAACTTCGCGTTAAGTCAAGCTGCTTTTGACCATGTGCTATCGTTGGATGCGGACGAGTATCTGTCGCAGAAGTTATTGCAATCCATAAGGGCAGTTAAATTAAATTGGAATGCATCTGCCTATCGAATGAATCGGCTTTCTAGTTATGGTGGAAAATGGATTAAACATGGAAGCTGGTATCCTGACAGGAAGATAAGGTTGTGGGATAGGCAAAAAGGCATTTGGGGCGGAGAAAATCCTCACGATAAGGTCTTGCTTCAAGGTGGTTCTAAAATTATTCATCTTGAAGGCGATTTAATGCACACGGCCTACCAAGATTCTGTTGAAACGTTGACAAAAATTCAATCTTATTCAAGTATATATAGAGATGAGAGCACTGGTAAAAAGAATAGCTCTGTACTTAAAATCTTGGGGCATTCTTGGTTTGCATTTATAAAAAGTTATTTGATTAAACGTGGCTTTTTAGATGGCTTTGAAGGCCTAATGGTGGCAGCAGCCGAAGGAAACCATGTATTTTATAAGTACGCCAAATTGTATGAGGCCAACCAACAGCGGTTAATTGGAAAAAATATAGTCATTAGCAGGACAGATAATTTAGGAGATGTAATTCTTACGTTACCTATAGCCGGATATCTTAAGCGCTTGATTCCAGATAGCAAGATTTATTTCATTGGAAAAAAATATACCAAAGCGGTAATTGAGCAATCTATTCACATTGATGTTTTTCTAGATCAGCAAGAGATCCTCAATAACCCTATTTTTTTTAAAAAGCTAAATATTGAAACCATTATATTTGTTTATCCAGACTATAAGTTAAGTCGCATTGCAAAAAGGTCTGGTATTCCGAATCGAGTTTCCACTAGTCATCGCTGGTTCAATTGGGTTTATTGTAATCACCTCGTTAATTTCAGTCGCGTTAAATCAGATTTACACGAAAGCCAATTAAACTTTAAGCTACTTAGGCCTTTTCGTTATAATACCGATTTAGATCTATCCCAAATTCGAGAACTCTACGGAATTACACCTGAGCCAAAATTTAAGGGGCTACTTCATCCCTACAAGTTTAACTTAATCATTCACCCAAAATCAAAAGGAAATGGAAGAGAATGGGGTCTTGACAATTACCACGCGCTGATTAAACAATTGCCGAAAGAACGTTTCTCGTTTTTTATTACGGGATTAAAAGAAGAAGAGCTTAGCATTAAAAAAGAGCTGCCTGAGCTGTTAACGGCTGAGGGTGTTCAAAATGTTATGGGAAAGTTTTCACTGGAAGAAATGAGTTCTTTCATCAGCAAAGTCGATGGGTTAGTTGCGTCCGGCACTGGGGTCCTTCATCTGGCGGCAGCGCTTGGAAAATTTTGTATTGGTTTATTCCCACCAATAAGACCGATACACCCCGGGCGATGGGGGCCCATAGGTACGAATGCTACGTATTTTGTTGCTGACAAAGATTGTTCGGACTGTAAGAAAAGTGGTGACTGCGCCTGTATACGAATGATCACTGTATCACAAGTTGCATCTCGTATTCTATTAGCCTCGCAACGAAAAGAATCGGTCGGAGAACACAGTTCAACCCCAGCAATAGTATAGCTTAATGGTTATTGCGAGAGCCAATCCGTACATAATCTATTGTATAATGATCTCTTCGATCCTAAAAAGTTAGAGTTGGATGAAAATTTATGATTGCTTTTCTTTTTTTAACGAGCTGGACCTTCTAGAAATCCGGCTAAACGAACTGGATCCAGTTGTGGATGTTTTTGTGTTGGTTGAAGCCACCAAAACATTTCAAAAAAAACCAAAACCCCTTTACTATAGCGAAAACAAAAATAGATTCGAGAAATTCCATCACAAAATAAGACACGTCATTGTAGATAAGTATCCTACTTTTTTCTCGCGCTTTAAAATTCCAAAGGCGATGGATTATGATCATCACCAAAAAGATCAAGTAAAACAGGCATTGACAGATTGTAGTCCAGATGACGTGATCATTTTTTCTGACGTGGATGAAATTCCCAAGCCTAAATTTCTATTACAACACAAAAAGAATGTGGGTGTAACCATTTTCCAACAAAGGATCTATCACTATTTTTTGAATTGCATAGAAGTTGATGTCCTCAACTTGGAGGAGCCCGCATGGTGGTATGGGTCGGTAATGACTCAATACAAAAACTTCAAAAGTGTGAAAAAGCTTCGGGTACTTAGAGAAATACATAAGTATAAGGGGAATAAAGTAATTGAAGATGCCGGATGGCATTTTACGTCATTGGGTGGTGTAGATAAGATTATCTATAAAATTGAATCTTTTGGCCATGACGAATTCAACAAAGATGAATTCAAGAGCCCTGACAGAATAAAGGAACTCATCGAAAATGGCAAAAGCGTATTTGGCCAAGATATTCAGTGCCGTTTTAAAGAAATCGATGAAACCTTCCCCGAGTACATTCGCAACAACAAGAGTAAACTGCAAGAGTACATCCACCCACTAAACTAGTTATTCGCGTTGAATATCAAAAAATCGATTTCGGTAGTACTTCCCAACTATAATGGAAGAGATTTGCTGGCAGCAAACCTGCCTTCTGTATATACTGCGCTTCAGAAAGCCGGAGTTGACCATGAAGTAATCGTTGCCGATGATGCTTCGACAGATGAGTCAGTCATATTTTTAAAAGAAAATTTTAATGACGTTAAGGTTGTTGCCCAAAAAACAAATCGTGGATTTTCACCAACAATAAATAGCGGAATAGAGCTAGCGACAAAGGAACTTGTCCTATTGTTAAACACTGATGTTTCACTGCTACCCGACTATTTTGAGCATCTGTTTCCGTATTTCGACCTCCCAGATACCTTTGGCGTTAGTGGCCGCTTCATTGGGTTAAATGATGAAAAAATACAAGATGCCGGTAAGTACCCGTTGCTGTTAGGATCAAAAAAAATTCAACCATTCAATTTCTATGTCGACAAACCATCTGCGTTGGTAGCAACCCTTTTTGTTTCAGGCGGAGGCGCATTAGTCGATAGAAGGAAATTAAACTCACTAGGCGGTTTTGATGAAATTTTTGCTCCTTTTTATTATGAGGATACCGACTTGTCTATGCGTGCCTGGAGACTGGGCTGGAGGTGCTATTATGAACACAGTGCTGTTTGCCGACATCCAGCCTCTACCACGATTAACAAGTTCAATAAAAAAAGAAGAATTTGGATAACGACACAGCGGAATAAGCTTATTTTTCATTCCTTACATTTGAATGCGCAATCAAAATTGATTTGGTACTCAAGGCAAGCAATAACTCTCGTTATACAAGCGGTAGTATTTCGCTGGAAATACCATATTGCATTTTTTAATTACCTTGGAAAAAGATCAGAAATAAAAAAATCAAAGCAAAGGCTTTTATCAATTTCTAACGCACCTTTAAAGCCGTTAGAAAGAATAGTAGAAGATATCTGTTCAGAACTTGACGAGCAAAAGGTAATTAAGATATAGAAAATGAGTTTCGACATTAAGACCAAACCGGAAATCTATTTCAATGTGGTGCGCAAGGAAATGCTCCCGTTTGTACCCACTGAAGCGAGGGTCGCCTTAGAGATCGGCTGCGGTGATGGAAATTTTGCTGAATTACTTTTATCACGAGGGGTTTTAGAGGTTTGGGGTATCGAATACGAAAAAGAACAAGCCGACATTGCACAAAAAAGAATGACAAAAGTTCTAGTGGGGGATGTAGCCGAACAGCTGACCCGTTTGCCTGACAACTACTTTGATGTGATTATCTGTAATGATGTACTCGAGCACCTGATCGACCCATATACTGTCATTAGTAAACTGAGGCATAAACTGAAAAAGGAAGGCGTCATGATCAGCTCTATTCCAAATATCCGGTACTTCAGAAATCTGTTTGATTACTTTTTTAATAAGAATTGGGATTACACCGATAGTGGAATTATGGACAAAACCCATTTTCGTTTTTTCACCTATCGAAGCATTCGAAAAATGTTTGAGTCGAATGGTTATGAAGTGGTGAAGATGGAAGGCATTAACCCAACCAAATCAATTCGTCCATTCATCTGGAACCTATTCTTCTTAGGAAGTTTCTGGGATATTCGTTACCTACAATTTGCTACCATCGCGAGACCAAAATGAACGACAAAGAGAAAAAAAAAATTTATCGAAAGATAAAGTCAAGGAATATTTCAATTGACCATGCGTGCGAAGGGGGGGTCTACCTTCCTCAAACATCCAACATTATTGATTTTATCAAAGAGGGACGAAGGGCAAGCCTGGTAGAAGCTGATCCGAAAACGGTGAGTATTCTCGAAGACTATTTCAAACAACACAACGTGACCATTTTTCCCGTGGCGGTTTGGTCCAGCTCTGGTACGGTTCGTCTATCGCGCGCTGCCGCATCCACATTTATCTCCGAACTTAAGTCAAGCCCGGCCATTGTGAACGATAAGTACAAAGTTGATATGGACAATAGCTTTGCAGTAAATTGCGTGGTCTTCTCAGAAATAGATAAGGGAGACATCGACCTTTTGAGCGTGGATATTGAAGGGGGAGAGTGGCATGTGATCAACCATTTGAAGAGTAGGCCAAAAGTTATTTCTGTTGAAACACATGGCAAATACTATACTAACCCATTTATCAAGGAAATTACCCAATGGATGATTGACAACCGATATAGCCTCTGGTTTAAAGACGCAAGCGATACTGTTTTTATGAAAAATGAATTGGGTAAGCCATCCGTGAGCGATCAATTAGAAACGGTTTTGTCTGAAGCAAAGATCAGATGGAAAAAGTTCAAACGGGTTTTCAAGAAAAAGTAGTTTACAATTGAAGTTAAATGAAAGTTGCTGGCTTCACCATTGTTCGAAATGCAGTTAAATACGACTACCCAATTGTAGAGGCCATTACTTCTGTGCTGCCACTTTGCGATGAGTTTATTGTTGCAGTTGGAAATTGTGAAGACAATACGCTTGATTTAATCCAGGCCATCAACTCCTCTAAAATTAGAATCATCCACACCGTTTGGGATGATACCCTTCGCGAGGGTGGCCGCGTATTGGCGGTAGAAACAGACAAAGCATTTCAAGCGATAAGTGCTGATGCCGATTGGTGTTTCTACATACAAGCCGATGAGGTTGTACATGAAAAGTATTACGACACCATTCGTCAGGCAATGACCGAGTACAAAGAGAATCGAGCCATTGATGGATTACTTTTTCACTATAAGCACTTTTACGGATCATATGACTATGTCGGAGAATCATGGAATTGGTACCGCAGGGAAATTCGAATCGTCAGAAACGACAAGAGCATTTTCTCCTATCGCGATGCACAAGGGTTCCGGAAGGAACCCAATAAGAAACTGAGTGTAAAATTAATCGATGCTTACATCTATCACTATGGCTGGGTACGCGATCCTCGTGCAATGCAGCATAAACAACGTACTTTTAGTAGTTTCTACCACGATGACAAATGGGTAGATGAACATGTGGCAAAGGCAGCGGAATTTGACTATAGCCAAATAGATTCATTGGCGCTTTTCCTTGACACCCACCCCTCCGTGATGGCCAGGCGGATTAGTGAAAAAAATTGGAAATTTGACTTTGATGTTTCCAAAAAGAATTATTCGCTTAAAGAGAGAATAAAACGCCTTATTGGCTTCCGCATAGGCGAATACAAAAACTATAAAATCATTTAAGTTTAGCCGCCTAGTCTCCCTGTTCTTGACTATTTTTGTGGCCTCATGGAATTTGAAGAAAGCCCCAAGCAATCCTACAGCGACAAAGAGAAAGGAGAGATATTCAATAACGAATTTCTTCCCCATATCAATTCCATGTACAACTTCGGCTATCGACTTACACTTGACAGGGACGATGCCAAAGACTTGGTGCAAGATACCTACTTAAAAGCATTTCGTTTTATAGAATCATTCCAAAAAGGAACTAATGCAAAGGCATGGCTGTTTCGCATCTTGAAAAACAGTTTCATTAACGATTATCGCAAAAAGAGCAAAGAGCCAAACAAAGTAGATTATCAAGAAGTTGAAACGTATTACAACTCGGAAGATGTAAACCGGCAAATAACACCCGACTTGCGCGTAGAAGCGCTGAAAGACATGATGGGTGATGAAATTTCTAACGCGCTTAACTCGTTGGAGATTGATTTTAAAACCGTGATTATTTTGTGCGATTTGGAGGGTTTTAAGTACGAAGAAATGGCCAAGATATTGGATATACCCATTGGCACCGTGCGCAGTAGGTTGCACCGTGCTCGTAATTTGTTGAAAGAGAAATTAAGTGAGTATGCCAAATCGATGGGCTATAAAAATGCATAGCGTATGAATCAATCAAATCCATTTGCCTCCCACAATGCGGCCAAGCCAAATTGTAGAGAAATGTTGCAAACCATTTTGGATGGAGAAGCAACCGATGAGCAAAAAGAATATTTCAAGGAGCACATGGGTTTTTGCATGCCGTGCTACAAATCATACGATTTGGAAATTGCTATTAAACAATTATTGCAAAGCAAATGCTGCGGAGGAGAGGCACCTGCTGATTTGGTCGAACAGATTAAAGCGCAGCTAGCCCAAAAAGCAATCTAATGGCAGGCTCACCTACCGAGACGTCCCCAAAAGGTGGTAAGGCCATTATTTTTTCGGCCCCTTCTGGCTCCGGAAAAACCACCATCGTAAAACACCTTTTAGAAAACAATTCAGATTTAGGATTTTCAATATCTGCCTCCACACGCGACAAACGCGGCCGAACCGAAACAGATGGAAAGGATTATTACTTTCTTTCGCCCGATGAGTTCAAGGAAAAAATTGACAATAACGAGTTTATCGAATGGGAGGAGGTATATGCGGGCAACTTCTATGGCACCCTTAAATCAGAAATAGAGCGCATTTGGCAAGAAGGCAAAAACGTAATCTTTGATGTAGATGTAAAAGGCGGCATCAACCTAAAAAAATATTTTGGCGATAAAGCTCTTGCAATATTTGTAAAAGTACCCTCGTTAGAGGCGTTGGAGGTAAGATTAAAAGACCGTGGCACCGAATCAGAAGAAAGTTTATCGCGCAGATTATTCAAAGCCAAATTTGAAATGACCTTTCAGGATAAGTTTGATGTGGTGCTTTTAAATCAGGATCTCTCCACTTCGCTCGCAGAAGCGCAACGATTGTATGATTCATTTAGAGGCTAAATCTTGAATTTTCTGCTATAATTTTGCAATTTTACTGTCTATAATTTCTTTTCTAAAAACCATGAATGCAAAACTGACACTTACGCTGGATAGCAAAGTAATTCAAAAGGCTAAAAAATACGCTATTGAAAAAGGTATTAGTCTGTCATCAGTAGTTGAAGAGTATCTACAGAAGTTAACACCCACAAAACCATTAGATGAAAAGAGATCTTCGGTTATGGAATTGAAGGGAATACTTGGAAAAGCACCCAACGACTTTGATTATCGTGAAGAGAGATATAGATATCTTATGGAAAAGCATAAGTAATGGTCCCTCAAGTATTTTTAGATACCAATGTAGTTCTCGATCTCGCACTTAACCGGACTGAATTTATTAAAGATGCGGAGTCCATATTTGCATTAAAGGATATGGGTAAGATTGACATCCATATTTCGGCTCTTACTTTATCTATAGTTGCCTATTTCGCTGCTAAACATAAGCAAGATTCATTCGCTATTGTTGGGCGATTCCTAGACTGGATACATGTTATTGATCTTGAATCTATCTTCTTCAAGCAGGTCGTAGCTTCTGACTTTTTGGATTTTGAAGATGGGTTGCAATATTTCAGTGCGATGATGGTGAAAGATATTAAAGCGATTATTACCAGAAACACCAAAGATTTCAAGTCCTCATCAATTCCTGTTTTGACTCCGGCTCAGTTCCTCTCGACAATTGAGAGATGAATCAACGGCAAAAAATCGGTCTCTTCTTTGGTTCCTTTAATCCCATCCATATCGGTCATTTGATTATTGCCAATATTATGGCTGAGAATGTCGACCTGAAAAAAGTTTGGCTGATTGTTTCTCCTCAAAATCCCCTAAAGCCCAGTAAAGGTCTTCTTCATGAGTTTGATCGGTACGACATGGCCAAGGCAGCCGTAGCCGACCATTATAAAATTGAGGTATCGGATGTTGAGTTTCATTTGCCCAAACCAAGCTACACGATTCACACGCTGGCATACCTCACCGAAAAACATCCCGACAAGGATTTTAAAGTAATCATTGGCGAAGACAACCTCGAAAGCTTTGCCAAATGGAAAAACCACGAGCAGATATTGAATCAATATGGCTTATATGTTTATCCACGGCCACATGTAACAAATTCTGACTTAAAGCGTCATGCCCATGTAAAAATGGTGGACGCCCCTTTGCTTGATATTTCTGCTACTTACATCCGTGAATCGATCAAGAACAATAAATCCATTCGCTACCTCGTTCCTGAAGCGGTGGAAGCAATCATTCGGTTGAAGGATTTTTATAAGTAAAATTATAAGGTTAATCTGCCCTGTTTGCAACTTAAACCAGACTCTTAGCGTCTTAGCTTATATTTACTTTTTACCTATGAAAAGACACCTACTCAATTTGGTTTTGATAACCATTTCCTTTTCTTCCTTCGCTGGCGGAATAAGGGGGACTATTAAAGGAGATGACGGAACAGCCCTGGCATTTGCAAGTATTTTTGTCAAGCAAATATCCAACGGTGCGGCCACTGATCTGGAGGGCAAATTCGAATTATCGCTTCCACCCGGCCAATACGATGTCCTCTTTCAATATTTGGGCTACGAAACTCAACAGCAAAAGATAACAGTAGGCGAGGGCTTCACCGAATTAAAAATTGTATTAAAAACCCAAGTTATTGTTTTGCAGAATGTGGTAATCAAAGCTGGCAAAGAAGACCCTGCGTACACCATTATGCGCAAAGCTATCGCGAAAGCAAAATACCATACACAACAACTTGATAGCTATACGGCAAAGGTTTACATCAAAGGTAAAGGGCAGCTGAGAGATTACCCTTGGCTTGCTAAAAAGGCACTCGAGAAGGAAGGAATAACCAAAGACCGTTTGTTTATTTCAGAATCGGTAAGCGAAATCAAGTACACGCGACCAAAAAAATATGAAGAAAAAGTAATTGCCGTGTACACCAACGGCAAAGACCGCAACACATCCCCTAATCAATATGTGTTGGGTAGCTTTTACGAACCCGACATAGCGGAAGTGGTTACTCCGTTGGCGCCATCCGCTTTTTCATACTACAAGTTTGAATATATGGGCTCGTTCAAAGAAGGGCAATACGAAGTGAGCAAAATAAAAGTTACGCCTCGCTCTAAAGGTGACAATGTATTTGAAGGAGTAATTTTTATTGTGGAAGATTGGTGGAGCATACACAGCTTAGATTTAAAAACCATCAAGCTGGGGATCAAAGCGCGTATCCGCCAAATCTACAACCCGATTGAAGACAAAGCGTGGATGCCGATTTCACAGCAGTTTGATGTGGAAGGAAAAGTCTTTGGCTTTGATTTTTACTATAACTACCTGGCCACCACAAAAGATTACAAAATCAAATTGAATCCGGATATGGTAGTAGCCGAAATGAAAGTAATTGACGAAAAAATTGAAAAAGAACAGGCCAAAAAAATTGAAAAAAAATTCAGTAAGAAAGATCAACAGTTACAAGAGCGCTTGGCTTCTGGGAAAGAAGTAACCAATAAAGAGCTTCGGCAAATGGTTCGTGAATACGAAAAGCTAGAACAAAAGGAAACCAAAGAACCTGATGTGGTTTTTGAAAGCAAATATACCGTTGACTCGGCCGCTTATAAAAAAGACTCTACTTTCTGGGCTGATATTCGGCCTGCGGCTCTTTCAAAACAAGAAGAGCGAGGCTATCAAGTAAACGATAGCATGTCGGTAGTTCAAAAGCAACGAGATGAAGGCGATACGCTTCGAAACAAAAAAGGCAAGAAGGGATTTCAGCTTACGGATTTATTAGTTGGCGATACCTACAAAGTTTCTAAAACGTCTGATTTTAGAATCCATTTCCCATACGGTGGATTCAACACGGTGGAAGGCTTTAATCTAATCTACCGTACTAGCCTGTACAAACGATGGACGGTAAAAGACCCGAGAGATACTACCAAAAGAAAAACATCGCGATTGGAGATTAGCCCCATAGCACGTTATGCTTTTGCACGCGAAAAACTAAGCGGCAAGTTGCGAGTGGAATTTAGAGATGCTAAAAAAAGAATTACACTAGAGGGTGGTACCTATATTCAACAATATAACCCCAACGAACCCATTCATTCATTCGTCAATACCGCTACTTCGCTTTTTGTTGGTGAAAATTGGATGAAAATTTATGAGCAAGATTTTGTTGATCTCAAGTACCGACAACGTTTCGATGAAAAATTTACCTTCCATTCACAATTTACGTGGGCGAAGCGCTACGAACTTTTCAACAAATCGAATTATACTTTTTTCAGCGGCAGCAAAGAAAAATACACTGAAAACGCTCCAATCAACTTAGAGAATGCTTCTACTTCTTTTGCCAACAATACGGCATTCATTGGTTCGGTTGGGTTAGAAGCCAGGCCGTGGCAGAAGTTTAGGATTCGCAACGGCAATAAAATTCGCATTCAAAATTCATCACCGTTACTTACACTAGATTATCGCAAAGGCTTTGATGGCTTACTGGGAAGCGAAGTAAGTTTTGATCAATTGGAGATTGGTGCACGTCAGCAAGTAAAATTTGGAATCCGCGGCACATTGGATGTAAACGTAAAGGCTGGCAAGTTTTTCAATGCTGATAAAATTTTCTTTATGGATTATCAGCATTTTTTGGGTAATCGCACTCCTATTATTACCACCGATCCGGTGGGCAGCTTCCGCTTGATGGATTATTATCTTTACAGCACCCGTGATCAATACTTGAGTGTAAACGCTCATTACCACTTGCGAAAGTTTTTGATTACACGCATTCCCTTCATTCGTTTAATGGGTGTGCAAGAAAATTTCTTTGTCAACTATTTGGCCACCCCAAAATCAGGTAATTATACCGAAGTCGGTTATGGGCTTGATGGCATCTTGCGCATATTTAGATTAGAAGGGGCAGTTGCTTTCCAAAATGGTTCGTATATTGATTATGGTTTCCGGATAGGCATTAGCTCTAACCTGAGCGTAAGTTTCGGAGACTAGTGAAGCAATCGTTTAAGTTATCAATTCAATACAATTTTATTCAGCCGTAACTTTGTTAATTGTTTAATTGCCAACTGTCAATTAGTTAACGACCTTTGTGCAATGCCTTTGTCTATTCCAGAATTTTTTTCGCTACGACCTACATTGCCTTTGGTGGATGTTCGCTCCGAAGGCGAGTTTCAAACAGGGCATGTGCCATCGGCTGCAAACATCCCGTTGCTTAACAATGCAGAACGCGTAATTGTGGGCACGGCCTACAAACAACAAGGTCAAGCCATTGCCATCAAAGAGGGTTTCCGATTGGTGGGCCCGCGCTTAGCCTGTATTGTTGATGAAGCAGAAAGGATTTCAAATGGAAAAGAATTGTTAGTGTATTGCTGGCGTGGCGGCATGCGCTCCAACAACTTTGCGCAATTTGCCAACATGGCAAAAATAAAATGCCATACCCTAAAGGGGGGCTATAAAACCTACCGTCAATTTGCCGCTGATTATTTCAGCCAACCCCTTGAGCTAATTTTAATTGGTGGCTGCACAGGCAGCGGCAAAAGTGAAGTGTTGCGAGCTTTAAAATCCGCTGGCGAGCAAATTCTAGATTTAGAAGACTTGGCCAACCACAAAGGATCAGCCTTTGGTGCCCTGATGATGCCCCCTCAGCCAACCACCGAACAATTTCACAACAACTTGTTTGAAGAACTTCTTCAACTTGATTTATCAAAAAGGATTTGGATTGAAGATGAATCCATCACCATTGGCAAAGTTTTTTTACCACCTACTTTCTGGACGCAAATGAAAAACAGCCCAGTCGTCCAAATGGACGTGCCGAAAGAAGTACGCATCCAGCGATTGGTAAACGAATATGGCCATGCCGACCAAGAAGAATTTTTGGCGTGTATGGATAAAATCACCAAGCGGCTAGGGGGGCAACATTACAAAGCGGCCAAAGAAAAATGGTTGGCGGGAGATGCCTTTACCACCATCGATATTTTGTTGACCTATTACGATAAATATTATTCAAGTAGTTTAGAGAATAAATCAAGCCGTGTTGTGGCGTCCATGTTTTGGAATGGAGAAAGTAGCAAGAATTTTGCTAAACAAATTATTGACCTCAAAATAAAGAACCAAATCGATGTCGTTTCATTGTATTCCGGTAAATAAAAAAACTGATGATGGGAACAGTGAATAAAAATATCATCCAAAGAAATTTTTGATTTCTCCGGCTTTTAGTAAACAAATCATAAACATGAAATAAAGCCAATACTAAATGTAATGAAACCAATATTGCAATCAGTAGGTTTTGAAAGTACATCATGCACAAATCAACACATTGAATTTGAAATGGTTAATTTGCCAGTATTATTTTATCGTTAATCAATGGAGTCTATAAAACTCACTCAATTCAGTCACGGTGCTGGCTGTGGATGTAAAATCTCCCCGTCCGTATTAGATACCATGCTTCACTCGGCTTTGCCAAAAGCAAACTTTCCTTCTTTACTGGTTGGCAATGAATCAAAAGATGATGCAGCCGTATTTGATTTAGGCGATGGAACGTGCATTGTAAGCACCACCGATTTTTTTATGCCCATCGTAGATGATGCGTTTACATTTGGTGCAATTGCTTCTGTAAATGCCATAAGCGATGTGTACGCCATGGGTGGCGAACCTTTAATGGCGATTGCCATACTGGGTTGGCCCATCAACAAAATAGCAACAGAGGTAGCGCAGCAAGTATTGGAAGGCAGCCGAAAAATTTGTGCAGAGGCGGGCATTCCCTTGGCTGGTGGTCATAGTATCGATTGCCCCGAACCCGTGTTTGGCCTTGCTGTAACAGGCAAGCTGAAAAATGAAGAACTGAAAAGAAATGATACAGCAAAAGAAGGCGCACTACTTTACCTAACAAAACCGTTGGGCATCGGCATCGTTACCACCGCCCAAAAGAAGGGAATTGTAAAAGAAGAGCATCTACAAAAAGCCGTTGACACGATGTTAACGCTCAACAAAGCCGGTGCTGCTTTTGGAAAGCTAGCGTACATCTCCGCCATGACCGATGTAACTGGCTTCGGTTTGCTCGGTCATCTTGCCGAAGTGTGCGAGGGCAGTGGGCTATCGGCAGAGATCGAATTTGACAAAGTGCCGAAGTTTGATTTTTTAGATTTCTATCTACAACAAAAATCGATGCCAGGGGGCACGCAACGCAATTGGGATAGCTACAGTAGCAAAATTGGCTCGTTAGGCGAAATGCAGCGGGCCGTTTTGGCAGACCCACAAACAAGTGGTGGCTTATTGGTGTGTGTTGATCCGCAACACGCGCATGCATTTGAACAATCCACTAAGGATTTAGGACTTTCTCTAAAGTCATTTGGAAAACTGGTAAAGCAGAACGAAAAATTAATCCATATTCGATGATGAAGGATTGTTTATTTATTGCATTGGCGCTATTGATTTTTGGTTGCGGCTCAAAAAAAGAAAGCAAGTCAGAAAGCAACACATCTCTGATTGATTATACTATCGTAAAAGTTTTTCCGCACGATGCCAAAGCCTTTACACAAGGGCTGGTGGTGGAGCAAGGAAATCTATTGGAAAGTACTGGTCAAAACGGCACCTCTTGGATTGCCGAAGTGGATATCGTTACGGGCAAACAAGAAAAGAAAGTAGAGTTAGACAAACAATATTTTGGTGAAGGCATCACGGTGCTAAACAACAAGATTTATCAACTCACTTGGAAAAGCAAAGTGGGATTCATCTACTCCATAAATTATGAAAAGATTGGCGAGTTTAACTATGACCGCGAAGGATGGGGTATCACCCACAACAGTGAAAATTTGATTGCGAGCGATGGCACAGAGAAATTATACTTTTTAGATACACTTACGTTGGCCGTGAAAAAGACAATAACGGTTTCAGAAAAAGGAAAAGCTATTAACAACCTAAATGAATTGGAATACATTGATGGCTTCATTTATGCCAATGTATGGCAAACCAATTTCATTGTAAAAATCAATCCTGCCAATGGCGAAGTTGTAGGTACACTAGATCTAACCCAAGTGGCCGAGGTAGTGTATCCGGGCAACCCCAATGCCGATGTGTTGAATGGCATCGCTTACGAACCCAAGAGCAAATTGGTTTTGGTTACGGGCAAACTTTGGCCTGCCTTAGTGGCCATTCGATTGAAATAGGCTGATTCGCTTTTCTTTGTTCTAATTTGCCGTGTAGGTGACAAAACGATGAATTGGAAACAACCATCTTTGCCTCGCGTGAGTTAAAGCAGCTATAGAGTCTTCAAAAAGTAAATCCATGAAAAACCTATCAATCGTTCTATGTCTTTTGGTTGCAAACAAACTTTCGGTTGCCCAAACACAGGCCGAACGCATAAAGCATTTCAATACCAAAAAAAATATTGCCATTGAAGGATATGATCCTGTCAGCTACTTTGATGGTAAGCCGCTGGAGGGAAAAAGCGCAATCAACCTCACCCATCAAGGGATTACTTACCATTTTGCCAATGCCACCAACCAGCAAAAGTTTAAAGCCAACCCAGAAAAGTATGAACCAGCCTACGGGGGTTGGTGTGCTTACGCGATGGGCGAAGCGGGCGAGAAAGTTAAAATTGACCCCGAGACCTTTAAAATAATTGACGGCAAAGTTTATTTGTTCTATAACTTTTGGGGCAACAATACCTTAAAAGATTGGAACAAGAACGAAAAGACCTTAAAAACCAAGGGTGATCAAAACTGGAAGCGGTTCTTGCCCTAAAATCAGATGAACGGAAACCATGGAATGTTAATTTTACTATAACTTTACTGCAAAGCAATTTCATGCAACTCACCAACGCCTGCTTAGCAATACTAAAGCAACTTTCTGACTTAGTTGGCCAACTGAATGACGCTGACTTTACAAAGCCTTCCAAGGCATTGAGCTATTCTACCTTAGGGCAGCATTTGCGCCACACCATTGAATTTTTTATCTGCCTGGAAGAGGGGTATCAAAAAGGGATTGTAAACTACGACAAGCGAAGCCACGATAAATTGATCGAAACAGATCGCTTTATTGCCCTCAATAACCTTTCGCGCATCCACCACTTTATTTCGCTCCAACAAATCGATCGGCCATTGCAATTGGAGGTGGGCTACCATACCAGTGATGAGTGCTGTATTTCCATTGCCACCAATTACTGGCGCGAGCTGACCTACAATATCGAACACGCGGTGCATCACATGGCCATTATGAAAATAGGCGTACACGAGGTGTCCCCTCACATCACGCTGCCGCCCGATTTTGGTGTGGCCGTTTCAACCATTCGTTATAAAAAAGGAGGTGCGCTTGCCCCAATCAATCGTTAAGTGAGTGGGTTGGTTGCTTTGCAAAATTTTAAAACAAAACTTTTCCACTGGGAATTTTGGCCTTTTGGCATCATCCAACTTCCGCTTTTTTTTCTTTGGATTTGGTATGCCCTCAAAGAGCGCTCGCTGTTTTATTTCTCCGCCTCCAACCCCAGCATTCTCACTGGTGGCATGATGGGCGAATCGAAATACGAGGTGCTTCAATTGGTTCCTGATTTGGTAAAACCGAAAACGATATTGATTGAGGCCACTGCTTCAAGAGAAAAAGTAGTAGCGCTGTTAAATCAAAATCAGTTGCAGTTGCCCGTCATCTTCAAACCCGATTTAGGCGAACGAGGGTGGATGGTAAGTAAGATAAAATCAATCGGAGATATTGATCAATACCTATCTGAAATACGCATTGATTTTATTGCACAAGAACTGGTGGAGCTGCCCCTAGAGTTTGGTGTGTATTATGTACGCTTTCCCCAAAAGGAAAACGGGTTTGTAAATTCCATCACAGGCAAAAAATTTTTAAGCGTTGTTGGGGATGGGCACAAAACCCTTGGTCAATTGATTGAAGAAAATGATCGAGCCAGAATTCAATGGAACATTCTTGCAGAAAAGTATAAAACGGAATGGAACCATATTCTAAAGCCAGGCGAAGCGATTGAACTTATTTCGATCGGCAACCATTGCTTGGGCACTACATTTTTGAATGCCAATCACTTGATTACCCCCCAACTTTCCGAATCGTTTGACCGCATCAGCAAGCAAATCAAGGGTTTTTATTTTGGCCGATTTGATTTGCGGTGCGCATCAGTAAAGGATTTAGAAAACGGCAACGTAAAAATTGTGGAACTGAATGGATGTGGTGCAGAACCTGCCCACATCTACCACCCTGGCGCAAGTCTTTGGCGTGGCATGGCCGATCTGCTCACCCATTGGAAGAATCTTTATCTCGTTAGCAAACAAAATCACCAACGGGGTGTCCCCTATCTTTCCTTTGCCGAAGGCCGCGCCATCTATAAAAAAGTAAAGTCAATAAAAGCCGCCTAATCAAAATACCCCTTCCTTAATCCATTATTCTTTTTACTTTTAGGGCTTCATATTTACTTAACAAATTCTTCATGAGTTTATTTATAAAGAAGCCCCTTGAGCAATTGATGGCACAAACAGGTGATTCTGGAAATGGCCTTAAGCGCACATTAGGACCTTGGAATCTTATTGCATTAGGCATTGGCGCAATCATAGGTGCAGGGCTATTTGTTCGCACGGCTACAGCGGCAGGAGATGCAGCGGGGCCGGCAGTTGTTATATCGTACATTATTGCTGGAATCGGTTGTGCCTTTGCTGGATTATGTTACGCAGAGTTTGCGTCCATGATACCCATTGCAGGAAGCGCTTATGCCTATGCCTATGTAACCATGGGCGAGTTTATGGCCTGGATCATTGGATGGGCATTGGTATTGGAATATGCACTTGCGGGGGCAACGGTAGCAATATCATGGAGTCAGTATTTAAACAGTTTGCTGGGCGGGGCAATACCTTATGAATTTTGCCATGGACCTTTTGAAACATCCATAGACGGTATTACCGGAATCATCAATGTACCTGCAGTGATCATTCTGATAGTAGTTACATTAATTCTCATTAAAGGAATGCAAGAGTCCGCCTTTATTAATGCGATCATTGTGTTTGTAAAAGTTTCGATCGTTCTGGTTTTTATTTTTTTAGGATGGGGCTTTATAAACGATGCAAATTATACACCTTTTACAATACCCGAAACCATGCCTGGACAAGAAGGATGGAATCGCCACGGCTGGGGAGGAATCTTAGGTGGAGCAGGAATTGTATTTTTTGCTTTTATTGGTTTTGACGCGGTTTCCACAGCCGCCCAAGAGGCTAAAAACCCTAAACGCGATATGCCGATTGGCATTTTGGGTTCACTTATAATCTGCACTATTTTATTCGTGTTGTTTTCACACGTTCTTACGGGCATTGCCAATTGGACAGAATTTAGGGGTGAAGGACGCGAAGCTTCCGTAGTTTATGCAATCAATAAATATATGATTGGGTATGAATGGCTTGGTCCGCTGATCACTGTGGCGATACTGGCCGGATTTACTTCGGTCATTCTAGTCATGCTGATGGGGCAATCGCGGGTCTTCTTCTCCATGTCAAAAGATGGCCTCATTTCAAAGGTGTTCTCAGACTTGCATCCAAAATTTAGAACTCCCTATAAGTCGAATTTGATTTTACTTTTCTGCGTATTACCCTTCGGTGCTTTTTTACCGGAGAGCTTGGTAGGAAACCTAACAAGCTTTGGGACACTCTTCGCATTTGTACTGGTGTGCGTTGGCATTTGGGTGATGAGGATCAAAAATCCCCATGCAGTTCGTCCATTTAAAACACCGTTAGTGCCATTGATTCCGGCATTAGGTGCAATTATCTGTACCGCTCTTATTGTCGGTTTAGACTACAAAACACAACTAATGGCTTTTGGATGGTTGTTGTTCGGGTTAATTATTTATTTTGGATACAGCAAAAGAAACAGCGTGCTGAGGAAAGGCTGATGGTTTGGCACAAAAACTTCGCCTCTAAAAACCAATCGTCAGATACTGTAGGCGATATATAATTCACTCTGTGGTCGTTGCGATTGCGAGTAGTATTAATCTAATCAGTACCTAATCCTTACTTTACTTTGTTTATGTCATAGTATATTTAAAAGTTTTTTCATAGACTTCAAGTAAATTCAATAACGTGCATAATCATGTATTAATTACAGGCGTTGCCGGGATGATCGGTTCTCACTTGTCAGAAATTTTATTGGAAAGAGGCTATGCCGTTACTGGGATTGATGACCTGTCGTACGGAAGCATGAACAATCTATCCAACAGCGTAAAAAATCCTAATTTCAAATTCTATCGCGTTAATATCCTTGATTTTGATACGCTTAAAATTTTGGCCAAAGATGTTACTACGATCATTCATTTGGCTGCGGTAAAGAAAATTTCAGAGAAGGACATTAGCCTGCCCACGCTCATGGTGAATACCAAAGGCACTGAAAATGTTTTTGAAGTGGCTAAAATGTGGGGCTGCAAAGTGGTGTTTGCTTCTACCTCTGATGTGTATGGCATGTCGCCTGATCTGCCACTTAATGAAGATGGTGATTTGCTTATCGGCCCCAGTATGATTAAACGCTGGAGCTATGCTGTTTCTAAATTGTATGGGGAGCAACTTGCTTTTGGTTATTACAACGACCACAAAGTGCCTGTGGTAGTAATTCGTTATTTTGGAGGCTTCAGTCCTCGATCAAATTTTGCCTGGAGTGGCGGGCATGTGCCTATTTTCATCCGAGCTATTTTAAATGATGAAGAAGTGGTGGTGCATGGCGATGGAACCCAAACACGATCAATGGGTTTTGTCACCGATTTGGTGAACGGCACGGTGCTCGCTCTAGAAAGTGAAAAAGCAGTCGGTGAATTGATAAACATTGGCAATGATGAAGAATTGTCTGTTTTGGATACTGCCAAGTTGATTCACGAAATTGCCAATACCGGAAAAAAATTGAAGATCAAATTTGTGCCAATGAGTGAAGTTTTCGGTAAATACAAAGATATTCAGCGAAGAATACCCGATTTACAGAAAGCAAAATCTATTCTTGGATATGCACCACAAGTAAAATTGGCCGAAGCCATTCGCATCACACTAAAGGAGATAGATCAGACCAAATGATTTTTTTTCTGATTCCCGTTTTTAATGAAGAGAAAAATATCCCCAACCTCTACCGCGAGTTAGCTGATTTTTCGTTGCCCGAGGAAGCGTTTTTTGTTTTCTCGGATGATGGATCAACCGATCAATCCAAAGCGATTATTGAAGATTTATTTAAAGATAACTTGTTCATTATTTTGGGAGACGGCATCAACCGTGGACCGGGTGCTGCCTTCAACACCGGCTTTGAATGGATTTTGAATGAGAGCAAATCAGATTCAGATTGCGTAGTCACCTTAGAGGCCGACTGCACTTCTGATCTTTCGATATTACCTGTGATGTTGATGCTGAACAAAATGAAGTACGATTTAGTGCTGGCCTCCGTTTATGCACAAGGTGGAGGCTTTGAGCAAACATCGTTCTATCGAAAGTTTACATCTGCGTGTGCTAATTTCCTTTTTCGGTTTTTGTTTAATGTACAAGTGCTAACGCTAAGTTCATTCTATCGGGTATATAGCCTTTCTATTTTGCAAACGATTAAAAAAGCAAGCCCTGCACTAATAGCCGAGACGGGTTTTATTTGCATGTTAGAAATTTTGGTGAAATGCATAAAGCAAGGAGCAGAAGTAATAGAAGTGCCCATGCGGTTGCACTCAAGCAAGCGCCAAGGCCAATCGAAGATGAAGGTTTTTAAAACAACCCTCCAATATTTTAGATTCCTGTTTAAAAATCGTGATTAGCGTTAACGAGATAATACAGGCATATTTCCCACTAACACTTGCAAGTCTTCGTTATCTACACTCCCCTTTTCGTCTGCTACGATCAAAAAGTTTTCGTAAAGTGTATTTAGTTCTTCGCCTTCAAAATGATAGCCCAACAATTCTGCACGATGTTTTATAAGCTGCATGACCCGGCTGATGGTGTACTTCAGGCAACCAACTGCCCTGGGGCTTTGCTGTTTTACAAAGCTAACCGTTATAATCAATCACCGAAGTTGCTGTCTTAACGTAAGGGCATTGAATAAATATCCCCCTTTTCAGAGGCGGTTATCTTAAGCACATTTGCCAGCACTAATAAAATCAGCTTACGCGATGCCTTAAAGCGATTTAGTTTGGTCAATGCACGAAATTTGTCAAGAGTGATGGTCGTGTGTTCTGCCAAATAAGTCATCAATAATTTTTCATGTTCACCATAGGCAAATCGTATGTCTTTTTTCTTTTTCGACCGCTTAATGATTTCCTGCATCTCAGCGGAAGCTTTAATACTCATGTCGTTCACTCGTACATAGCTTTCTGTAAGACCTTTATCCACAAAAAAGTGTGGACGTTTGTCGCTTTGCGGAATATCATACCGAATAATGAATTTGGTTTCTGAAAGTGCGATAACGGATTCATGATAGACCAATGGTGGCCTGCAAGATTTTTGTAAGGTTTCCACAATACCCATCGATTCGTCTTCTGGAAACTTGACCCCGGAAATATCCCCGTCATCGTTTACCCCTACCAATAATGTGCCCCCGTGGGTATTGGCAAAAGCAATCAACTCACGCACAATCCGACCGGGATCACTCGCTCTTCTTTTAAACTCTAGTTGCCCTCCCTCTCCTTCCGCCACTAACTGTCGCAGCTCAAACAATTGATCTTCATCAAGCTCAATTGCCTCGAGGTCTTTGAGGTGCAGGTGATTCATATTAATTCTGGCGTCCGCTCATCAAGTCATCATCTTCTTCAGTATCGTCTTCGTCAAACGTGGGCATGGTAAACATGCTGCTCAGCAGGTCTTTAAATTGTAAACCCGAACTCAAGTTATGTTTGCTGATGAGGCTGTATTCCGCCAAACCATGAAGGGCAAATTCCATCAAAAACAATTTCATGGAAATGTCTTGTGCTTTATGGTATTCATTCACTAAGTCTGCTAATCCCGGCACTGACTTCAATGTTTTTTCGTAATCGCTATTGGGCATATCGTGCAATAGGTCAAGGCTGTTGCCATCGCCAAACCAGGATGATATTTTTTTGTAAGGGCTTTTCTCTTTTTGTTTTCTGAACTTTTCTGGATCTGGAAAATATTGAATGAACTGTGTCCGAATGGCCTTGCCAACCAAGTTTTGCGCTACTATGCCAGGGCCTTCTTGTTGGCCTTCGTACACCAATTCTACTTTGCCTGTGATGCTGGGAATTACCCCAACAAAATCAGAAATGCGAATAACAGTACTCTTCTCTTGGTTGATCAATGCTCTGCGCTCGGCTGCGGCAATCAAATTTTCGTAAGCAGAAATTGTTAACCGGGCAGATACGCCACTCTTGGCATCCACAAATTCGCTCTTGCGCGCTTCAATGGCAATTTGCTCGATTAAATCTTTCGTGATCTCGGCACCTGAAATTAGTTTCTTTTGGTCTGCGTGAATGTTGGCCTCTTGTTGGGTAATGCGTTTTCCGATTTCCAATGTTTTGGGATAGTGTGTAATGATTTGGCTATCGATGCGGTCTTTTAATGGTGTAACAATGCTTCCGCGATTGGTGTAATCTTCAGGGTTGGCCGTAAACACAAATTGAATTTGCAACGGCAATCGGAGTTTGAAACCGCGAATCTGGATATCGCCCTCTTGTAAAATATTGAAAAGCGCCACTTGAATGCGTGCCTGCAAATCTGGTAATTCGTTAATCACAAAAATGCTGCGGTGCGAGCGAGGTATCAAACCAAAATGAATCACCCGCTCATCTGAATACGGCAACTTTAAAGAAGCAGCTTTGATTGGATCTACATCACCAATTAAATCGGCAATCGATACATCGGGTGTGGCCAATTTTTCGGTGTAGCGGTCATCGCGGTGAAGCCATGTGATGGGGGTGTTGTCGCCCAACTCTTTTACCTTATCCACTCCATAGTGCGAAATGGGATGCAGCGGATCATCATTTAATTCGGAACCTTCAATTACAGGAATGTATTCGTCCAGCAAATGAACCATTAACCGCGCCAACCTCGTTTTGGCTTGCCCGCGCAAACCCAATAAGTTGATGTCATGGCCAGCTAAAATCGCTCTTTCCAAATCGGGTATCACCGTTTCTTCATAGCCCCAAATTCCTTCAAACACATTTTCTTTTTTCTTCAGTTTTGCGATCAGGTTTTGCCTAAGCTCTTCTTTAATGGTTTTGTATTGGTAGCCTGCCTTTTTTAATTCGCTCAGTGTTTTGATATTTTCATTTTTGTTCATTCTAGAATAAGTAGTTAGGAGTTAGAATATAGTAGTTAGGAAATTGCCTCTTATAAATTTTTAGTTCGGTTTCTCTTAAAATCTTCAAACACCAAATTGCCCAAGCCCTTTAAGCTGCTGTAGTAGGCGTTGCCGTTGTTGGCTTTTGTAAACTCGCGAACGAAGGTTTTTAAGTAGGGGTCGGTGGCAATCATAAAAGTAGTAACAGGCACTTTTATTTTCCGCAATTGCGTGGCCAAGTCAAGGGTTTTGTTCAATATTTTTTGATCAAGCCCAAAACTGTTTTTATAATACTTGATCCCTTGCTTGATGCACGTGGGCTTGCCATCGGTGATCATGAAAATTTGCTTGTTGCTATTTTTTTTACGCCTTAAAATATCCATCGCCAGCTCAAGCCCCGCCACGGTATTGGTGTGATACGGCCCCACTTGCAGGTAAGGCAAATCTTTGATTTCAATTTGCCACGCATCATCACCAAAAACCAAAATATCCAGCGTGTCTTTTGGGTATTTTTTGGTGATCAATTCAGACAAGGCCATGGCAACGGTTTTGGCTGGAGTGATGCGATCTTCACCATACAAAATCATGGAATGAGAAATATCGATCATCAGCACGGTGGAGGTTTGGGTTTTAAACTCGTTCTCCATCACCTCCAGGTCATTTTCAGTCATTAGAAAATCGTCTAGCCCATGGTTCACTTGGGCATTGCGCAGCGAATCAGTAACTGAAATGTTTTCCACCGAGTCGCCAAATTCATACTCGCGTCTATCGGTGGTGGTTTCATCGCCACGGCCACTGTGCGGAGTTTTGTGATCTCCCCCTTTTGTTTTTTTTAGTTTCCCAAAAATTTCTTCCAAGGCGCGCTCACGTAAGTTCTGTTCGGCTTTTGCCTTTAATTTGAATTCTCCCTTGGGTCCTTCATCGGTGATGTACCCATTTCTTTTGAGGTCTTCAATAAAATCGCCCATTCCATACTTATCGTTGGTGAGACCATATTGTTTGTCCACTTCGGTGAGCCATTGCAATGCCTCGCCCACATTGCCGGCCGTAATCAATACCAACTGCATGAAAATCTTCAGCAATCGTTCGAAATCGCTCTTCTCTTGATCGGGTGGGGGGGTGAATTTTGAAAACCGGTGGCCAAGCATTCTTTAATTTGTGATTTTATGTTTACAATTTAGTCTTCCCGGAAAGGCTAGAACCAGTTGGGATCATTTGTAGTTAATTAACCAAATAATTGCGCAATCTGTTTCTTTTGGGCTAAACTTTACTTCATCTATGTTCTTGCAAAGCTCTTCACTAAAATTATGATCAAATTGTGACCCCCAACTAAGCTACGATTATTTTGTTTCAACACTTTCAACTCTCGCCCCCACTGCTATCACACCCTGCAAAGTATCTTGCCGCATAAATTGCTCAAAGGTGATTTTGTATTTACCCGCTGTGTGAAAAATATAATTCGAAAGAATGGGAAATTGATGGTCGTACAAATCGCCAATGCCACTTTGGCCAAATGGCTCGCCTGTTTTTTGATCGAATAGATTTTCGCCAATCATTTTTTTTTCTAGGTTCGCACTGGTTGAGTCTTGTAACGTATAATTAACAAAAATCCGTGAGTAGGGGTAATCCAACGAATTGCGTACGTTGAGGTATACGTTGTAACGCTGAACGGTATCAGTAATTTCAAATTCCACCGAAACCTTCTCGCTGACATTCCAACTTCTGTTTTTAAACTCCATGTTGGTTTCATACAATCGGCTGGAGTCGCAGGCGGTTGCAAAAAATAAGCAACCAGTCAACAATGCTAAAACTACTTTGGTCATGAAGGATTTTCTGGAGTATTGGTATTGCCAGGCTTTTGATTGGGGTTGCGCGGAGGATTATTTCTGTTTCGGTCTCTATTTTGGTTTTGGTTGTTCGGGCGATTGGGGCGCCCACCATTTGGCTGACCGCTTTGCTTGTTTTGATTACGATTTTGATTTTGCCCCCCCTGCCTGTTTTGATTTGGGTTTTGGCCGCGGGATGCATTTTGGTTTTGTCCCTCTGGTCTGTTTTGCGTTTGTCCAGATGGCCGATTAGTTGGGTTGGCGCCAGCTTGATTCTGCGGCCGGTTGGGTCGGTTATCGCGATTGCGGTTTTGATTTTTACTTTTTCCTGTCTTCTTGAATTTTTTGTCCATTGTCTCCAAGTCGCTATTGAGTACACTTAGTGGAGCACGAACTTCTTCTTTATCTACCTTCAAGGTTGCAGGTTTTTTACCTTCTTTATTCAAGGCTAATATTTCATTCACACGGTCTACATCGAGCGGATACCAATTGTTGTCTTCTTTATAACCAAACCACATGATCTTGCGGAAGATGTCAGTCTTTTGCAAGCGAGCTTCTCCTTGTTCGGTCAATAAAGGCCGTTCCACCTCGGGAATAAACTTCAACGCCTCCATGTATGTCTCCAACTCATAATTCAGGCAACATTTCAATCGGCCGCACTGGCCAGAAAGTTTGCTGGGGTTGAGCGAGAGGTTTTGATAACGGGCAGCGCTGGTGGCCACATTTTTAAAATCGCTTAGCCATGTAGAGCAACACAATTCTCGTCCGCACACGCCAACACCACCAATTCTTCCTGCTTCTTGGCGCAAACTAATTTGGCGCATCTCCACCCGCACTTTAAACTCTGCTGCCAGTTGCTTAATCAATTCACGAAAATCAACACGGTCCTCCGCAGAGTAAAAGAAAGTAGCTTTGGTATTGTCGGCTTGATATTCGACATCTGAAAGTTTCATATCAAGCTTGTATTGCTTGATAATTTCGCGGCTGCGGTAAAGGGTTGGGTTTTCGCGCTTTTTGGTTTCTTCGTATTTGTCCAAATCGCGTTGGTTGGCCACACGATAAATTTTCCTGATTTCATCATCGTTGGCCACTTTTTTCTTTTGCATTTGCAAGCGCACCAATTCGCCTTGCAACGATACGTGCCCAATGTGGTGACCACTTTGGGTTTCCAGCACCACTGCATCGCCCGTAGTCAGCATCAGTTTATCTGTATTGCGATAAAAATCTTTGCGGCCATTTTTAAAACGAACCTCCACCACATTGAATTTATCTTCCACCGGCATATCCATGTTGGAAAGCCAATCGAACACATTCATTTTATTGCAACCGCCAGTGCCACACGCACCATTATTTTTACAGCCACCTACTTTGTCGCCTTTTTTCGTTCCACATGCACAGCCCATCGTTCAGGTATTGAGAGTTAAAAGGTTAAAGGTAATGCCTTGGCGGGGGAAAGGCAAGAGGTAAAACTGGGCCTGCCCAAACGAAGCGACTGTCTAACCGAACAGTTACGCAAGGGCAACGCACTATCCGTTGCAAGTCCGTCCGCACACAAATCCAGCACAGTTCGGGATTTCCACTTCTATCGTTGGCCGATGCCAGTACCTAACTTCTCAGTTGATCCAAAATTTTCAATCTTAAAAAAATGCAAGCCATCTCTCACATCAAATCCGCCCCAATATCCCACCGATAATAAATGCCATCCCAATTAATTTTTTCAGCGAGTGCGTAGGCATTGGTCTGTGCTTCTTTCAATGTTTTTCCTCTTCCAGTAATGCCCAGCACACGGCCGCCATCTGTCAGCACTTCGTTGTTTTGTGTTTTTGTTCCTGCGTGGAAAACCAACGCCTTGGTATCCGCAGCTAAACCATCGATTACTTTTCCCTTTTCATATTCGTCAGGGTAGCCATCTGAAGCAAGCACAATGGTGAGCGCATATTCTGGATTAACTTCAATTTTTTTTCCCCTCAACTTTCCTTGGGCACACGCACACAACAATTCCAAAAAATCACTTTTAATGCGCGCCATCACCGATTGCGTTTCAGGGTCGCCCATTCGAGTGTTGTATTCGATTACAAACGGTTCGCCTGTTACGCCTGCCTGTCCGGCAGGCAGGTTCATTAAACCAATAAAAATAAATCCTTTGAAAGGAATTTTTTCGTTCTTTAATCCGGCAATGGTTGGCTTGATTACTTTCTCTTCTACTTTCTTTAAGAAGGCTGCATCCGCAAAGGGCACAGGTGAAACAGAACCCATGCCGCCCGTATTAGGCCCCGTGTCGCCATCGCCAATACGCTTGTAATCTTTTGCTTCAGGTAAAACAACATAGTCTTCACCATCGGTTAACACAAAAACCGAAAGCTCAATGCCATCCAAAAATTCTTCCACCAACACTTTGGCACTGGCATCACCAAATTTTTTGCCTTCCAGCATTTCGCGCATGGTTGCTTGTGCCTCTTGCAAATCAGAGGTGATAATCACACCCTTACCAGCTGCCAAGCCATCGGCCTTTAAAACCAGCGGGGGCTTGCACGTTTTCAGATATTCAATTGCCTCCGTCAACTGGTGTGCATAAAAAGTTTTTGCTTGAGCGGTAGGCACACCATTGCGCAACATAAATTGCTTCGAAAAATCTTTACTGCCTTCTAGTTGTGCGCCCATCTTTCCGGGGCCAACCAATGGAATTCCCTTTAACTCAGGTTGTGATTCAAAATAATCGCGAATGCCTTTGACCAATGGAACCTCGGGGCCTACTACTATTAAGTCAATTATATTTTGAACACAAAATTTACCAATCGTTTCAAAATCATCAACGGCCATCTTTACATTTTCAGCTACCAAACTTGTTCCGGCATTTCCTGGGGCAACAAATAGCCGTTCACATTTCGGGCTTTGTTTAATTTTCCAAGCAAGCGCATGTTCACGCCCACCGCTGCCTAATAAAAGTATGTTCATAAAAACGAAATGGTAAATATAATCAGGGAAGGCCAATAAAAAAGGCGGGTAGTAAACCACCCGCCCCACTGCAATAATTCTTCTGCTCTTTAATTTGCGTACTCGCTCAAAAACTTGATGCGCATGAGGCGCACGTCATCTTCTGAATAGTCACTGAGATTGGCCATCGCCTCTTCAATACTATCTGTTTCGGAATTCAAGAAATAATCATAGATCTCTTCTTGGCGATTTTCGTCCAACACTTCATCTATGTAGTAGTCAATGGTAAGCTTCGTACCTGAGTAAATAATATTTTCCATCTCGGTCAACAATTCTTCAAAGCTCAATGCTTTAGAAGAAGCAATCTCTTCCAAATCTACCTTGCGGTCAATTTGCTGGATGATGAAAATTTTTATTTTCGATTTATTGACCGAAGACTTAACTACGACCTCCGAAGCGGTTTCGATACCATTGTCATCAACATACTTCTGGATCACCTCCAAGAACTCTTTTCCAAATTTATTTACCTTGCCCATGCCGACACCGTTTACTGAAGCCAACTCTTCTTTGTTGGTCGGGTAGGTAGTGGCCATCTCCTCTAAAGACGGGTCTTGAAAAATAACGTAGGGTGGTAAATCCTTTTCTTTGGCCATCTTCTTTCGAAGGGCTTTCAGCAACTCAAACAATTTTACATCGTACGATTTTGAATTGATGATTACGCGCTCGGATGATTCTTCGTCTTCGCCATCAGAAGTAAAGTCGTGATCGCGAGCCAACTCAATGGAGTGTGATTTCTTTAAGAATGCCTCTCCTTTTTTGCTAATCTTTAAAACACCAATATTCTCTATGTCTTTTTCCAAGTATTGATAGATCAATGCCTGGCGTATCACGCTCTTCCAAAAATCTTCGCTTTCCGTATCGCCTTTTCCATAAATAGCCAAATCAAAATGGCCGTAACTTTTTACATACTCATCTTCAACCCCGCGTATTACATTTACTAAGTGAGCCAAGCCGAAGCGCTCGTCTGTTTGCTTCACCGATTCAATGGCAATGCGCACAAAATCCATTCCTTCAAAACGCTCGCGTGGATGAAGACAGTTATCGCAAGCTCCGCAATTTTTTTCCATGTACTCTTCACCAAAGTAATGAAGCAATTGCTTTCTGCGGCACACCGGGCTCTCCGCATAAAACTCCATCTCTTGCAACAGCACCCGTGCATTCTCTCGCTCTTGCACCGATTTGTCTTTGTTGAATTTCTCCAGCTTATTCAAATCGTTGTGACTGTAAAACATCAAACAAACGCCTTCCAATCCATCGCGGCCACCTCTTCCCGTTTCTTGATAATATCCTTCAAGCGATTTTGGTACATCGTAATGCACCACAAAACGCACATCTGGTTTATCGATGCCCATACCAAATGCAATGGTGGCTGTAATGATGTCTACCTCCTCATTTAAAAAGTCATCTTGGTTTTTCATGCGCACATCCGGATCTAATCCCGCATGATAAGGAGCTGCTTTAAAACCATTCACGTTCAACAGTTGTGCAATCTCTTCCACTTTTTTCCGGCTAAGGCAATAGATAATTCCTGACTTGCCTTTGTGTTCTTTTAAAAATCGAATGAGCTGCTTCTTTGTTTCTTTCTTCGGGCGAACTTCATAGTACAGATTCTTGCGATTAAAGGAAGACATGAATACGTCCGCATCCTCCATCTGCAAGTTCTTCTGAATATCCATTTGCACTTTGGGCGTGGCGGTAGCCGTAAGTGCGATTACTGACTTATCACCCAATTGACCAATCATCGTCTTTATTTTACGATACTCGGGGCGGAAATCATGACCCCATTCAGAAATACAGTGCGCTTCGTCAATGGCAATGAACGAAACATTTACCTTCTGCAAAAATTCAATGTTCTCTTCTTTGTTCAACGACTCAGGTGCCACGTATAACAACTTCACCAATCCACTCACACAATCTTTTTTTAGTTTGGTAATTTCTCCCTTGCTAAGGGTAGAGTTGAGGAAGCGCGCATTGACACCATACGCATTCATTTGATCCACTTGATTTTTCATCAATGCGATGAGGGGAGAAATAACAATGGCAAGGCCATCTTTGATCATGGCAGGTAATTGATAACAAAGCGATTTGCCTGCACCAGTAGGCATAATAACGAAAGTATTTCTGCCACTTAGAATATTGCGAATAACGGGTTCTTGATTTCCCCTGAAATTTCCATAACCAAATATTTCTTTGAGTTTGGCTTTTAACACATCTTTCTCTTCTGCAACAATCATACAATAGGTATCTTAAATTCTGATGTCTTTCTAAAAAGGAATTGAATATAGTATAAAAACTTCAATTAACCACCAAGTTTTTATGAGGATTTTTTTAACATAGCAAATCGTGCTTATGGAGGCTTCAGGGTGATTTGAGCGAAAAATGTTTTACAGTCTGGTAACGATTGCAGCGCTTCCGTTTTATAAATACCGAAAGAGTTTCCTAAATTCGTAACTTTAATTTTTTATAGACTGGCGGGATGAATCCAAATCTTTATGTGGTGTTAATGGCAGGCGGTGTAGGCACTCGCTTTTGGCCATACAGTAGAAACGCAAGACCCAAACAATTCTTAGATGTTGTGGGCACAGGCAAAACTCTTATACAATCGACTTACGATCGGTTTAAAGCCATCTGCCCTCCGGAGAATATTTTTGTGGTGACTCACGAAGAGCACAAGATACTCACGAAAGAACAACTTCCAGAATTGGGCGATGCGCAAATTTTGGCCGAGCCAATGCGCAAAAACACAGCCCCTTGCATTTTGTATGCGAGCCACAAAATCTACAAGCTTAATAAAGATGCCATTATTGTAGTTGCGCCTTCTGATCATTTGATTTTAAATGAATCTGACTTTCAACAGACGATATTAAAATCGGTAGAGCAAGCCAAGTCGCAAGACAAACTGATAACACTTGGCATAAAGCCCACACGGCCCGAAACAGGCTATGGCTATATTCAGTTTATTGATACCAAGAGTCTATTGAAAAAAGTAAAGACCTTTACTGAAAAACCAGAAGTTACCTTGGCCAACAAATTTTTAGAGAGTGGAGACTTTGTGTGGAACGCAGGTATTTTTATTTGGGGTGTGAAGGCGATCTTACAAAGTTTTACCAAGTACTTGCCCGAGATGAATGAAATCTTTGAAGAAGTAGCCGATAAAATTGGCACAAGCGAAGAGAAAGAGGCGATTCAATCCGCCTATTCACAGGTAAAAAATATTTCCATCGATTATGCCATCATGGAAAAAGCCGATAACGTGTATGTATGGCTGAGTTCTTTTGCATGGTCTGATTTAGGTTCGTGGCTTTCGCTGTATGAGCATTCTGCAAAAGATAGCATGAACAACGTAATCGATGTGGAGGCCCTCACCTACGAAACCAGAAACTCGATCATCAAAGGAGACAAAGGAAAACTGGTGGTGACACAAGGTTTGAACGGGTACCTAGTAGGCGCGTTTGGCAATGTGGTGATCGTTTGTGAAAAAGAGAAAGAAGACCTTTTTCGAAAATTTGTGAACGACCTGAAGAGCAAACCAAACAGTAGCGATTACTTGTAGTCTCTCTGTCTGATTTTTTCTCAAAAACAACGATGCGAGCAGTTTATTAAGATCCAATTTCGTCCTACTTGCTGAACAATGTTGAAAGTTATAATCCACGCAACAAAAAATACAAAGCGTCTGCAGCTAAACCCAAAGCGCTTTGGGTGGCTCAGTAAGACCGACCGCGGCCAAAAATTCCTCGGTGGGGTTACAGTAAATTGAAGGTTAGAAAATAGTAGCCGCCTTGATTAATCAGCGTCCATGATATGATCTTACTATTTTTTTTATTAAACCAGATTGTACCTAGTGGATAATTCTCGCTATCTTTTCTATAGTAAAAACCTCATTGGAAATATCACCTAGTTCGCCAATAAAGGGTTTACGTATTTTATGAATTGGTGAGTATAGACGTAAAGGTTTTGCATCAAGGTTTTCAAACCCCACTAAATCAATATACTTATCAAATTGAATTGAATTTTTTTGAACAGGTTAAAAGTAGAGTTTTTTTAATTTTAACCTAACAAAACAGTCAAATGAAAAAGATGAGCTTTACCGAGGCCCAGATTATTGGGATACTCAACGAACAGTCACAGCAAGATCAGAAGGTTTCCGAAGTGTGCCGCAAACACGGCATCAGTGAAGCCACGTTTTACAACTGGCGAAGGAAGTATGCCGGTATGAAGGTGGACGAACTCAAACGGCTTAAGGAGCTTGAGTATGAAAACTCTCGACTGAAAAAGATTGTGGCCAACCAAAGTTTAGAGATCGATGCCATTAAAGATTTGCTCACAAAAAAGTTTTAGCGCCTGATCAAAAAGAACACGGCTTGGGGTATCTGGCAGGCCACTACCAGATGAGCCATGCTCAGGCGTGTAAGCTGGTGGGATGTTCGCGCACCAAAAAGTATTACCAAAAGCGAATGCCCGCCAAAGATGCCGTAGTAAAAAAAGCGATAGAGGAAGTTATTGGCAGCAGTCGGAAAGGAAGGATGAAAGTGATCAAACTGGTGCAGAAAAAGCACCCCGGGATGGGAGATAGTAAAATTCGCAGGGTGTATGAGAACGAAAGTTTTTCGTTGAGCAAAAAGCCACGTAAGCGTATCAAGGACAATCCTTCTAATCCTATCTCTATTCCATTAAAAGCCAACCAGGAATGGGCGATGGACTTTATGAGCGATGCGCTGAGCAATGGGCGAAGGATTAGAACACTTAACATTGTCGATCATTTCAATCGACAGTGCAAAGGCATTGAGGTCGATTTCAACTTACCAGCTCGAAGGGTGATTGAAATAGTGGAGTTGGCTATTGAACGTTATGGTAAACCGCTTAAGGTCCGTACTGACAATGGCCCAGAGTTTCGCTCCAAACGGTTTCAGTTGTGGATGCAAAACAACCATATAGAATGGGGCCGCATACAGAAAGGAAAGCCACAGCAGAACGCCATCATTGAGCGGTTCAACAAAACGTACCGTGAAGATGTACTGGATGCGAATCTATTTCACTCTATTGAACAAGCCAATGAAGTAACTGCTAAATGGGTCGATGATTACAATCATGAAAGGCCACATCAATCGCTCAACTATCAAACCCCGATGGCTTATGCAGCGTAAGGTTTTCTTAAGGCATAAAGCTCTTGGAATGATCCAAAAGAAAAGCCCTGCGCTTCCGGCAGGGCTTGACCATTCCAGTCGGTTGAACGTAACCCTGGCAGGTTGCTCCTCAGCAGAGCCCGCTTCCGTTTCAGTTCAACTATGCAAAATTCAAAACAGTAATCTATATTTACAACCTGTCAAAATTCTCAGCCATTTACCAAAAACTTAATGCAAAAAATTATATGGACAGAATAATTAAAGTAACTATAAACATATTGATACTACTCCTATCTCTGATAATGATTTATTCATTGGTAGAAATTGTATTGATCACTTTGAGAACAATAATTATTAAAAATGAAATAATTAACTTTCTAGAACCTAAAATTGATAAAGCTAATTTATTTATTTCAACAGTACAAGGTCTAATTGCTGCTGTTTTATTAATTACAATTCTAATTGAGGTAATTGAATCATTAAGGGAATACAAACAAAAAAATAGTATTAATTACATAAATGTAATTATTGAAATTGCTATTGTTGCTGTGGTTAGACATATTTTTATAATGGATTTCGAACATATAAATGGATTTGAATTTTGATTTGAGAGAGCTGAGGCTATGATTTTTTTACTAAATCCGCTGCAGCATTTCTCCCCTATGTGCATCTAGCTTCAGCAGGATAAAAAGCAAAATAGTAAAGCCCCAAAGTGAAGAGCCTCCATAACTAAAGAATGGAAGTGGGATGCCAACTACCGGAAACAATCCAATCGTCATAGCAATGTTGATGGCAAAGTGAAAAAATAAAATACACGCCACACTGTAACCATAAACTCTAGCAAACCTATTTTTCTGCCGCTCGGCAATAAACGTTACACGCAAGAGCAATGCTACAAACAAGCCAATCACTGCCAAACTTCCAAGCCAACCAAATTCTTCGCCAATGGTGCAAAAAATAAAATCAGTGCTTTGCTTAGGAACGAAATCAAACTTTGTTTGTGTGCCTTTTAAAAATCCTTTGCCAGCAAAGCTACCGCTACCGATGGCGATTTTAGATTGCGTTACATTCCACCCCGTACCCAGCGGATCGATGTCAGGATCTACCAGTACCATAATTCTATTTCGCTGGTGGGGCTTCAACACATCTTTCACCACATAGTCAACACTTTCTATAACCCCTGCAATTATGAGAGCGCCAATGGTTACGATGGCGATTCGCTTAAACTTTTTTTTGCCCAAGTAGATAACAACGAGCAAGATAACGGCAATGGCGGCATGCAAGTAAAGCGGGTTGGGCACCAGCAGTGTGATGATGAAAATAAAAGCAGCACAAATTCCAACAATCAACAAAAAGGGCGACATACCCTCGCGATAGAAAACCAACACAAAAGAAGTAAATACCAAAGCCGTGCCCGTATCTTTTTGTAGTTGGATCAATACCATGGGCAACCCAATCAGTGCAAACAATACTGCTTGGTTTCGAAGGTTATCCATTTTAAAACCAACCGACCCCGCAAACTTGGCCACGGCAAGGGCTGTAATGAATTTAGCAAACTCAGAAGGCTGCACACCAAACGACCCAATACCGATCCACGCCTTGTTTCCACCCACCTCTTTCCCAATGATGGGCACCAAAATCAGCATGAATAAAATGAGGCCATAAAAGAGATACGCAAAAGTTTCGTAAAAGCGCATGTCAACAATGATGATGGCCGCAACAATTACCACAGCTGCGAGAATAAACATCATCTGCCTTCCTGAACTCAACGATAAATCCCAAATGGATTGATTCGCGGTTTCATCATAAATGGCTGCATAAATGTTGAGCCAGCCGAGCAACACCAAAGCCATGTACAACAAAACAGTTGTCCAATCTAAACTGCCCGATATGTCATCGTCTCTTCTCAATGTGGTCAGTCTAAAAATTTGCCGGCTAATACATAATCTTCTATGTATTGCCTTTTGGTCTTACCGTTTAGATATTTTTCAATCATCAAGCTGGCGATAGAAGCAGCCGCGCGGCCACCTTGGCCTGCATCTTCTACATACACCGCTATCGCTATTTTAGGATTATCGCGTGGAGCGAAGGCTATGAATACAGCATGAGCGGGAAGTGGGTCGTTCTGAACGGTTCCGGTTTTTCCGCAGACGATGATGTCGGGCAACCTGGCTCGAACGCCTGTACCTGCTTCTACCACATTTTGCATGGCATCCACGGCAATTTTAAAATAAGATGAATCAATGGTGGTATAGTGACGAACCAAGTATTGGGGCAACGGCTTCTTATCTTTCCCAATTGCTTTTACAATGTGTGGTGTATAATAAAATCCGCGATTGGCAATGGTGGCCGCAAAATTGGCCATCTGCAATGGCACAACTAAATTTTCTCCTTCACCGATGGCAATGGAATAGATGTTTGAAAATTTCCAGGGACGATTGCTGTAGGCACGATCGTAGTAGGCAGGTGTTGGAATCAAGCCACCCTTTTCATTTGGCAAGTCAATGCCCAACTGACTTCCAAAACCAAAACTATTGATATGTTTATTCCATTCGGCCAATCCAACACGTGTGTCAGAGAAGGGGTCGTTGGTTACGCCTTTGTTCAACATTTTTCGTAACACATTAAAGAAATATGGGTTGCATGAATTGGTAATGGCGCCTCTCAAATCTTGATTATCGTGTCCCGCATGGCATCCAATCAAAGATTTGTCGCACCTAAATCTGGTTTCGGATGTAACCACACCCTCTTGAAGAGCCGTCATCGCTTGAGCGATTTTGAAAATAGAACCCGGACGATACTGTGCCATCAACGGCCGATTGAAGAGCGGCTTCATGGTATCGGTGCTGATGAACTGAAAATTGCTACTATAATTCTTTCCAGTAAGAAGTTTGGGGTCATACGATGGACCTGAAACCAATGCCAACACTTCGCCTGATGATGGTTCGATGGCGGCAATGCTCCCAGCTTTTCCTTTCATTAAGTACTCACCATATATTTGCAAATCCAAATCAATACCGGTAACTAAATCTTGACCTGGCACAGAAAGCGTATCGTACGAACCGTTTTTGAAAGAACCTTTTTCAATCCCTTTTACATTTCGAAGTTTAAAGCGTATGCCGCGCTGACCACGAAGCTGCTCTTCATAAAATGCTTCGATGCCGCTTTGCCCTACATAATCGCCTTGCTTATAAATTTTCGACTTGTCTTCTTCTAATTTTGTTTTGCTGATTTCACTTACATACCCTAAGGCATTAGCAATGGCATTCGTGGTGTAAGCGCGTGTGGTTCTGGCTTCAATGTAAAAGCCAGGGAATTCATCCATGTAATCCTGTGCCCTTGCAAAATCTTCGTTTGAAAGTTGATCAATAAAAAGCATGGGCTTGACGGGTGTAAAGTCTTTGTCTTTACTTTTCTTCATCTCCCTAAACCGCTTGAATTTCTTTCTTAATTCTTCGGTGGTAATTCCAAACACTTGGCAAAATTTTGCAGTGTCCAAGTTCTTTACATCCTTGTACACCACCATTAAATCATATTCGGGTGTGTTATAAACAATCAACTTGCCTTGTCGGTCGGTTATCAATCCCCGAAAGGGATATTCTACTTGGCGAAGTATAGCATTGCTATCGGCCAGCTCAGCGTATTTGCTATCTAAAACTTGAATAAAAAATAATTTGATGAGGAAAATAATCCCCACCAACACAAAAACGATTTGCAGTATTTCACGCCTCCCTTCGTTCATCTTCTTCTGTCAAGTGAAAGGTACTGCAAAATTAGTGCAACCGTAAGGGTAAACAAAAGGCTCATCATCACTTTCAACATGGTGTACCAAAAAAATTGAAAGCCCGCAGCCTCTACAAAGAAAACAATAAAGTGATGAGCAAACACCAGCGGAATGGAGTACACCAAAAACCACTGAAGCCCGTAGGCGGCCAACGAAGGTTGAATACCAATATCGTATCCACCTTGCGGTGTAATGGTAGATAGCCAATAGTTGCGAACATACCCAACAAACACCAAGGACAGCGCATGCAAACCCAGGCTGTCATAAAAAATGTCGATGAAAAAACCAGTTACGAACCCGATGAGCATAAGCCAAAGATTGTTAAACTCAATCGGCAGCAATAAAATGAAGAAGATATACAAAAAGCAAAAAGCGGTATTGAACAGCACCAAATTTTTAAACAACAGCACTTGTACCAGCACATAGCCAAAAAAAGCAAGGAATGATAAAATGGCAGTACGCGTCATTTGGGTGCTCCTATGGTTTTTAGTTCTAGCGAATCTTTCTCGTGCTTCAAATTGCTCTTGATTACCTCGACAAAAGCCAACTTGCCAAAATCTTGTGCCACGGCAACCTTGATGGTATGAAACTGTGCCTCTTCATTTAGCTTTACATCTTTTACAACACCAATCAAAACACCTTCTGGGAAAATGGCATTGTAACCAGAGGTAACAATGGTATCACCTACTTCTAATTGCACATGCCTCGGAATGTACTTTAAATCTATGATGCGGGCATCAGTGCCATCCCATTGCACAGTGCCAAAGTGACCCGTCCGTTTTATTTTACTGGATACTTGGTTATCGATGTTCAATAAAGAAATCAACACGGCATAATGCTCTGATACGGATTTTACTTTGCCCACCACACCCGCATAGCTGATCGCAGCCATGCCAGGTTCTAATCCATTTGATTTGCCTTTATCGATGGTGATAAAATTTTTATAGTTGCGGGTGGTGTTGTTAATCACTTTTGCACTCAAGTAATCAAACCGATTGATGATGGCGGTGTCTATTATTTCACGAAGATCCAATTGACTCAACATTTGATTGCGCTGGTCTACTTTTTTGCGGAGCGCTGCATTCTCACCAGCCAGTGCCTGATTGATGTCTCGCAAAGAAAAGTACTCACGAATATTTTGCGAGGTGCTGATAATGGATGCCACAACGCTATTGGAGGTATTGAAGTATTTGGTGCTTTGGTATTGATTGTTCTCGATTACCAACCAAGTGCACAATGATTCCAGAAACAAAAAAATGAAAAAAGCCCTGTATGCGTAAATGAAATGAAAGAGCTGCTGCATGGACTAGTATGGGTGTTGATAGCTATTCATATTAGTTGACAATTGACAAAACACAGTTGACAAAATTCGGAGCAATTGTCAACTACCAATTGTCAATTGCCTATTTTCAAAACTAGGTCATCAAAACCTTGCGGTAATGATTTATGTTTTTCAAAGCTGCCCCGGTTCCACGCACCACCGCACGCAAAGGGTCTTCGGCCACGTGTATGGGCAGTTTGGTCTTCAGTGACAATCGTTTGTCCAATCCGCGCAACATGGCCCCGCCACCTGTCAAATAAATTCCTTGTTCGTAAATATCGGCTGACAACTCGGGCGGGGAAAGCTCCAGGGCCTTCAATACTGCTTCCTCCAATTTTGAAATGGACTTATCTAACGCAAAGGCAACTTCTGAATAAGAAATCTTGATTGTTTTGGGAATGCCTGTCATCAAATCGCGACCGCGGATTTCGTAATCATCAGGGCCGTCATCTAATTCTGTCAATGCAGAGCCCACTTCAATTTTCACGCGCTCGGCCGAACGTTCGCCAATCAACAGATTGTGTTGTCTGCGCATGTAGTCCAAAATATCCCTGTTAAAGGTATCGCCTGCAATCCGAATCGATTGGTCGCACACAATCCCCGAAAGGGCAATCACAGCAATGTCAGTCGTTCCACCACCAATGTCTACAATCATGTTGCCCACAGGCTGCTCAATGTCGATGCCTATACCAATGGCAGCGGCAATCGGCTCGTGAATCATGTACACCTCTTTGGCATTAGCATGTTCTGCCGAGTCGCGCACGGCACGTTTTTCCACCTCGGTAATGGCCGAAGGAATGCAAATCACCATTCTTAATGATGGCGGAAAAAACCGCCTACCCGTGTCAATCAACTTAATCATACCGCGAATCATCATTTCGGCCGCATGGAAGTCGGCAATCACTCCTTCTTTCAGCGGACGGATGGTTTTGATGTTGTCGTGGGTCTTTTCGTGCATCTGCATGGCTTCGCGACCGATGGCCAGCACTTTGTTGGTAGTTTTGTCGATGGCGATGATGCTCGGTTCATCTACCACTACTTTGTCTTTATGGATAATCAGCGTATTGGCTGTGCCCAAGTCAATTGCTATATCTTGGGTGAAAAAATCAAAAAGTGCCATTCGGTTGCCTTGTCAAGTAAAAGTGGACAATAAAATTAGGCACGAAATTAAAGAAATAATTGCGTGAATTTTTAAGATAGTTTGCCTAAAAACTTACAAGCTAGTGTTTGAAGTGGCGAAAGCCAGTGAACACCATGCTCATGCCATGTTGGTCACAATAATTGATGGAGTCTTGGTCTTTGATAGAGCCACCCGGTTGAATCACCGACTGAATGCCGTATTGGTTCGCAATCTCCACGCAATCTGGAAAAGGGAAGAACGCATCCGATGCCATTACCGCACCTTCTAACGTAAACCCGAACGTGCCCGCTTTCTCAATGGCTTGGCGCAACGCGTCTACTCGACTGGTTTGACCCACTCCGCTTGACAACATTTGACCATCTATCGCCAAAATGATGGTGTTTGACTTGGTGTGCTTGCAAATCTTGCTGGCAAAGAGTAGGGCATTGACCTGCGATGGTGTGGGGGCAACTTTGGTCACCGTCTTCAAGTCTTCCTTGCTGTCGGTTTTAAAGTCAACATCTTGCTCAATCACACCGTTCAGCAAGCTCTTAAACTGCTTGGTCGCCTTCAATAAGTGATTTTGCTTTAATAAGATGCGGTTCTTCTTGGTTTTTAAAAGCTCCAATGCGGCCGGTTCATAGCCTGGCGCAATCAAAATCTCAAAAAACAACTTATTGATTTCTTCGGCTGCTGCCAAATCGATGGTTTGATTTGTGGCCAACACACCGCCAAAGGCTGAAACCGTATCGGCTTGAAAGGCTTTTAGGTACGCTTCCTTTACGGATGGGCCTATTGCCACGCCACAAGCATTGGTATGTTTGATAATGACAAATGCCTTCTCACCTTCAAACTCTTGCACTAAATTAACTGCGGCATCTACATCCACTAAGTTGTTGTATGAAAGTTCTTTGCCGTTAAGTTTTTCAAACAACTTCCCTAAGTCACCATAGTAAATTCCTTTTTGGTGAGGGTTTTCGCCATAGCGTAAAATGTGCCCCTGCTGATGGCTGCTTTTAAAGCTGGTGATTTGCGCATCGTGATTGAAATAGGAAAAAATAGCAGAATCGTAATGCGAGGTAACATCAAATGCCAAAGCAGCAAAATGCTTGCGGTCGGTTAATTCACTCGAAACGTTTTTGCTTTTCAACAACTCAAGCAACTCGGGGTATTGGTTGCGTGAGGCCACAATCAACACATCGGCAAAATTTTTGGCAGCCGCCCGAATAAGCGAAATGCCACCAATGTCAATTTTCTCAATGATGTCATCTTCGCTACCACCCTTTGCCACGGTTTCTTCAAACGGGTACAAATCCACTATTACCAAATCGATGGGATTGATATTGAACTCTGCCGCTTGTTTTACATCGCCCGCCTCTTCCCTTCTAAACAAAATCCCACCAAATACTGCAGGGTGCAATGTTTTTACCCGACCACCAAAGATGGATGGATAGCTCGTCAATTTTTCAACAGGCGTAACTTTATAGCCAAGCTTTTCAATAAACTCTTGTGTGCCACCGGTAGAAACAAATTCTACATTTTGCTTCGCCAATAAGTGGATAATGGGTTCGAGGTTGTCTTTGTAAAAAACAGAGATGAGGGCTCTCGAAATCTTTTTAGTCATACGTTCAATTTGAAGATTTGAAAATTAGCTAATTTGAAAATGATCGATGTTATGTAGAACATTGAGTTGAGCTCAATTGGAAATATTCAAATTTTCAAATTGAATCATTTTCAAATTAACTTAGACCATGCAAAAAATCCCTTTCCTCCATCGCCTCGACTTCAATGCTAAAGTCATCGGCATCTAAGTAAGCAGGGAAGCGGTCGCGGTAGGCTTGCAGCGCATTGGCGCTAAGCTCAATAGTCTTTACAGCTTCTGCACCTTCTACCGAAAAAATAGAATCGCCTTTAAAGCCAATCACAGACGACTGGCCATTGTATTCAACTCCATTGCCATCATTACCAACACGGTTTACACCTACCACATAACTTAAGTTTTCAATGGCGCGTGCCCGGAGCAGTACCTCCCACGCATTTGCCCGCACCTGCGGCCAGTTGGCCACGTATATCAACAAATCGTAGGAGAGTTTTTTTAGGGACGGATTCCATCTATTTCTGCCCCAGACAGGGAAGCGTAAATCGTAGCATATCAATGGGCAAATCCGCCAGCCTTTCCAGTGGCCTATCAACAAACTTTCACCCGATGAAAACACGTGCTGCTCTTCGGCCATGCGAAAAAGGTGCCTTTTGTCATAGGTTTTAAAGTTGCCGCCCGGTTCCATCCACAGCAATCGGTTGAAGTGGCGGTCGTGTACGTTGGCGATAAAGCTGCCCAAAATGAGTGCGCCCGTTTGGTCGGCCATTTGGCGCATCCACTTAAAAGTGCGCAGGTTCATCATTTCGGCTAGGCGATGGGCGTGCATGCTAAAGCCCGTGGTAAACATCTCGGGCAACACAATCACATCGGTTTGTTGCCCAATTTGCCAGATTTTCTCTTCAAACATGGCCAAATTGGCCGTGGGGTCTTCCCAATGCAGGTCAGACTGGATGAGCGTAACTTTTAAATCTTGCATAGTGGCTGCGAAACGGAGTGCAAAGAAAACATATTAATTTGAAAATGAGAGGAAGGTGCTATTTGAAAAGTTTTGAAGGTTTTGATAAGGTTGAATTAAGGTAATAGGCAAAATTTACCTTGGCTGTCCAACGTTCGGTATCAAAAACTGCTCATACTTACAAAAGAATCCAATTTTATGAAAGCTAAACACTCATTCCTATTCGTGTTTTTGTGTTACGCCATAACCATTTCCTGTGATACGCTTGAAGTGGACAAGGCGGAACCAAACGTTAGTATCAATAACGAAGCGATTATTGCGTTCATTAATAACTCCCGCTTCATCGATTTGTCTTCAGTCGTAAAAGCAAATCGGTCGGTAACTTTTAGCATAAACACATCTACAAAAAATGGTGAGCTTGCTGATTTGGGGAACGGTCTTCTGCAATACAGACCAAACACTGGTACGAAAAAGGCAAGAGACTCATTTTCTTTCTCAATCATCGCTAATAATCAAGCTCTAAAAACAGATAGTATTGGAATTATCATCGAGAACGATTCAACCAAATTACCCTGCCTTTTTGCTAAGGATGATTATGTTTTTGGCGTCACATCATCCGTTTTGATTGATGTGGCAAGCAATGATCTTTACTGTAACCGTGCTTTTTCAATTTCTGTATTCCAGCCTAATGGCAATTATCCGCCAAGGCAAGGCTCGGCCAAGGTTGTTAATAACAAGATTGAATACATACCAAATTCAACTTTTGCTAATGACAGCATTATTTATAAGCTATCGATTGACAATGACTTTACGTTTGGGATTGTTTACCTTAGGAGAAATGGCAAATGTGCTCCTTTGGCACGAAACGATCAATTTGAGTTCAGCAGCAATGTTGGGAAGGCAGCTCTAAAAGTGTTGGCAAATGACCAACTCTGTGCAGATGCTGCCACCTCACTTAGCTTGTTCAGGATGCCAAAATTTGGAAGCGTGAAAATCGATTCCAATAAGTATGTTTCGTATGTTTTCCCTCCTTCCGCTGGAAATGGTTTCGTTGACTCCCTAACCTATCAACTTTGTTTGAGCGGAAAGTGTGTTTCAGCGACTGTGGCGGTTTCTATCAAAAGTGATGTCGCTTGTGCCTTACGCGCAGTGGAGGATTTCTTTGACCTCTCGGGTAATAACATACCCCTTATGCAATTAGATGTTCTCAATAACGACATCCTTTGTGGAAAGCCAATCGACTCATTCACCATTGTAACAAGTCCGCAGTTAGGTACTGCTAATATCAATACCATAAATAATAGCCAATTCATTTCGTACCAGAGACCTTCGAGCTCGTTTAAAAGCGACAGCCTTGTATACCGAATTTGCCAAGGCTCAACTTGCGGCAATGGAAAAGTAAGAATAAAGCTATCGAATTGAGGCAGTAGATGCTAAACTTCGAACACCTTGTCAATCAGTGCATCAAGGGCCATTCCAAGGCACAGCGACAGCTGTACGACCTATTGAAACCAAAATTGATGGGTTTATGCAGGCGCTATGCACCCGACCGTGCAGGCGCGCAGGATTGTTTACAAGAAGCTTTTATCAAAATTTTTAACAACCTGCCCCAACTTTCCGAGGCTACCAAATTAGAGCCGTGGGCCAAAGCCATTACCGTGCGGGTGTGCATTTCCCACTTTCACCGATGGCAAAAAAGTGAGATCGTTCGGTTAGAGACTGATAATATTTCTGAAACGAGTATCGGCATAGAGGGTCACCATCTGGAAGCACAGCAGCTCGTTGAAATCATAGACACTCTTCCGCTGGGTTGTAAAATGGTATTCAATCTTTACGAGATAGAAGGTTACAAGCATAGCGAAATTGCAGAGTTGATGGGAATATCTGTTGGCTCATCTAGATCACAACTAAACTACGCCAAAGAATTGTTGAAAAAAAAGTTAAACAAAATGGCATCCATTTCTTATGAAAAATCTGCCTGAAGAAAATTGGTTGGCAAATGCAAAAGAAAAATTGGCTAACTATCATGATGTACCAGACGAAAGCGTTTGGCATGGCATCGAAACACAATTGCCAAGACGGAGCAACCGTAAAGCCGCTTTTTTGGCAATAAGTGCAATTATTGGTTTGTCTATTTTAGTAGGCCGGTATCTGCATCACCAGAATGAAGCTGTGACTCTGAAACCGCTTGCTCCAAACAACTTAGTTGACAGCCATGCGCAATATGCCGATCGGCATCCATTGCCACCAATGTCATCCAGTCAAGCCAAAGAATATGTTAAAGCACAAAGTTTTGACTCAAAAAAAAGTATGAAAAAAACTCCGCTCGTTAACGAAGCGAACGATTTCACACTTATATCATCTAAAAATTTGGATAGTTATAACCATCCATTGCCAGAAAGCATCAAAACATCAGATTTTTCTCTAACAGAAGTAAGCAAACCTGATTCAGCTTCGCAAGTCTTAATAGCTTTGGATACCACCAGAAAAGTGAAAGCTGTTAAGGAGGAGTCTAAAGAGAAGCCAAAGCGAATCAAAACCCTGCGTGGCTTTGCATTCTTCTCTCCTTCCTTATCTTTTTATCGAGTAGAAGCATCGCCTGCCGACAATATGACAATCGACAGACTGAATTCACCTTCACTCATTTCCACTCAACGCCTTGGCTTTGGGATTTCAAGTGGGATTGAGCTATCGATTGGCAAAAAAATCGATTTGTACAGTGGTGCCACGATTTATTACCAAAGTCAAATTCTTAGCTATCGAGCTTTGTCGAACACTGAATTAACTTTTGAAAAGCAGAATGCGAGCACGTATTTAATTTCGCCCACAATGAAAAACGAGGGCATCGAATACAAGATGTTAAACGTGGGAATTCGGCTAGGAGCTTTGTATTTATTGACGGAGGGCAAAATGAAACACAAAATGGGCGGTGGATTGCTTTTTGAAAGCGGTCTTCTCAATAGCCCTAGAGCTCCTTACACGAATAGCGGTTCCTTCTATGGAGGATATGAGATTTTATATCGCATTGAAGTGGAGTCATTAAATGGCTATCAGTTTTTTGTGCAACCATTTTTTCATTACACGCTAATGTCAAACGAGCGATTAGACATTCCAATAAATGTATACCCATATCGCGCAGGTATTTCGTTTGGCATTTCGAAACTTTTTTAAGCCACCGCCTCCATCAAAAAATCATTCAACGGCTTTAATGCCTTGCAGCAATCAGCTACTTTCTTAGCAAATTTTTTATCAGCCACTTCTTTGTCGGTAAAATAATGCGAGACAATAAAACTTTTATGTTTTAGTATGTCCAACTGCGGATGGTCTTTGGCGTAGCCCTTGGGTGCAGTTTTCAGTTTGTCAAAATCATCCAGCCCTTTGGGGAAAGTGGCTTTGAATTTTTTATTGTTTAAGATTTTAGTGAAAGCGGCTGCATTATAATCAATCTCTTGGCGGATTTTGGCCAGCTTCTCAGCATCGGGCATGTAAAAACCACCTGCCACAAAACTTTGGTTGTTGGGTTGTAAGTGAATGTAATAGCCTGCCTCCTGTTCCATTTTGCCATGAGCAGAAAAGCCTGCTCCCATGTTTATTTTATACGGGCTTTTGTCTTTGCTGAAGCGCACATCGCGGTAAATGCGGAAACCCAACTTGCGCGGATTGAGCGTGGCCAAGCTTTCATCAAACTTCAATAGCTCTTGGTGAAGTGCTTCCAAAAAATCTTCAAACGTTACTTTGACTTCCAGGTATTTTGGTTTGTTTTTTTCAAACCACTCGCGGTTGTTGTTTTTTGCAATTGCTTTTAAAAACTTGAGTATGGATTCCATATTAAATCACCTATTTTATTCAGTTAAAGTTACCTAAATTAAATTTACATTTATAAAAAAAACAAAATGAGGGCAATCGTATTTTTTCTACTACTAATTGGTCATTTGTCAATCTATGGCCAAACCAAATTCTCCGTGAAAGAGGGTGAAATCGATTTTACCTCCAACGCCAAGCTTGAGTTGATCAAGGCTCAGTCGAAAAATTTACAAGGTGTTATTAATTCGGCCAACAATCAATTTGCTTTTCTGGTTAAGGTACAATCTTTCGAAGGGTTTAACAGCAAGTTGCAGAAAGACCACTTTAATGAAAAGTACATGGAGACCGATAAGTACTATGATGCTACCTTCACAGGAAAAATTGTGGAGACAATAGACTTTACAAAAGATGGTGAGTACGATGTAAAAGCAAACGGAAACTTAACCATTCATGGAAAAAAGCAGCCGCGGATAATTCCAGCAAAAATAAAAATAGAAAAAGGTACGCTTACGGTCAACTCAAATTTCACCATTGCTTTGGCCGATCATGACATTAAAATACCCGAAATCGTAAGTACAAAAATAGCAACGGAGATTTATGTGAAATTAAATTTAGTGATGGTGGCCAAATAAGTTTAGATAAATTCCAAAATTTTCTCCAACCCAATTCCCCTCGAAGCCTTAATTAAAATAGTAGCATTCTGAATGGGGAATTTTTTAAGATCATCGATCAGTAAATCTTTCGTTTCAAAATAGCGGGCTTCAGGAAACTCTTCTTTCGCAAATAGGCAAAGTTTTCCACACAGATAAACCGCGTCAAGCTTTTTAGATTTTAATAATTTTCCCAATTGCCGGTGCTCCGCTTCAGCCTCGTCTTCAAGCTCAAACATGTCACCCACCATCGCTACTTTTTTAATGGCGTGCATGGTTGCCAAATTTTCGATGGCCGCCTGCATCGAACTGGGGTTCGCATTGTAAGCGTCTAAAATGATTGTGTTGCTCCCCTTTTCAATTTTCTGCGAGCGCATATTGCCCGGCACATAGTCGGCCACCGCTTGGTTAGCATCCGTATCTTGCACACCAAAGTATTTTCCGATGCACAATGCCACGGCAATATTTTCAAAATTATAACTGCCCACCAATTGGATGGTTACTTCATCTCCATTTGCGGCCCTGATTTTTACAAATGGATCTGCACTGATTAATTCACAATGGTAGTAATCGCTTTTGGCTGGATAAAAAATCGGTTCTTTAATTCGCTTGGCCATGTTGGCCAAAATTGGGTTTTGCGAGTTGATGAAAACTTTACCATTGGCATTAATCAAGTGTTGGTACAATTCCGATTTTCCGCGGATAATATTTTCAAATCCACCAAAAGTGCCAATGTGTGCCTTGCCAATGTTGGTGATAAATCCATAGTTCGGTTTTGAAATCGAACTCAAACTTGCAATTTCTCCTACGTGGTTAGCACCCATTTCAATTACGGCTATCTCGTATGTATTGTCAATCGACAAAATGGAAAGAGGAACACCAATGTGGTTATTTAAATTTCCTTTGGTGGCAAAGGTTTTAAATTTTCTGCTCAGCACGGCACTCACCAATTCTTTGCTGGTGGTTTTTCCGTTTGATCCCGTAAGGCCAATGACCGGAATTTTTAATTGATCGCGGTGATGGGCAGCCAATTGTTGTAGCGCTTGCAACGAGTCTTCGACTAAAATAATGCGGTCACCTTTGGCAAAGGCAGCATTATCTACCACCGCATAGCTCGCTCCTTTTTGCAAGGCCTCTTCCGCGAAAGCGTTGGCATTGTACGTGGGGCCTTTAAGAGCAAAGAAAATAGAACCGGGTATGATTTGGCGGGTGTCGGTAGAGACTTTGCCGGATTGAAGATAGAGTTGGTAGAGCTGAGGGATGTCCATAAAAATTTCCTAAAGCTAGAAAATCAATTTTTATTTTACCGATAATCGTATTTATACAGTGTTTGTTTGCACAACTTTGTAGTATAATTTTTGATTGATAAAATCGTTAGCAATCCAATGGTGCGGTTGATTTTCCTATTCCTTTTTATTGCTACCCTTGCCAAGGGTCAGTTCACCTATACCATCGATCAATCCATTCCTGTTGAAGTCAATGGAACAACCCTTGCCATGCCGTGGGCAGGTGGGCTCAACGCGGCTCAAGTCAATGCCATGGATTTGAATGGTGACAACAAACAAGACCTCGTAATCTTTGAGCGCACCACCAACCAAGTGTTAACCTATTTGAATCAAAACAATCAATACGTTTATTCCCCTTCTTACGAATCGTTGTTTCCTTCTTCGATCAATCAATGGCTTTTGCTGCGTGATTTTAACTGCGATGGCAAAAAGGATATCTTCACCAGCGATCCATTTGGCTTAGTGGCATTTGTCAATACCACCAAGCCTGGGCAGCCACCTAGTTGGAGGCCATTTAACATCGACAAAACTTCCGGTACTCCGCTCCCGATTTTAACACAAGGCTTTATTAGCAACATCAACTTAAAAATCAACATCGATGATATTCCTGCCATTGACGACATCGATGGGGATGGGGATTTGGATATCTTGAACACTAACTTCGCTTCTAGTTTTGGCACAGTAGAGTGGCACACCAACCTTTCGATTGAAAATTCCGGTAGGTGCGACTCGCTACAATTCAAACGCATTACGCAAAATTGGGGAGGCTTTTCGGAATGCACCTGTGGTAAAATTTCCTTTCAGGGTGGCAAAACCTGCGCTGAACTTTTATCAGGCGGACGAACACAGCACTCGGGCGGCAAAGCAATACTTACCATTGACCTCAACAACGATGGCGCCCGCGATCTTTTCTTTTCCGAACAATCATGCACTAATTTATACTTACTCAGCAACACGGGCACACGCGATAATCCGTTGATGAGCAGTTTCAGTCCCTTTCCAGCAAGCTCGCCTTTGCTCATGCCATTTTATCCTGTGCCTTTTATGGAGGATTTAACGTTTGATGGATTATCCGATTTGGTGGTAACACCTAATTTAAGTTTTCGAAACTCCCCAACGATCGACTTTAAGCAATCACTTTATCTATTTAAAAATTCCGGTACAGCCACCAGTCCACAATTCACCTTTTCAAAAACCAATTTTTTGCAAGGCGATATGATTGATGTGGGCGATAATAGTGTGCCCGCTTTTTTTGATATGGATGGCGATGGCGATTTGGATTTGCTGGTAAGCAACAACACTCGGCCCTCGTTACCCGCTACGGTGGCGCAATATGAAAACATAGGCACCAATCAATTGCCCTCTTTCAAATTGATTACTGAAGATTATTTCTTTCTCTCTTCGCTCAATTACAGTAATATCAAAATTCAGTTTGCCGATGTAAATGCAGATGGCAAAACCGATTTGGCTTTCACGGCCAATACCAACCGAAACAACGCAACGGCTACCCTGTTCTACATTGCCAATTCCGCACAAGACCGATTCACCGTTACTGACCCAAATCTAAAGACAACCCAATTTAGAATTGGTGTCTCTGAAAATTTATTGCTTGTAGATGTAGATCAAAACGGCTTGCTCGATGTCTTAGTAGGGAACGACACCGGTGGAATTGAATATTATAAAAACAACGGCCCTGCAGGTTCTTTTAATTATGCATTAACCAAGTCTGACTTTTTGGGTGTGGGCAACAGTACCGATCGTCAAAATTTGGCCATGGCCGCAGCTGATTTTGATGCCGATGGGTTTTCGGATTTAGCAGTCGCGAACCAACGTGGTGAACTATCGATCTACACAGACTTTCGGGCACAGAATAGTTCTATCAACCCAGTGACACAATTGGTTTATAATGATGTAACCAAAAGCTACCAAAGCAGAAACTTTGGCGCCAGCTGTTGGCCAACGGCCGCCAATCTTTTCAATAGCGACCGTCCGGCAATCATCGTTGGGAATACCCGGGGCGGACTGTATGTATTGAAAAATGATGAAGGAAAAGAACTTCCTCCTGAGCCAGAAATTACTATCTATCCCAACCCTGTGACACTAACTAACAACGAAACCCTAAAAATTTTAAGCGACCGCAACGTGCAAGTTCAGTTTTACAATTTGCTCGGTCAGCGAATGGGCGATGTCCACTTTGTGCCGGGCAATCAAACTTACACAGTTGATGCCGGGAATCTCTCAACCGGTATGTACATCGCGCGGTTTACTTGGAAGGGGAAAGTGTATGGGAAGAAGTTTGTGGTTAGATAATTTACCATTGGTTTATGAAACAGATTCTTTTAATTCTTGCACTAACTTTTTTTGTCGGACTTCAAACTGAAGCATGCACCTGCGGAGTAGAAGCAATTGAAAAAGTTAGGCAAAGAAGTATTGAACAGAGTGATTTGATATTTATAGCAAGAGTTATTTTTACTGATACAATAAATGGTTATTTTATTTTAAGGATATCCAAGGTTTTCAAAGGAATAGTTAAAGGGAAAATAGAAGCATCTATCGCTGTAGACTCAATGGGTAACTTATCAAGTTGTGGATTCTGGCCAAGTCCATATTGGGGCAAAAAATTTATAATTATGCAACCGGGTTGAAGGATCAAAGAGAATTTACATTGACCAATGCTCTGCCAGTAGAAGCACTACACATCCGAATGCTCATCTTTCGTATCAAGCCAATCGATTAAATGACCGAAAACAATTGAATCAAGCCAAGGCAGATCTAAAAGAAGAAATTGCAATCTTAGAAAGCTTTATCACACATTAAATTAATATTCATTGACGTAATTCTTTCTGGCGAAAGGAATTTTACATTTTGTAGATTGCGCGTTTCAAAGTCAACATGACACGTATAGCCTTTATCTTCGACATGGATGGTGTGATCATCCACAGCAACCCCTATCATAAAATTGCCCTTCATCAGTTTTGTGAAAAATATGGTTATCACCTTACGGAAGATGAACTGCGCAACCGCATTTATGGCCGCACCAACAAACAATGGATCACGAATCTGTTTGGTCGGACATTATCGCCCGAAGAATTGCATTTCTATGCCGAAGAAAAAGAAGCCCTATTTCGTGAATTGATGAAAGATGACATGAAGCCGTTGCCGGGCTTGCCCACTTTTCTAGACAAACTGAACGAATATAAATTCGCACGGGCCATCGGCACCTCTGCTCCCAAAAGCAATGTTGACTTTGTGATGAGCAAAACAAATTTAGGCGACTACTTCTCTACTATATTAGATGACAGCTTTGTTGAAAACGGAAAGCCCCACCCCGAAATTTATTTAAAGTGTGCGGCTGCCCTCAACTTTGCACCCGAAAACTGCATTGTCTTTGAAGATTCTCTTTCTGGTGTTGCTTCAGGCAAGGCCGCGGGTGCAAAAGTGGTAGGCGTGGCCACCACGCATACACATCAAGAATTAGCAGGTACAGATTTTGTGATTGATGATTTTCAGGGGCTGGATCCAATGGAATTAGCCAATAAGATTTTCAAATAGGCGAGCTCAAGTGCTGGTTCAAATCGTGTTATTTTCCTTCAAAAAGGCAGTATTCTGCCATTACCCTGTTAAGAAATGCCTCAAAGGCCATCATTTTCTCTAAATATCACCGATTATTTAAAAACCGAACTTGGATAAGTGAGTGGCTTTTACCGATATTTGCAGTCCCTTTTCAAAAAGGGCTTTAAAACTATATTTTTATGGCAAGGGTTTGTGAACTTACTGGAAAAAGGACGCGCGTAGGGAACAACGTGTCGCACGCTAACAACAAAACAAAGCGTAAATTTTACCCTAATCTTCAAGTGAAGCGCTTTTATATTCCTGAAGAAGGCAAGTGGATTACTTTAAAAGTTTCTACCAAGGCTCTCAAAACCATCAACATGAAAGGTATTTCAGCCGTTATCAAAGAATCGAAAGAGAAAGGCCTTTACACCGCATAACAATCTAACATTGCAATAGCATGGCACGGAATAAAAACAGAATACAGGTAATTTTAGAGTGCACCGAGCACAAGACCAGCGGCATGCCCGGCATGAGCCGCTACATTACCACCAAAAACCGCAAAAACACTACGGAGCGTATCGAGTTAAAAAAATACAACCCGGTATTGAAAAAAGTAACGTTACACAAAGAAATTAAATAACCCATGGCAAAGAAAGTAGTTGCATCGCTTAAGAAAACAGACGGTAAGAACTATGCAAAGGTGATCCGCGCTGTGAAGTCTGACAAAACAGGGGCTTACATTTTCAAATCTGAAATCGTGACAACTGATTTGGTGAAAGAAACATTGGCCAAAAAATAAGGCTCAGAATGCTATCAAATGAAAGTCCCCACCTGAGGGACTTTTTTGTTTTAGAACCAATATTAAATTAGGGCGCAACCAAACCGTATTCATTCAAAATCTGAAATCAAAATGTCTTTCCTCGGCAACCTGTTCAGCAAAGAAAAAAAAGAAACCCTCGATAGCGGCCTGCAAAAGTCGAAAGAGAGTTTCTTTGGCAAGCTGGGCAAAGCCATTGCCGGCAAATCGACTGTAGACGATGAGGTGTTGGATAGCCTAGAGGAAATTTTGATTTCTTCGGATGTAGGCGTAGATACCACCTTAAAAATCATTCAACGCATTCAAGCAAGGGTGGCCAAAGACAAATATCTGGGCACTTCAGGGCTAGATTCAATCCTAAAGGAAGAAGTGGCCGCTTTGCTTTCTGAAAACAATGCAACCGATACCCGCGACTTCGAAATACCCAACACCGCCAAGCCATATGTGTTGATGGTAGTAGGTGTAAATGGTGTGGGCAAAACAACTACCATTGGTAAGCTATCTGCTCAGCTAAAAAAGAATGGCAAAAGCGTGGTGTTGGGTGCAGCCGATACATTTAGGGCCGCTGCTGTAGACCAGTTGAAACTTTGGGGCGAGCGGGTGGGCGTGCCCGTGATCGCCAAAGGAATGAATACCGACCCTTCTGCCGTTGCTTTTGAAGCCGTGCAAAAAGGGGTTGAATTAGGTGCCGATGTAATCATTATCGATACTGCCGGGCGGCTTCACACCAAAGTGAACCTGATGCAAGAACTCTCGAAAATAAAACGGGTGATGCAAAAAGTAATTGCAGATGCCCCCCACGATGTGATGTTGGTATTGGATGGCAGCACGGGGCAAAATGCCGTGATTCAAGCGAGAGAGTTTACCAAAGCCACCGATGTAACTTGCCTTACCATTACCAAGCTGGATGGCACCGCCAAAGGCGGGGTTGTCATTGGCATATCTGATGAGTTTAAAATTCCCGTTCGCTACATTGGTGTAGGTGAAAAGGTTGACGACCTACAAACATTCAACAAGACGGAGTTTGTGGATTCGCTTTTCCGCAAACGTTAAAGTTTATTTTTTTTTGCAGGCTTTTTCCAAGCAAACCGCCAAAACAATTGGTAATTGAAACCCCAATAGGGTGCTTCTTCAATGATGCCATAGCCAGGCATATCATACGCATTAAAATTGGTGGCACCCGAAGTGGAGGGAGCAAATTTTAAGTGTGCTGTGTAGCCCATCCAAAATTCTTTGTACACTTTTATTCGCAAGCCTGTAGTAACCTCCAACCACGACCCAGATACATTTCCATTGCTTAAACTTTGTGAAAAGGGTTGAAAAATGGGATAAGTCGGTTGGTTGGTGTACTGCACACTCTCCGAAAAAGTAGCAAGCCCATAGCGCAACCCCAAAAAAAACATATTCTTTTCAGGATCCTTCAACAGGAAATTTACATCGGCACCAATGCGCAAATAGTATCCATCGTTTTTATATTGCCCTGAGGTGCGTAGGATGGGATTGGCAGGGCTGGTAATCAATTGGAAATTATCAAGCGATTGGTTGGTGGCCCAATAGCCATAATCCACCGTAAAATAGTAGCGCGAAAGATCGGTATCAAAGTTCAGCTCCCATCCTTTAAACGAGTGGTCGCCACCGCGCACAAGTGAAATAACATCCGTGCCAACACGTAAGCCAGTGGGAAAATATTTATTCTTTACCGTATCAACTTTTATTCTTTTGGGGGAAGGTGTTTCTTCGGCAGGCGTAGTGGTTTGCGCCCGAAGCGAAATTGAAAATAACAAAATCAGCAACGAGCTAAAAAAATATCTGAACATTGCTGGTATTTTTTAAGAGACGATCATTGACCAGCTTGTAGCCAGTTTGCCCATACGATGAGTCATCCACTTTCAAATCTAAAAAGTAAACAAAGGCGCCACATTTGGAAGATATTATCCTTGTTTCGTTGGCATAAGAAAGTGTAATAAATTCTGTAACCGTTGGGCTATTGGCCTGACGGCCCTTCCGTACAAAAGTGTATTTGATAGAAGGTTGATTAGGGTCTATCGGAAGTGTAAGCGAAGCGGCACTTATGTTTGCGGCAAATAAGGTATCCTTGCCACCTACTGCTATTTGAATAGATTGAAATGAAAGTACAGTATCCACAACCGATCGGGCATTGGTCTGCGAATTCAACTTGGTTTGCTTAAAATCAATTTTCACTTCCATGGTGGCCGTCACAATGCAGTCTGGTTCGGTAAAGCAAGCACTGATGAGCCCTACCATGGCAACCATCATCAATAATGTCGAAAAAGATTTCATTTTAAGAAGGCAAATATACTTCAAGCACTGTGCCAACAATCCTAGCTGCGCGCGTATTTTTTGTAAATTTGCCTTCTTATTCTAAGAAATTGAAAACGAAAGGCACCAAAAAGACCAAAGTCAATATTGTGACGCTGGGTTGCTCTAAAAATCTTGTGGATTCTGAAGTGTTGTTGACGCAGTTAAAAGGCAACGGCATTGATGTAACCCACGAATCCAAAAAAGACGATGCCAACATTGTGGTCATCAACACGTGCGGTTTTATCGACAACGCGAAGCAAGAATCTATTGACACCATATTGCGCTATGTGGATGCCAAGCAAGAAGGATTGGTAGAGAAAGTGTACGTAACGGGTTGCCTTTCGCAGCGCTATAGTCAAGATTTGGAAAAAGAGATTCCGGCCGTGGATGCGTGGTTTGGTACCCGCGATCTATCGCGTTTGCTGAAACAACTTAATGCAAATTACAAACATGAATTGGTGGGCGAACGCATACTCACCAACCCAAGCCATTTTGCATATTTGAAAATCTCCGAAGGCTGCGATCGACCTTGTTCGTTTTGTGCCATCCCGCTCATGCGGGGAAAACATGTTTCTCGTCCGATTGAAGAGCTGGTAGTAGAAGCAAAAAATTTGGTCAAGAACGGTACAAAAGAATTGCTGTTGATTGCGCAAGATTCGACCTACTACGGTTTGGATATTTATAAAAAGCGTAACCTTTCTGATTTACTCAAACATCTATCCGATGTAGAAGGCATTGATTGGATTCGCCTGCATTATGCTTTCCCAACGGGCTTTCCGCTGGATGTATTGGATGTAATGGCCGAGCGAAGCAACATTTGCAAGTATTTGGATATTCCTTTGCAACATGGCTCTACCGAAGTATTGAAGATCATGAGGCGTGGCACTACACGGGAAAAAACGGAGGAGTTATTGCAAACCATTCGCGCAAAAGTGCCAGCCATTGCCATTCGCACTACGTTGATTGCCGGACACCCTGGAGAGACCGAAGAACGTTTTAATGAAATGATGGAGTTCGTGGAGCGCTCGCGGTTTGATAGAATGGGTGTATTCCCGTATTCGCACGAAGAAAATACGCATGCCTATTCGTTGACTGATGATGTGCCTGCCGAGGTAAAACAAGAGCGCGTAGATGCGCTTATGGAATTGCAGCAAGGAATTTCCCTGGAATTAAATCAGGCCAAAGTAGGTAAGACTTTTAAAGTATTAATCGACAGAAAAGAGGGAGGAAGTTTTGTTGGTCGCACGGAGTTTGATTCACCCGAAGTGGACAACGAAGTAATTCTGGATGGCACCAAAAACTATTTGCGTGTGGGAGATTTTGTTCAGGCAAAAGTGAAAAGCGCAACGGAGTTTGATTTGCTGGCAGAAGTCGTTTAGGAATTTTTAACAAATACAACCGCTCATCCAAAAACTTTAAAGCGATGTCAATCGTTAATTGCGATTATGCCTTTTAATCATCTGATTTGTTGCTGATATGACCACTCGAAAGATTGACTTTTCAGACACCCGCGCCTTTAGTTCTTTCTTTCTTGATTACATCCAACAAAAAGATTCACTCAAAAAATTCTATGGGCGGTTTCCTTCGTTAGATAATTTTGGCGACCAACTAAAAGACAAGGCCTCTTTTTCACAAGCGAAACGAACATTACTGGCCGATGTGCTGACAAAACAGTACAGTCAACTAACCATCAGCGAAAGTGTAAGAGCAAACATCGATTCATTACGCAATAATAAAACCTTTACCGTAACGACAGGTCATCAACTGAATGTTTTTACCGGTCCGCTCTATTTCATCTTCAAGATTGTTACCGTCATCAATGCGTGTAAAGCACTCAAAGAAAAATACCCGGCTTATCACTTTGTGCCCCTTTACTGGATGGCCAGCGAAGACCACGATTACGAAGAGATAAAATCGTTTCGGTTGTATGGCACAAAGTACATGTGGCAGACCGAGCAACAAGGTGCAGTCGGTAGGTTTGAAACCAAAGACTTTAAAAATCTGATCAATCAATTGCCGGGCGATGTAAGTGTTTTTAAAACCGCGTACGAAAAAAATAAAACATTAGCATCTGCTGTCAGGCAATATGTGAATGCATTGTTTGGTGCAGAAGGGTTAGTGGTGGTGGATGGTGACGATCGTCAACTGAAATCGTTGTTTACCAAAGTAATTCAGGATGATTTGTTCAATCATTCTGCAAAGAAAGTAGTGGATCTGGCCACACAAGAATTGCAATCGCTGGGGTATCACACACAAGTGAATGCCCGCGACATCAATTTGTTTTATTTAGATGATGGGGTTAGAAGCAGGTTGGAACGTGAAGGCGATACGTTTAAAGTAGTGGATTCTACCCTTTCATTTTCAAAATTGGAAATCGAAAAAATGATTTTGGCTGAACCCGAAAAGTTTAGCCCCAATGTGGTGCTACGACCGCTCTACCAAGAAATGATTTTGCCCAACCTAGCCTATGTGGGTGGGCCTGCTGAGTTGGTGTATTGGCTACAACTGAAGGGTGTGTTCGAGTTTTTTCAAACGCCTTTCCCTGTTTTGATACCTCGCAATTTTGGATTGGTGGTGGATGCGCCCACGCAAAAGAAATTTTCGAAAACAGGATTAGACATTAAAGATTTATTCCAAGAGAAAAATTACTTGTTCAATCATTGGGTAGCCAATAACAGTCAGCATGATCTATCGCTTGGTAAACAGATGCAATCGCTTCAAATCTTATTGACCGAAATACAAAAAAAAGCCACCGCCATTGATAGCACGCTCACGAAATTGGTTGCGGCAGAAAATCAACGTGCGCTTAACGGATTGGAACGCATCGAAAAGAAAATGCTGAAAGCTGAAAAGCGCAAACACGAGGAAAAACGGAAACAGATCGAATCTGTGAAAGATGCACTGTTCCCCAATGATAGCTTGCAAGAGCGCACCGATAACTTTCTAAACTTCTACCAAAGCGATCCGGCCTTTATTCAAAAGCTGTTGGCTGCATTTGATGCCTTTGATTTTCGATTTAACGTGTTGATGAATGACTAAGGCCGAAGCCCGAAAAGAATTTATTCAAAAAAGGCAAGCTTTATCCGAAGGCGAGTTTCAAAATCTAAATCTGCAGCTTTATAATCATTTTTTTGCACAGGTTGATTTGTCGTTTATCAAGTGTCTCCATGTTTTTTTACCCATAGAGGGAAAACGAGAGCCTGACACGTGGCAGATTATTGATCGCATCAGGAGGGAGTTTCCGCACATCCGCATTATCATTCCCAGAGTTAAAGATGATGAACTAGAAAATACTTATTTCGAAGGATATCATCAACTTAAAAAAAACAAATGGGGCATATTGGAGCCTGAACAGGGTGTACCCGCGCCTACTGAAAAAATAGACATGGTACTGGTGCCACTGTTGGCATTTGACAAAGTAGGCCACCGTGTGGGTTATGGAAAAGGTTTTTACGACAAATTCTTAGCCGAGTGTCGAATCCGTTGCCATCGAGTAGGTATTTCTCTTTTTCAACCCATCGACATGATTGAGGATGTTGGCGAAGACGACATTACGCTCACGCACTGCCTAACGCCTTCGGGCGTATTGAAATTCAACCTTCTTTAAACCGATGAATCAGGCAATGAAACAAAACGAGTTTGATAGGACCGACAAATTTTACTGAGTGATTTTCTTTTTTAAGAAAAAAGTAATGATGTAAGCTAAAGAACCGATGAAAGGCACAAACGCAGATATTAAAAGCCATGCTACTTTTTCAAAGGATGTTATTTGCCTTTTGAGAACAGTAAAAAAAACAAATACTAATAATGAAACATTTGCAATAACCATGACCTGCCACAGTACTAGACTTGAAGGAGAATTTATTAATTGCATAAACTATTTTTTAGGTGGCGCAATAGATCCTTTTGGATTTCCCCCGGAAGTCCCCGTTGTTCCAATCACTTGACTCGTAAAGCTGCCTCCCATACTAATGTTTTGAGACCAAAGATTGAGACCGCCTTCGACAAACAAATAATAATCAATAGAACCATAAATAGTATATGATATACTTGTATCAGTTACGTTTACACTAAAGTTTGACTGCGAATAAGTAGCCCCCAAAGTTGCCCCTGTCATAGTACTCGAAATATTATTAACCGAGGCAAAACTCATTCCGCAATAATTATAATTTGTAAAGGATGTAAAGGTTATTGAACTCAAAATCCCTGCTGATACCTGTTGTGTGTAAACTGCATTCAGCGGATTAGCGCAAGTTGCTAAGTTCGAAGAACTATTCTGCGCTATCCTTGCATTCGAATGTACTGACTTTGAGGGTTGCTCCTTGAATAATCTATTTGACAAAAATAGTTTGGCTTCCGCTACAGAGTTAAATTTTAAAGGAGTAATTCCCTTAGGTATTGAAGAAATCTCAATTCTCTTTAAATTAAACTCTTTTGCAAGTTCCGCTATATCTGATTTCTTTATCTCTAAACTTTTATCGGCACAAGCAACGAATATAAGAAATGAAAGAACAATAGATTTTGTTTTCATTAGATTTAATGTTAGTGAAGTAAAGCTAAGAAATTTATTTGAACTTCTAAACTTCTAATTAAACTGTTATAACTGTTATAATATTTTTGGCTCTTGCTGGCTCAAACAATGAAACGAGCCAAGACCCCATATGATATCCGTAGAATCTAACCCAATCACTTTTCTATCCGGAAAGCATGATTGAAGAATAGTCAATGCTTTATCATCGTTTTTATCTCTGAAAGTCGGAACAACTACGTATTTGTTGGCAATATAAAAATTAGCATAAGACGCTGGCAACCTTTGGTCATCATAAACAACGGGAGCGGGCATGGGTAACTCAACGATGTTTAGCTGGTTACCATTTTCTAAACGAAGTGTTTTCAATTCCTTAAGGTTGTCTTGAAGAATTTCGTAGTTATCATCATTTCTATTTTCCTCCACAATCGTTACCACCGTATCACTATTTACGAACCGGGTAAGATCATCAATGTGACCATCGGTATCGTCTCCGATAATGCCATCGCCCAACCAAAGGATGTGATTCACTCCATAATAATTAGTCAGGTACTCCTCAATTTGCGACTGATTCAAATGCGGGTTACGATTAGGATTAAGTAAACAAGCGCGTGTGGTTAATAGCGTTCCCTTTCCGTTAAATTCTACTGAGCCTCCCTCCATCACAATACCAGGATGCACTACTGGTATGTTAAAATGCTTTGCAATCAACGTAGGAATCACATCATCTAAATCAAAGGGAGGATACTTTCCGCCCCACGCGTTATAGCCCCAGTCCACGATCATTTTCTTTTTCTCCGTTGGGTTAATCAAAAATGCGGGACCGTGGTCGCGGCACCACGCATCGTTAGTCGGGTGAAAAAAGAATTGAATGTTTTTTAGATCCGCGCCCACTTTTTCCAAATGAGAAACAGCAAACTGCTTCATCTTCTCATCCAGCAAATTGATGTTCACCTTTTCGCCTTCAGCGACCTGCTTGATAAACTGTGCATACACCGGAAAAATAGTATCAATTTTTCCTGGCCAAGAGGCTTCTTTGTGCGGCCAGCTTAGCCATGTAGCGGTGTGTGGAGCAAATTCTGCGGGGAAGTGGTAGCCGAGTTCTTTGGGAGTCTTCATGAAGGAAAGTTGGCAGTCTGCAGTTGGCAGTCTGCAGTCGATGGCCTTACCTGCCTACTGCTGTCTGCCTACTGCCGACCTTTTAGGTTAGTCTTCGTCAATAAATCTCTTAGTGATCGGCTGATACGAATCAATTCGTCTGTCGCGCATGAAGGGCCAGTGCACACGCACGCTATCGGTTTTATTCAAATCAATTTCAGTAACGTTTACTTCTTCACTTTCGTGGGATGCTTTGTAAAGAATAGTGCCTAGTGGATTGGCAATAAATGAGCCCCCCCAAAATTTCATCGCACCGTTTTGTTCGAAGCCTACTCGGTTCACGCTCACTACATGTAAGCCATTGGCTACAGCATGACTACGTTGAATGGTTTGCCAAGCATTGTACTGCTCTGTATTGGTGGCTTCGTCTTGCGAAGTAGCCCATCCAATAGCGGTGGGGTAAAACAAAACTTCAGCACCCATCAAGGCTGTAATGCGAGAAGCTTCCGGATACCATTGATCCCAACAAATCAACACCCCAATCGTGGCGAACTTGGTTTTAAAAACTTTGTATCCCAAATCACCCGGAGTGAAATAAAATTTCTCGTAGTACGATGGATCATCAGGGATGTGCATTTTGCGATACTTGCCTAAGTACGCACCATCTGCATCTAGCACCGAAGTAGTGTTATGATAAATTCCCTGCGTTCGTTTTTCAAATAGGGAGGCAATGATTACTACTCCCAATTCTTTTGCCAATGATGAGAGCGAATCGGTAGAGGGGCCTGGTATGGCCTCGGCTAGATTGAAGTGATCGTAATCTTCAACATCGCAGAAGTACAATGAGGTAAAAAGCTCTTGCAGGCAAACTATTTGCGCTCCCTTGCTAGCAGCTTCGCGAATTTTCTCCTTTGCCTTCTGTAAGTTTTCAGAAGGGTTTTTGGTGCAGCTCATTTGCACCGTTCCGATTTTAACTGGTTTGCTCACGTAACCTTAATTTAAAGGCGCAAAGTTAAAGGTTAGCGTTAAATTTCTGCATTAATTTTTTAGTCATTCGAGCCTTTCAGGTTAGCATCCAAAAATTTCAAAACCTCTTCGGAAGCTTTGATATTGTTTTCCTTTTTCACAAATCCGTGGCCTTCATCGGGGAAAATAACATATTCTACTTTCACACCATTTTTACGTGCGTTCGCCACAATCTCATCGGACTCTACCTGAAGTACTCTTGGATCATTACTGCCCTGCAATACGATGAACGGCTTGGTGATTTTATCTGTGTGGAAGAGTGGTGACTTCGCATAAAGCGCCACGGAATCAGCAGAGGTAGGATCTCCAAGCTCGGTATACAAAGCCTTGCGTTGTGCCTCCCACCAAGATGGAATGCTGCGCAATGTTCGGATCCAATTGGTCACCCCAAAAAGATTTACACCCACTTTGAATTCTTCGGGAGCAAATGTGAGGGCAGCCATTACCATATAGCCACCATAGCTTCCGCCATAAATTCCGATTTTGTCTGCATCGATATAGGGCAACGAAGCCAATAGTTTTTTTGATTCAACACAGTCACGCAAATCTTCGTTGCCATGTTTGCGATCATCAGCAGCAAAAAATGTTTTTCCGTAGCCCGAGCTTCCGCGATTGTTAACCGCCAGCACGGCATAGCCATGATTGACTAAGTGCTGAAGCGCAGCCGAATAATTTAAACGAGTTTGTCCGCCTGGGCCTCCATGAATCCAGAGTAAGGCAGGCACCTTTTGGCCTTCTTTGATTCCTTTGGGTTTATAGAGCAGGCAAGGAATCTCCAGCCCATCAAACGATTTGAACCGCACCACTTCGCCAGCGACCAAATCGTTCAGGTCAATCTCTTTAGTCATCGTATTAGTCAATTGCTTCACCTCTTTGGTGTCGAAATTATAGACAAACAAATTACTGGGCGATTTTGAACTACTTACGTAAAAGGACATCAATTTCTCGCTATCTGAAATATTGACACCCGTGATGTCTCCTTCGGGCAAACCTTCTACGGAAACGAGTTTTCCTCCGTCTTGCTCATTATAAATTTTAATCTCTGTGCGAGCATCGTTATTGATGGCCACTACCCGATACTTTCCATTTCTAGATAAGTACGCATACATGATGTCCCAAGGCGCTTCCTCTACTTTTTTCTTTTCGCCAGTGGCAATATCATAGCTGGCCAGGTACATGAATTCGCTGCCCTCATCGGTAAGGTAAAAAAGCGTCTTACCGTCCAAACTGAAATACTGAGCATTGTATTGCGCATCACCTTCGTGTTTGGTAACCAGGTTTAGTTTTCCTGATTGCGTATCGAGCAGATACATGTTTGAATTATTGGTCGATATGGTTTCACTCAGCGCGATATAGCGATCATCGTTCGACATCACATCGGGGTTCAATCCTTTTTCATTCTTGTACACCAGCGTAGTGGGATACACTTTTGTTTCGCCTCCAGCAATTTGCACGTTATACAAATCAAAAAATTTCTTATCCCGACTATTAGACGTATAGTACATTAACTTTCTGTTGTAGCTCCAACCACCAAATTGTGCTTTGGCTGTGCTGTCTTGAATCAAATCAACAACGGAACCATCTTGGTTACGGACATACAGATGATTGATTTCATTTCCTCCTTTGTCGCTGGTGTAAAGCAATCGGTCATCGTTTGGAAAATAAGACTGACTGAAAACAGCATTGTCGGTGGAGGTTGTCAGTTGCTTTTCTGCTCCAGTTTTCAAATCGATTTCGTAGGCATTGAAAATGCCTGTAGCCCGACTGTTGTACACAATCTTGGTTTCATCTGGTGAAAACGAACCACCGTTGATTTGAACAATATCCATAAACTGATTAATGGAATATTGTTTCAAGGTTTCTTCTTTTGGCGCGTTGCAATTGAAGAAGATAACAAAGCAAACCGGTAGAAAGGATAGGCGTTTCATAATAATTGATTTTTCTAAGAACGAAGGTAATAAGAATTAGATCAACAATTGCCCAGAAGAACATCGGATGGTCATTCACCTGCGCCAGCGGGCAAGGGATAGTAGCGAAAAAGCCCGCTAAGGGCGGAATGTGCGGGGAGCGGACTTGTAGCGGATAGCCTGGTGGCTGCATCGCCTCGTGCAGCCAAGCCCCAAATCAAAAAAGACTTACTACTTTCGATTCGCCAAATACACACCACCCAAAATGGCCGCCATGCCAATGAAATGGCCCAGATATAGTTTCTCCCCGTCCAGCACGCCCCACATCACTGAAACAATTGGCATAACATAAGTGACCGAAGCAGCAAACAGGGGCGAAGAAATTTGTAAAAGTTTGTTGAAGATAAGATTGGCCACTGCTGTGCTCATCAAGGCAAGGATAATGATATAGCCCGCGGCCTGCCACGCACCTGGCTGCTCTATTAATTTGACTGTGAAATCGGTAAAGCTCAATAAATACACAAGAGCAAACGGCCAAATCAACAACAAGGAAACGCTGGTGACAGTAAGCGAACCCAAGCCTTCTACTTTATATTTTAAGTAGTTAACGTTGGTACCGTATAGCGCACAAGCCAATACAACCAACAAGGCATAGCCGTTGAATCCACCAATCGCGCCATCTGCCCGCGCCAGGGCAAGTATGATGGCACCTCCAAAAGAAATAAGTAAACCCACGATGGCAAATCCGCGAAAGCGTTGATTGAAAAAAAGCACGCCCATAACCACTGCCCAAACGGGTGAAAGCGTATTCAAGATTCCAGTCACTGAACTTTGCAAACGCGTTTGCGCGAGCGCAAATAAAAAGGCAGGAATAAAAATGCCCATCATGCCCGAAAGAAACAATTTGAAATGATCCCCCTGTTTCAGTTCCTTCCATCGCAAGAAGGCAAATGGCATTAGAAAAATCGAAGCAGCGGCCACGCGCAGCGAACCCACCTCTGCCGGTGAAAAGACTTTCAGGCCTTGTTTAATGAGGATGAACGAAGTGCCCCAAATCAACGCCAACAAAATCAATAGAAAGACGGCTGTACCTTTTTTGTTTTCTGACATCTGAAATCTAATTAAGCCCTTTCAGCCTATCGCGTATGGCATTCAGTGAAATGCTATCAATTTCTGATTTGTCATAGATAGCAATAAGAAAAATTTCTTTATCAATTATTTGAACATAAGTGATAACACGAGCACCACCTGATTTTCCTTTTCCTTTGGATGTAATTGCTAATCGTACCTTAAAGCAATTCGAACCTAAAGGAGTTCCAGATTGTGGATTTTTAGCTAATGATTCGAATAGGGCAGAAATATCTTTTTTGATGGAAGGATACTTTTTTGAAAGATTCTTAAGTTCTTTTTCAAAAGGCGGTGTAGGGACAATCTTAAAGCTCATCGAGCAATTCGTTAATCGACTTGGCCTTCACTTTACCTTTTTTATAATTATTTATGAACCCAACTGACTCCTCAATATCCGTCAACAACTGTTTTTCCTTTAAGGTGATTTTTTGCTTGCTTGGGTCAATCACTTCCACGAAAGACATTTCATTAAGCAACTCTTTCAAAAAAGGAACCTTACTTCTTTTTTTAATATTTAGTATTAGCTGAGTCATAATTATGTGAACAAAGGTAATAATTTATAGGGATGTTATTGAAAAGGGAAAGCGCGAACGACTAAGCGATAACCTCTTGTGGAAAATAAACATCCGCAACCTCGTTCAGGATTTGATTCACATCTTCAATAGTTGGTGCCTCCACCAACTGCATTCTAAAGGGCTTGAAGTCAGGTACACCTTTAAAATAATTGGTATAGTGCCTACGCATTTCAAAAATGCCAAGTTTGTTTCCTTTCCAGCGAATGGAGAAATCTAAATGTTTGCGTGTTACATCAATGCGATCGGCAATCGTGGGCGCAGGCAGATGCTCACCTGTTTTGATAAAGTGTTTGACCTCGTTGAAAAACCAAGGTGCCCCAATAGCTGCGCGACCAATCATCACGCCATCTACGCCATAACGGTTTTTATATTCCACAGCCTTTTCAGGTGAATCGATGTCGCCATTGCCGAAAATCGGAATGTGCATGCGCGGGTTTTCTTTGATTTTTCCGATCAACGTCCAATCGGCAGAACCTTTGTACATCTGCACACGCGTGCGGCCGTGAACGGTCAGTGCTTTGATACCAATGTCTTGCAAACGCTCCGCCACCTCCACAATATTTTTTGTGTTGTCGTCCCAGCCTAAGCGGGTTTTTACCGTTACGGGCAAGTGGGTGGCCTTCACAATATCGGACGTCATCTGCACCATTTTAGGAATATCTTGCAGCAGCGCGGCACCTGCTCCGCGACAAGCCACTGCCTTTACGGGGCAACCATAGTTGATGTCGATCAAATCAGGATTCACTTCGGTGGCGATCTTAGCCGACTCCACCATATTGCCAATGTCTCCGCCAAAAAGTTGAATGCCAATGGGGCGTTCGTATTCAAATATGTCGAGCTTTTGCCGGCTCTTAGCGGCATCGCGAATCAAACCCTCTGACGAAATAAACTCGGTGTACATCAAATCGGCACCACCCTCTTTGCACACGGCACGGAAGGGGGGATCGCTCACATCTTCCATGGGTGCGAGCAACAGCGGAAAATCTCCTAATTCTATGTTTCCGATCTTCGCCACGTTTGATTATTCGTTTAAAAACAGCGTTGTTTGCGGTTTAGCTGAAATCCAAAAGACAAAATTAATATTATTTAACAGAAGCATGGCTGGGGAGATTGAAAAAAGACCAGTTTGGTTAGTACTGCTGGCTATACTGCTTAGCGCTTTTATCGGCACATTAGTAGGTGCGGGAATCGGGAGTTTGGTCGGTTCACTTTTTTATACGGATAAAGGCGATTTTATGATGGCTGCGGCCACCAGCCAATATACTCCTGAAATGAAAGTACCCATCTTGGTTATGCAGGGTATCACCTCATTTTTTGGACTATTGCTAGCTCCATTCCTTACTTTTAAAGCACTGACTCAAAATGGAATCAAAAGCTTTAGCAATCAAAAACTGAAATCAAGCCTTTTGCTGTTGTGTTTTTTTATCATGCTTGCATTTATCGTGGTAGATTCTGCTGTCATTGAATGGAATAAAAATATTGTGTTCCCGGATTTTTTAAAATCATTTGAAACATGGGCACGGAGCTATGAAGAACGGCTAGAAGCGCTCACCAAAATGTTTACACAATTTACCAGCTTTGGCGATTTTGCCGTTGCCATGATTGTGGTAGGTGTAGGAGCAGGCGTGTGCGAAGAGTTTTTATTCCGAGGCGTTATCCAAAATGAATTGATGCGTGGAACAAAAAATATCCATTTATCGATATGGGTAGCCGCGTTTTTATTTAGTGCCATTCATATGCAGTTTTTTGGGTTTGTACCCCGCATGCTCTTGGGCGGATTGTTTGGTTATCTTTATCATTGGTCGGGCAATTTGCTGGTGCCCATGTTTGCGCACTTTGTAAACAATGGCTTTGCTGTTTTGATGATGTATTTGCATCAGTTAAAAATAGTAAATATGGACTTGGAAAAAGAGGAAGCTGCTCCTTGGTATGCAGTGATTGTTTTTGCCGTGATTGCTGCTTCGCTTCTTTTCTTATTCAAACGGAAATCTGAAGAACCTAAAACTGCTTTTTCTTGAACGCGACACCTAAAAAATTCAGTAACCTACCCCAGCGATTGACCACTGCACTATTGGGTGCGGCTGGTGTCATCTTTGGAATTGTTTATAGCGAATGGACGTACCTAATTGTGTTCTTCATTATTTTCTTTTTGTCGCTGCGTGAGTTTTATAAGTTAGTGGGTTTAGATGGCATGGTGCCTCAAAAAACATTTGGCATGATTTGCGGCATGACTATTTTCTTTCTTTCTTTTTTTATTGAGCGCGGGACAATCTCCTATCGTTACTACTTTATTTTTTTTCCCCTGCTCTCATGTGTGTACATGATTAAACTTTATAAAAAGTTTGAGCGCAAGCCTTTCACCAACATTGCCTTTACTTTTTTAGGGATTTTTTACATAGCCGTTCCGTTGGCACTCATGCACATCGCTGCTTTCGAAAATGGTAAGTACAATTTCGAAATTGTTTTTGGTTGCTTGTTCATCCTCTGGGCCACCGACACAGGTGCTTATTTTGCCGGCAATTTTTTCGGCAAACGAAAATTGTTCGAACGTATCTCGCCAAAAAAATCGTGGGAGGGAGTTTTTGGAGGGGCGGCTTTGGCTATTGCCATGGCATTTGCGATGGCTTACTTTTTTAAATCTCTTGAACTTTGGCAATGGCTATCCATTTGTGGCATTATCATCGTGGGCGGAGTGTATGGCGATTTGGTGGAGTCGTTGCTCAAGCGCAGCATTGAAATTAAAGACTCAGGCACTAGCTTGCCCGGTCATGGTGGTTTCTTAGATCGATTTGATGGTTTGTTTATCTCCGCTCCATTTATTGTGGCGTTTTTGGAGATTTTTTGAATATTTGATTTACTACCGATTCACTAACTCACACCTGATGGCCTTTGCTTACATATTGCTGAGGATTTCTCCAGCTTTTATTAGTGTTTCATCACCCTTTGCGAAACAAAATCGCAATAGCTTTTGATCGGTTCCATCTTTGTAAAAAACCGACACGGGAATAGGTGCCAGCTTTTTCTCTTTCGTCATCCAAACGGCCATCTCTGTTTCAGTTAAGGCAGAAATGCCCTCATAGGAGAGCAATTGAAAGTAACTTCCGTGGCAAGGCAATGGTTGAAAAGAAGATCCTTTGATTTGTTCTAAAAAGAAATCTCGCTTTTGTTGATAGAATTTGCCGAGGGCTAGATAATGATCAGGATTTGTCATGTACTCTGCCAACGCAAACTGCGTAGGTGTGTTTACACTGAAGGTAATAAACTGGTGTGCCTTTCTTATTTCAGTCGTGATCTCAGGAGATGCGACTGTATAGCCAACTTTCCATCCAGTGGCATGAAATGTTTTTCCAAATGAGAAGACAGCGATGCTTTGCTTCGCAAGTCCCGGATACTTTAATATACTTTCGTGTTTTTTGTCATCAAAAATAATTCGTTCATACACCTCATCGCTCAACACCAATAAATTGTTTTTCAATGCAATGTATTGAAGCTCTTTTATATCGGCTTCAGCTAAAATAGAACCCGAAGGATTATGCGGTGTATTCACCATTATCATTCGTGTCTTGGAGGTGATGACATTGCGAACGTGTTGCCAATCGATCAAAAAATCAGGTGCCTTTAGATTGATATGAATGGGGATGCCTCCATTCAATCGGATGGCTGGATCGTAACAATCGTAAGAAGGGTCAAAAACAATAACCTCATCACCCGCTCTAACCAATGCTGCAATCGTAGCAAAAATGGCTTCGGTTCCACCGGCTGTTACCGTCACCTCAGTTTCAAAATCCGTTCTGCGTTGGTAGGTTTTCTCTACTACTTCAGCAATAACTTTTCGCAGACCTGGCACACCCGGCATGGGCGCATATTGATTATGGCCAGCCTTCATGTTTTTGTGGATCAGGTCAACCAAAACTTCTGAGACCGGAAAATCAGGAAACCCTTGGGAGAGATTAATAGCATTGTGCTCCGATGCCAGTTTCGACATCACAGAAAAAATAGACGTGCCAACTTCGGGTAGGCGCGATTGAATGTTCATGTGATTATTTCCTTAGCGGAGCCAATATCCGATACTCCGTATCCACATCGCCTTTGCTGATATCTGACAGCTTGCCTTTTAGCATTTTCTTCTTCAGCGGAGTTAAGTAGTCGATAAAAAGTTTGCCTTCAATATGGTCGTATTCGTGTTGAATGATGCGCGCTTTCATGCCGTCAAATTCTTCTTCATGTTCCACCCACTCTTCATCCAAATAGCGGATACGCAATTTATCTTTACGCCATACATCTGCACGAATGTTGGGAATGCTCAAGCAGCCTTCTTCAAAATCCCACTCTTTTCCTTCCTCCTCTAGGATAATGGGATTGATGAATACCTTCTTAAAATCTTTTAGCTTCGGTTGCTCTTCGAGCACCGAGGCATCGACAACAAAAAAACGAATGCTCTTGCCAATCTGCGGTGCGGCCAAACCAATGCCACTGGCTGCGGCCATCGTTTCAAACATATCTTGGGCAAACGCCTTTACATCCATTTCCCCCTTTGCAATCTCTTTCGCTTTCTTGCGAAGAACGGGGTCGCCATACATTACAATCGGGTAAACCATGCGTGTCAATAATTGCTCAAAGTTAGGGAGAAATTATAACCGTTCTAATTTTTCTTGCCCTGCATATAATCTTGCAAAATCAGCACCGCACTGATTTTATCGGCTTGGCCTTTCACCTGGCGATCTTTCTTCTTCATGCCACCCATGATCATGGCTTGTTGGGCAATGGAGGTAGTGAAGCGTTCGTCTATGGTTACAATCGGCTTGGTGGGAAAAGATTTTTTAAACTGCTCAATAAACAGGCGAACATTAGGAGCCGTGGCAGAATCTTGATTGTTTAATTGCTTGGGCAAACCAATCACCACTTCGCCTACCGCTTCTTTTTCGAAGTACGTTTTCAAATATGGAATTAGCCTAGCTGTTTCTACAGTTTCCAACGCTGTCGCGATAATCTGCTGCGGGTCAGTCACTGCTAAGCCAGTGCGCTTTGTTCCGTAGTCGATGGAGAGGATGCGTGCCATTTTTACAATTGGATGAGTTTAAGTTGCTTCATTCTTTCTTTTATAAGTTCCTGATAGCGAACTTTTGTTTCGTCCTCCAAAAAGCTTAAATCCAAAAAATGAAACCACTTTGAAGCCGACTCATTGAATTTACGAAAGATAGTACTCTTCACTTTTGTGTCTAGCCTAAAATGATTCATTGACTCTTCAAAATCCTCCATCTTCAATTTTCTTTTTTTTCCGTTGAGGGTCAGCGCCAATTCTTCATCATCTCCTATTACCACCAAAGCGGTGGCCACCATGTCATAAGCCGGAGCTAGGGTGTAGCCTGATGCTGGTTGTTGAATAAGCGAGAAGTTTTTCAAGTGCATATCGGCATTTCCCGTAAGAAAAGAAAAAACAACTTGTTCAAAAAAATTGATGATATCTAAACCTGGATGAGCCGAGTATTTTATAATTGCTTTACCTATTTGCTCGTACGACCCACGGTATTTGTGTTCTGTCAATCGTTCTGTCAATTGACACATGTCTTCCATGTGGATTTTTTTTCCATCAGTAGTTCTGTCAATGCGTTTGGTGACATGCGCGAGTTTTCCAGATTGTAAACGAAACAGCGCGTGTGGCACACTAATAAGTTTACCGATCTCTGCCAAGTGCATAGTTAGATCTTCCAATTCTGGCAATTGCGAATAGTTTGCCGAAGGCAGTTTCAAGATATAGCCTCCCCACAAATCAACGATGGTAAATTTAGTTGGATTGTTTTTCTCGATTTGCTTCTCAACATGTAGTGAAAGTTTTGCTTGTACTCCTGTAATCGCAATCTGATTTTGAATGATTCGCTTGGCAAGTTCAACGAGTTGATCTTCGGTATATGAAAAATCGGGTGCTAATCTTTTGCCAAAGAACTTCTTGCTGCACGCCTCGTGATAGTCGCCCGCAGAATCTAACTCTTGATAACAATAAAGGCACCGCTTCATTTTATTCAATTACTTTTTCTTCTACCACGCTTACGGCACCAATGCAATCTTTACAACAGGCAAGCAACAAGCCCATTCGGTCGCGGTCATCTAGTTTCCAATTTTGTTCGGCAATCTCAAGTAGCCAACCCTCCGGAATCAGTCCATCAAAAAAGGGAAACAGCACTTGACTTTTGTACGGCTTATTGGATAATGGCAGGGTAAAACTTATCGGATTTGGATTAGACCCTTTTAAATAATTATTATCGTAGCTAAAGGAGTAGCCCTCCTCATCTTCAACCAATCTTCCCGCAAAGTCATCGCCAAAAAAAATCTTAGCTGCCCTCATATGTTAACTTTCTTCTATTAACTGGCACGGGACCGAGTTCTTGTCCAAATAATTTCAGCACCTGATTCACTTTGTCCATGCGAAGGGTAGTTTTTCCTTGCTCAATTTCTCTGACGAACCGGAGACCAACTCCCGCTTTTGCGGCTAATTCGGGTTGAGTCAAATGAAGGCTTCTTCTTTTGGACTTTACAAATTCAGCTAAATTCAATGATTCAGGATTCACTTTTATACCCTAAAGGGTGCAATATAAATCAATATTATAAAAATATACCCTATTGGGTATAAAAAATAAAATTTGAATATAATTATACCCGATTGGGTATCAAAAGAGGTAAATGAATTTTGTACACTACACTGCTTGCCGCCTATTTCTCTTTCGCCCTATTCCAATACACATCCATCTCTGCTAAGCTCATTTCCCCCATTTTCTTGCCGTCTTTAGCCGATTCGCTTTCCAAGTATTGAAAACGCTTAATGAATTTTTTATTTGTCCGCTCCAGTGCTTCTTCTGGGTCGAGATTGATAAATCGAGCATAGTTTACTAAAGAAAAAAGCAGATCACCAAACTCTGCCATTACTTTCTCTTTATCGATTGTCTCCACAGATTTGCCCTCAAACTCGCGTTTGAATTCACTCATCTCCTCTTCCACTTTTTCCCACACTTGTTCTTTGCGTTCCCAATCAAAACCCACACCCCGCGCTTTGTCTTGTATTCGAATGGCCTTGACCAATGCGGGCAGTGATTTAGGCACGCCTTCCAGCACGGATTTGTTTCCGGTGCGCAATTTTATTTTCTCCCAATTTTCTTTCACCGCTTTTTCATCGTCTGCCTTCACATCGCCATATACATGCGGATGCCGTTCAACCAACTTATCGCAAATCGCATTCAGCACATCGGCCATGTCAAATGCTTTTAACTCCGATGCGATGCGTGAGTAAAAAGCCAAGTGCAACATCAAATCGCCAAGTTCTTTCTTTACTTCTTGCAGGTTGCCTTCCAAGATTGCATCTGATAACTCGTATGTTTCTTCAATCGTAAGGTGGCGCAAACTCTCCAAGGTTTGTTTTTTATCCCACGGGCAGTTTTCGCGCAGTTCGTCCATTACGGTGAGGAGCCTGTCAAAGGCTTTCAACTTTGCTTCGCGGTTAAGGTCGGGGGCAGAAAGTGGTTGGGGCATGTTTATTATTTACGATTTTGAAGTACAAGGTACGATTACCACTAGAAAATAACGAGTCAGCAAAAAACTTTGCAGTCAAAAGAGTTGTTTATCTTTGCAGACCTAAAAGTGTAAGTCGTACAATTTAAATCAAAACTAGAAAATGACTGTCTTCCTATTAACACTCGGAGTTTTCGCACTCTTCTTTTTATTGATGTCGGTACGATTACTATTTATTAAAAACGGAGAATTCCGAGGTACCTGTGCCACACAAAGTCCGTTTTTAGCAAAAGAAGGAATTACCTGTGGCTATTGTGGCAAAGTAGTTGGGGCTGGCGAAGCGTGTGGTGATCCGGAAAAGGCTGCAACTGTAGACTTGCCAGAAATCAAGAATGTAAGGTAAAACCCCAACTATTCTAACTTATAGATAAGTCAGAGAGTTCTTTTCCAATTTCTCTTATTCCCTTTAAAATTTTTTCTGTTTGAGTGGCCGAAGGTTTCTTCCTGCCTTGCACGTAATGTGACAAAAGTGTTGGGTTCATCGAAATTCTATCTGCCAAGAACTTTGCGTTGATGACCCGGTAGAATTGAAAGAACTGTTTTAGCTCTATCTCTAGTTTAATGTCTCTTTCACCAACTTCCATTCCATCGTCTTCAAAATAAAGATTAAGCGCTTCAACTATATTTTTTGAAAGCTCCATCATTGTTTTGCCTGTTGTGAATACGGGGTAATCAACAGCATAAGCAGAGAATCCCGTTTTGGTTTTCTCTACTTTCACTGCCACTTTTTTTCTAACTTTTTGTACCATCATTCTATTTTCTCAATCCTGCTTGCTTAAGAAGTTTCTTTTCAAGTCCCGTACCAACTTCGTTGCTGCCATGGTTCGGGAAAATAATTGTACCAGATTTAACTTTGTGTCTCATTTTTATGTGAGAACCTTTTTGAGATGCTGGATACCAACCATCTTGGGTTAACATTCGGTACAATTCCGAGCTTTTCATTCTTTGTCATTTGCGAGTTGTTATCAACAGTTTAAAAAATGGTGTTCAAAGGTAAATAATTATATACCTCAAAACAAACAAGATTAATACATAAATTCGCGTTTAATATTTTAAAAATGACTTTAATCAAATCTATTTCTGGCATCCGTGGCACCATTGGTGGCAAGCCAGGCGATTCTCTTACTCCGGTCGATACAGTGAAATTTGCTGCCGCTTTTGGCACCTGGGTAAAATCTAGAAAAGGCAAAAAGATTGTAATCGGCCGCGATGCTCGGCTCTCAGGCGAAATGGTGAGCAATCTGGTTAGTGCCACGTTGCAAGGGCTGGGTATTGATGTGATTGATTTGGGATTGTCTACTACACCCACAGTAGAAATTGCCGTACCCATCGAAAAAGCGGGTGGCGGAATTATTCTCACCGCCAGCCACAATCCCATTCAATGGAATGCACTAAAGCTATTAAACGAAAAGGGCGAATTTATTTCTGCGGAAGATGGTGCCAAGGTTTTGGAAATCGCGCGTGAAGAAAGTTTTGATTTTGCACCTGTGGAAAAACTGGGCAAATACGAACACAAAAAAGGCTACATCAAAAAACACATCGAACTGATTTTAAAAAATAAGTTGGTGGATGTGAAGGCCATCAAAAAAGCGAAGTTCAAAATTGTGATAGATGCGGTTAACTCTTCAGGGGGCATTTGTGTTCCCGAGTTATTGGAAGCGTTGGGTGCGAAGAAAATCAAAAAATTGTATTGCGACCCCACTGGCAAGTTTCCGCACAACCCAGAGCCACTTCCTGAAAACATTAAAGCCATCTGCACAACCGTGAGGGTGGAGGGATATGATTTGGGAATAATTGTAGACCCGGATGTAGACCGTTTGGCATTGGTATGCGAAGATGGAAAGCCCTTTGGGGAAGAATATACATTGGTGGCGGTTGCTGATTATGTGTTACAAAATAAAAAAGGCTTGTCCGCCAAAGGTTCACTGAAGGCGGGAAATACAGTTTCCAATTTGTCTTCCACCCGTGCTTTGCGCGATGTAACTGAAAAAGCGGAAGGGACTTATACTGCTGCTGCCGTTGGCGAAGTAAATGTGGTGAACGAAATGAAACGGGTAAAAGCCGTGATTGGTGGCGAAGGCAATGGCGGTGTTATTTTTCCAGAGCTGCATTATGGCCGCGATGCGTTGATGGGCATTGCCTTGTTCTTGACTCATTTAGCGAAATCAAATCTGTCAGCTTCTGAGCTCCGTAAAACCTATCCAGAGTATTTCATTTCCAAAAACAAGATTGAGCTAACCCCTCAAATTGATGTTGATAAAGTGCTGGTTGACGTAAAAGCGAAATACCAAAACGAAAAGATAAATGACATCGATGGGGTAAAGATTGATTTTGAGCAGGCGAAAGAATGGGTGCATTTGCGCAAATCGAACACTGAGCCGATCATTCGCATCTATGCCGAATCGCAAAATGAAAAAAAGGCGGATGAGTTGGCGAAGCGGATTATCGAAGATATTAAGCGTATTGCTAAACTTTAATAAAACCGCTCACACCCTCCAAAGAATTTCTAATCGTTACCTTTGCCTTTCAATTTTTTGATGAATGACTGACCGCTACAACCAAAGAGGTGTTTCTGCTTCCAAAGAAGATGTGCATCAAGCCATCCAAAAATTAGACAAAGGACTTTTTCCAAAAGCATTTTGCAAAATCGTGCCAGACTTGCTGGCGAATGACCCGGCCTATTGCACGGTGATGCATGCCGATGGCGCGGGAACAAAATCTTCGTTGGCTTATCTCTATTGGAAAGAAACGGGCGACTTATCAGTATGGAAAGGAATTGCGCAAGATGCCATCATCATGAACGTGGATGATTTGCTTTGCGTTGGGGCTACAGGCCCTATCTTGCTTTCATCTACCCTTGGCCGCAATAAAAATAAAATCCCGGGTGAGGTCATCAGCACCCTCATCAACGGCACAGAAGAAGTGTTGGCCATGCTACGTAGTCATGGCATGGACATCATCAGCACCGGTGGTGAAACGGCCGATGTGGGCGACTTGGTAAGAACCATTATTGTGGATAGCACCGTGGTGGCACGCATGAAGCGATCTGATGTGATTGACAACAAAAATATTCAAGCGGGTGATGTAATTGTAGGGCTCGCCTCTTATGGTCAAGCAACATATGAAAGCGAATACAACGGGGGCATGGGCAGCAACGGACTTACCTCTGCACGGCACGATGTTTTTGCAAAAGAATACGCCCAAAAATTTCCTGAGTCGATTGACCCGGCCGTTCCGCTTGATTTGATTTACGCAGGCAAATATCAATTGACGGACAAACTTAATAACTCACCTTCTGGCTCGCCTTTGGATGTAGGTAAGCTAGTGCTATCGCCTACACGCACCTATGCGCCTGTGATGGTAAAGGTATTGAACGAACTGCGAAATCATATTCATGGAATTGTGCATTGCAGTGGTGGTGCTCAAACAAAGATTTTACACTTTGTAGATTACCTGCATGTAATTAAAGACAACTTGTTTGAAATTCCACCTTTGTTCAAACTGATTCACGAGGTAAGTGGAACGGATTTAAAAGAGATGTACCAAGTCTTCAATATGGGCCACCGTATGGAGATTTATTTGCCGCAAAAGTTTGCGCAGCCGATCATCGATATTGCTCAATCATTTGGTATTGAAGCAAAAATTATTGGCAGGGTTGAAGCCTCAGAGAAAAAACAAGTGACGATAAAAACGGAGGCAGGGGAATTTATTTACAATTGATTTCTCGACTTAGAGCTTCAAGTCATCCCCCATGTCTTTCAACTGAATGGCAAGCGCATGAGTAGAAATCATGATTTCGCGCAGCGACATCCCCAATGAAATCATCAACGATAGCAGAGACGCACTGAAAACATATTTCGCGAGAACTATTTCGCCAATAAAAAGTGAAAACATACACACTACGCTTAGTAGCAAGGCAAAAATGCTGAGCATTTGCATATCGCGGATGAGGCGTACCCGCAACTTCAAACTTTTGATTTGATCGGCCACATTTTCATTATGATCGTCTTTGTATTGTGCCGCCAATTTTCGGATCAACGCGGCTACCGCCAAAAATCGATTGGTGTAAGCTAATAACACCAAAGAGACCGTTGGAAAGAGTAGTGCGGGTGTAGTGATTGTTAGTTCCATGAAATTAGATCCAACTAGATTCTTCTTGATGGTCGCCAGAATCGATTATCTAGCATCCACCATCTAGTTATCATTGTCCTCCTTAAAATATTTTTCCTCATCAAAGTCAGGGCGCTTTTGTGCGGGGCCTATTTCTAAAATGCGAAATTCGGTACGTCTGTTTTTTTGTCGGCCAACAGGGTTATCGGTGCCATCCGGATTGGTGTTATGCGCGATGGGCTTTTCTTCTCCATACCCCTTGGCAGTCAATCGTTTGGGGTCTATGCCTTTGCGGATCAAGTAATCTACGGTTGATTGTGCTCTTCGTTGCGAAAGTTCAATATTGTAAGAGTTAGAAGCTACACTATCTGTGTGTGAACCCATTTCAATTTTGATATCTGGGTTATCTTCTAAAATTTGAACTAGTCTATCAAGCTCTTTCGCTGATTCCTGATTGATGTCAGCCATATTGTATGCGAAATAAATATTCTTCAATATGAACGCAATGTTTTTTGCCTTTCTATCCAATACCAAAACAGTATCGAGTGTAATATTGGTTACAAGTTCTTTCAATGACTCCAACGGAACAGATTTACCGATGGTCGTATAGGGCTGTCGCTTTACAATATATCCATCGTGATCGCCCAACAACACATAGTTTTCGTTTTCATACACGCGGAACAAAAATTTTCCATCCGTGCCGGTGGTAAATTCTTGCATCACATCGCCACCTTGGTCAAGCAACGAAACTTTTGTATCGGGCAAAATTTCGCGTGAGCTGTCTTTGCGAACATTGTAAGTGATTCCTTGCAAATAGTAATTGACTACTTTCAAATTTGGATCATCGTTCACAAACGTATATATGTCATCATCCCCTTTTCCATCTTCGCGATTGGAGGTGAAAAAGCCACGATCGGGTTTAAAGAGGTACATGCCAAAATCATCGCTGGTGGAATTCATGGGTTGACCAAGATTTTCAATTTGCGTTTTACCATTAGCGCGGTTCACCACAAACAGATCTAACATACCATAGCCTGGGTGGCCATCCGAAGAAAAATAAAGTTTGCTGTTTTCGGCCATGTAAGGGAAGGTATCATCGCCAGCCGTGTTAATGTCAGGGCCAAGGTTTTTTACTTTTCCAAAACGCCCACGACTATCCATTTGCGCGGAGTACAAATCCAATCCACCATAACCGCCAGGCCTGCTAGAGGAGAAGTACAATGTTCTGCCATCGGGGCTAAGGGCCGGTGTAGATTCCCAATATTTTGGTGTATTGATGTTGATCGGAATAGGATCTGTCCAAACGCCATTTCTAAACCGCGATAAAAACAAGTCAACATCTTCAGCTCCTTTTTTCTTTCCTGAATTGCCTCTTGCAAAAACCATCAATTTACCATCAGGAGAAAAGGTGATGCAACCTGTATTCACATTCGGGGCATTGATATTTCCCTGAATGGTTTTTAAAGTATTTAAATCAGGCACTGCTCCTTTGGTCTCTACTTGATACAGATCTGTAAACGGTGTGCCCGATGCCTCGTAAATGCGGGCATTGCTGCGGGAAGAAGCAAAATATAGAATACCATTGGAGTAAGCAGGCGCATATTCGGCAAAGGGTGTATTCAGCGACTCCATTTGCTTTACCCGGTAATAACTTTTCTTTTCGTTCAGTTTTCCCAAATAAGACAATCCGTTGATTTCTTTTTGAACGCGGTCCTTCAGTTTTTCATTTTCAGTGCCGCTTAGCAAGGCTTCCAGTACAGTTTTGGCTTCGTCATACTTGGCGTTGGCTTGCAAAGATTTGGCATAAAACAATTTTACCGAATCTTTATCGATGCCCGCACCGCTTGCCTTGGCATAAAAGGATTCTGATTCTTTTAAGCGATTGGAAAGGCGATAGGACTCTGCCACAAAAAAGTTGGCCTTGCCATTGTTGGGCTGCTTGCGCACGACATCTTTATAATATTTGATCACCTTCTCGTATTTGGCATACTTGAAGTTGTTTTTCATCTTTTTCTCCACGCTGCACCCAACTGCCAACAGCGCCAATCCTAATAAAACCAGTCTTATACCATTCATATTATTTGCACTCCGTAATGCATCGTTAAAAATACGAAATATATCCTCAAAAATTTTATTCAAGTTGTGATTTTGCGATTTATGGTTTCAACTCTCGCAACTAGGATAACGCTGGTTTGGGCCAATATTTTATCAGCCACGATTTTTCCGCCAACATTTTCCAACTTTGATCTAACTCAGATTTGGTGGCCGCTAAGGTGTTAAAAGTAATCGATTGACTTGTCAACTGGCCTGTGGCAAAAGCCGCTTTCAATTGGGTGGTCGGAAAGGTTTGAATTTGATTCTCGATCCAAAAAGGAACTTGCGTTCTGTCAAAAAAATCGATGCCCAGTTGTTGTTGCAATCCCTTCATCACCCGTACCGAACCATCGATGGAGCAACCGCTGGCCGCGTGAGTTTCTTCGTTCACCAATAAAATCACAAACCGATTTTCCCGGATTTCAAAATTGCTCTCCAACGGCTGGCCATGTGCTGCCCATTGTTGACAAAATTCGGTAAGGGCTGATTTTATGATTTCAACTTCAGGAGAAAGCAGGGCTCGGTTGGCCTGATAAATCCAAGTACGAGCAGAAGGGGGAAGTTGAGGAATTGGGATAAGCATAAAATCGAAACGATTAGTAAGAAAAAATAGACTACACCATTCTCTAATATTTAAAGCCCTTTGGCCTCCACAATCAACTCAGCCAAATCCTTCACTTGCACACTCACCTCTTTTTCTTTGTTCTTCACGCCATCGGTCATCATGGTCATGCAAAACGGACAAGCCACTGCGATGGTGGTCGCACCCGTCAAAAGCGCTTCTTCGGTGCGAGCGATGTTAATGTCTTGGCTTCCTTTCTCGGGTTCTTTAAACATTTGCGCGCCTCCCGCCCCGCAACATAGGCCAGTGGTGCGGCATCGCTTCATTTCTACCAAATCAGCATCCAACGCTTGCAATACTTCACGCGGAGCTTCATAAATATTATTGGCCCTTCCAAGGTAGCAGCTATCGTGGTAGGTGATTTTTCTTCCTTTGAACGAACCTCCTCCTTCCATTTTGATTTTGCCTTCGTTAATTAAACTCTGTAAAAAAGAAGAATGATGAATCACTTCATAGTTTCCACCTAATTCTGGATACTCATTTTTTAATGTATTGAAGCAATGCGGACAGGCAGTCACAATTTTTTTTACGCCATAGCCATTGAGCACTTGTATGTTGTTCATGGCTTGCATCTGAAACAAAAACTCATTGCCAGCCCTGCGTGCAGGGTCGCCCGTGCAGGTTTCTTCATTGCCCAGCACGGCAAACTTTACGCCTACGGCATTTAAGATTTTTACAAAGGCAAGGGTCACGCGCTTGGCGCGGTCATCAAACGAGCCGGCACAGCCCACCCAAAAAAGTATTTCAGGTTGTTCGCCTTTGGCGGTAAGGTCGGCAAGGGTTGGTATGGTCATTTAGATTTACGAATTAGGATTTTAGATTTACGATTTTTCTTCCGCTCTCAAGAATTTGTTTTTGCCCAATTAAAGCGATCGCTGGCCGGAAATTTCCAAGGCGTAAAGCTGGTTTCCACATTTTGAAACATGCTGTTCCATTGCTGGGGCGAACTGCTTTCTTCCATCGCTTGGTAGCGTCTCAGTTCCAAAATGATTTCCAGCGGGTTGATTAAAACAGGGCAAGCCTCCACGCACGCATTGCAACTCGTGCACGCATTGATTTCTTCTTTGCTGATATAATCTCCCAGCAAAAACTTTCCATCATTCAAACCGGGTCCGCCTTTTTCCAAACTATTGCCCACTTCTTCCATGCGGTCGCGAACGTCCATCATGATTTTACGTGGTGACAGCTTTTTTCCCGTAAGGTTGGCCGGGCACTCGCTCGTACAACGGCCGCATTCAGTACAGGCGTAGGCTGCCATCAAATTGATTCGGCTTAAATCGTTGATGTCCTTTGCACCAAACCGACCAGGCACTGATGGTGTTATTGAAGGCTCTACCGGTAACCCCAACATGGTTTTCACTTCGTGCGTAACCACAGGCATATTGTTAATATGGCCCTTCGGTTGAAGTTTGGCATAATAGGTATTGACAAACGCCATGAAAATATGAAGGTGCTTGGAGTACGTAACATAAATCGTGAAAGCAAAAATGCCCAAGATGTGAAACCACCAGCAGAAACGCTCAATAAAAATAAGCGTTGAGGTGTTGATATTTTGAAGTGCCGGTGTGATAATGTTGCTAAAGAACAATAAGCCTGTCGGATGATAGTGTGTAGTGCGGGTTTGCAAAATTTGGTCGGTAGCATTCATGGTAAGGATAGCCAACATCAAAATGATTTCAATCGTCAAAATCAAATTGGCATCCATGCGCGGCCACTTTGTCATTTCAGCTGATTGAAAGCGTGCTACTTTTAAAACATTTCTTCGGAGCAAAAAAACAATGCAAGACGCCAACACGGCCACGGCCAAAAATTCAAAAATATTCATCAACACATTGTAGAAGCCACCGAGGTAAGGGGCAAAAATCCGGTGGGTGCCGGCTACGCCATCAATCACAAACTCCAATACTTCCAAATTGATAATGAGAAAACCAGCATAGATTAAAAAGTGAAAAAAGGCGGGAATAAAACGTTTGAACATTTTACGTTGACCAAAGGCCACGAGCAATACGTTTTGCCAACGCTCGCTGCTAGAACCTGAAACGGTCTCTTTTTTGCCCAATTCAATGTTTTTGCGAATGCGCACCACGCGCTTGCGAATGAAGTACCCGGCAAGCCCGAGTGCTATAAGGAAGAGTATTTGCTGTGCTATTGCCATGAGTCAAACTTAGCTAATCTGTGTCATTGTGCCAATCAAAGGCCGTTTTCCTAAAATAAGTTGTTGAAATTAGGAATCAGGCACTTTCAAATTAACAGAATTCCACTAATTTTGTCGCCCTATTGAACGAATTAATAGGGATTTTTTTAAGGTGACGTAGCTCAGTTGGTAGAGCAAAGGACTGAAAATCCTTGTGTCGGGGGTTCAATTCCCTCCGTCACCACCACTTCAAATGCTAGCTTTGGCTAGCATTTTTTGTTCATGGATTTCTTTATTTACATACTACAAAGCCAAATCAACAATTCGTTTTACAAAGGGTTTTCACTGTCAGGCTTCCAAAAATTGTTGGGAAATTGACTTAGCCGCCACAAAGGCGGTAGACCAAGCTGCTTGAAAATTAAACCCGCCTGTTTCGCCATCAATATTCAACACTTCGCCAGCAAAGTATAAACACTGTACTTTTTTGCTTTCCATGGTTTGCAAATCAATTTCTTTCAGGTCTACACCGCCACAGGTAACAAACTCTTCTTTAAAAGTAGTTTTGCCCTTTATGTGGAATGGGCACCGAATCAAAAGTTCAGTCAGTTTATTTATTTCTTTGTTGGACGCCTCGGCCCAAATTTTTTCATCTATAATTTCTGCTATCGAGACTAACCGCTCCCACAACCTGCTCGGCAACGCAAACAATGGGTTGGTTACTATCTTTTGCTTACCGCGATTTGCCTTTTGATTTTGTAAAAATTCCCGAACTTCTTCTTCGCCCCGCTTGCCTGTCCAATTTACCAAAGCTGTGAACGTGTATTTTTTATCATGAAGATAGGTAGCCGCCCAAGCCGAGAGTTTGATAACGGCTGGCCCACTCAATCCCCAATGAGTAACTAACACCGGGCCAAGCTCTGAAAAATCGGTGCTTGCAATTCTCACGGTCGCTTCCGCCACCGAAACACCCATCAGGTCTTTAAATTTCTTTTCGGAATCATTGAATGTAAAAAGCGAAGGAATCAACGGAACGATGGTATGGCCGGCTTGTTTTACAAAATCGTAAGAGGAAGATTGAGGATGACCACCAATTGCTACCAACACCTTGTTGCTGATAAACGTTTGTCGATTTGTTTTCAGATAAAACAGATTCTCATTTTTCTCCAAATGTTCTAAACCTTCATTTAGATAAATCTGAATATTATAATGGTCAGCTTCTTTTAAAAAACAATTGATAATGGTTTGGGAGTCATCGGTGGTCGGAAACATCCGTCCATCTTCTTCGGTTTTTAATTTTACTCCTCGCTCGTCAAACCATTTTACCGTATCGCTCGCTTGAAACACTCGAAACAATTTCTTCAATTCTCTTTGTCCACGGGGGTAGTGCTGCGACAAGGGTGTGGCCTCAAAGCAATGATGGGTTACATTGCATCGGCCACCTCCAGATATTCTTACTTTAGAAAGTAGCTTTGATGATTTCTCAAGAATGGCAATCTTAAGTTTAGGATTTTTATGTGCAGCATTGATGGCACCGAAAAAACCAGCTGCCCCGCCACCGATTACTATTAAGTCGAATGGTTTGTGGTTAGACAAGTTGTGTTATTTAAGAATTGTCACAAGCCTCATGCCTCCCGATGCAAGCTGCTTGTAGCATGAAGGATGCGGCCTCACTACTTATCAAAGTCAATCGCTACCTGATTTCTCAAAATGTCGTCCAATGTGTCGCGCTTGCGAATGAGTTGCGCTTTTCCATTTAACACCAATACTTCCGCAGGGCGGAAGCGTGAATTATAGTTAGAGGCCATCGAATAACCATACGCTCCTGCATTTTTCAGTACCAACAAATCGCCCTCGCGCACTTCGTTCATTTTGCGATCGGCACCAAAAGTATCGGTCTCACAAATATTACCGACCACAGTGTATATTTTGTTGTCGCCTGTTGGGTTAGAGGTGTTCACAATATCATGATAAGCATCGTACATCATCGGTCGGATGAGATGATTGAGTCCTGAATTAACACCCACAAAGGTGACGGAAGGTGTAGTCTTCACCACATTGGCATTTACAAACAAATAACCTGCTTCGCTTACTAAGTATTTTCCGGGCTCAACCCAAAGCTCCAATTGTTTGCCATAGCTTTGATAAAATTCTTTGAAGGCTTTGCCCAACTTCAAACCCAAATCATAAATGTTGGTAATGTGGTCGCCTTCTTTGTAGGCCACCTTAAATCCGCTTCCAAAATCGATGAACTTAAGATTGGGAAAATCGCGGGCCACACCAAACAGGATTTCGGCCATTTTCAAAAACACGTCCGTCTCGGTGATTTCAGAACCGGTGTGAATGTGCAAACCATTTACATTGATTTTGTATTGCTGCACCAACTGCATAATCTGCGGAAGCTGATAAACCGAAATACCAAATTTTGAATTGCCATGCCCCGTAGAAATTTTATAATTTCCCCCTGCCAAAATATGTGGGTTCAGCCGGATGCAGCAAGGATAATTGCTTCCATATTTTTTTCCGAACTTTTCAAGCACCGACAGATTATCGAGATTAATGTTGAGGCCGAGCGTTACCCCTTCTACAATTTCAGAAAAATCAACGCAGTTGGGCGTAAACATGATTTCGTCAGGCGTAAACCCGGCACCCATGGCAATGTGTGCTTCTTGCAACGACACCACATCTACCCCTGCCCCGTTCTTTTTCAGCAACTTTAAAATCGAAATATTGGTGAGCGCTTTGGCCGCATACTTCACCTTTACTTGGTTTTCTGAGAAGGCATTTTTTAAATTCTGTAGTTGCTGAACTATTTTTTGGCCATCGTACACATACAATGGCGTTCCAAATTCAGCGCAAATATCGGCTACATTCAGCCCTTGGATTTGATAAACGTTATTGACGAGGTTCATTTTAAAAAAATAAGCCTCAAATATACAAACTAACTATTCCTGTATTTTTTAAGTTCTAAAATCAACCTTATTTTTATATGAATAGCCCATCCAATTTTTATCAAATAGTTTTTCTCCATTAAGAATTTTATTGACTACTGATTTATAGTTTTCAGGCTGAGTATCCAAACTCAAAAATTGAAGCATTTCCTTTTTTCTTCATGTGCTACTTCATGCCAATTTTTCCTTAGAACAAGCATTTGTCGCCTATCTCACCTCAAAAATCCTATTTTTGTGTCTTTTAAAAATGACAAGTAATAACCTGAATCGCAAACGGTGAAAGAAGATTTAATCAAGGAAAGCACCTATCAATCAATTAAACTTACGGGCATTCACTCAGAATTGCTTAAGCGCGATGTGGATGTAGAAATACTATTGCCAGCGGGGTTCGAAACATCTGGAAAAAAATATCCTTTGCTGTTGTTAAACGATGGGCAGGATAATGAAGCGGTGAGAATAAAAGAAACGATTGAACAGCTTACCCAATCGAGCGTTGTGCAAGAAGTAGCCATTGTGGGTGTAACCGCTGGTGATCGCTTGCAAGAATACGGTGTGGCCGATAAAAAAGACTACCAAAGCAGAGGCGCCAGCGCGAAGGCGTATTCAAAATACATTGTGAGCGAACTTGTGCCGTACTTGGTTTATAAATACCCCATCCATCCTTCGCCAGAGCAACACGCCATTGCTGGCTACTCTATGGGTGGTCTCAGCGCAATGGACATTGCTTGGAACCATCCGGAAATGTTTAGGAAGGTGGGCGTGTTTAGTGGTTCGCTGTGGTGGCGTAAACGCGATGCCCACAGTCTTTTTTATTCCGATCACCGCGATCGTATTATGCACCAGCGCATTCGCAACGGAAAAATGAAACATGGCTTGCGTTTTTGGTTTCAGACGGGTACCGAAGATGAAGCCAGCGACCGCAACAACAATGGTGTGATTGACTCCATTGACGACACATTAGATTTAATTGCCGAGCTGACAAAAAAAGGATATCGGCCATTTAAAGATATTCACTACTTGGAAATGGTGGGAGGCCGCCACGACACCGCCACCTGGGCGAAAGCAATGCCTGAGTTTTTGAAATGGGCGTTTGGGAGTTAGGGAGTAGGGTTTTTTGTTTACTTATTAATAGAAAACATTTTATCTTGGCGAAAAAAAGCACATAGACTTTTTTATCATTTTAATCATTCATTTACTATCTTAGCTTTGTCATCTATCAACACAGTCATTTTCGATCTGGGCGGAGTGCTCATCGATTGGAACCCTCGCTACCTCTATCGCAAGATTTTTAAAACGGAAGAAGAAATCAATTGGTTTCTGGAGAATGTGTGCACGCCTGAGTGGAACGATCAACAAGATGCGGGCCGTTCATTTGAAGAAGCCACCGAAGAGTTGGTTACAAAATTTCCTGAACATGAGCTGGCTATCCGTGCGTGGTATGGCCGATGGAATGAGACCATCAACGGGCGCATTCATGAAACCGTAGCGCTTCTAAAGGAGATCAAAGAGTCAAAAAAGTACAAACTTTACGCCCTCACCAATTGGTCGGCAGAAACATTTCCGTGGGCGTTAGATAATTTTGAGTTCCTTCATTGGTTTGAAGGTATTGTGGTTTCGGGGGTAGAGAAATCGCGAAAGCCCTTTCCCGAATTTTATAAAATTCTTTTTGATCGCTATCAAATCAATCCTGCGCAGGCGATTTTCATTGACGACAATATCAAAAACGTGGAGGGCGCTTTAAAAGTAGGATTGCCCACGATTCATTTTCAATCGGCAGAACAAACAAAGAAGGAGCTAGCAAAAGCAAAAGTGATTTGACTATTTTCACTTCAACTAATCGTCCGTTGCTGATTTTTACACGTGCAATGCTTGCCTATTTTCGCTTATTTTCCTTACTTACCTCTGCATTCAACTTTAAACAATGAAAAAATTCAAACTAGTCATGATTTCCTTTTTGCCCGTGGTTGTGCTGATGTCATTCCTAAATCCTACGGGGAGTGAGTATTACCCCATGACGAAGGGGATAAAGTCTGTGTTCACGCACTATGACAACAAAGGCAACATTACCCAAATTGTTACAAATGATATCACCGACTATACGGTTGAAAATGGAATTGAGAAAGCTACGACCACATCGGTTATGGAGGACAAGAAAAAAAACAAATCCACAACACTGAAATTTGAGTCAACCTTTGATGGGACCACTTTTGAAGTAGATTTAAAGAAGATTACGGAAGAAACCTTAAAGGCAGGAATAAAGGATCAGAAAGTATCCGTTTCTGTTGACGGAAATAATTTCAAGTTGCCAAACAACCTACAGGTAGGCCAAAAACTTGAGGAGATCGACCTAAATATGATCATGAATTCCGGAAATATAAATTTCAAATTCTTTATGCGCTACACCGACCGGACGGTTACCGGAACCGAAACGATAGACACGCCTGCAGGTAAGTTTGATTGCTTCATCATCTCCAGCCAAACCGAAGTGAAGATGTTGATGACAAAAACAGGCACGTCCAAATCATGGATTGCGAAAGGTGTTGGGCTTGTTAAGCAGGAGGATTACAACAAAAAGGGCAAGCTGATATCGTCAGAAATTCTGACCGAGTTTAGCAAATAGAAATTGAAAGAAGCCTGTTGGTTACTATCAGGTTGATTGATAACGTGATCAATTTTTTCTCAAGTACGTACTGTATTCCCACACACCGTTTTTTCATGAAAAGATGACCCCTCTCTGGCGTAATCGTCCCGCTTGAGCCTTCATCAAACAATACAGTTTATCACCGCTGGGGATTAGGTTATTTTTTTACCCCGAAATCGGGGGTGTAAGCTTGTAAGTACATAAATAGGTTGTTGACTTTTACGGATGCCCTCTTTACCTACACCTTTCAAAAAAATGGGGACGACTCGCTTTACACGAATGGCCTGACACGAACCACTTACTGGCACTTATTACAAATGAATCACCTCTCCATACGCAGCCGCAGCGGCTTCCATAATGGCTTCGCTCATGGTAGGGTGAGGATGCACCGTTTTGATCACATCATGTCCGGTTGTTTCCAATTTACGTGCGGATACCACTTCGGCAATCATTTCCGTAACATTCGCGCCAATCATGTGCGCACCCAACCATTCGCCATACTTGGCATCGAAAATTACCTTTACAAAACCATCTGGCGCACCGGCCGCTTTTGCTTTGCCTGAAGCAGTGAATGGAAATTTACCTACTTTAATTTCGTAGCCTGCTTTTTTTGCAGCTTCTTCTGTATAACCTACCGAAGCAATTTCTGGTGAGCAGTATGTGCAGCCAGGGATGTTATTATAATTGAGTGGCTCTGGTTTTTTGCCTGCAATATTTTCCACGCAAATGATTCCTTCGGCTGAAGCTACGTGCGCCAAGGCGGGGCCGCTGGTGATGTCACCGATGGCATACACTCCGGGCACATTGGTTTTGTAGAACGCATCTACAATCACTTTTCCTTTTTCGTTCTTCACACCCACTTCTTCCAATCCGAGATTTTCTAAATTGGTGGTGACACCCACCGCAGAAAGCACTACGTCAGTTTCAATTTTGATTTCACCTGCTGGCGTTTTTACGGTCGATACACAGCCTTTGCCACCGGTATCGACTTTCGTCACTTCTGAATTCGTGTAAATCGTTATACCCGATTTCTTGAATGACTTTTCCAATTGCTTCGAAACTTCTTCGTCCTCCACCGGCACAATGCGTGGCAAAAATTCAACAATGGTTACTTCCACACCAATCGTGTTGTAGAAATAGGCAAACTCAACACCAATCGCCCCCGAGCCTACCACCAACATTTTTTGCGGTTTAAATGGCAGTACCATGGCATCGCGGTAGCCAATGATTTTTTTGTTATCGATTTTCAGTGCAGGCAATTCGCGCGAGCGCGCGCCTGTGGCCAAAATAATATGCTTGGCGTCATAATCGGTTTTCTTCCCGGCAGCATCCATCACTTCTACTTTGCCACCTTTCTTCAACTTCCCGTGCCCTTCAATCTGATCGATTTTATTTTTCTTGAATAGAAACTGCACCCCCTTGCTCATCCCAGCCGCTACATCTCTACTGCGTTTTACCATAGCCGCCATATCGGGTGAGGCTTCTTTCACATCGATACCGTAATCTTTTGCGTGCTTGATGTATTCAAACACATTGGCACTTTTTAGCAATGCCTTGGTGGGTATACATCCCCAGTTGAGGCAAATGCCACCCAGCTCTGCTTTCTCTACCACGCCTACTTTCATGCCTAATTGTGAAGCACGAATAGCCGCCACATAGCCCCCAGGACCAGAGCCAATAACGATTACATCATATCCCATAAAGTTGTCTTTTAAAATCGCGTCAAAGATAGTGGCTTATTACAAATCGAAAAACAAGTAAGATTTTTCTTTGGGGCATGGCCAAGCGAGGCGAAAGGCCACTGGGCTTTCCGCTACAAGTCCGGCCACGCGCGAACCCGACACACTTCGGGCTTTCCGCTGCAATCCCTTGCCCACGCCAATACGCAGTTCATCACCTCAATTTATCTAACATATCAATAAGAAAAATATTAGTTTTGGGGTTAGTTAAAGTTGGAAGTTAGTTTGATGAAGAAGATTACAGCATACTCCTAAATTCTAACTCCTAAATTCTGACTTCTAAATTTTTTCAATACCTCCCCATGAAACTCCTCCAAAATAAAAACGCCCTAATCACCGGTGCTTCCAAAGGAATAGGCAAGGCCATTGCCATCAAGTTTGCAGAGCAAGGTGCCAACGTTGCCTTCACCTATCTATCCAGCGTAGAACAAGGTCAGGCATTGGAAGCAGAGCTCGCGGCCAAAGGCATTAAGGCCAAAGGCTATCGCTCTGATGCTTCTGATTTCGCCCAGGCCGATAAACTAATCAATGAAGTGGTGGCCGAGTTTGGTTCACTCGATATTTTGGTAAACAACGCAGGCATTACCATGGACAATCTTTTGCTGCGAATGACCGAAGAGGCATGGGACAAAATCATGCAAGTAAATTTGAAATCGTGCTTCAATACGGTGAAGGCTGCCTGCAAACCGATGATGAAACAAAAAGGAGGCTCTATAATTAACATGACTTCTGTAGTTGGTTTGAAAGGAAACGCAGGGCAAGCAAACTATGCAGCCTCAAAAGCTGGCATCATTGGATTTACTAAATCAGTTGCGTTAGAGTTAGGTTCGCGGGGCATCCGCTCCAATGCCATCGCCCCCGGTTTCATTGAAACAGAAATGACGGGCAAGTTGGATGAAAAAACAGTACAAAGTTGGCGCGATGCCATTCCACTCAAGCGTGGAGGCAAACCAGAAGACGTGGCTGATGCGTGCGTATTTTTAGCTTCAGACATGTCCACCTACATGACAGGGCAGGTGCTGCAAGTGGACGGGGGCATGCTTACTTAGGCGGATTTTTACGTCTTGCGCCAATGCACAGCAACATGGTTTCTTAAAATAACCCAACTGGTGCAAGTCTTCGCGATGCGTGTAAGCAAGCGCGAGACTTGTGCCTAGTTTGAAAACAACTTTTTGATTTTTGTAAATTGACCCTTATCTTTAAGTTCAATTTTAAAAGGCGCAAGTGAGCCGAGCCAAACGCCTACACACAGCACTTACCAGTCCAAAGGGAGAACATTCTTTTGTTTCCATTTCGGAGGAGGACAACGGGCAAGGGATTGCTGAGGCACATCAAGCCAACATTTTCGATATGTTTTATCGCGCCAACGATCGGAAACAAGGCTTTGCCTCCATATATTAAAGAGAGAGGGTGAGCGACTGAATGGCATGATTGAGTTTACGAGCTCCATGGAAACAGGATCTGTGTTTAATGCGAGGGTGCCGTTGTAGATTCACCAAACACTTGTAAGCATCTCCAAAAAATATTTTTATGAATTTTTTAACACAACATTTGGAAACTCTACTAAACTAGTATACGTTTGTGTCATCATAGTCGGGGAAGCCACTACTAAAAATTAGGCAAACCGATTTATAAAGAAGTGGGGAGAGAACAGGCTCTTTGAACCACTAGCAACCCCGAGAAGGGTGCTAATACCTGCCTCAGAGAAGGTCTTTGAGGAACTATAAACCGGTATGAAAATGAAAACAATCAACATTACTCCCGCACGAACAAAAGTTCGATCTCTTTCACCCAATATTTACAATCAGACTTTGCGAAACAACATTTGTTGTTGTATGATTTTTTGTTGTTGATCGGTTGTTGAACCATCTCACAACAAAACTAGCGCACGGCCTGCAGAGTGACGGGTATGGCTAAGGCTACGTTTCTTTCTACAAAATCGGAAATCAAAAAATCTTAAACCTTAAATAACTATTTTATGTCAAACTTACGTTTCGAAACACTCCAATTACACGCAGGCCAGGAAGTTGACCCTACTACGGGCTCACGTGCAGTGCCGATTTATCAAACCACCTCGTATCAGTTTAAAAATTCTGAGCATGGTGCCAATCTCTTCGCCTTGAAAGAGTTTGGGAACATTTACACCCGCATCATGAACCCGACTACTGACGTTTTTGAGAAGCGTGTGGCGGCCTTAGAAGGTGGCGTGGCGGCACTGGCGGTGGGTTCAGGCCAAGCCGCTCAGTTTATTGCACTCAACAATATTTTGCAGGCTGGCGATAATTTTGTTTCTACTTCCTTTTTGTACGGAGGCACGTACAACCAATTCAAAGTTGCTTTCAAGCGCTTGGGGGTTGAAGTTCGCTTTGCCGAAGGCGACAAGCCAGAAGCATTTGAAAAACACATCGACAAAAAGACGAAAGCCATTTATTTAGAAACCATTGGCAACCCCGGTTTCAACATTCCCGATTTTGAAGCAATTGCAGCCCTGGCAAAAAAGCATGACCTGCCGGTGATCGTTGACAATACCTTCGGTGCAGCAGGTTATTTATTTCGCCCGTTAGAACATGGTGCGAACGTAGTGGTTGAGTCTGCCACAAAATGGATTGGCGGCCATGGCACCTCCATTGGCGGTGTGATTGTAGATGGTGGAAATTACAATTGGGGCAATGGCAAGTTCAGTCAATTTATTGAGCCAAGCGAAGGCTACCATGGCTTGAAATTCTGGGACGTGTTTGGCGAAGGCAATCCTCTTGGGTTACCCAACATCGCCTTCATCATCCGTGCGCGCGTGGAAGGCTTGCGCGATTTCGGACCGGCCATTAGTCCATTCAATTCTTTCTTGTTGATTCAAGGCTTGGAAACGCTTTCGTTGCGTGTGCAGCGTGCCGTTGAAAATGCCTTGGCGTTGGCGCAATGGCTAGAGCAACATCCAAATGTAGAAACAGTGAATTATCCGGGCCTTACCTCCAGCACCTACCATAAATTGGCCAAGAAATATTTAAAGAATGGGTTCGGTGCGGTATTATCTTTCACCGTAAAGGGAACAAAACAGCACACAACCAAGTTAGTAGATAACTTGAAACTGATCAGTCACCTGGCCAATGTGGGTGATGCGAAGACGTTGATCATTCAACCTTCGGCCACCACACACCAGCAATTGTCGGATGAAGAACAAATTGCATCGGGCGTATTGCCTACGTTGCTGCGTGTATCAGTTGGTCTGGAGCATATAGACGACATCAAAGCTGATTTGCAACAGGCGTTTGATAAGGTGTTTGCGGGAGAACTAGTTGCTTAAAATAAGCTTTGAGTTTCGAGCTGCTAGTTGCCAGCGGTGGCTCGTAACTCAAGGCTCACGGCTTTTTTAACTAATATGATAAAATCAGAATCGATCTTTCACTATCAACAGAACTTTGAGTTAGAGCTCGGGAAAACACTCCCGGGCTTTCAACTTAAGTACACCACGCTTGGGCAATTGAACAAAGACCGCAGCAATGTGGTGTGGGTTTGTCACGCCCTTACGGGAAGTTCTGATTTTACCGATTGGTGGAAAGGTTTATTTGAAGAAGGTTCACCCTTTGATCCACGCGATTATTTTATCATTTGCGCCAACACGTTGGGTGGATGTTATGGCTCCACAGGCCCGTTATCCATCAATCCAGAAACAGGAAAAAATTTCTTCCACAGTTTTCCGGCCATTACGCATCGTGATATTGTTCGTGCATTTGATTTGCTGCGGCAGCAATTGGGCATCCAAAAAATTCACACATTGATTGGCGGTTCATTGGGTGGCCAGCAGGTTTTGGAGTGGGCGATTCAACAACCAAATATTTTTGAACACATCGTACCGATTGCGTGCAATGCTTTTCACTCACCGTGGGGCATTGCCTTTAACGAAGCACAGCGAATGGCCATTGAAGCCGACCCTACCTGGAAGCAGGATGATTTGCGCGCGGGTGCTGAAGGCATGAAGGCGGCACGGGCCATGGGCATGATTTCCTATCGCGCGTATGAAACGTATGCGGAAACGCAAGCTGAAAAAACGAATGATAAAACAGACAACTATCGAGCAGCTACCTACCAAAAATACCAAGGAGAAAAATTAGTGAACCGCTTCAATGCATTTACCTATTGGATTTTGTCGAAGGCGATGGACAGCCATAACTTGGGCCGCAATCGCGAAAGCGTGGAAGCCGCGTTGAAAAGCATCAAAGCCAGAACCTTGGTGGTGGGTATTGAAAATGATTTTTTGTACCCCATTCAAGAACAAAAGTATTTGGCAGAAAGAATACCCAATGCTCATTTTGAATCGATCGCTTCGCTGTATGGTCACGATGGCTTTTTGGTGGAGTTCGATCAGTTTAAAAAAATTGTTAAAAGATTTCTACGCTCTAAGGCAAACGAAAAGGAAACAGTTTTGCTGCATGGTTCGTATGATTTTAAATCGATGGAGGATTTTAATTCTTAACAAACCTAACCTTCAAGGTCTGAACGCTAAAGCAAAAAGAACTTGAAGGTTTTAATAATACTTCTAAAAAATGAAAAAGAAATTAAAGATTGGTTTATTCGGATTCGGTGTAGTAGGGCATGGCCTGTACAGCGTACTCAACAAAACACATGGTGTAAAAGCAGAGATCAAAAAAATCTGTGTAAAAAACAGAAACAAACAACGCGATTTGGATAGCTCCATTTTTACGTTTGAGAAACTGGATATCCTTAACGATGCCGACATTGACATTGTAGTGGAATTGATTGATGATGCCAATGCCGCTTTTGAAATCGTGAAAGCTGCGTTGCAAAAAGGCAAACACGTAGTTACTGCCAACAAGCGCATGCTGGCCGAAAACCTTTCTGAAATTTACGAGCTTCAACAAACGTATAATCGTTCTGTGCTGTACGAAGGCTCCGTGTGCGGAAGCATTCCAATCCTCAGAAATCTAGAAGAATACTACGATAATGATTTAATCACCAGTATTGAAGGGATCTTCAATGGCTCTACGAATTATATCTTAACGAAAGTTTTTGAGGAACGCAGAAGTTATGCCGAAGCGTTGAAAGGCGCACAAGACTTAGGCTTTGCTGAAAGCGACCCAAGTTTGGATGTGAAAGGCTTTGACCCCAAGTTTAAGTTGGTAATTGCTATCGCCCACACCTTTGGCGTTTTTGTGAAACCCGAAGACATCATCAATATCGGCATCGATAAGATTTCTGCGGTGGATTTAAAATACGCCAGAGAAAATAACCTTACCATCAAATTGGTGGCTCGTGCTTACAAGCTCAATGGGAAAATTATTGGCTTTGTTGCTCCGCAGTTTATTCCTGCTGATCACATGCTTGCCAACGTTCGCAACGAATACAATGCAGTATTGGTAGAAGGAGCTTTCGCAGAAAAGCAAGTGTTCATTGGCAAAGGCGCAGGTGGCTATCCTACGGGTTCGGCTGTGCTGTCTGATATTTCTGCACTTACGTTTGACTATCGCTACGAATACAAAAAATTTACCCAAGGTGAAGGCTTTGCATTTTCGAATGACGCGTTGGTAGATGTGGTCATAAGCTTCACTAAAAAGGAGTCCATCCAGCCAGCCGATTTTGAAAACTTTAAAGGCGGCTACCAAGGGCAAGGCTTACAATACATGACGGGCTCTGTATCACTTACCAAACTAAAAGAACTTTCTGAACGAGAGGAAGTAAGCATAATTCTAGCACCTGAGTTGAATTTGAGTGTTGTTCAGAAATTGGAAGAGAAGGAGTTGTTGAGTGCTTAAGGACTTTTTCTACTCGTCAGTCATTAAATAAGTTCAAATAGGGAGCAAACCCAAAAATCCGGTTCCTAAAATTACCAGTAAATTCCTTTAGAATTCCATTTTTTTCCATAAGTCTTACTGATCGAATTTTTGATAAAGTAAAATAAAAATATTGGTATTTTACTTTAAGTCCATTAAGGGTATCTCTAAAAACCCTACGAAGTTATCTATAAATTTTGTTTCTTGATGCAAAGGTGAAAATAGATGAAAAATAAATCGAGAGGATTATTTGATGAGCAGTTTCGGTTGGATAAAATCGGTAAGCAAAACGATCCATTGTTAAAATTGCAAGCCCACATTGACTTTGAGATTTTCCGCAAACCCTTGGAGGCACATTTTGAATCGGGAAAAGACAGAAGCCAAGGCGGTCGCCCTTCCTTTGATTATCTGATGATGTTCAAAATATTGATTTTGCAACGCTATTATAATTTAAGCGATGACGGCACGGAATATGCGATTTTAGATCGTTTATCGTTCATGCGTTTTTTAGAGTTGACCATATCTGATACGGTGCCCGATGCCAAAACAATCTGGAACTTTAAAAATGAACTTGCCAAAGGCAAGATGGTGGAGAAATTGTTTTCCTTGCTGGATAAAACCTTGAGCCAACGGGGTGTAATTCTTAACAAAGGCAGAATGATAGATGCCTCCATTGTGGAAGTCCCTATTCAACGAAACGGTCGCGATGAAAACCAACAACTCAATGAGGGAATTATTCCCCCAGATTGGAAAGATAAAGAAAACAAGCTACGCCAGAAAGATATTGATGCCAAATGGGTTACGCACAATGGAAAAAGTTACTATGGATATAAAGACCATGTGAAAGCCGATGCGCATACCAAACTCATTACGGGTTATAAGGTAACCCCTGCCAATGTTCACGATAGTGAAATGATTGGATCATTGATTGACAAAAGGGATCGCGGACAAAAAGTATATGCTGATAGTGCTTATCGGAGTGAGAAAATTGAAAAAGAGTTGAACGAAAAAAATATGACCTCCATGATCCATGAAAAAGGATACCGCAATAAACCCCTTACCAAGGCGCAGCAAAAGCGCAACAAGAAGAAATCAAAGACAAGGGCAAGAGTGGAACACATTTTTGGGTTCATGACCAACTCGATGAACCGAATGTATATCCGATGCCGAAACTTTGTGAGGGCCAAAGCAACGATTGGTTTAATGAACCTCACCTACAATTTGTTCAGGCTAACGCAAATAAAAGTGAACTTGAATGGCCGATAGTTTGACCAAATGGTCAATCATCATCCTGCCAAGGGTGAAAAGAAAAAGTCAAAAGAGCCCTTAATCACTATTTTTTAAGATGGCAAAGAAAAAATTCGATAAACTAGGAAGTGAAAAAATTTAAAACGGGTTTTTAGAGATGCCCTTAAAGTAAAATGGACAGGTTTTTATTTTTACTTTTAAAAGTTAAAAAGTGGGTGTGATTTTAGCGCCAGAGCTGAATTTGAGTGTTCTTCATAATTTCTCTGCATTTTCAACACTTTGTGGATTTAACTTATCTTCGCGCAAAATCTAAAATCTCACATCTTAAATCTAAAATCCTTAATCATGTTTGATGTTTATGCCATAGGCAATGCCATTGTTGATATTGTTACTGAAGTAGAGTACGACTTCTTTCAAAAAAACGAAGTGGAAAAAGGCGTGATGACGCTGGTAGATGAAAAACGCCAACAGCATTTGATGAAAGCTATCGACATGAATAAAAGCAAACTCACGGGAGGAGGTTCTGCGGGCAACACCATCACCGCACTCAGTCAGTTTGGCGGCAAAGGTTTTTACTCCTGCTTGGTGGCGAAAGATGAGCTGGGCAAATTTTTTATCGATGATTTAAAAACCAATGGTATTGCGACTAACCTGCAATACGAAAAACTTCCAGTTGACCACACTGGCCGCTGCTTGGTAATGACCAGCCCAGATGCCGAGCGCACCATGAATACCTTTTTAGGGGTGAATTCTTTCTTCTCGCCCGAATACTTGGATGAGCAAGCCATCAAAAACTCAAAATACTTATATATGGAAGGCTACTTGGTGGCAAGCCCTAAAGGTCTGGAGGCCATGAAGGAAGCGAAAAAACTTGCCGAGCATCACAAAGTTTCGGTAGCCCTCACCTTCTCTGACCCCAGCATGGTCAAATATTTTTCCAAGCAAATGGAAGAAGTAGTGGGCGCCAGTGTCGATTTGCTTTTTTGCAACGAAGAAGAAGCCATGATTTTTACAGGTACCAATTCAATTGCCGAAGCCCGCGAAAAATTAAAAAGTCTAGCCAAGCGTTTTGTAATGACCCTCGGCAAAAACGGAGCGATGGTATACGATGGAGACACCTTCATCAACATAGAACCATACAAAGTGCACGCCATAGACAGCAACGGGGCAGGCGATATGTTTGCAGGTGCGTTTATGTATGCCATCACCAACGGCCATAGCTATGCCGAAGCTGGCAAGTTAGCATCCTTGGCATCGTCAAAAGTGGTGGAGCAATTTGGCCCAAGGCTCACCACCCCGCAAGTGGAAAAAGTATTGGAGCATCTGTTGTTGTAATTTTTCTCTGTTGGTGGCTCCTAACATCGCAACAAGCCACTCACACGGGTCGGATGTGCCCGCACGTAGCCGCTTCGGCAAAGGCAGGCTATCCACTCCAAGTCCGGCCAGCTTCAAAAGCAATCGCGCTTCGACCCCAATCCCCAACAACCAGTTGTATAATCCACAATTCTTAGCCATATTTGCAGCCCTTTTACGAAAAGGTTTTAAGAATCAGTCATTTAGCTAAGATTTGAGATATGAAACGCACCTATCAGCCTTCCAAAAGAAAAAGAGTGAATAAACACGGTTTCCGCGAGCGTATGGCAACAGCCAATGGCCGCAGAGTGTTGGCAAACCGCAGAAGAAACGGTAGAAAAAGACTTACCGTATCAGACGAAGGCACTGCTAAGTCTAAAGCGAAGTAGCATTCAGATTTAAATAAAACTCGACCGTCCCTTCTCTCCCTTTGGAGACGGGTTGGGGGTGAGGTCGTATGAGAAAGTTTACTTTCAAAAAAGAAGAAAGGCTTTCAGGCAAAAAGCAAATAGAGGAACTCTTTACCAAGGGTTCCTATTTTTATTTGCACCCATTTAAGGTCATCCATCTGCCTTCCACAAGTTCACTAAATCAGGTTCTCATCTCTGCTTCAGCTCGCCATTTCAAGCGTGCCGTAGACCGTAACAAAATCAAAAGGCGCATCCGCGAGGCATATCGCCTCAACAAGCATAATTTCTCTTGCGAAAAAAACTGGCTGATTGCCTATATTTATACTCCCAAAGAAATTTTAGATTCTAAAATCATCAACGAAAAGATGATTTTGGCCATCAAGAAATTAAACGAGCTTTAAATAGACAGAAAATTAGAACAAGAGGTCTTCGAGGCAATTTTTATGCGAATACTTAAAGAGCACAAAATGAAAAGTAAGAACGAAAAAAAGGTAGGTACGGTCACCCCCTTTCTTTCGGAGAGGGGGCGGAGGGGTGAGGTAATCAAAATCTCCCTTGCAATTCTGTTAATAGCCCTCATTTCTTTCGCCTTCACCCCCCCGGCCGAAAAATACTTCGACATCGCCAAGAACTTGGATATTTTTGCCACTCTCTTCAAAGAAGTCAACACCTACTATGTCGATGAAGTTGACCCAAAAAAGTTAATCGAAACGGGCATCAACGGTATGCTCGAGCAATTGGACCCCTATACCGACTATATCCCAGAAGAAAATCGAGAGGCTTTCAGCATCTTAACAACTGGCCAATATGCAGGTGTTGGCGCACTCATTGGCATCGTCAACAACAAAACAGTGATCACGATTCCTTACAAAGATTTTCCTGCTTACAGGGCAGGTCTAAAAGTTGGTGATGAGTTTATTGAAGTAGATGGAAAAAATGCCCAAGGCAAACCCACTAGCGAAGTGAGCAACATGCTGAAAGGAACACCCAATACAGAAGTGACAATCAAAGTAAGGCGCACTGGCACAAAAGAAGATATTCAAGTAAAACTTGTTCGCGAGAAAATCAAAATCAGCAATATTACCTATAGCACTTTAGTAGATGGAAACATCGGCTACATCAAACTCGATGAGTTTACCCCTGGCGCTGCCAAAGAAATAGAAGAATCGGTTGAAAAATTAAAATCACAAGGGGCAAAAAAATTAATTTTGGATTTACGGGCCAACCCTGGCGGGTCACTCTACGAGGCAGTCAACATTGCCAATATTTTCTTGCCCAAGAATAGAGAAATTGTTTCGACCAAAGGAAAAGTGCAAGAGTGGAACAAATTGTACACCACACTAAATCAACCCCAAGATTTAGAAATTCCATTGGCAATTTTAACAAGCGGTGGCACGGCCTCGGCTTCAGAAATTGTGGCGGGTTCACTACAAGATTACGACCGCGCCATTTTAGTAGGCCAAAAAACATTCGGAAAGGGCTTGGTGCAAACCACCCGTCAGCTTTCCTACAATGCGCAACTGAAAGTTACTACTGCTAAGTATTATATACCCAGTGGCCGCTGCATTCAAGCATTGGATTACACCCATCGCAAAAGCGATGGAGCTGTTGAAAAATTTGCCGATTCACTAAAACGTGAATTCAAAACCAAAGGAGGCAGAAAAGTGTACGATGGTGGCGGATTAGATCCAGACATTGTTATCCCTGCAGATGAGTTTGCTACAGCAACCGTAGAATTGGCCAACTCTGGTTTGTTGTTTGAGTATGCCACCAAATTCTGTTCAGAAAATCCCGCTATTCAATTAAAGGATTTCAAACTTTCAGAACTTGAATATAAAAAATTTGTGGATTGGGTAAAGGAAAGAAGGTTCTCCTATTCTTCGGAGTTGGAGAAAAAAGCACAAGAATTAGTGGTTTCGGCAAAAAGTGAACGGTATTATGAAGATTTGAAGCAATCGCTCACTGAACTTCAATCCAAAGTTAGTCAATACCGAAACACTGATTTAATACGACTTAAATCAGAAATAGCTCCGTTACTGGAAGAAGAAATCGGTTTTCATTATCAGCTTTCAGAAGGCCAGGCATTGGTATCCCTCAATCGCGATAAGGAAGTGCAAGAAGCCAAAAAGATTTTAGCAGATCAGGCGGCCTACAAAAAATTACTATTACCTAATTAGTGGCACTCATTCTATGTATCGAAACGGCCACACCCATTTGTTCAGTGGCTTTGCAGGACGCTGAAGAATGGGTGGCAACCGAAGTAAGCATTGCCCCCCAATCAACCGCTTCACAATTAGCTGTTATGATCGATCGATTGTTTAAAAAAACCGATACATCAGTAGATCAGCTTTCTGCAGTAGCCGTTTCTGCAGGGCCAGGTTCGTATACCGGGCTTCGTATTGGGGTAGCCACAGCCAAGGGTATTTGCTTTGCAAAGTCGCTGCCTCTTATTTCAATCAACACGCTCGAACTGATGGTGCATCAAACTATAAAAGACCACCAATTTAAGGAAAGGTCATCCCTTTTGTGCCCAATGTTAGACGCCCGCAGAATGGAAGTATACTGCCTTTTAGCAGATACAAAAGCAGATATTATCGAATCAACCCAGGCAAAAGTAATTGAGTCCAGTAGTTTTGGTGAATGGTTGCAGAAAAATGAAGTTTACTTTTTTGGTGATGGTGCAAGCAAGTGCAAGCAAATTATTACTCATCCCCACGCAATTTTTATCGAGGATGTCCATCCTTCGGCCCGACACATGGGGCCAGTAGTGTGGCAAAAATTTATATCCGGTAAATTTGAGGACCTTCCATTGTACGAGCCATTCTACCTGAAAGATTTCATGATAAAAAAACCAATTTGATTTCTTTTGTGTTCAACTTATCAAGTTGGTCGGATTAGGATTCCGAAAGAGTCCTGTAACAATCTCAACAACTATAAAAAAAAATCAGCCCAAACGCTCCAATGCCCAACACTCAACTAAATACCGAAGAGCCTATCTTCAACCGCGTAGCAAGCAGTGCATTGATTGCATTCAATTTAGAAGATTATTTTCAACTAGGTAGCCGCACGCTGGTGGATATCAAACCATGGTTGTTCCAGGAGATTGTTCTCAAAGAAAAAGAGTTTCGAGAGCACGTTAAAAATCATAATTGGCAGCAGTATCAAAACCAATTTGTAGCTCTCCACTGCTCTGCCGATGCCATCATTCCTACATGGGCGTTTATGCTTGTCTCCCTTTCTCTTCAGCCCTATGCAACTCAAGTTGTTTTTGGCGATTTGCAAACACTCGAAACACAACTTTTTTTACAATCACTTCAAAAAATAGATTGGCAACAATACAAAAACGCTAAAGTAGTCATCAAAGGCTGCAGTAAAGTAGAAGTACCTGTTGCAATCTATGTAGAAGCCGCCAATCGACTGCGCCCATGGGCAGCCAGTATTATGTTTGGCGAGCCATGTAGCACGGTTCCGCTTTTTAAGAGAGCGAAGTAGAATTAAAGTCAATCCAAAATTATATTGAACTCAGAAGAATTTTTCCTTTTAAGATATTTTTTCACGACTGATTTTTACCTGCAATTCATCTGCTTAGTTTAAAAGTTATCCACAATTTTTCTCGCTAATCTTTATTGGTTTTTGATTTTAATCAACGTCAGACAATACAAGTTTTTGCAGAAGAACTTTTTTCTAACCACAACTAATTGAAAACCAGTGCAACTTCAAATTATTTTAGAATAGCTATTGCAAAGCAATTTGGTTTTCCATACCTTTGCGCTCCGTTTTTAAAGATAGACTTACTGAGTTAACGAACGAGGTAAGTTTCAATGAGCAGAATAATAGCTCAAACGTTCCTTGAAAAGGTTGGGTAAAGAGAGGTAAAGGGGGCCGGGGCGCCCAAGCCGCAGATGGATGCGTCATGGGTGTCCGGGCCCGTCCTGAAGAGAACAGTGCCCCCCGTGCAGCGATGCGCTGGGGGCCGAATGCAATACTATGGAGAGTTTGATCCTGGCTCAGGATGAACGCTAGCGGCAGGCCTAATACATGCAAGCCGGACGGCAAGTTGAGTAGCAATACTTGACCTAGAGTGGCGCAAGGGTGCGCAACACGTATGCAACCTGCCCACGGCCGGGGCACAGCCCTCCGAAAGGGGGATTAACGCCCCATAGGAATACGGGACGGCATCGTCCTGTATTTAAACCACGGGGCCGTGGATGGGCATGCGCTTGATTAGCTAGTTGGCGGGGCAACGGCCCACCAAGGCGATGATCAATAGGGGACCTGAGAGGGTGATCCCCCACACTGGCACTGAGATACGGGCCAGACTCCTACGGGAGGCAGCAGTAGGGAATATTGGACAATGGGTGCGAGCCTGATCCAGCCATGCCGCGTGCAGGAAGAAGGCCTTCTGGGTTGTAAACTGCTTTTGCCGGGGGATAAAAGACCCATGCGTGGGGAATTGAAGGTACCCGGTGAATAAGCCACGGCTAACTACGTGCCAGCAGCCGCGGTAATACGTAGGTGGCGAGCGTTGTCCGGATTTATTGGGTTTAAAGGGTGCGTAGGCGGTCCATTAAGTCAGTGGTGAAATACGGCAGCTCAACTGTCGAGGTGCCATTGATACTGAAGGACTTGAGTACAGTCGAGGTAGGCGGAATTGACGGTGTAGCGGTGAAATGCTTAGATATCGTCAAGAACACCGATAGCGAAGGCAGCTTGCTAGGCTGTAACTGACGCTGAGGCACGAAGGTGCGGGGATCAAACAGGATTAGATACCCTGGTAGTCCGCACAGTAAACGATGGTCACTCGGTGTTGGCGGTACACGGCCAGCGCCTTAGCGAAAGCGTTAAGTGACCCACCTGGGGAGTACGCCCGCAAGGGTGAAACTCAAAGGAATTGACGGGGGTCCGCACAAGCGGTGGAGCATGTGGTTTAATTCGATGGTACGCGAGGAACCTTACCTGGGCTAGAATGCCCCTGACAGGCGCAGAGATGCGCTTTTCCGCAAGGACAGGGAGCAAGGTGCTGCATGGCTGTCGTCAGCTCGTGCCGTGAGGTGTTGGGTTAAGTCCCGCAACGAGCGCAACCCCTGCCCTCAGTTGCCAGCACGTAAAGGTGGGGACTCTGAGGGGACTGCCCGCGCAAGCGGAGAGGAAGGAGGGGATGACGTCAAGTCATCATGGCCCTTACGCCCAGGGCTACACACGTGCTACAATGGCGCGCACAGCGTGTCGCGACCCGGTGACGGGGAGCCAATCACGAAAAGCGCGTCTCAGTTCGGATCGCAGGCTGCAACTCGCCTGCGTGAAGTTGGAATCGCTAGTAATCGCGCATCAGCAATGGCGCGGTGAATACGTTCCCGGACCTTGTACACACCGCCCGTCAAGCCATGGGAGCTGGGGGGACCTGAAGGCAGTTGCCGCGAGGCGCTGTTTAGGGTTAAACCGGTGACTGGGGCTAAGTCGTAACAAGGTAGCCGTACCGGAAGGTGCGGCTGGAACACCTCCTTTCTGGAGCGCCCGTGCCGGCACGCCTTTGGGCGTTCCGCGCACAGGGCAAGGACGGGCCCTCCCGCCCCCCTCTCTTTTTGCCCGCCTTTTCAAAGTCATTTTTCCGCACCGGCCACCGGCCACCGGGGCTTGTAGCTCAGGTGGTTAGAGCGCTACACTGATAATGTAGAGGTCCGTGGTTCGAGTCCACGCAGGCCCACGAAGTGGGAACTAAGTGGACGGGAAGTTTACCCCGATGGCTATCGGGGAGTCCACGCAGGCCCACTTGTTGAAAAGGGGGATTAGCTCAGCTGGCTAGAGCGCCTGCTTTGCAAGCAGGAGGTCATCGGTTCGACTCCGATATTCTCCACATGGGCCCAGCGAAAGGGGTGCGGGAACGAACACCGGCCGCCAAACGGGCTGCCGGGGGCGGGATAAAAGAGACAAAAAAGGCAAGGGCAGCGGAAATGCCGTGCCGCTATGCCGCCACAAGGGCGGCAAAAGTGTTCATTGACATGTTGGCAGAGAAAATGTAAGAGCATAGACAGGGGCGGCCGCGGGGCCGCGCCAAAAAGAAGTAATGAAGGGCGCATGGGGGATGCCTAGGCTCTCAGAGGCGAAGAAGGACGTGGTAAGCTGCGAAAAGCTGCGGGGACCCGCAAACGGGGTTTGATCCGCAGGTGTCCGAATGGGGCAACCCGTCACGCTGAAGGCGTGACACCCAGCAATGGGGGCAAACCCGGGGAACTGAAACATCTAAGTACCCGGAGGAAGAGAAAACAACAGTGATTGCGCCAGTAGTGGCGAGCGAACGCGCAAGAGCCCAAACCCGCCAAGTCAAGGCTTGGCGGGGGTTATAGGGCCACATAATCGAAACCGAGGGCGACATGAACCGGGTGGGAAACCGGGCCAAAGAGGGTGAGAGCCCCGTAAAGGAAGCCATAGGGGAGAGGTGGTACCCTGAGTAGGGCGGGGTCGGAGACGCCCCGTTTGAATTTGCCGGCACCATCCGGTAAGGCTAAACACTCCTGAGAGACCGATAGTGGACCAGTACTGTGAAGGAAAGGTGAAAAGCACCGTGAACAACGGGGTGAAAAGAGAACCTGAAACCATGCGCCTACAAGCGGTCGGAGCCAAGGGATTTGGTGACGGCGTGCCTTTTGCATAATGAGCCTACGAGTTGCCGTCACTGGCAAGGTTAACCCCGTTGACGGGGGGAGCCGGAGCGAAAGCGAGTCTGAACAGGGCGCACAGTCAGTGGGGGCAGACGCGAAACTTTGTGATCTACCCTTGGCCAGGGTGAAGCCCCGTTAACACGGGGTGGAGGCCCGAACCAGTAAGCGTTGAAAAGCTTTTGGATGAGCTGAGGGTAGGGGTGAAAGGCTAATCAAACTGAGAAATAGCTCGTACTCCCCGAAATGTCTTTAGGGACAGTGTGAGGGTCGAGTTTGCCGGAGGTAGAGCTACCGATAGGACTAGGGGGAGTCACATCCTACCAAATCCTGACGAACTCCGAATGCCGGCAAACATACCTTGCAATGAGGGCACGGGTGCTAAGGTCCGTGTCCGAGAGGGAAAGAACCCAGACCCACGGCTAAGGCCCCAAAATCCACATTAAGTTGAACTAAGGAGGTCCAGTTGCCGCGACAGCCAGGAGGTTAGCTTGGAAGCAGCTATCCCTTTAAAGAGTGCGTAACAGCTCACTGGTCGAGCGACAGGGCATCGATAATGATCGGGCATAAAATGTGGTGCCGAAGCTTGGGATTGTCCCGCGTGAGCGGGACAGTGGTAGGGGAGCATTCCAACAGCGGGGAAGCCAAGAGATGACTTTTGGTGGAGCGGTTGGAAAAGCAAATGTAGGCATAAGTAACGATAAGGCGGGTGAGAACCCCGCCCACCGATAGACTAAGGTTTCCGCGGCAATGTCAATCAGCCGCGGGTCAGTCGGGACCTAAGGGGAGGCCGAAAGGCGCACCCGATGGCAAACCGGTCAACATTCCGGTACCACCGCAGCGGGCGATGGGGCGAAGGAGGAGTGAAAGTCCCACGGCCTGACGGAACAGGCCGTTTAAGGGCGTAGGTACAGGGGGCGCAGGCAAATCCGCGCCCCTTGCCGAAACCCGAAAGTACCAAGAGGCCCCGGCCGAATGGAGCGGACGTAACCATGCTCCCGAGAAAACCCCCTAAGCACAACCGCTGTGGGGCCCGTACCGCAAACCGACACAGGTAGTCAAGGAGAATATCCTGAGGTGCTCGAGTGAATCATGGCCAAGGAACTCGGCAAATTAACCCTGTAACTTCGGGAAAAGGGGTGCCCCGCGCGAGCGGGGCCGCAGAGAAATGGCCCAGGCGACTGTTTAACAAAAACACATGGCTTTGCGAAATCGCAAGATGAAGTATAAGGCCTGACACCTGCCCGGTGCTGGAAGGTCAAGGGGGGGCGTCAGCCGCAAGGCGAAGCGCTGAACCGAAGCCCCAGTAAACGGCGGCCGTAACTATAACGGTCCTAAGGTAGCGAAATTCCTTGTCGGGTAAGTTCCGACCTGCACGAATGGTGTAACGATCTGGGCGCTGTCTCGGCCATGAGCTCGGTGAAATTGTAGTCACGGTGAAGATGCCGTGTACCCGTCACGGGACGGAAAGACCCCATGCACCTTTACTATAGCTTCGCATTGGCACTGGGGGGGTGATGTGTAGGATAGGCGGGAGGCGCTGATCCTGCCCCGCTAGGGGCAGGGGAGCCAACGGTGAAATACCGCCCTTTGCCTCCTTGGTGCCTAACCCCGCCTTTTGGCGCGGGACATTGCGTGGTGGGTAGTTTGACTGGGGTGGTCGCCTCCGAAAGTGTATCGGAGGCTTTCAAAGGTCCCCTCAGCACGGTTGGTAATCGTGCGCGGAGTGCAATAGCATAAGGGGGCTTGACTGTGAGACGGACATGTCGAGCAGGGGCGAAAGCTGGATATAGTGATCCGGTGGTCCTGCATGGAAGGGCCATCGCTCAAAGGATAAAAGGTACGCTGGGGATAACAGGCTGATCTCCCCCAAGAGCTCATATCGACGGGGAGGTTTGGCACCTCGATGTCGGCTCGTCACATCCTGGGGCTGGAGAAGGTCCCAAGGGTCGGGCTGTTCGCCCGTTAAAGTGGCACGCGAGCTGGGTTCAGAACGTCGTGAGACAGTTCGGTCCCTATCTGTGATGGGCGCTGGAAGCTTGAGGGGATCTGGCCTTAGTACGAGAGGACCGGGCTGGACCAACCCCTGGTGTACCGGTTGTGGCGCCAGCCGCACCGCCGGGTAGCCATGTTGGGCAGGGATAAGCGCTGAAAGCATCTAAGCGCGAAACCCGCCCCGAGATGAGGCTTCCTTTTAAGGGCCGTGGGAGATGACCACGTTGATAGGCCGCAGGTGCAAGGGCAGCGATGCCAGAGCCGAGCGGTACTAATTGCCCGGGCGCTTCGGGCGCGCCAGGCGCACCGCCCCTGTGGACCGCCCTTACGTTTCCTCTGCCGGCAGCATGTCAAAAAAAAAATTGGACACTTGAAGAAATCAAGGTGACTGTGGCGGCAGGGCCACACCTCTTCCCATCCCGAACAGAGAAGTTAAGCCTGCCAGCGCCAATGGTACTAGGGTAAGACCCGGGAGAGTAGGCCGTTGCCTTTTTGCCACCAACAAAAAGCCCCAAAAAACGGGGCTTTTTTTTATGCGCGTGGATGTAAAATAGACACGCTATCATCTAATATAAATCCATCTTTCATAGTTTGGTTGGCAGTTAGTTCTGGCGATTTAATTCCAGATCCAAATTTTTGTGTTGATTTAATTAAATTCACTTCATCCCATAGATTGGCATTAATAAAACCATCTAGCGTTGAACTCCCTCCTTCAACCAACAATGAATTGCATTTTTTTTGAACCAAATTTTGAAGTAATTCTTCCATGAAATTATGTTCGTTAAGTTTTATAAATGACACATTGTTTTTATCTGAATCTCTTAAGTTGTTAAAAACCAATGTTGGATGATTAGTATCAAGTAATCTTAAGGAATCATTCAATTTAAGATTTCGATCTAGAACTACCCTTATAGGACTTCCACCAGACCAATGCCGAGTGGTTAATTCAGGATTGTCAACGACTGCGGTTTTTCTGCCAACGAGAATGGCATCAATCTCGCTTCTTAGCTTGTGAACAAATTGACGGGCGTAAATATTGCTGATCCACTTTGAATCAAAATTTTCACGAGCCATGAAACCATCAGTTGTTTCAGCCCATTTTAGAATTATATAGGGTCTATTTTTTTGAGTGGCTGTAAAAAAAAACCTATTTAATTCTTTTCCTTGTCTCTCCAGTACCCCAGAAATCACATCAATACCAGAATCTTTCAGTTTTTTTGCCCCATTGCCTCTCACGTTTTTGTTTGAGTCGAGATTGGAGATAACAACTCGCTTGATTTTTTTTTCAATGATGAGATCTGCGCACGGTGGTGTTTTGCCATAGTGATTGCACGGCTCAAGATTTACATATAAATCGCATTGATTTAAAATAGATTGATCTTTAATTGATTTAATCGCATTTACTTCAGCGTGATTTTCACCATACTTCTTGTGCCAACCTTCGCCTACGATTTTTCCTTCATGAACAATGACACAACCAACAAGTGGGTTTGGGCTCACCAATCCAGCACCCAGCTTGGCAAGTTCAAGTGCACGAGCCATAAAAACCTCTTGTTGTGTCATTCTGTTTTCTTAACATTGCAAAGATCCATTTCTACATGACTAAAGCAAAGGATGCTTTCAACGAACTCCTAAGCCAAATATCCCTTTCTGATCGCGAGGAAGCGATTGCCATTCTATACTTTTTTTTTGAAAGCAAACTGAACTTAACGCGTGAAGCCATCATGCAAAATCCGGACATTGAAATTGCAAAAATTGAAATTACAGATGTCATTCATCGAATTAATCGGCATGAACCCATTCAATATATTACCAATCAAGCATGGTTTAGGAATCATTTTTTTGAGCTAAATTCTTCTGTTTTAATACCCAGGCCAGAAACTGAAATGATTGTTGATTATATAATCCAACAAAAATTAAACGAAGGCTCTAGGGTTTTGGATGTTGGAACAGGCAGTGGTTGTATTTCTATTTCAATAAAACTTGAAGCTCCACAGGCTATGGTTATTGCTCTTGATGTCAGTAATATCGCCCTCGAAGTGGCCATAAGAAATGCCAATAGATTAAACGCTGATGTGGAATTTATTCAAGATGATTTTTTGAATTCTGAAGTAAGCCTTGAGCCATTGGATTACATAGTAAGCAATCCTCCCTATATAATGGAAAAAGAACGCTCTATCATGCATGAAAATGTTCTTGTCTATGAGCCTGCACTAGCTTTGTTCGTATCTGATAATGAACCGTTAATTTTTTATAGCGCATTAGCCACTCAAGGTAAGAAGTGGCTAAAGCCCTTTGGGAAAATTGTGGCTGAGATAAATCCGCTCCTAGTCAAGCAAACGGTTGAATTATTTGAATTACATGGTTATGATTCGGTAAGTTATTTTCCAGATTTAGAAGGTAAGCCCCGAATGATTGTGGCCTCATTAGAGAAGTGCTAAGTTTTACTTTGTTTAATGAGCTAGTATTCAAAGAATTTACTCTTAAACAGTTTCCGCTACTTAAAAGAGTGTGACACCTTTTCCAGAGGTGATTCGTGTGCGTAATCGGGCCTTGTACTCCAAACAAGCCAAACAAAGGATTGCTTCAGTAAAATCGTTACTTTTGTGACCTTATATTTATTGACCTATGACTCAGCAATTTCATTTTTCCAACAGCCCCGAGCCGCACCGTATTCGCACTGCCAAAATTTTAAAATCGCACCCTGAAGTGAAACAACTTATGGGAAAGAATCCATTAACGCTGTTGGCGATTCTTGGATTGGTGAGTGGTATGGTGGTGATGTCATATTTGTTAAAAGACAGTGCTTGGTGGATGATGGTATTAGTTGCCTATCTGGTAGGTGCTTTTTTTAATCATGCGTTGTTTGTCATGATTCATGAATGCTCTCATCACTTGCTTTTCAAAAACAAATCGCTGAACAGAATTGCTGCTATCGTAGCCAATATGCCTCATGTTTTTCCTTCGGCTATTTCTTTCGAGCGTTATCATATTAAGCACCACTCTTTTCAAGGCGTACATGAGTTGGATGCCGATTTACCCGATTTTTGGGAAGCGAGATTATTTAATAATTCCACCATCGGCAAAGCATTTTGGCTTTTGCTCTATCCGTTTTTTCAAGTGTTCCGCACGTTTCGGTTAAAGGAAATTAAACCAGTGGATGGCTGGATTGTTACCAACTGGATTGCGCAAATTGTCTTTGATGTGGCCATTGTATATTTCTTTGGGATCCAAGCGTTGGTATTTATGCTCATTAGCTTCTTCTTCTCAGTGGGTTTGCATCCGCTAGGGGCGAGGTGGATACAAGAACATTATTTGACACTTGACGAAAATCAGGAAACATACAGCTATTATGGCCCGATGAACGCTTTGGCCTTTAATGTTGGTTTTCATAACGAGCATCACGATTTCCCCAGCGTGCCGTGGAATAAACTCCCCCAGTTAAAACAAAGAGCCGCTCCTTATTACGATTCGCTCCAGTCTCATCAATCTTGGACAAAATTGTTTTTCCGTTTCTTGTTCGATAAAAACATTTCCCTTTACTCGCGCATTACGCGCAATGAACGTGGTAAAGTGGCGTTAACGGATGAAAGCAGGCCGGATGCGGAGATGGTGAGGGAGAAGGCAGTCGCTTAATTCATTTTTACATATTTCAATGTGGATTGTAATTAGATTGCTTTTAAGAATCTACTACCTTTGATTTTCTATTTCTATGAAATTCTCCCGCAAAAAATACACTGACGAAACCCTTCAAAAATTATACAGCGCTCTGCTCAAACCGCGCATGATTGAAGAGAAGATGTTGATTCTTCTTCGCCAAAACAAAATCAGCAAATGGTTCAGCGGCATTGGGCAAGAAGCCATTTCAGTGGGGATTACCGCAGCCCTTGATAGAGACGAATACATTTTACCCATGCACCGAAATCTTGGTGTGTTTACCGGTAGAGAGATGCCATTTGACAGACTGTTTGCACAATGGCAAGGAACCATGATGGGCTATACCAAAGGTCGTGACCGCTCTTTTCACTTCGGCACAAACGAGCACCATATTGTGGGCATGATTTCCCACCTAGGTCCTCAAAACGGTGTGGCCGATGGAATTGCACTGGCCACCAAATTGAAAAAGGAAAATAAAGTAACGGTTGTTTTCAATGGCGATGGTGGCACCAGTCAAGGCGATTTTCATGAGTCGGTAAACGTGGCTGCCGTGTGGGACTTACCGGTGATTTTTGTGATTGAAAATAACGGCTACGGATTGAGTACGCCCAGCAGCGAACAATTTCGGTGCAAACAATTTATTGACAAAGCGATTGGCTACGGTATTGAAGGAGTGCAAGTAGATGGCAACAATGTGCTGGAAGTATATGATACCGTAAAAAATCTAGCGGAGAGTTTGCGCAAAAAACCCAGACCGATTTTATTGGAGTGTATGACCTTCCGTATGCGTGGCCATGAAGAAGCTAGTGGAACGAAATACGTTCCTAAAAAATTGATGGAAGAGTGGGCGAAAAAGGATCCTGTTGAAAATTTTGAAAAGTACTTGATTGGTGAAAAAGTCCTTGACCAAAAATGGATTGACGGCCTTCGAAAGAAAATAAAAAAAGAAATTGAAGATGGGTTGGCAGTAGCGTTTGAGGAAACACATCCGATAGCCAATACCGAATTGGAATTGAATGATGTGTATGCACCTCATCAACAAGTTGTGGTTTCACCAACAAATGAAAAGAAATCAGAGAAACGATTTATCGATGCCATTAGTGACGGTCTCCGCCAGAGCATGGAGAAGCATAATAACTTAGTGTTGATGGGTCAAGATATAGCGGAGTACGGTGGTGTTTTTAAAATCACAGATGGTTTTGTAGAGAAATTTGGTAAGGAGCGTGTGCGTAACACACCGCTCTGTGAAGCGGCCATTGTGGGGTCTGGCTTGGGCTTATCCATCAAAGGCATGAAGGCGATGGTGGAGATGCAGTTTGCCGATTTTGTAACGGAAGGCTTTAATCAGATAGTGAACAACCTTGCTAAAATCCATTGGCGCTGGGGCCAAGCAGCCGATGTGGTGGTTCGTATGCCTACAGGTGCAGGCACGGCTGCGGGGCCGTTTCATTCGCAAAGCAACGAGGCATGGTTTTTTCATACACCTGGTTTAAAAATTGTGTACCCTTCCAATCCCTACGATGCGAAAGGTTTGTTATGTGCAGCATTGGAAGACCCCAATCCGTATTTATATTTTGAGCATAAAGTGTTGTACCGCTCGGTAAAAGAGGAAATACCGGACGATTACTACACGGTAGAAATAGGCAAGGCGAAATTAGTGAGTGAAGGAAGCGATGTTTCAATTATTACGTATGGTATGGGTGTACATTGGGCAAAAGAAATTTTGCAAACCATGCCCGAAGTAAATGCCGATGTATTGGATTTGCGCACACTGTTGCCATGGGACAAAGATGCCGTTGAACAAACCGTAAAAAAAACGGGGCGTGTTTTGGTGCTACATGAAGATACGCTGACTGGAGGAATTGGAGCGGAAATTTCTGCTTTGATTACAGAGCATTGTTTTCGATACCTTGATGCACCCGTGATGCGCGTGGCAAGTTTGGATACCGCCATTCCGTTTGCACCAACTTTGGAGAATAATTTTTTGGCGAAGGGTAGGTTGAAGGGAAAGATTGAGGAGTTATTGCAATTCTAAGACTAACAATTTAGTAGCTTATTCACTTACTCTTCAGCCTTCCCTGCTCTTTCAATACTTTGCTGATAATCCATTCCAATTGTCCATTGGTGCTTCGAAATTCATCGCCTGCCCATTTCTCCACAGCCTTTAATATCTCGGGATCTAAGCGTAGAACAAATGGTTTTTTTTGAGCCATATCTTAACTTCACTGATTTAATGTTCCGGTGTTGATGACCGGATTTACATCTTTGTCAGCACAAAGTACCACCATTAAGTTGCTAACCATTGCTGCTTTTTTCTCCTCATCAAGTTCAATAACGTTTTGTTCTGTCAAATGTGCCAATGCCATTTGCACCATGCTAACTGCTCCTTCTACTATTTTGAATCGTGCCGCAACCACTGCAGTAGCTTGTTGCCTTCGCAGCATTGCTCCAGCAATCTCTGGAGCGTAAGCCAAATAGCCAATACGCGCTTCAATCACATAAATACCAGCAATATCGAGTCGGTTACGTAATGTTTCCTCTAATGCTGCATTTACTTCAGCATGACCCGAACGCAACGTCATTTCCGAATCGTTATCGAAGTTATCGTAAGGATACATTCCTGCAAGGGTACGAACTGCGGCATCGCTTTGAATGCGAACAAAATTCTCGTAGTTGTCCACTTCAAAGGCCGCCTTGTAAGTATCCTTCACCTGCCAAACCAAAATCACCCCGATTTGGATAGGGTTACCCACTTTATCATTCACCTTAATCTTTTCACTATCAAAATTTCGCGCCCTTAGCGAAATACTTTTTCGGCTAAACAAAGGGTTTACCCAAAAGAAACCGCTTGATTTAACTGTCCCTCGATAATCACCAAACAAGACCAATACCATTGAGCTATTCGGATTTAAAAAGAAGAAACCGGGCATCAAAAAAATGACAGGTAGCACTAAGAAAATAAAAACCGGGCTTTTCAAAAAAATTACTCCAGCAAGACAAATCGCTAGCAAAGTAATAATGATCAAAAAAATTAAGTAGCCAGAGATAGGTGAATAGCTTTTTTCGTTGCTCATATAAGTGATATTAAAATGATATTATATCAATATTACGTATTCAAAGACACTAAGGTTTAGTTTAGTAAGTTTTTTTTTATAAAAATCATTTCTGGGATTCGCAATCCATCAAATGATATCAACAAATTTGCGGAAATGCCAGTTATCTCGATGACCTGAAAGGAGATGCATTAAAATCTGGCGTGCTATTGATTGAGCAACTCGTCTACAATCTCTCTCCACTCTTGCTTTAAATCAAACTTCGGGAACTTTTTGCCTGCGCGGGCATACCAATATCGAGCATTTGCATCGTCACCTTCTTTTCTGTGAAGATACGCGTGAACCCAAGCTGCTTCTTTTGTTTCAATGTCTTGAACAATATTGTGGCTGCTTTTCCAATCCCCTCTGCCATCGTGCCATAAGGCTACTAGCAAAGGGCTAAAGTTGCCGCTAGGTTCATTGTCCGTTAAGGATTTTTGGAATTCTTGAAAATTCATAGCTGACCAAATCAATCACAATATTTTGCTAACTTAGCCTGTTTAAAGTAAACCAAAGAGGGTTTTATTAACAAAGAATTGGTGGGCATTCCAAAATCATTCAAAATTGCGTTATTGGCATTGCTGTTGATGGCAGTGGCCAACCTTACTTTTGGCCAAAATACCAAGGGTGATAAGCCTGCCCGCGCACTCCCCAAGCAAATTCAAAAATCAAAACCCAAGAAGGAAAAAGTAGTTAAGTCAAATACACGAGATATATCGGGTCGGAGACTTCGCACCAAAAACAAATCTTCGGCTATGCCGGCCATCGAACAGCCACCTGCCACTTACTATGGAAAAAAACGTAAAGGCGATAAACCTGGAAGGCCTGTTTCCCCTAGGCGCATTCAGTCTTCCACCGCTCGTGCGGCACGAAATAACGTATACCCCAATAGTGGCCCCTATGTAAATAACAATTCTCGTAAGCCGCGCAGTGGTGAGCGCTCTTTTTCCAAAGCACCTTACCGCAATTCCACACCGCAAGTTGTTTCTCGCTCTGGCGAGCGCGTATTTTCTCCACCTCGAAAAAGCAGAAGTGCACCGCGGTCTGCTTCGCGCTCCTTTGTTACGCGCGGCAAGAAAAATGTGTATTGGGGAAAATTCAGAAAAGGTGAAAAGCCTTACACCAAAGATATTGCTGGTAGGGAACTACGCACACGAAACTTCAAATCTCCACCTATGGTGTTTGAAGCAGGCCCTCGCCCCTACAAGCCAAAAAAATTGAAAGGGCGAGATCGGCCATATCGAGGGACTTTCAAAAGTGGCTATGCCAGTGCAACCAAACGTGGGGAACGCGCTTGGCGCGGAGATGTATCTGGTAGATCACTTAGAAGAACTTCTTCAGGAAGAAAAACAGAAAATCCAGGCCAGTTTATTTTTCCACGAAAATTTTCTGTTAGTGGCAATCGTGGTCGTGCCAATGGGCCGCTTCCGGGTGGCAGCATCAACGGCAGGCGATGGAACAACAATGGAAATTCCATTGGTGCCAAAGTGCCTCCGGGTTTTGCGGCACGCACGGGAAACTATACCGGAAACATTCGGTTAAGAAACGCGAAGCATATTTTTCGTGATCAAGGAGAAGAATTTACAGGGTTTACCAGATCAATACGACAGTTGAAGGGAGGCGGAAGCATCAGTGGCAAGCGATGGAACAACAACGGAAATTCCATTGGTGTCAAAGTGCCACCGGGTTCTGCAGCACGCACGGGAAACTATACTGGAAACATTCGTTTAAAAAATGCGAAGCATACTTTTCGCGATCAGGGAGAAGAATTTACAGGCTTTACAAAAACGAAACGCCCTTTAAAAGGTGGTGGCAGTATCAGCGGACAACCGCAGAACAATAATGGAAATCCGCTGAGTGTTCGGACCCCCGGTGCTGGTGCACGCGGTGGGGGCACATATTCTGGCAATATCCGAATACAAAATGCCTATCCGCGCATGCGCGATCAGGGCGAAGAATTTACAGGTTTCATAAAATCAATAAAACCAAAGAAAGGTGGAGGCAGCGTGAGCGGAAAACTTTGGAACAACAAAGAGAAACCCATCGCTTCACGAGCACCGCTGGCGCGAGATACTAAAATCACGAATTATTCTGGAAAGATAAAGATGGAATATGGCTACATTAAAAATCTGCGCGCAAGCAAGTTAGCACTTAAAAAGAAAAAGCCTGCTAGTACCATTTTGGCCGAAAAGGATTTGATATTGCCAGTTAAGCGCGACTATCTTTTTGTACAAAATCCAAAAGCCAATAGAAACTCTTTAAAGAAACGCGAACCCAACGATGATACGTTTGCAGCAGAGGGCTTACAAGTAAAGGTAAAGCGCGATTATAAATATGTTCAAAATCCAAAGGCCAATAATAACTCTTTAAAGAAACGCGAACCCAACGATGATACGTTTGCAGCAGAGGGCTTACAAGTAAAGGTAAAGCGTGATTATAAATATGTTCAAAATCCGAAGGCCAATAAAAACTCACTAAAGAAAAAGGAGCCGGATGATGACGTGTTTGCAGTGGAAGGCTTGCAAATAAAAGTGAAACAAGGAAAGTATATCAAAAAGCCAAATGCCAAGGACGGAATGTTAAAGGGTATTGGCCCGAGCAGTGCTTCAGTAAAAGCCAGCGAATATGAAGGCCGAATGAAAATACTTTGGAGCTACAAACATAACCCAAGCAGCAATAAATCGGCCTTAGATGTACGCAAACCTAACCAAACATTTAGCAAGGGCAACACCTTTCAAGGTCGAGCTCGATTGACACGCAATTATAGGCACAATCCCAAGAGTGATAAAGACGCGTTGAAAGTAATTGCACCCGGCCGGGCCTATGCTAAAATTAATAACTATCAAGGGAACTTGAAGATGAGCAAGCCACGGGGCAAAGGATTACACCCCGATGCAAAATTTGCTCACGGCCATCGCGACAATGTGAAAGGCGAACGAACTATTTTTATGAATGTGAAGTTGTGGTGGGCAAAGCTCTTTAAGAAGAGCGACAATCAAACCGAGGCGGTAAAGGAAAAAGTACGCAGGCCTCGCTACGATAAGAAAGAGAAAGAATTGTGGAAAGATTTATACGATTAGTTTAATTATGAATTTACCTAGCGAAGTAGCATGAACTGGATTCCCTTAACCACTAGCGATCAACTGGTAGAAATAAAAGAACAATCGAATCAACAACCTGTGTTGCTTTTTAAACACAGCACTACCTGTTCAATCAGCAAAACCTCGTTAAACCGATTGGAACGCAACTGGCATGAAGAAGAAATGAAGGGAACGAAGGCTTACTATTTAGATTTACTTACCTATCGCTCTATCTCCAACGAGATTGCGCAATTGTTTGGTGTAGAGCATCAGTCACCTCAAGTATTGATTATTCAAAAAGGCAAGTCGGTATTTGATCGCTCACATTTTGATATTGACTACACCACTATCAAAAATCAGTTGGCAGGCCTTCACGCTAAAAATTAAAGATTACCGTTTGCTTAAGATGCTCACTTAGGCTCAATGCCACCGGGCAAGTGCGGGCGGCATTCATCAATTTTTGTTTTTGAATGTCGGTAGCTACCAAATGCGGATGCGAAAAAGTGATTTCAATTTCTGCAATCTTTCGTGGGTTGCTAGACATCATTTTCACAATCTCCGTTTTCAATCCCTTTAGGTCGATGGCCTCCCGCTCGGCCACTTGGCCCATAATGGTCATCATGCAACTGCTAAGGGCAGCACATACCAAATCGGTAGGGCTAAACGCCTCGCCTTTGCCCATATTGTCGGTGGGGGCATCGGTTATCACGGTGTTCCCAGAGCGCAAATGGGTGGCCTGGGTGCGTAACTGACCAAGATATTCGGCTGTTGCCATGATAGAATTCATAAGTATTGTAGTTTAATTTTAGGGTTGTATGTCCTGAACCGAAATAACGCTCAAATTATATTGAAAGGGCTTTTTTTACAGCCACTTCATAACTTTTTAAACTTTACTTAGGTCTTTTTCGTTTGGCTAATTAACGTAAATTTGGGATACTTTAATTCAAAGATGTACACGCATTCAAGAATTTTATTACTGACGGGTCTCACCATGATAAGTTTGGGCGCATGGGCCCAAACCCAAGACAGCTATGAATACAATTCTGAATTTACTTGGGGCATAAACAAGAATTCGGCTGGTGGTTTAATAGGAGGGTTTACGTTCAAAAAAGCAAGACGCATCCGGCCAAATCAGTTTGAGACTTTTGGCCTGGAAATCATGAACGTGAAAAATCCACAAGAAGTACGGATTCAATCAGGATCTACTGGTAATTTTTTCATCTATGGCAAAACCAACTATTTGTATGCTTTCCGATTTCAGTACGGAAGGGATTTTGTTTTGTTTACCAAAGCACCACAGCAAGGAGTTGAGATAAAAGCAGTAGTTGCCGGTGGCCCCTCTTTAGGAATTGTAGCTCCTTATTTTATTGAGCGATCTGTTGACAATAGTTTTTTTAATACCGTGCACGAGCAGTATGACCCTAACAATCCTAACCATACCATTGATAAGATTTATGGAACAGGTTACTTGTTTGAAGGCCTGGGCAAATCGAAAATCCAAATGGGTGCCAATCTAAAATTCGGGATAAATTTTGAACTAGGGTTAGTGAAATCGCAGGTAACAGGATTTGAAGTAGGTATTTTGGTGGATGCTTACTTCAAAGAAGTAATTCTGATGCCCACCGCTACCAATCAAGCGATTTTTCCCACAGCATACTTCACGCTCTTCTACGGAAGCCGTAAGTAATAAGTTTCCTTTTCAATATATAAATTTTTAATTCCAACTTTTTACGCACACTTGCCGTAAACAACTTCAATTGAATATTAAAATTGAAAAGTTGTGGAAGCAAAGAAAAGTGTAAAGGCTGACGTATCGAATAAGCGCGGTCTGTTTTTTGGAATTGGTTTATTCGCCTCGTTGGGGTTAGCCTCAACTGCCTTTGAGTGGAAAACTGTGGACCAGCAAATAAACATTGCTGAAAACAAGAGTGGTAATAATTTTGAAGAGTTACTTGATGTGCCGCCCACCGAACAAGCGCAACCACCTGCCCCGGTTATTCAGCAACCTCAGATTATTGAAGTGCCCGATGAAGTAGAGGTGAACGAAACATTGAACCTAGAGTTTGATGTGGAAGCACCCCGTGTGGATTTGCCCGTAACCGTAACCGTAACCGAAGCTGCCGCAGAAGAGACAGATGAGATTTTCACCATCGTGGAAGAGGCTGCCGCACCCATCGGTGGCATCAATTCTTTTTATCAATATCTAAAAGACAACGTACGTTACCCTGCCGTGGCCAGAAGAACCGGAGTGGAGGGCAAAGTATTGGTGCAGTTTGTAGTAGGCAAAGATGGCTCGATTAGCGAAGTGAAGGTGTTGCGTGGCATTGGTGCCGGCTGTGATGAAGAAGCTGTGCGAGTGATGCAAAAAGCCCCCAATTGGACACCCGGCAAGCAGCGCGGCAAGCCCGTTCGTCAGCGTTGCATCGTTCCGATTGTGTTCGCTTTTTAGGCTTAACCGCTTTTATTTGAGATTTTAGGTCTGTTTTTTTAAGATTTTGCAAAAAAATCAAAAAAAAATTGACCATTTCTGTGACTCCTTTATTGGATTAGGATTGTATTGCTATATTTGAAATCCTAACCTTATCAATATGGAAGCCAAGAAGTCAGAAAAAGCAGATTTGACCAACAAAACAGGCCTATTTTTTAGTATAGGTTTGACCTTTACACTAATAGTTGCAGAAAGGTCGTTTGAACACCGCACCTACGAAGAAAAATTAGACCTTTTACAAGGTGCCCGTACCAACGTAATGGAAGAAATGTTGGAAGTGCCACCCACCGAACAACCACCTCCACCCGCACCGGTTATTCAGCAACCCCAAATTGTGGAGGTGCCCGATGAACAAGAAATCAAAGAAGACCTTAACATCAAATTTGACGTAGAGGTTACAGAAGATACCAAGGTAGAAGCTGTGACAGTAGTCGAGGAGGTAAAGGAAGAAGTTGATGAAATCTTTACTGTGGTGGAAGAAACGGCTACCCCCAAAGGTGGTATGTCGGCCTTCTATAAAATGGTAAGCGATAAAATGAAATATCCCGCTCAAGCCAGGCGCATGGGTGTGGAAGGAAAAGTATTCGTTCAGTTTGTGATTGGTAAAGATGGCGCCATTAGTGATGTGAAAGTGATTAAAGGTATTGGTGCCGGTTGTGATGAGGAGGCCATTCGTGTGGTACAAAGCTCACCCTCTTGGAACCCTGGTAAGCAAAGAGGTAAGGCTGTGAAGCAACGCTATACATTGCCTATCATCTTTAAGTTGGGATAAGAAATAATCTAGAAGTATTTTCAGAATCCTCACCCCAATCGGGTGGGGATTTTTTTTAGTCATTTGCTTTTCCTAAAGAAGAAACCCTAAAATCAGACCTGAAGCTATTACTGCCCACGAAGGGATTTTGGTGAACGCAACCAATAGGAATGTGGCAATCATAAATGAATAATTTAAGAAAGAACCTTCGAGTGGCTGAAAAAGCGTGAAGGCAGCAGCGGTCACCAGCCCAACACTAGCGGCATTGATTCCTTCGAGTGAAGCGCGAATTGGTCTAAATTTTTTTAAGCTCTCCCAAATCCGAAACATAAAGAAAATTAGGAATGTGCCAGGGAGAAAAATTCCAATGGCAGCCATCACTCCGCCTAGCACTTGGCTTCCCATACCAAACCCTCGACTATGCATGGCCAGAGCTCCCACATACGAACTAAACGAGAACACCGGGCCTGGCAATGATTGTGCGAGTGCATATCCCGAAAGAAATTCTTGGTTGGTTAAGTAAGGCTCACGGATGCCTTCGATAGTAGGTTTGGCAAATTGTACAAACTCTGTGTGCAACAAAGGAGTCAGCACTTGGCCCCCTCCAAAAATCAAACTTCCATTTCGATAGAAGTTTTCAAATAAACGGACAGGAAGAAAGGAAGGTGTGTTTTTTGTTAAACTACCTAAAATGGCGGCCAGTATCAAAACCCCAATCCATAAAAAGAAATTTGCCCAAGGCACTTCAAATTTTTTTTTCTCTTCGCGCGGATATACTTTATAGTTGAAGGCTGTTATTACCCCTGCAATCAACAATACAATGGGAAACACAAAAGGTGTTTTGATATAGAATGATATCAATCCTGCACCCAGCATAATCAACACTGCTCGAAATCGGGCAATCGCTTTTAGACCCATGGTATAGGCGGCATACGCTACCAATCCTACTGCCATGGGTTGAATGAACCTAGTGAAGGCAAATACTTGTTTCGAATCGAAACTGCCAATGAGCAAGCCTGCCACCGTCATGATAGTGACAGAAGGCAACATCCAAATCAACAAAGTCAAGTAAGCCAAGTTGGGGCCACCTAATTTGTAGCCAACAGCAGAAAGTGTTTGCGTAGAGGTGGGGCCGGGCAAAACTTGACAAAGAGCATTTAGTTCAATTAGTTCTGCTTCGGTTACATACTGCCGCTTTTGCGCCAGCATTTTTTGAAAGTGTGCCAAATGTGCTTGAGGTCCTCCAAAACTAGAGATAGAAAGTACGAAGACATCTTTCAGGAAAGCAATATAATTGACAGGGTGCGTCAAGGCTTAGTTTTTCACCTCTATTTCTTTAAACCAATTTCGCGTAAACGCTGATTTAAAAATTCTCCTGCTGTAATGTCTTCCCATTGCTTTGGGTTTTCTGGGTCTACACAGCTGGACAATGCGGCCAAACTCATTTCGGAGCGTGGGTGCATGAAGAATGGAATGGAGTAGCGCGGTTTGTTCATCTGCTCGCGGGGCGGATTGACCACTCGGTGAATAGTTGACTTTAATTTTTTATTGGTCAATCGTTCTAGCATGTCGCCTACATTTACCACTAATTGTTCGGGTAAGGCAGTGATGGGTATCCACTTGTTGTCCCGTCTTAACACTTGTAATCCATCGGCACTGGCGCCCATCAACAATGTAATAAGGTTGATGTCTCCATGCTCGGCTGCGCGCACGGCATCGGCTGGTACTGCCTCTGGGTTTTCGATGGGGAAGTAATGAATGGGGCGAAGGATGCTGTTGCCATGCTTAACTTTTTTGTCGAAGTAGTCTTCGGGCATGTTCAAATACAAGGCAATAGCCTTGAGCATTTGCATACCTGTTTTTTCCAATCGCTGATATACTTCAAGTGCGATGCTTTCAAACTCGGGAAGCTCTGTTGGCCAAATGTTATCTGGATATTCACTTTTGATCGGGTCGTTGTCTTTTACCTCTTGCCCTACGTGATAAAATTCTTTTAGGTCGCCCGTGTTGCGGCCTTTAGCGTGTTCTTTTCCTTTGCCGATATAGCCACGCTGCCCTGCTAATCCGGCTATTTCATATTGTTGTTTTACGGCATCGGGCAGGGCGAAAAACTTTTTAATGAGGTCGTAAAGCTTTGAAGATAAATCGTCTGTCAGATAATGATTTCGAATTGCTACAAAACCAATATTGTTATAAGCGGTGCCAAGGTCGTGCACAAATTTTTTCTTCTTGTCAGGATTATTTCCTGTGAAGTCTGCTAAATCTAAAGAAGGCGCTTCATCGTACAGTACGTCTGCCATATTATACGGTATGGTTTTTGGTTTATGCAAGCTAATCAAATTTTTAGGTAAATTAGGCCACTAAATGGAGAAGTGAAAAGACCTAAACTTCAGGACTCAAGCAACCCGTTGGAATAGCAGTGAAAATCAGAAATCTAAAATCGAATCTAAAATATTGAATTATGAAAACCACTAGGAGAAAGTTTGTAAAAGACGCGTTGAAGGTAACAGCCGTAGGTGCTGTTGTTAGCTCGATTAATCCAAAGGAGCTATTCGCATTAACGCCTGTTCAGTTTGCACAAGTGAAGTTGCCGTATGCCTACAACGCACTCGAGCCCTCCATTGATGCCATGACCATGGAGATTCATTACAGCAAGCACCACGCTGCGTATGTAAAAAATGTGAGCGAAGCCATTGGTGCCGACAAAATTACTTTTGAAACTGAAAAAGATTTTTTTGCGAACGTTTCCAAGCTATCGGCTAAGGCACGCAACAATGGTGGTGGGGTTTACAACCACAACTTTTTTTGGAATGCGATGAAACCAAATGGAGGAGGAGCACCCACTGGCAAAGTGGCCGATGCCATCAATGGCGCGTTTGGCTCGTTTGATAAATTTAAAGAGCAGTTTACGGATGCCGCCATGAAACGCTTTGGTTCGGGCTGGGCTTGGTTGGTAAACGATGGTGGAAAATTAAAAATTGGTTCTACACCCAATCAAGACAATCCGTTGATGGATTTAAGCGAACTAAAAGGTGCGCCTGTTTTAGCTTTGGATGTGTGGGAGCATGCCTATTATTTGAAATACCAAAACAAGCGCAACGAGTATGTGGCCAATTGGTGGAATGTGGTGAATTGGGATGAGGTGGCGAAGGGAGTGTAAATTAGCCTCATCAAAATACCTTCAAGAAATCAGATGCAGATAAAATTGGAATTTCTCTGAAGGGATTGAGAGCGTGCAAATGAGGGTCACCTGAAATAATGCACGAAGCTTGAGAGGCAACATCAAGTTCCAAAAACATGTTATCGTCTGGGTCAATGCTGACTGTGATTTTTTCACTAGGAGAAAAAGTTACCGCATACTCTTCTATTTTTTGGATGAGTTTTTCACGGGCTTGTTCCTCGTTAAAATATTTGTCAAACTTTTTGCGGTACAATACGTCCACAAGTTCAATCATGGTTGTTTCTGAAATAGCAATTGCGCCTAATCGCAATGCCTTTTGGAAAGCCTGGTCACTTACAGAACCAGCGATAAGGTGGGCGCTAACTATTGAATTAGTATCGAATACGAAGACTTTGTCAATCTTCATCTTCGTTCAAGATTTCATTGAGCAATTCTTGAGTAAGGCCTTGCTCTTTCATTGTTTGTTGCAACTCACGGATGTATTGAATGTACTCTTCTTTCGACCCGTTCAAAAGTTCTTTACCAATGCGCACACTTACTTCATTGCCCAGCATTTTTCGTTTGCTATCTGATGCACTTCGCCAAGCGCGGGCAACGTTGGGTGATACTTCTATTACAATTCTTTCCATAAATAATTATCTAACTGCTTAAACAAAGATAGCATATTATCAAATGTAGAGAAATCAATACCCACCCCAATACTTCCTCAAAAACCACTCTCCGCTCACTACCAACAACAGTAAAAAGAAAAACCATTTGAGGTTGATGAGTGGGTTGAATGACTCATCGGAGTGGATGAGGCTTTTGGCTTCCAGTTTTTGAAAGTCATTGTTAAGGGCAGCAAGGTTGTTAGCTTGGTAGAATTTACCTTCGTTGGCTTGAGACAGTTTTCGCAGTAAACCAAAATCGGCTGTTAGGTTTTGTTCTTCAAGAGTAGCGGCCGTGACCAAAAATTGTCCACGCACTTCTTCGCGTTGATTGTTGATTTGGGTAGAGGCTTTGTATTGATACACACCTTCTTTCAATCCCCCAATTTGGTAGCGCACTCCCCCCGGACTGGTTACGTAATCATAACGAGTAGTGTTTCCGGTTTCGTCTTTTAATTCGATTTCGATTTTGTTTCCGTAGATGGTTTCGTACAAATCATTGTACACCTGACTTTCTAGTGTTACCGATTGAGACTCTAAAAATTCATTTTGAACAGGAAAGCATCTGAATTTGCGCTTGTCCTCTTGTGTGCTGAGGTACTGAATCAGTTTCAAAAACACATCGTCAAACATTTCTGTTTTTTCGGTGGTACTAAATTCGTGCAGCCGCCATTTCCAAATGCCTTCTCCTACCAAGGCGGCCAGTTTTCGGTTTTCATCTATCCAGGTAAACAACAATGGTCGGTCGGTAGCCACGCTGCCAATGCGCTGGTACAGCAGTATGTTGGCAGTGGAGGGGAAGGAAAATTTACCAAACGGCACTTCGGCTGGCGGATAACGAGCAAAAATTCCATTGCTGTTTTCTTGAAAGCTAAAGTCGCGAAAGGATTGATTGATAATGGGAGTTACTTCATCGGTCTGACCCAAGTTATCAAAAGCCAATGGCACCGTATTCGCGCTCAGCTGCCGCAGGTTCGATTGGTTGCCCAATATTATCCAAACAGAGGTTTTGCTTTTTAAAAATTGTTGTAGGAGGGAGGTGGTCTTGCCAAACACATCAACTGCTTGGTAAAAAATGGCAAGCTCAACAGCCGTGGGTTTTAGCATGGCTGCTTCGGCTTCGGCCACGCCCGGTATGTGCAAAATAAATTCATAGTTTGAATTTTTGTCGACCACCGCTCGGATCGCTTTGATATCCGGATGAGGCGAGGGAGCTACCAGCAGCACTTTCTTTTTCCCTTCCGCCACCTCTACAAAAATGCTGACACGATTGTTTTTAAGATTGGATTCTGTTGAGAGGGCATCGACCACCACCTCTAATCGCTGCATTCCTTTTTCCGAAGCTTCTAATAGAAAATCAATGGCGAGTACGGTTTTTGTTTCGGAATTTTTGGTCTGTTGCTCTATTACTTTTCCATTTTTTAGAATTCGGATTGAAATATTTTGATTGGGTAGGTTTTGGATTAAAACTTCGGCACGAATCGGAAATTTATTTCCTTGATAAGCAATTTTATTGTACTCCACATTCTTCAGAATCAAATCAGCTCGCGCGGTAGTATCGCCAATGCCAACCGTATTGACGGCCACGGACAGGGGTGTGTATAAAGGTGAAGTGCCCGAGTTATAAAGCCCATCTGAAACCAAGGTGATGCCCGATAGATTCTTTCCTTCATAGTCGGCCAGCGTTTCGCGCAAAGCAGATGTTAAATCAGATTGCGATTGATTGAACAAAAAACTCTCTGATTGATTGCTTAAACTTTTCCACTTCACCTCGAAGCCTTGTTGTTTCAATGCATCGGCCGCTTGTTCTAAATCCGATTTTATTTTTATTAACCGGGTGGAGTCTAGTATTTCTGAAATGGATTTAGAATTATCAATCAAGAAAACATACGAAGGTTTTTCAACTTGATTGGTGATGAGTTTTAAGATGGGGCCAATCAACAAAAAGCAAAGAAGCGTCACCAATCCTGCCCGCAACCCAAACAATACTTGATTTGCTCTTTTGCTCCACGGACTTTTCGATTGGTACAAAACAAAGGCATAGCCCACCCCAACGGCCAAGCAGAGAAGGATAAATAATGGCGAATGTTCAAATTGTAGGCGTTGCACGTTTCGTAGTTGCTGGTTGCTGGTTGCTGGTTTCAGGTTATTGGTTTAATGGCAGAATTTTCAAATTGACTCATTTTCAAATTAGTATCCATACTTCTCCTTCCACAAATTCTTCAAATAGTTCCGTAACTCATTTTCGCGCGGATTATTACCGGGGTTGTAAAACGTAGTGCCTTTAATCTGTTCGGGTAGAAATTCCATATTCACAAAGTTATTTTCAAAACTGTGGGCATATTGATAATCCTTTCCATAACCCAAGTCTTTCATCAGATTGGTGGGCGAGTTACGCACAGATAACGGAACAGGCAAATCACCTAAATCGTTTACCGCTTTTAAAGCATTATCAATCGCTACGTAGCTGGCGTTGCTTTTGGGCGAACTCGCCAAGTACGTTGCGCACTGCGAAAGTATAATCCTTGCTTCGGGATACCCAATTACATTGACGGCTTGAAAAGCACTGGTGGCCATCACCAATGCCGTTGGGTTGGCGTTACCAATGTCTTCGCTGGCCAATATCACCATTCTGCGGGCAATGAATTTGACATCTTCACCCCCTTCAATCATTCGGGCCAAATAATAAACCGCTGCATTGGGGTCGCTGCCGCGGATGGATTTGATAAAGGCGGAAATGATATCGTAATGTTGCTCACCACTTTTGTCATAGATGGCAATGTGTTTTTGTGCTACGTTCATCACCAACTCATCGGTAATGACCACATCACCAACAGTCGCTTCGGCAATCAAATCAATTAAGTTGAGAAGTTTGCGCGCATCGCCCCCTGAAATATTAATCAGGGCCTGCCGTTCTCTTATTTCAATGGAGCGATTTTTCAAATCATTGTCTTGCAGAATGGCGTGTTGTGCTAGTTGAATGAGTTCATCATTGGTAAGCGGCTTGAGCACATACACTTGACATCGCGAAAGCAAAGCGGAGTTGACTTCAAAGGAAGGGTTTTCGGTGGTGGCGCCAATCAAGGTAATCGTTCCTTTTTCCACCGCACCAAGCAGTGCGTCTTGCTGTGATTTATTGAAACGGTGAATTTCATCGATAAATAAAATTGCACGAGTGGTATATTTTGCTTTTTCAATAATCTCCCGAACATCTTTCACGCCCGCGCTCACAGCACTTAAAATATGAAAAGGTCGCTTTACTTCATTGGCAATAATATTGGCGATGGTGGTTTTGCCCACTCCAGGCGGTCCCCACAAAATCATGGAAGGCACGTTGCTCGTTTCAATGGCTTTGCGGATGATGCCGTTGGTTCCTACCAAATGGCTCTGCCCAACTAAGTCGGTTAACTTAGCAGGGCGCATGCGTTCGGCTAAAGGCACTCGGTTGTTAATCACAACTTAAATCGATAAGAACACTACAAAAGCACTAATTGCAAAAGCAATTGCTACCAAGATGATGAATAAAAAACCAAAGACTAAGTATTTTAAAATAGTTTTCCTCCAGCTTTGTTTGTACATGCGCTTCATGGCGAACAACAAGTACAGTACAATCCAAAACCCTATAAACGTGCTCGTCCATGCAAGCCAAGGCAAAAGTCCTACCATTATTTGCAAGGTGCCGGCTAGGTAAAAGAAGTTGTAGTAGTAAATCGAGAATACCAGGTGTTCGCTATAGTAGTATCCCCTGCGGATATACAGCAACTTGAGCAGTAGTGCGAAAAAAGGAAGCAAATAGAACAGCACCTTGGAAAAATTGTCCTTGAAGGCAGCAAGAAATTCTTCACCCAATCTTTCTGAATCTTCGCCATACTTGTTTCGTACATTAATGACTTGTTTTGAAACAAGCCGAACAAACCAATTGTCGCGGTCTGCCTCTGGCTTGGTCAGCTGAATGGAGTCATATGCTTCAATCGTCTTGTATTCTGCTACATCATCGAAATTGAAACTTGCACCGCTTTGCTTTTTCTTTTTTGACTTAGTGGTATCTAAGCTGGCATTTACCTGCTTCTGGACGGAATCACTCAGGGCAACAAATGAGGAATCGCCCGTAAATTTTACAACTTGATCCAAACCTTTCTTTGTATTATCGGCAATTTCTTTCTTGTCTTTTTCACTGAGTTCAACTTTGTCCTTTTCAGTTTTTTTTTCTTCTTCAAAATCTGCAACGGAAAAAAAGGCGAAGAAGAACACAAAGCTGATGAACACGTACATGCGGGCGGGATGGTAATAGCTTTCGCGCTTGCCGGCACAATACTCTTCAGCTAAAAACCCTGGTTTTGTAACTAGGTATTTGGTCGTGCGGAAAAATTTCCCTTCGTAACTCCAGAACGATGAAATGAAATTTGTCCAGAGCTCGCCTAGCGTTTGCCGCTGTGGAATATCCTTTTGACCGCAATGATGGCAAAAGGTATCGAGCAATTTTGTTCCACAGTTCAAGCAAAACTCATTGGGCTGCTTGCGCTCCCCACCTTGTTCGGCATCTACCATTCCCTCCGAGATGGGTATCGATTTTCCTAATTCATCCATCATGAAAAACGAAGTTGATTTAATGCAGTGATTGTCTTTTGCAGCATAGTATCATCAAAATCCAAATGTGTCACCAACCTGATTTCAGTAGCGCTAAAGGCGAGTGCCTTTATATTATGATTTCCTATTTTTTCTAAGAACAAAGTTGGTGTTACAGCGGCTACCAGTTCGAAAATCACAATATTGGTGTCTACTGGCATTACTGATTTTATATACGATTGTTGCTGCAAGCACTCGCCTAATTTTTTTGCTCGTGCGTGGTCTTCTTTCAATCGACCAACATGATGGTCTAGGGCATAAATTCCAGCAGCAGCTAAAAATCCAGCTTGCCGCCAAGCTCCACCAAAAACCTTGCGCATTCTTCGCGCTTTTTTTGCAAACTCCTTTTTGCAAACCAATACTGAACCCACAGGAGCACCTAATCCTTTCGATAAACAAATTGAAATCGTGTCAAAATATTTTCCGTAGTCAACCGCATTTTCTCTTGTGGCTACTAACGCATTGAACAACCTTGCTCCATCCAAGTGCATTTGTAAATTTTTGCTGCGAGCAAAGGCACTTATTTTTTCAATGTCTTTCAATGAATAAAAACTTCCCGCTTCACGCACCACTGTGTTTTCCAAAGCTACCACCGCTGTGCGAGGATAATGCTGGTCATCGTTATTGATATTGGCCGCAATTTCCTCAACTGATATTCTTCCTCTATCGCCATTCAATAATTTTACACTTACCTGACTGTTGCCCATCAGTCCACCTCCTTCATATTTGTAAATGTGTGCGCCTTTGTAGCAAATCACTTCATCGTAGGGCTGTGTGAGCACGTTGATGCCAATTTGGTTGGTCATGGTGCCGCTGGGGCAGTACACGGCTGCATCCATGCCTAATAGGGCTGCGCACTTTTCTTCCAGTTTATTTACCATGGGGTCTTCACCAAAAACATCATCGCCTACCTCGGCTGTGAACATGGCCTCTTTCATGGCAGGAGTTGGTTTGGTTACGGTGTCGCTTCGAAGGTCGATTGTCATGTTGAAAAATATTGAAAATTTGTGTTAATTCATTACCTCATTTGGCTGCACGTCCATGCTTCAGGCCGCAGGCTTGTGGCGTGTAGCTTGAAGCATGAGGCAAAGATTTAAAGCAACTCCTTCCTCGGATCCCAAAGTCTCTTTTCAAAATCTTGTACTTGATGTTTCTTCACTTTCACTCCTTCTTTTTCCAAACTCTTTTGCATCGAATTTGGTGGCGTGAAGTGATGCCGGCCAGTCAACAGTCCTTTTGAATTGACCACTCGGTGTGCAGCAATACCTAGGCCATGGGCCGCATTCATCGCCCATCCCACCATACGCGCGCTCATGCCGGTGCCAAGGTATTTGGCAATCGCACCATAGCTCGTAACACGGCCCTTCGGAATCAACTTCACCACTTCATATACGTCCTCAAAAAAGTTGTGCTTCTTTTCGGGTTTGGATTTTGGCATAACAGCAACTGATGTTGGACGAAAGTTACAGTTTTAATAAACGCACAAAATACTAAATTTGCCACTCGTTAAAATAGTTTTCGTCATGCGGCTTTGGCCTTTTATTGTTGTTTTTATTTTGGTGTCTGATCATCTTTTTGGGCAAAATTTCATTTTTCCTAGCACTGAAAACTGGACGGTTTTAAAAGAAGGCCAAGAGCTCACCTTTAATTTGAATGTCACCGACCCAGAAAAACCTAGGTTTTCGATAGACGGAATCAATGGCTACCGAATTTCGCTTGATACGCTCGGCCGTTTTTCGTGGACGCCTTCTTTTGATTTGGTTGACCGTCTTGAAAAGCAAAAAGAAATCACGTTGATATTTCAGGCCGAATGGAAAAATGGTCATCGCATACGGAAGCCAATTTCATTTACTATCCTCCATCAAAATAGGCCGCCACTGATTGACGACTTGCCCACTTTTTACGTCAAGCAATCCACGCAAAATCAATATCAAATTTCAGACGATTATGTGACCGATCCTGACAATGACCCCATCGTGTACAAGCCTGTTGTTTCACAGCTGCCAGAGGGTTTACAGTTTTCTTCGCAAGGTTTAATTACCTGGAACCCTTCGCGCAATCAATTCAACTTCTTAAAAAATAATGCGTTGGTTTTGGAATTTGTTATTCAAGACCAACCCGAACAAGCAGAGATAAAAGGCCGTATAAAAATTGCCCAGACGCAACTCGACCTGCCGCCTGATTTGCTCATCCTTCCGGGCGATAGCACCTTCACCATCAAAGAAGACGATCGGTTGAACTTTAAGATTTATGCTTCTGACCCAAATGGAGATGATAACATCACCACGTTCGACTTTGTTAGTTCCGATACGCGTATCAGCAAAAACAGTTTGAAAGAAAGTACCAATGTGCAGGGTGAGTTTACTTGGTTGCCGGGATACAGTTTTGTAGAAGAGGCAGAAAAAGAAAAGGCCATTGGTTTGATTTTTTTTGTGTTGGATAAATCCGCCAATCGGATTGAACGTAAGATTAAAGTAAAAGTGCTCGATGCCGAAAATATTGATGAAAAGGACAAGTTGCTATTTCAGAAATATAAAAACTTGCTCCTTACAGCCAAATCATTGATCGAAAAACTAGACGAGAACCATGAGGTGTTGAGCAAAACATTGAAGCAAGCGAAAAAGGGCAAAAAGAATCGCGCCATTTTAAATGCATCGTTGGGTGCAACCACCGGATTATCGCCTGTCGTTTTATCGAACGACCCCAACAGCTACAAAGCCGTTTCTGCCATTGGGGGAACTACGGTGCTTACGTTGGGAACCCTGGAAGCAACGGAAGTGATTGGCAAATCGAAAAATGAGATTTTGGACAAGCTGAAAATCAATGTTGAGATCCGTAACCAATTGCAATTGGAGGGTGACAACTTTGCCCGTAAGTATGCCCTTAAATCTGCCCGCAGGGATAAATCTTTTGATGCCGACCGCGATAAGCTGTTGCCCATTATCAACAATCAAAAATTGGAGACTTTAGAGCTTAGTGCAGCCTTGCCGGCCTATCCTAAATACGATAACGAGGAAATAAAAAAGACTTTTGCCGATTTTAGCGAAGAGTAGGGTTGCTGGTTTGCCGAAAACAAAATAACCATTACTTTTGCAGTCCAAAATCGCAAAATAACTCCTTCGCTAAAGCTGCGAAGAAGTAAACAGAGGAGTGGTAGAGCGGTTTATTGCACCGGTCTTGAAAACCGGAGACCTTTCACGAGGTCCGGGGGTTCGAATCCCTCCTCCTCTGCCAGTTGAAAATCAACTAAAACTAAAAGCCCAAATTCTCTATGAATTCGGGCTTTTTTCTTTTTATACCCTTTCAAATTATTCAAAGTCGCTCAATCCCTAGGTGCCGGTAGCGGTGCTCCGCTCACGCCTTAGCGAAATGATGAACCTGATTTCATTTGATAAAAGTGATGATAAGAGAATCTAGCAAAGTGAAGAACCGTAACTTAATTCATTCAGAAAATTGGGCTACACCAAAAGACCTATACGACTTACGTAACTCTACTTTGTCAAATATCGGATTTAGATAACAATGGTTTTGCTTTTGGTTTGGATTTGATGGATAACCTTCTCAATTTTTTTTGACGGGCAAGGGTGCACCACAGAATCGAGAAACTTCTTCTAAACAGCAATGTCGTAAGGCAACAGAGGGTAAACCCAAGTTAATCCCTCATGTATACTTTCTATACTTGAGAGTTTTATCATGTATATTATTTATCACTATCTTTACATGATAACCCAATCAGGTATAAACCTTTTACATGAAATGAGCATAGGGGTGTCGTACTCCACAATACGATAATCCGAATTCCAAGTGACTAGTAGCAATAAACATTAACACATGAAAGATTCTGCTGAAAACCCCTATAACAAACTACCTGTACTACCCCCTAAACGGGAAAAAATTGAAACCGTGAAGGTGTTGCGGCAGTTGGTGAAATCATCTGTTGCTTTAGCAGAGTTAAAGGGGTTGGCTCCAACCTTACCCAATCCTTCCATTCTATTAAATGCTGTTATTCTTAAAGAAGCGAGAGCCAGCTCCGAAATTGAAAATGTAATCACCACGCAAGACAAACTATATCAGGCACTCTCTGCTAAAGGCATAGAACCTGATCCGGCCACAAAAGAAGTGTTGCGCTATAGAGAGGCCGCACTCTTTGGCTTTAATTTCATTAAGCAAAAAGGTTTTTTAAGCACGAATGCAATCATCAACATTCAAAAAATTCTGGAAGAAAATAATGCCGGCATCCGAAAACTTCCGGGTACCGCGCTAAGAAATGCCTCTACCAACAAAGTCATCTATACTCCACCCGATGACCACGAAATAATTTTAAAACTCTTAAAGAATTTAGAGGAGTATATAAATGAGCAAAATGATATCTCACCTCTTATCAAAATGGCAGTTCAGCATTATCAGTTTGAGAGCATCCATCCGTTCTATGACGGCAATGGTCGAACAGGAAGAATCATTAACATACTGCAAATCATACTTAGTGATTTATTAGAAAGTCCTATCCTATATCTAAGTGAGTACATCATTCAAAATAAAGCAGAATATTATCGTCTTCTTCAGGAAGTTCGTACAAAAGATAAATGGGAAGATTGGATTCTGTATATGTTAAAAGGCGTGGAGCAAACCTCCCTTGAGACAATCGAACAAATTAAAGCCATTCAAAAACTGTTCATCAGCACACAGGAAAAGGTAAAGAAGGAAGCTTCCAAAGCGTACGATAAAGAATTAATCGAGATTTTATTTGAGCACCCTTACTGTAAAACTGAAATTTTAACTACCCGCATGAAGATATCTCGCATTACAGCATCTAAATATCTTAAACAACTCGAAGACATTGGTATTCTAAAGTCAAAACAAGTTTGGAAAGAAACCCTTTATATCAACACCAAACTATTTGAGTTACTAATGAAGTAGCAATAGTTAAACATAACACAAAGTTACGGGTATGCGTAATAGAAAGCCGCAAAGGTGCGCTACGCTTGCAAAAAAATCTCTACCCTCACCACCCTCCACGCAAACCACAGGGTAGTGTTTTTTTCGGCAGCCCTTGCAACTTTATATCTGGCCCCGTTTTATGGAAAATACATAACGAAAGCATCCTAGTGTTGAAACCTAAACCTCAACGCTATGAAAGCAATCTTTACTTCATTATTGGCTATTACAATTGCTATGGCCTACGCTCAAGAGCAGAATCAAAGTGTATCTTCTAAAATTAGACAAGCCACGGTTTTCCTAGAAGGCGCACAAGTAACAAGAAATGCCACCGTAAACCTGAGGGCAGGTGTCACGATCCTCACCTTCAAAAACTTATCACCTCGGATATTGGAACAAAGCATTCAGGCGGAAGCCTCGCAAGGTGTAAAAATATTATCTGTTGCTTTTAATGTCGATTACCTTGAAAAACAACAAAAGCCGGGCAGGATATCAAATCTTGAAATCGAGAAAAAGCGGTTAGCCATTTTGCTCAGACAGGAGTTATCGCAAGAAGAAGTCTATAAGGAAGAAGAGATCATTTTAAAAACCAATAAGTCAATTGGCGGCACTTCAAAAGGCGTGGAGGTTGAGCAACTTAAAATCGCCATGGACTACTTTCGTCAGCGGCTATTGGAAATCAAGTCCAAGCTTTTTGAAATCGATAAAAACATCAGAAAAATAAATGAAGACATTGCCAAGATTGATAGCCAACTAAGGGAATTAAGTTCATCGAAAGAAGAGGAAAGTGGGGAAATAGCTGTGAAGGTTTCATCTAAAGCGGATGTTCAATCGAACTTTTCCTTAAAATATTTGGTAAAAAATGCGAAGTGGTTTCCATCGTATGACATTCGCGCAAAGAATATAGAGTCGCCCGTCAGCATTACTTACAAAGCCAATGTATCACAACAATCGGGTGAGGATTGGGACAATGTTGACTTGATCATCTCTTCGGCAAATCCGCTCATGGCGGGAGAGAAGCCGTCATTGAAAACATGGGTATTAGGATTCAATAATGGCTATAGCAATTCCATTCGAATCAGAGGCATAGCGTCTGTAGGAGTAAACTCAAGTAGCTCTTATGTGCAAGGTCGAGTGATAAGCGATGAAGATGGAGTTGGATTGCCGGGTGTTAATGTGGTTGTAAAAGGAACCACCATTGGCACGGTGACAGATGCGGGAGGAAACTATCACTTGTCGCTGCCTCCTGAAGCTTTTTCGTTAGTGGTTTCCTTTATCGGGATGAAAACCGAAGAAATTCCAATCAACGGAAGAAATGCAATCGATGTTCATCTATCTTCGGATGCAACTCAGTTGAATGAAATAGTTGTAACGGGTTATGGGGTTTCGCAAAAAAGAGAATTAACAGGTTCTATTAGTACCGTTACCAACGATGATGGATTTAGAACCTACACTCCGCGTGTGCCCAAAACAATTGCGGCTACCACTATTGTAAAGCAAACCAATTTTGAATTTACCATTACCGAGCCTTTTTCAATTAAATCAGACGGAGAAGTGCGTGCTACGGATATGGTTGAATATGGACTGGATGCGCTGTACGAATATTCTTGCGTTCCAAAAATTGATTTGGATGCTTTTCTAATTGCAAAAGTGACAGGGTGGGATGAATACAATTTTCTGGCAGGCGAAGCGAACTTATTTTTTGAAGGTAAATTCATTGGAAAATCGGTTTTGGATACACGCAACTCAAGCGACACGCTTCGTATTTCATTGGGCAGAGATTCAAATGTGTCGGTGAAGCGCGAGAAGTTAAAGAACCTCTCGTCAAGGCAATTGATTGGAAGCAGTCAAAAATCTTCGTTTACCTACGAGATTACAGTGCGTAATAAAAAAACGCAACCTGTCTTGATTTTGATCGAAGATCAGTTGCCTATTCCCAACACAAAAGATATTGATGTAGATAAGATAGAGGACTCCAACGCAGAGCACAACGAAGAAACGGGTTTATTGAAATGGAAAAAGGTAATTCAGCCCGGCAAGACAGAAGCCATCAAACTTCAGTATACGATCCGCTATCCCAAGTCGTCAAACATGATTTTGGAGTAAACAAAAAAACCCGGTGATAAGCCGGGTTTTTTTTCTTCTGAATTCTATTCTTGATTCTTTTACGAACCACACGCCTCGCACGCATCAGGATTATCCAATGAACATGCCATGTCGGCACGTTTTTGTTCGTAATCCGTTACGGGTGCTTCGTAGCGCAAGGTTTGTTGCGTTTCAGCAGCCACCATCACAGGTTGTTGTACGGTTACGGTTTCACTCACCGTCATGGTAGTGGTTGCCTCTGCGGTGGTAGGTTGGGCAAGTGCTGATTTATCAAGTGTAAACTTGATGGCATCGGCTGCTGCATTGCTACGCAAATAGTACATACCGGTTTTCAAACCTTTCTTCCAAGCATAGAAGTGCATCGATGTCAACTTGCCAAAGTTTGGATTGGTCAAGTGGATGTTCAAGCTCTGGCTTTGGCAGATGTAAGCACCGCGGTCGGCACTCATATCAATAATGGCCTTCTGCGAAATCTCCCAAACGGTTTTATAAATGTCTTTAATGTTTTGAGGGATTTCTGCAATGCCTTGTACCGAGCCATTTGCACCAATCAATTTTTGGCGCATGGTTTCGCTCCACAAACCTGCACTGATCAAATCTTTCATCAGATGCTTGTTGGCAATGATAAACTCACCCGACAATGTTCTGCGGGTGTAAATATTGGATGTGTAGGGCTCAAAGCACTCGTTGTTTCCTAAAATTTGCGAAGTAGAGGCGGTAGGCATCGGAGCCAACAACAAGGAATTGCGTACACCGTTTTTCTTCACTTCTTGTTTCAACTTGGTCCAATCCCATCTTCTTGACGATGGCGTTACGCCCCACATGTCAAATTGGAAAATTCCTTTTGATACGGGTGAGCCTTTGTACGATTCATATGGACCATTCTCTTTTGCCAACTCCATCGAAGCTTCCATGGCGGCAAAGTAAATCGTCTCGTGGATATCGGTATCCAAACCACGCGCTTCTTCTGAGTCAAACGGCATACGCAACAAAATAAACGCATCGGCCAACCCTTGCACGCCAATGCCGATGGGGCGGTGACGCATATTTGAGTTCTTCGCCTCTATAACAGGATAGTAATTTACATCAATTACTTTATTGAGATTGCGTGTTACCACTTTCGTGATCTCATACAATTTTTGGTGGTCGAATTTACCTTCGTCTGTTACAAACTTAGGCAGCGCGATAGACGCCAAGTTACATACGGCTACTTCATCAGGCGAGGTGTACTCGATAATCTCTGTACACAAGTTGCTCGACTTGATCGTACCCAAATGCTTTTGATTGGATTTGCGATTGGCGGCATCTTTGTACAACATGTAAGGAGTGCCCGTTTCAATCTGAGCTTCCAATATTTCAAACCACAAATCTTGTGCTTTTACTTGCTTGCGGTATTTTCCTTCTTTCTCATATTTTTCATACAAGCGCTCGAAATCTTCACCCCAACATTCGGCAAGGCCAGGAGCCTCGTTCGGGCAGAAGAGCGACCACATTTCGTTGTCTTCAATCCGCTTCATGAACAAATCCGGAATCCACATCGCATAGAAAAGATCACGGGCGCGCATTTCTTCCTTGCCGTGATTTTTCTTCAGTTCGAGAAAATCAAACACATCGGCATGCCACGGCTCTAAGTAAATGGCGAAACTGCCTTTGCGTTTGCCGCCACCTTGATCTACGTACCGAGCTGTCATGTCAAAGTTTCTCAGCATGGGCACAATGCCGTTGGATGTGCCGCCAGTTCCTTTAATATAAGAGCCCTTTGCACGCACATTGTGAATGCTCAAGCCAATGCCACCTGCTGATTGAGAAATCTTGGCGGTTTGTTTTAATGTATCATAAATGCCATCAATGCTATCATCCTTCATGGTCAACAAGAAGCAAGATGAAAGTTGAGGCTTGGGTGTGCCTGCGTTAAAGAGGGTAGGAGTGGCGTGTGTAAACCACTTCTCTGAAAGTAAATTGTATGTCTCAATAGCTGCCGGAATATCTTCTCCGTGGATGCCCACCGCTACCCGCATTAACAGGTGTTGAGGACGCTCCACCACTTTTCCATCGATCTTCATCAGGTACGAGCGCTCCAAGGTTTTGAAACCAAAGTAGTCGTAGCTGAAGTCGCGATCGTATAGAACGGCTTCGTCCAGTTCGGCTGCGTGTTCGTGAATCACCTTCCATGACTCCTTCGAAATCAAGGGGGCATTTTGCCCTGTCTTTGGGTCAACGTAGTTGTACAAACGTTTCATGGTGCTGGAAAACGATTTACTTGTAACCTTGTGCAGGTTCGAAACCGCAATCCGTGCCGCCAACTTGGCAAAATCTGGGTGCCTGGTGGTTAACGATGCCGCAGTTTCAGCGGCAAGGTTGTCCAGTTCTACGGTAGAAACACCGTCATACAAACCATTGATTACTTTCATCGCCACCTCTACTGGGTTGACAAATTTGGGATCTAAACCGTAGCAGAGTTTTTCAATTCGGGCGGTGATTTTATCAAACTTTACGGACTCCCGGTGTCCGTCACGTTTTAATACGAGCATGTTAGAATAGGTTGTGGGTTGTTAAAAAAAAAGTTTAAAAAATGGCGAATCGAATATATCAAAAATCTTCGTTCAACGAAAACTTTGGAGCACTTTCTTTTTCAGTGCTCTTCATTACTCCAGCTTTCTGGTATTCGGCCACGCGCTTCTCAAAGAAGTTGGTCTTTCCGCGCAAGCTGATCATGTCCATAAAGTCGAATGGGTTAGTGGCGTTGTACACTTTTTGGCCGACCAATTCATTGATGAGGCGATCGGCCACATATTCAATGTACTGGCACATTTGCAAAGCGTTCATACCAATCAAATTCACGGGCAGGGCATCGGTAACAAACTCTTTCTCAATTTCTACCGCATCTTTTATAATCTCAATCACGCGCTCCACGGGCAATTGATTTTTTACATGTTCAGTGTACAAGTGGCAAGCAAAATCGCAATGCAAGCCTTCATCGCGGCTGATCAACTCGTTAGAGAAAGTCAAGCCAGGCATCAAGCCGCGTTTCTTTAACCAGAAAATGGAGCAGAAAGAACCTGAGAAGAAAATGCCCTCCACGGCCGCAAATGCTACCAAGCGTTCTTGAAAATTTCCTTGGTCGATCCACTTTAGTGCCCAGTCGGCTTTTTTCTTCACGCAATCCATGGTTTCGATAGCGTGAAAGAGCATGTCTTTCTCTTTTGGATCTTTAACGTAGGTGTCTATTAATAAAGAGTAAGTTTCCGAGTGGATGTTTTCGATGGCGATTTGAAAGCCGTAGAAAAACTTTGCTTCGGTGTATTGCACTTCAGAAACAAAGTGCTCGGCCAAGTTTTCGTTCACAATGCCATCGCTAGCCGCGAAAAAGGCCAACACGTGCGTGATGAAGTGGCGCTCGCCATCGTTCAATGCCAGCCAATCTTTCATGTCTTGCCCTAAGTCAATCTCTTCGGCTGTCCAAAAACTGGCTTCGGCTTGTTTATAGTACTTCCATATGTCAGGGTGGGTAATGGGAAAGAGAACGAATCGGTCTTTGTTCTCTCTCAAAATGGGTTCAATATGGGTTTGGCTCATTTAAAAAATATTGGTTTAGATAGTGGTATGTCTTGTCAACAAAATCTTAAAAAAGAAGTTGCTGGTTTACTTGTTTAGTCGTTAAAATTTTTATGCAGCAGTCTTGATTTTTTAGTTGTACAAAAATTTTGACAACAGCATCGACAAATAACTTAAATGCAAAAGAGAATTCAAAGAGATGAACAACAGGCAAAGCGGTGAAAAGACAGGAAAAAAAAATCATGTAAAAGAAAATGAATTCATAATCACCTACTTAAAGAGTTGAAGCGAAGTGAAGTTTGAATTAAACTTTTTTTAAAATTTAATAATGCTTGAATGGTTGCTCAATCGATTGAATTGTTGTATTAAAGGCTGCGTGAAAATGAACATAGAATTTTGGAATCAGAGTTTGGAGATTTGGAGTGACTGATTGCCTATGTTTATTGATGACCAGAATAATTACCATTACCGCTTACCTACTTACTAAATTGTTAAACTCCTAGCTGTTTATCTTCAGGTAGGGTAAGTGACTTTCTCCGGCATTTTATCAATTTTTAATTTTCAACTGCCTGTTAATCAAATTTTTGACTATTTATTCTCCTTAGCGGAAAGCCTATTGCTTATATTTTATCTACCCTATTCTAATTCCCCTCTTTTTCCCCAGGGAAATCGCTTTTAACATTTCAGCACCAAACTTCTGTAACCATCATCTAGTGCAGCGGTCAACCGTTTAGATCGTTTGGACATTTTGGTGGATTTTTCTTTGTCCAACAAAGCCAAGGCCATCTTGTTGACAATCGAGAAATTGATAACCGAGTTTCCGGATTTCATCAGCAGGGCATCTTCGTTGAAGAGCACATCCAATGACCAGTGCAGGTTGTTTTCGATTGCCCAATGTTGCCTGATCTTGGCATTGAACTGTGCGGCATCCCCGCGCAAAGAAGAAATATAATAGCGGGCCTCCCGCGTGATCTTCCCTGTTTTCTTTTCTGCCCGTTCTGATCTTATCCGCACGATACTTTGAAGCCCCGGCCAATTCGAACGGTCATCTAAAAACCTCAGCCCACTGATCACATCACATCCCCTTTTTTCTGCACGCCCATGCCCCATATCTGTCTGCCTATGGGAATGGGAAGGTTTTTCAAGGGTGAACACTTTCTCGATCTGTTGTTTCAGACTTTTCTGGTTGTCCTTCACCATCAAAATATAATCGGCCTTCTTGTCGAGGATTTTCTGGGCAATATCCTGTTGGCAGCCCATTGCATCCACAGTGACCACACAGCTTTCAATGGCAAGCATGTCCAATAAAACAGGGATGGCGGTGATCTCATTGCTCTTTTCCTTCACACATTGTTGGCCCAGGCAAAGCCTGTTTTGGGTGGCATAAGCAGAGACCAGGTGAAAAGCTGTCCGGTCTTGCGAAGCTGATCCACAAAGCGTCTTCCCATCTATGGCAACCACTTCCCCGTCCGTTAGTTTGGACAGGGAATTGACCCAAAGCATAAAACACCGGTTGAACTCAACGGGGTCGATCAACGCAAACACCTTCCCCAACACATCGTGTGAAGGTATCCCATTTGCATAGGGAAGGTATTGGCGCAACCAGTCCAGTTTGGCTTTCCCGAAAACGTGTACGGGGCACCAGCCATCGGCCCCGCTCAGTACGGCCGAGATCACTAAAAACAAAATCTCATCCAGCGGGTATTGAAAGTGGCCTTTGGTGGTTCTGCGAGGGTCGGGCAAGGGGCTGAAGGATGTATGGAAAACCGAGTTGCTATCTCTAAGGGGATTTGGGCTACGCATTTTTTTTCACGTAACTCATTTTGATGAATCAAAAATACAGTATCACTGCCCTTGCTCCAAATACTTCATAATCATTTTGTTATCTGAAAATTTCTTAAAAGCGATTTCCCTGTCTTTTTCCCAACAAACCCTTGTTTTTTTGTCCAGTAGCCTTATCTTTGCACTCCAATTTTTAAAAGAACAAATATGTACGCCATTGTTGAGATTGCCGGTAAGCAGTTTAAGGTTAGCAAAGACCAATATATATATGCGCCTAAAATGGAGGGCGATGCAGGAACTGCTGTTTCGTTCGATAAAGTTCTTTTAACAGATGCAGATGGCAGCGTGCAGGTGGGATCTCCTACTGTTTCTGGCGTGAAGGTTTCTGGCAAAATCCTAGAGCACGTAAAAGGTGATAAAGTTATTGTGTTCAAGAAAAAGCGCAGAAAAGGTTATGCAAAACGCAATGGTCACCGTCAACAATACACGAAGGTGCAAATTGAAAGCATTGGATGATTAACCAATTTGATAATTTGAAGATTTGAAAATTACTTCGGTCTTCGATTTAACAAGTTGGTAATAAAGCTGGCATCATTTTCAAATTAACGAATTAGCAAATTTTCAAATTGAGTTATGGCACATAAAAAAGGGGAAGGTAAAGTAAAGAACGGCCGCGAGTCGGAAAGCAAACGCCTAGGTATAAAAGCTTTTGGTGGCCAAAAAGTAATTGGCGGCAACATTATCGTTCGCCAGCGCGGCACAAAGCATCACCCGGGTAGAAATGTGGGCATGGGAAAAGACCATACGCTTTTCGCCTTGATTCCTGGTACAGTAGTCTTTAAAAAAGGAAAAGAAAATAAGTCTTTTGTTTCGGTAGTAGCTGAGGCATAGAAAAACAAGCTAGTATTAATTATATAAGAGGCTGTCTTTTTTAAAAGACAGCCTTTTTTATGCCCCAAACTTTGCCAATTGACAGTATTACTTTTATGTTGTTGAATATTACTTCACCCATCTTTTATTCCGTTGCAGAAACCGTGTGCAGAAAGAAATTTCTTAAAAAATCCAGCAACAGTATTTTTTACTTGATAATAATACCATAATTTGGGGGACTTAAATGTTTAACCTAAACTAAAACCTATGAAGAAGTTTTTACTGTTGTGCTTCTCATTCGTTTTTGTGCTCAGTGCCTGGGCGCAAGAACGAGTGATTACAGGTAGGGTCTCGTCCACGGAAGACGGATCGGCTTTACCTGGTGTGAATGTGATCGTTAAAGGTACCACCAGTGGATCTGTTACAGATGCCGATGGAAAGTATTCTCTTTCCGTACCTGCCTCTGGCGGCAGTCTCGTTTTCTCTTTTATCGGTTTAAAGACCGCTGAGATTGAGATAGGAGATCGAACAGTCGTTGATGTTCAGCTTGGATTGGATGTTACCCAACTTTCTGAGATCGTTGTCACTGGTGTAGGGGTAGCTACTGAGAAAAGAAAACTTCCAATTGAGGTAGCGACAATGGGAGCAAAGGATTTTCCGCAAAGTGCTGTTGCTTCACTTGACCAAGCACTTCAAGGTAAAATTGCAGGAGCACAGATACAACTTACTAGTGGTGCCCCTGGATCAGCAGCGAATATTCAGTTGCGAGGTATCAATTCGTTGGGTTCTACGCAGCCTATTATTCTAATGGATGGAGTTCAGATCAGTGCGGGAAACGGAGATTCTCCTCTTCAGGGGTTGGATATGACCAACGTTGAGCGAATTGAAGTTGTAAAGGGTGCAGCTGCTGGTATGCTTTACGGAGCTCAGGGTGCAAATGGTGTAATTCAAATTTTCACCAAGAAAGGGTCACGCGACAGAAGAGTGAATATTTCCGTAAGCTCGAAAGTAATAATTGATGAGATCATCAGAGGGAGTGTGCCTCTAAACGCACAAAAGCATTATTTTCAAACAGATAGTCAAGGGTTTATTGTCGATGGGAGCGGTGCTAGAATTGCTCCAAACGCAAATGGAACTTGGACTAGCCCGGCCTCATTACTCAGTGGATCATTAAAAAATGATAAGCCATACAGGGAAGCAACGCCCGACCACCTTTCTCAAGCTTACAGACAGGCCGTTTCAACCAATTCTACGGTGAATATCTCTGGAGGAAGCGAGAAATTGGACTATTCTTTAAATGTCAATTATTTGAAACAACAGAACGTTCGATTTGGTGAATTGGAAAGAACGAACATTGGATTAAATATTGGAACAGAGTTGGTAAAAGGGCTAACCCTACGGTCAACTTCCCAATTACAACTCCAACAGGATAATCTTTTAAGTGGAAATCGCTTTGCCATGATTAATAATGATGCCTGGGTTGATTTCAATGCCACACTTCCAACAGGCTTCAAAGTAATAAAGCCGAGGTCTACGAATGAGTTTAATCCACTTTCAGAACTCGAATGGAGAACGCGGAGCGCCAAAGATGTTCGCGTTATTCAGAGTTTTAATTTTAATTACAAATTTCCAAAGTTTGTGACATTAGATTACAAGTACGGAGTACAATATTACAACTCAAATGGGACGGATGTCACAAGAAGTCAGGCTGGTTTTGTAACACCAGCATCAGCTTTTTGGGGACCACCTCCGGGAACTGGGCAGTATTTTCAGAACAATTCTAAATCGGTGTATCAAAACTCGCTGCTAACCGCTCTTATTAACTTTGATTTTAAAGAGGATTTTGGCTTCGGTATTCCCATTAAAACGGTTACTCAATTAACGTATGACTACCGTAAGGATGAGAATAGTTATTTTTCTGCGACAGCCAATGGCTTTAGCTATCCGCCATACAATTTAAACAATGGTACTACCCAAGCTGCTTTTTCAAATGAAGGAGCATTTACAACTTTTGGGTACCTCATCAATCAAACAATTGAGTACGGGGATATCGCGGGTGTGTCGGTTGGGTTTAGATCGGATTACTCTTCGGAATTTGGATTTAATTCAGCAGGTACGAGTATCACTCCTTTTGGATTCCCACGGGGTACAGCCTATTTCAATCTTTCTCAATTGATTGACGCGCAGTTTTTGACCAATTGGAAATTTAGGGGAGCCTATGGAGAGGCAGGTGTTCAGCCGTTTAACTACGCAAGACAGGATGTACTTAGCTCGCAGTTGTATGGATCAACTCCTGGATTGTTTAATCAGGCGGTTGCTCGAAATCCAGCTTTGAGTGTTCAACGAACAAAGGAGATTGAGGTTGGAACAGATTTCACGATTACACCCTCTTTTTCTGATCGTTGGTTAACAAAAATAGATGTTGCTTTTACGTATTGGGACAGAAAAAGCACCGATATTATTCAACAAGCAAACCAAGGTCAAACAACCGGTGTATCGGCAGTAGTAAACAATAATATCTCACTTGGTTCAAAAGGTATGGATATTAGCGTTGATCTTGGCGTGTTCACCAGTTCAAATTTCACTTGGAATTTAGGTGCACGAATTGGTACTGCAGAGACTTTGGTGGATCAGTTATCCCTCAATATTCCGGTACCTTATGGGCCAAGTGGCCTGTTCTTAAATCGAGTTGGAGCTCCCCTCGGTATTATGACCGGCCAATACGCAATCTCCTCCTTGGATGCGAAGCGACCTGATGGCACACCTTATATTACTACCCCTGCAGATTTTAGTGTAGTTAATACACAGTATGGTTCAATTGTAGTGAATAACATCAGTAAGGCTGCTGTCGTGAGTTCATCTACCGATCTGGTAGATATTGGCAATCCACAGCCATCCTATTTTGGCTCATTGATCAATGATTTTTCTTTCTTGAAGAATTTTCAATTGAATATGCAGTGGGATTTTATGGTGGGTAATAAGATATACAACCAAACTCGTCAGTGGTTATACAGAGATAATATTTCTAAAGACTATGATCTACCTATTACTGTTGCGGGTGAAAGTGGCGCTTGGGTTCAGACCTATGCAAGTTTATACAACTCGGTTTCGCCAATTTCGTGGTTTGTAGAAGATGGATCATTTGCCAGGTTAAGAAATCTTTCTTTGACTTACAATTTAGGCAGCGCGGTAAGAGGAAAATGGGCAAAACAAATTTCGGTCAATTTTGCTGCAAGAAACCTAGTCACTATTACTGGCTATAGAGGTTTGGATCCAGAATCTGTTTCATCAGGTGCTTCGGTGGGCGGTACCGCTCAAGGAGCAGGCATTTCGCAAATTGGAAACAATCAAAATCCTTCGGATGGACCGGCAAGGGGTATTGACTCTTTCAATTTTCCTAACTTGAAGTCCTATCAGTTTGGCGTTACAATCGGATTTTAAATACTAAAACTATGACAAAGAAATTATTATTAATAGCTGTCTTTATCTCCGTGTTTTCTGCATGTAATACGGATGAACTAAAATTGGTTAATCCTAACCAGCCCACAAAGGCATCCTTAACTTCCGAAACTGGGGTAAATGCTTTTGCAACAGGTATCTATGAAAAATTTTTAGGATTCCGCAATGATCTTGAAAATGGGAATAGTGGATTTATGTCTAATATCTGCATGATGAATAACTTAGGTGATGATGGTGTCATTCATTATGGAAACTTTGGTTGGAGATTTTGGGCGGTCTACAACAAAATTACGCTGCCGAATGGCACTAATTTACCACATACAATAGTCCCGTATGTATCGATGACTGAACAAATGAAGAATACTAACTCACGAGCAGCTGGTGACAGAAATGGCACAAAGTATGAGTGGTATTCGGCTTATTTAACTATCGGGCAGTGCAACGCATTGTTGGAGGCGTTGGATAAAACAATTCTATTTAGCGGTAATGCAGCAACCAAAAAGGCCACGTTGCAGGCATGGGCACTTTGGTGGAAGGGATTTATGTATTCCAGAGTTGGATCTTTGTACTTGGGTGGAATTATAAACAATAAGGTAGGCGAGACCAATGGAAACTATAAGGATCGAACAGAGATCATTGTGGAAGCAAATAGAAATCTAGACTTAGCTTCTGCGTTGTTAGCGGCCATAGCCCCTGGTGATGCCGATTATACATCTACAATTAACGGACTTGTTCCGGGATTCAACGGAACAGGCATTTCTGCTGCCAATTGGGTGAGGATGATCAATACCATGAAGGCGAGAAATTTGGTGGTGAATAAAAAGGTTTCTGCTATGACAGCTGGGGATTGGGCAAATGTGATCACTCTTTGCAATGCCGGAATGACAGCCTCAGACCTGCCATTCAATTATGGAATGTCAAGCGATGGGACTAATGACCTAGCGGGAAATTTTTGGCACACCAATTATTTGGCCAACGTGGAGCAAGATTGGGTGCGAGTTAGCGAGCGACTGGTTCAGGAGTACAAACCCGGTGATCAGAGACTAGCGAAAAATTTTGAACCGTATCCTTATGATGGAGGTTTTTCGCCTGCCTTCAGAAACAGAGGATTGAACTTTGGCACTACTTGGGCTTTTACAGACGTTGAGAATGGTGGAAAATTTGCTACGGCAGCCAATCAGGGACTCTGGCCAATTTCGCCAACCTATGAAGAAAACCAGTTAATGCTTGCCGAAGCTAAGATCCGAACAAATCAATTGGATGCTGGCTTGACTCATGTCGATAATGTTAGGACTTTCCAAGGTGCTGGAATAGCTAATGTAAGCGGAACGGGTTTAAACACTGCTCAAGCTATTGAAGAATTTAGAAGAGAAAGAAGAGCGGCTATGGCGTTGTGGGGTTTATCTTTTTATGACGCTCGTAGATGGGGTGTAATTGACAAGCAAAGTGCCGGAGGAGGTCGTTCAAATGCAAACGTTCTTGTTCCAGCTAATGTTTACGATCCAGAGGGAGATGGTATACCAGGTGTATATCCGTGCTATATTGAATATGATTATGCAGGATATTGGGACTTGCCAGCCAATGAGCTTGACTTTAATAAGCCACTAGAAGGTTCTGTTGCGGTTAAACAGTAAGAGAAGCTGTGATCAAATAATAAAAAGAGGCTGTCTCAAAAGGACAGCCTCTTTTTGTTCCATACAAATATTCTTTTATAAGACCCAAGCTTACAAACACCTAGGCTTTGGATAGATAATTAGTAAGTTATTAAAGACTATCGAGCGAGCCTTGACTGAGAAATCGGTCAAGGCTTTTTTTACAGGGTTTATGTAAAAATGGCTCCATTTGAAGCCAACCTAAGATTTCTTATTTTTTTGTTTTTAGTATGCAATTTGAAGTTCTCAATCGAAGATAAATGATCTCACCATTTGATCGGACATCAAAAAAAGCTTAAGAGTTATTAGACCACCTCAAAACTCTCGGCACTTGCTCTCTTCATGTAATCCTCATAGTCAAAAGGTGTATCGCCACCTTCCAATAAACATCCTTCGGGAAGAGTGGGGTAAATCTCTTCATAGGTTTTTACCATGTTCATGAATACTCTGCGGTACACATGCGTGCGATTGATTTTATCCGGATGGTCTATGCCGGCAGCGCCAATCAACTCCACGAAGCTTTCAACAGTATTTTTATGGTAGTTTGCCACCCTGGTTTTTTTGTCCTCAACAACCAACCCTTTCATGTAGTAGGGGTCTTGCGTAGCCACACCAGTGGGGCAAGTATTTTTGTTGCACTCCAGCGCTTGGATGCAGCCTAAAGCCATCATCATTGCACGCGCGCAATTACAGGTATCTGCACCTAGTGCCATGGCCCTTACCATGTGGAAGCCGCTCAATATTTTTCCAGAAGCGATGAGTTTCATTTCGTTTCGTATACCAAAACCGCGCAAAGCATTGTCAACAAATGCCAATGCATCAAGTAAAGGCATGCCTACCGAGTTGGTGAATTCGGGCGGAGCCGCGCCCGTGCCACCTTCGCCACCATCCACTGTTATAAAATCGGGATATGTTTTTAAAGCTACCATCGCTTTGCAAATGGAAAGGAATTCACTTTTTCTGCCTACGCACAACTTAAAACCAATCGGCTTGCCTCCAGAAAGATCTCTTAATCTTTTGATGAACAAGACTAACTCCTTTGGAGTGGAAAAGGCACTGTGAAAGGGTGGTGAGAAAACGGTAGTGCCAGGCTTCACCAAACGAATGGCAGCAATCTCTGGAGTATTTTTGGAGGCTGGCAAAATACCTCCGTGCCCTGGTTTTGCCCCCTGTGATAATTTTATTTCTATCATCTTTACGTTTGGCTTGATGGCGTTTGTTTTAAACGCTTCGTCCGAAAAATTTCCATCTTCCGTGCGGGCACCAAAGTAGCCCGTACCGATTTGCCAAATGATATCCCCTCCCGGTTGTAAATGATAGGGGCTCAAGCCTCCCTCACCTGTGTTATGGGCAAAGCCACCAATTTTTGCCCCAGCATTCAATGACAGAATTGCATTTTTGCTGAGTGAACCAAAGCTCATAGCAGATACATTTAACACGCTCATGTCGTATGGCTGTTGACACTCTTTTCCTCCAAAACGAATCCGAGGGCTATGGTCCATTTTATGAAAATCCTTGGGCGCGATAGAATGGGTGATCCACTCGTATCCTTCTGCATACACATTTAGTTGCGTACCAAAAGGGACAGTATCCGTTTGTTTTTTTGCACGCTGATAAATAACCGACCGTTCATTGCGGTTGATGGGAGCACCATCAGTGTCCGACTCCACAAAGTATTGTTGGATTTTTGGACGCAGATCTTCAAACACATACCGTAGTCTACCCAACACGGGAAAATTGCGCCTGATCGATTGTTTTGTCTGGATCATGTCGACCACTCCCATATAAATAATAGGAATGATGATCACGAATGCAAGCAGCATATCGGGCCAGAAAAAAGACCAAACAATAAAAACGGCAGAAATAAGTATGCTGCTAATGATGAATAGTTTTCTCATGATGGGGCAGGGTTAGCACTCAAATATAAACTATTGGCACAAAAATTCACCGCCCAATGCCTTTTTGTAGAAAGGCCAATGCGCTAGGCCACCTCTAGCCGCACTACCCCCCGGTTTCGAAGAAACTTGACCTGAAACTCTTGTGCCATAAAATGGTTCATTCTGTTTTCGGCCAAATGAAGGTGCTTGATGTTATCTTCTTGTATGCTAGCTTGAAATACAGTTAGATCTAAAACAGCCTGAATGAACAGTTCCTGTTTGCAAAACCGGTCTGTGCTTTCTTTGAAAAAGGCAATCCACTCGGCCTTGTATTTTTCCCGATGATCTCGTCCATCCCAAATAAATTCAAGCTGGTTGTCTCCACATTTAAACCGATAAATCGCTGCCAGGCTTTCGTAGAAACGGTCAAGAGGCTCAACCGAACCAGTTTTATAATTTCTAATTTGAAGACTAAAAGAGTCAACTAACCCTAACGGGTTGTGCCGAAGTTCAAACGAGTCCTTCACTTTTTCTACCAGGTAGCGAAGTAGCTCCTCCCGAAGTTGAAGTTGAGCTTCTTCGAGGAGATAATTTTTATCCAGCGGAAAAAATTTTCGCAACACTGGCAAAGGGTTTTGCAAAGGTAATAAAATTAGGCATTTGGAGTTAGTGAACGGTTACCGGTGTTCGGTAGTCAGTGTTCGGTATGTCGATTTTAGTGATCAGGTTTGCAAAAAGATGACGACTTTGTGATCATTGAACCGATCATTTTGCCAATAGAAAAACATCGGTTTAATAATTCGTCTGTCTTCGTTTTTGATAGATAGCCGCAATCGAAGGCTAATTCAATCCAATGCTGGGTCTCGAGCTGTTCGCCATCTGCATCTGTTAGCTTGCTTACAAAATGTTTTTCGTACCTTCTTTTGCCCCACGCTTCCGCAATTTGTGCACCAATCGATCTTGACGATCTTCTTACCTGATCAGTCATTGAGTACATCTCTTCCTTTGGAAAGCTTTTTGTCAATTCGAAGATTTCTTTTGATAACAGTCTAGAGAATTTATAGACTTCTAAGTCTCGAAAACTTTCGACATATTCCATGATTTAAGGATTTGTTTGAACACTATATCTTCTGCTCACCGAATACCGCTTACTGATCACTCTCACCTTCCCACCTCATTGCTCAGAAGCGGCCCATAAAAAATTGCATTCATCACCATCTTGTTTGTGCCGAACCAAAAGGCGCGAAAAGCTAAGTTTTCGGTAAAGCCAATCACCCGGCCCCGTCCTAGAGCAGAAACTCCCAAGCAAGAAGAATTTTTGAGCTTGGCATAATTTGGTTTCGAAATATAACCGCTCAACAGTGGAGCGTTTCCATACGAGAGTGGGTTAGCATAAGCACCGGGTGCCTTTTGCATGAAGATGTTGTTGGGTTTGAATAACGCGATTTTGGAATTGGTGTAACCATACATCAGCGGATTTGTCAAGTCGGCATCCGCTTCAAAAATGGCTCCGCTGGTTTCTTGTGCACCTCGGTTTTCTTCGATGTCGGCATAGGGTTTCTGTTTTGCATTTTCTTTTTTGGCATCCTCTTCTTTTTTGGTTTCAAATTTTGCTAGACCAGATGTAGTCAACCAATTAACGGCCGATTCGAACCCGATTACTAAACCGCCTGCTTGCGTCCACGCTTTTAGTTTTTCTTTTGCGGCATCGCTGATGGAGCCATAGCTTCCTTCCGGGAAGATGATGGTGTTGTAGCGATTAATATTAGTTGAGTTGAATACCGCGGTGGGCAGTAACGTCACCGGAATTTGAAACCGTGTGTCCAACAAATGCCAAAGCTCACCTGCATCCGTGGGGGATACATTGCCATCTACTAGCATGGCGATTTCTGGTTTTTTCAGTGTAAGAAAAGTAGGGCTTCCCAAACTCACACCGCGGTAATCGAGACCTGTACTAAGCGCGTAAACATCCAAGCCATCTTTTTCTGCGATTTCTTTCATGTAAACCTGTAGTTGCTCGGCCGAAACTTTTTCTTGATTCTCCACATGAATCAACAATGTGCCTCGCTCAAATTTTTTCCCATCAGCAAAAAAGGGGTCGGTGGCTACTTTTACCCGAATGTTCTTGCTGAGCAAACGGTAGGTAGCCCGAGGTATGTAGTAACCAAACGGCTCAACCACGTACGCATATTCTCCTTTGCCAATCATTTTGCCTTCTGGCATTTTTATATCTGTCAGTTTCTGGCCTAGCGAAATCGGAGTTTTTACTTCTTCGTATTCCAAGCCATAGGCCAGCGGCAACGTCCAACTACTGATGTCGTAAAACAAACTGTCTTTAAACTGCAATCGCTTTTCCACCATCGATTTGATGAGGCGATATTGTGCTTGATTAAACGGTATCACATAGCTATTCTCTGCTTCAAATGATTTTCCGTTGATTGTTTGGGTACTGGTTAATTTATGAATAGCGATCTGCTGCCGTGCTGCCATTTCTGCAAAGTGAAATAGTTTTGCTTTGTCTTTCGAGCCCACTACCACTGCTTTGGTCAAATCTTTGGCCGCTTCCGCGGAAGCGTTTTTGTAAAATTCGCGCTGGTATTCTAAAAGCTCTATGCGCATTTCATTTACCGCTTTAAGCGTACTCAGCGCGGTGGTAAACTGATTGCGGATGGTGAAAGGAAAACGCAAAATACCGTTCACACTTTCTTGCGCATGGCCGCGCGAACTGGCCTGCTCAAACAAAATACCGATAGCCCCTTGCACATCGGGAAACGTAGAGCCTTTGCCATAATAAAAATCATCGTAGCCTTCTTGTGTATAATAGAGTGACCCGATTTCATCTAACGCTTTCGCGTGATAGGTGCCGATTTTTTTGGTGAGCTCTAAATTTTTTTCGGGCGTGAGCGGATGCATGCGCGAAGGAACACCGGGTTGAAAGAAGAAAGTGGCATTTGTGCCCATCTCGTGATGGTCGGTAAGCACGTTCGGTTTCCACTGATGGAATTTTTTTACGCGCGCTTGCGACTCAGGGTGCTGTGCCACCAGCCAATCGCGGTTGAGGTCGAACCAATAGTGATTGAATCTACCGCCTGGCCAAGCTTCGTTGTGTTCGGTATCATTCGGGTCGGCATTGGGCACTTTGCTTTTGCGGGCATTTACCCAACCCGAAAATCGCTGCAAGCCATCTGGGTTAAAGCTAGGGTCAAAAAGAATGACGGTGTTGTCCAAGTACTTTTCAATCTCTGGTCCTTGCGCTGCCGCTAGGTAATACGCGGTGACCAACGAGGCGTTAGCTCCACTGGCTTCGTTGCCGTGAATGCTGTGGCCGATGTAAAATACAGCAGGCATATCTTTTACATCAAGACTGCCCGATTTTGCTGGGTCGCTCAATTGAATGTGTTGCATTCTAATTTGCTCAATGTTCTGATGGTTTTTGGGTGAAGTAATGATCAATACAATTACAGGCCTGTTTTCATGGGTTTGGCCGATAACTTCTAATGAAATCCGGTCGGAGGCTTTATCCAGTGCCATCATGTAGTTTACCAGCCGATCGTGCGTGATATGCCACTCGCCCACTTGATGTCCGATAACAGATTGAGGGGTTGGGATGGCAGGGTTGTATTGGGTTTTGAAGAGAAGATAGTAGTCAAGATTTACCTGCGACCAAGCGGTCGATAAGCATCCCAACGTCAGACAGATGGCGAGTAGTTTTTTCATTTCAAGTAGAGCTTTGATTAAAAAATCAAGTAATCGCATTTTCTGCGTTTTCGCAATCGAATACGGGATAAACGGTATCCCAATGTTACCAAATTGTTAACAAAATTAGGGAATAATTTAAAATAGACATCGTAAAGAGTTATCACGAAAAGGATACTTTTGCCCCTGATTAAAAAACCAAAAAAGCTTATGAGAAAAAATTTACTGCTGACTTTGACGCTTCTCCTATCGGCAACGGTAGGGCTGATGGCGCAAGGAGTTACCACCGCTTCGATCAGCGGAAAGGTGACAGGAATAAAAAGTTCGGTGACTGCCGAACAACGGACTACTTCTCCTGGCGAAGTTTTACCAGGTGCGAATGTGGTAGCAACACACACACCTTCTGGAAGTACGTATGGAGCCACCACACAAGCCGATGGCCGTTTTGTTATTCCAGGTATGAGAATTGGAGGGCCATATGTCGTTAAGGTCTCATTTGTTGGATACAAGGAGACGAGCTATACTGACATTTATCTTAGCTTGGGGGCAGTTGCTAACCTGGATATTCAATTACCGGAGGAATCAACAGATTTAGAGGCGGTTGTGGTTTCAGCTGATAAGAGCGATATTTTTAGTGCTGACAGGACCGGAGCGGGGACAAACATCACGAAACAAACGATCAACTCACTACCCACAATCAGCCGCTCAATTAATGACTTTACGAGATTGACTCCACAAGCGAATGGACGTTCCTTTGCCGGAACAGACGCTAGATTGAATAACATTACAATTGATGGATCAATTTTCAACAACAGTTTTGGTTTGGCTGACCAGCCTGGCGGTCGCACGGGCTCTACACCCATATCGTTAGATGCGATTGAGGAAGTTCAAGTAAACATAGCTCCTTTCGATGTTCGGCAGGCAGGCTTTACAGGTGCCGGTGTGAACGCAGTGACACGTAGCGGAACGAACGAATTTAGCGGTTCGGTTTTCTACAACATACGGAACGAATCATTCGTTGGTACAAAGGCAAAAGATTTGCCTGTTGTAGTAAATAGTTTTGATGTCAAGCAATATGGCTTTAGAATAGGGGGTCCGATTATTAAAGACAAATTGTTCTTTTTTGCCAATGCCGAACTTGAAAGAAGAACCGAGCCAGCCACCAACTTCAGGGCAAACACAGGCACTGAACCTGTTACCGGCAACGTGACACGTGTGTTAGCGTCTGATTTGGACGCTTTGAGCTCTTTTCTCAAGAGTACTTATGGCTACGAAACCGGTCCTTATCAAGGCTATAACAATGAGTCATTCAGTGACAAGTTTTTGATAAAGTTTGATTACAACATCAACCAAAACAACAAGTTAAGTCTACGTTACAATTATTTAGATTCAGAAACAGATGTATTGTTAAGTAATAGCGCTTCACTTGGTTTTGGCGCCAGAAGGTCAAATAATAATGCATTAAACTATAAGAATTCAAACTATAAGCAGACAGAGAAAATACAATCAGTAATTGCTGAGTTGAACTCCCGAATTAGTGGTAAGTTATCTAATCAGATTATTGCTGGATATACCTTCCAAAATGAAGATCGAGGTTCTGCGGGTAACTTGTTTCCGTTAGTGGAGATTCAGAATGGAGGCACGACTTATATAACGTTTGGTTCTGAGCCTTTCACGCCAAGTAATAAACTGAATTATAAGACCTATCAGTTTCAGGACAATTTAACCTACTACGGTGGCAAACATACCGTAACGGCTGGCTTCAACTTTGAGCGATTTGAGTTTGAAAATGTGTTTTTCCCAGGTTCGCAAAGCGTTTACGTGTATAATAGTCTTGCAAACTTCTATGCTGCTACTGACGCCAATCCCACTAATGATCCTACTCTGAGGCGGTTCCAATTGCGCTATTCCGGTCTTCCGGGAGGAGCCGAGCCAGTTCAGCCAACCAAGGTGAACTATATGGGATTGTACCTGCAAGACGAATTCCAACCAATTGAAAGATTAAAAATCACGGCTGGTATTCGTTTTGATGTTCCAAGTTTTGAGAATACTGGTAGAACAAATACTTCGGTTGAACCACTTTCATTTAATGATGCGAACGGAAATGCAGGCTATAAAATCAATACTTCAAAATTGCCTGATGCGAATGTGCTGATTTCTCCGCGTTTTGGGTTTAACTATGATGTATTTGGAAATAGATCAACTCAGGTAAGAGGAGGTACAGGTTTGTTTACTGGTCGTCCTGCGTTTGTGTGGATATCAAACCAGATTGGTAACAATGGTGTGTTAACAGGTTTCGAGCAATTAGATAACACTCTGATCAGACCATTCAGTCCCAATCCGGCTGCCTATATTCCTGCTACGCCTACGTTGCCAAGTTCCGTTGAACTTGCTGCTACAGACCCGAGCTTTAAGTTTCCTCAAATCTGGCGATCAAATTTAGCGGTTGATCAGAAGCTTCCTTTCGGCTTGGTAGGTACGTTAGAGTACATCTATTCAAAGGATGTAAATGGAGTTACGTATTGGAATGCAAATTTACCGGGTGCTCAATCGTCTTTTGTTGGACCTGATACTAGAGCCCGTTGGACAAACAATAGAGTAAATCCTGGCCCAGGCTTCACCGTTACAAGTGCAGAGGTTCTTTCCAATAATGACCAAGGTTATTCTACTTCACTTACAGCCATGCTATCCAGACCTTTCAAAAATGGATTTACTGCCATGGCAGCATACAATTACGGTGAATCCAAAAATGTATTAGACGCAGGTTCAATCGCGAGAGGTTCATGGACAGGAAATGCCATCGTAAACAATCCAAACAAACCAGATCTGGCTTTTTCTAGCAACGATCAAACGCACAGAGTGATCGCATCTGCAAGCTACCGCAAGGAATACCTAGGATTTGCAGCTACTCAGATATCAATGGTTTGGGAGAGCAGAACGCAAGGTCGATTTAGCTACGTTTATTCTGGCGATGCCAATGGTGATGCAGCTACTGGAAACGACCTAATCTGGGTTCCTCGTGACGCAGCTACCGATTTAATCTTTGACAATACATGGGATCCGGATGGATCTGGGCCATTGACAGCAGGTTCCTATTCTGCCGCTCAGCAAGCAGCCGACTTTAATGCCTATATCTCGCAAGATGAATATCTCAGTTCAAGAAGAGGTCAATATGCTGAACGCAATGGCGCATTGCGCCCATGGCTCACTAGCGTTGACTTAAGCATTGTCCAAGAGTTTTTTGTTAAGGTAGGAGACAAAGGGAAAAGGAACACCATCCAAGTAAGAGCAGATTTCACTAATATCGGTAATCTATTGAATAGTGCTTGGGGGGTTTCGGATTTAAACGTTCAAACACAGCTTTTGAATCGTTCTGGTTTTACTGCTGCCGGGGAACCGATATACAGATTTACTCCTCTTTCAACTGCGGGAGGCACCATTACTCCTGTTTCGAGAACTTATCAAACACGTACAACGATTAATGATGTTTGGCAGGCACAGCTAAGCCTTCGGTATATTTTCAACTAAATTAGCACTTCAAATTTTTCAAAAGACCGCCTTTTAGGCGGTCTTTTTTTTTATCTCTTTTCTGCCTACCTTCACTAATGGCTAGAAAGGCGGTAGTCGTTTTTTTTCTCACAATTGCGCTTTTGGCAACGCATTGTAAACCCGTGGCCGATCAACCAACCTTTTCGCAAACTCCGCAAGTAGAATTTGACCTTCCTGCCATTCAGAAACGGGGCTACTTAGAAGCCATTATCGATAACAACTCGGTCAGCTATTTTATTTACAAAGGCACACCCATGGGCTATGAGTATGAGCTGTTGCAGCAGTTGTGTAAGTCGCTAAAAGTAAAATTGAAAATTAAAGTAATCTCCGGCATTGATGAGGCCATCAATCAATTGAACATTGGCGGTGGAGATGTATTGGCTTTTCCGTTGACCGTTACAAAAGAGCGAACTAATTATTTATCTTTTACACAGACCCATTTTAATACCTATCAAGTATTGGTACAAAAGAAGCCAGCCAACTGGCGCATGCAGCCGCCAGCGGTGGTGGAGAAAAAACTAATTCGCAACCCCATCGAACTAGTTGGTAAAGAAGTCCACGTGCTAAAAAGTTCTTCGTTTAGTGAGCGGTTGAAAAATTTATCGCACGAAGTAGGTGGTGATATTTTGATCAAGGAAGACAGTGCTTTGGCGGAAACAGAATCGTTGATTCGAAAGGTGGCCACGGGTGAAATAAAATACACGGTCACCGATCAAACCATTGCCTTGGTCAATTCATTGTATTACCCGAACTTGGATATTAACACCACCGTAAGCTTGCCACAGCAAATTGCTTGGGGAGTGAGACAAAATTCTCCCTTGTTGTTAGCGGCCACAAACCAGTGGCTGCTGCAGGTAAAGCGGAACGGAATCTTCCAAACGATATATGATAAGTATTTTAACTCCCCGCGATTTTCAATAACCATGGCAGAAAGCGATTATTCAACGTTAGGCGGACAAAAACTTTCCCCCTATGACGAGCAACTTAAAAAAGGAGCGGAGCAATTGGGTTGGGATTGGCGCTTGGTGGCTTCCATCGTTTATCAAGAATCACATTTTGATCCCAATGTAAAATCGTGGGCGGGTGCCATTGGGCTGATGCAACTGATGCCGGAGACGGGCGATTATTTTGGTGTCCACAATCTTTGGGATCCGCAAACAAACATCAAAACGGGTATTCGTTTTTTGAAATTTTTGGATGACTATTGGGTAAAAACGGTAACCAACCCTGACGAGCGAATGAAGTTTGTGTTGGCTTCCTACAATGTGGGCTTGTCTCACGTGATCGATGCGCAGAAGCTAGCCCGAAAAAATGGACGCAATCCCGCGAAGTGGACAGACGAAGTAGAATATTTTCTTTCACAAAAGTCAAATCCAAAATACTATCGAGATGCGGTGGTGGCCGCAGGCTATTGCCGATGCGATGGCCCCGTGCGTTATGTGAAGGAAGTGTTGGAACGATACGAAGAATACAAGATACATATTGAAGCCTAAAATTTAGGAGTGCTCTTGGAAGTATCATTTAAGTGATATAATTTTGATACATGGCGATTATAAAACCAATTTCAGATTTGCGGAACAAATCGAATGAAATCTCAGAGATGGCGCATGCTACGCAGGAACCTATTTACATAACTAAAAATGGGGAAGGCGACCTAGTAGTCATGTCAATTCAGGAGTATCGGAAACTCGAAAGAAAACTCGACTTGTTTGCTAAACTGTCGGTTGCACAAGCGCAGTGGGATCAAGGTGATCGAGGCCGACCTTATCGTGACGTAATGAAGGACATTCGAAAAAGACTTGATGAGCGGAAAAGTAAGGGTTAATATTCTTTCTCAAGCCGAGGAAGACATCGAAGAAATTATTGACTTTATTTTCGAGGATCGGCCAAGTGCTGCGGATAGTATTTTTGAAAAATTTCAGATAGCTTTCTCTCTCTTGGCAAAGAATCCATCGGCAGGTCGAAAAGCGAGGGACAAAAGATTGAGTCTTTTAGGTTATCGTTATTTGGTGGTAGGTAATTACTTAATTTTTTATAGCATTAAGTCCAATGCAGTTTACGTTTACCGAGTTTTACACGGAGCTAGAAATTACACCGAAATACTCTGATCATTCAATTTTTCAATAATCTCCTCAAATCGTAGCTGTTCCCAAGATGTTGTAATATTAGGTAATCGAAGAACTTCTTCCATTATTTTCTTTTGCTTTTGTCCCGTGGCGTAGGCAACCGCGTAGGGTATGTCTTCGCGAAAGGTGACCATCGAGTAAAGTGGAATCCATTGGGTGGGGTAACGTTTATGAAGTTCGGCTTCAATCTTTTTTCGGAGAATGAAATCAGGGTCGTTTACCAAGTCGCGCATCTCAATAAAATTATCGAGTGCCAACTGCGCAATGGCATCGGCATTTGGCTTTCGCAATTCTTGAAACGCGGGCAAAACTTTTTCCCAATCATCACGATGTTTATCCAACAATAAATTTAATTCGCGACAATCTTCAAAGCCAGCATTCATGCCTTGGCCATAAAACGGAACGATGGCATGGGCAGCATCGCCAATCAAAAGTGTTTTATTTTTTACCCATGGAAAACATTTTACGGTCACCAACGAAGAGGTCGGGTTGTGAAAAAAATCTTTTAGTACCTCAGGCATTAACGCGTGCGCGTCTGGAAACACGCGCTTAAAAAAAGAGGCTACATCCTGCTCTGTTTTTAATTGGTTAAAGGAAGGCTCTCCATCAAAGGGAAAAAATAACGTGAGTGTGAAACTACCGTCAGGATTGGGCAATGCAATGAGCATGTAACTTTCGCGTGGCCAAATGTGGAGTGCATTTTTTTCCATTTGATAATTGCCAGCTTGATCGGATGGAATGTGCAATTCTTTATAACCGTGATCGATGTAGTCTTGTTGATAATCGAACCGATCGGTGAGTTGCATCGCTAGCCGAACAGCCGAGAACGCACCATCTGTGCCGATGATTAAATCGAAATTAGATGTTTGAGTTTCGTGGTTTGAAGTTTGAAAGGTGATGGATGTTTTTTCAAAATTAACCTGTTGAATTCTTCTTTCAAAAAAGAAATTGACACCTAAACGCTCGGCTTCACTCATCAATATCTTATTCAACCCACTTCGCGAAACAGAATTGATGTATTCTCCTTCTTTTCCGTACGGTTGAAAATTGAGGTGGCCTTGCAAATCGTGGATCATGCGGCCATGCATAGGAATAGCTTCTTTCTTTAACGCATCGGCCAAACCAACTTCTTCTAGTGCGCGAATGCCACGGTTGCTCAAGGCAAGATTAATCGATCGTCCGCCTTCATATCCTTTTTTGCGCATGTCGGGTCTGCGCTCAAAAACCGAAACTTGATACTCTCTTTTCCGTAGATAGATGGCCAACAACGAACCAACTAATCCAGCACCGATAAGGGCAATGTGTTTTTTGTTTGACACAACTATTTACTTTAATGAATCTCTAAAAATTTTAATAAATCTAAACACATCCTCAAATGAATTGTACAATGGCACGGGTGCCACACGAATGACATTTGGCTCGCGCCAATCGGCTATGACTCCTGCTTTCGCAATTTTATTGAATACCTTCTTGCCATCTTTTTTCATCAAGATAGAAAGCTGGCAACCCCGCTCGTTGGCATTGGCGGGCGTGATGATTAGAAAATGTTCTTTTTCTAAATCAATTTGCTGCAACAAAAAGTATAAATAGCCCGTCAGCAGTTCGCTTTTCTTCCTCAATTTTTTAATGCTGGCATTCTCAAAAATTTGTAGCGAAGCTTGCAAGGCACTTCCAGACAATACTGGAAAATTAGAAACCTGCCAGCCATCTGCCCCAGGCATGGGCACAAAACCTTTCTTCATTTGAAAGCGCTCTTTTTCGTCATGCCCCCACCATCCGGCCAAGCGCGAAAGTGAAAAATCTTTTGCATGGCGTTCATGAACAAACGCTCCGGCCACTCCTCCCGGCCCAGCATTTAAATACTTGTAACTGCACCACACAGCAAAATCAACATTGTGTTTGTGCAGTTGCAACGGCACATTACCGATGGCGTGCGCCAAGTCAAAACCAACCATCGCACCAGCCTTATGACCAGCTTTGGTGATGCTTTCTATATCGAAGAATTGACCCGAATAATATTGCACCGCACCGAAAATGACTAGCGCCAATTGGTCGGAATTTTCTTTGATGGCGCGAACAATATCTTCGGTGCGAAGGGTAAACTCGCCCGGTCGTGGTTTTAGTTCAATCAATCCATCGTTATGATTGACATAGCGAAACTTGAATTGCGATTCAAACGCATATTGATCGGATGAAAAAGCGCCTGCTTCAGTTATAATCTTATACCGCAAAAAGGTTGGATTATAAAAGGTAGCCATCATCAAATGCAAATTAACGGTGAGCTGATTCATGGCCACTACCTCAATCGGTTTTGCTCCTACCAATTGCGCCAGCACCTTCTTGCTGAATTTATGATAATGTAACCATGGCCTGCGTGCATGAAAATGACCTTCCACTCCAAGCTTCGACCAATCTTCCAATTCTTCATTCACAAATTCTTTGGTGATCTTAGGCTGTAAACCCAACGAATTGCCAGTAAAATAAAGAGGAGTTCTTCCATTTATTTTTGGAAAATGAAATTGAGAGCGGAAAGATTTAAGTGGGTCTTGTTGATCTAACTGTTTTGCAAAAGCCAGTGAATTTTCAAATTTCATTTTAGCGAAAGATTGTTTTTTACTTGAATGTGATGATGTTGTACATGATAGATGGTGAAGTAAAGCATTTCGCGTAACGTTAATTTTCCCATTAAGGGATGAGGCAATAGCAATAAGTCCAATTCATTTTCTGAAAACCCTTCTACTTTTTTGCACAGCGCTTCAACGATTGCATCTAATTTGGATGCTTCGCTCGATACGTTTCTCTTTTTTTCAGGTATATACCTTTTGGGTGCTTTTCCTCCTTCTGCTAATTTGCCTTGGTACTTGGCAACTAATTGCTCATAGTTTTTTGATGGCCTGTTTGCTTTGCCAAAAGCAATTTTGAATAAAAAGTGTGGCAGTGAGAAGGCTAACTTAACAGGTGCCAAACTTTTAATGATATGGTCCAGTTGTTCTGCGGCACTCCATTTATTGTTAGAATGGGTGCTTACTTTTTCGGGTGGAATTGATTGAACAAATTGACTAAAATCCAAGTAATGCTTATGAAGCTCGCGTATGATTTCTTCTTTTTTCATTCTTATACAAATCGTTTGTCTGTTTCCATTACTGTACCGCACTTCTTACAAGTCCGTAATTCCACGGATCCATAAAAGTCGCGGAAACGCGGAATGAAATCTTTTTCGATGTTTTCCAGGTGAAATTTATATTCGTGTAGTTTGTTGTTGCAGTTTTCACAAAACCACATTAGGCCATCGTCTTCGGTTGTGGTGCGTTTACATTCAATCACCAACCCAATTGAATTAGGTGTGCGAATGGGCGAGTGCGGTACGCGTGCGGGTAACAAAAACATATCGCCTTCATTCAACGGAATATCCACTGCCTTGCCGTCTTCTTGGATTTTTACCGTGATATTGCCTTCCAGCTGATAGTACAATTCTTCGGTTTCATTGTAGTGATAATCTTTTCGTGCATTGGGGCCTGCCACAATCATCACAATGTAGTCGCCTGCATCGGCATACAGATTTTTGTTGCCAACCGGAGGCTTTAACAGTGCACGGTTTTCTTCAATCCACTTATTCAGGTTAAAAGGTCTGCGAATAGACATGGCATTTTGTGGTTTTAAATTCAGAATGTGCTAATTTAACAACAAATATTTTAACGACTTAGCGGTATTTTATGAATCTAAATTTGACTGGCAAAAGGGCAGTTGTTTGCGGCAGTACCCAAGGCATTGGCAAAGCTTCAGCCATGGAGCTGGCGCAACTGGGGGCATCCATCACTTTAGTGGCACGCAATGAAGAAAAATTGAAAGAGACGCTCACAGGGTTGCCTACCGCGCACGGCCAGCAGCACAATTATTTGATTGCTGACTTTAGCGAACCCAACAAACTCAAAGAAGTGATCAGTGCTTTCGCGAAAGCAAACAAGACCCATATTCTTATCAACAACACAGGCGGTCCACCCGCAGGCCCTGCAATCGAGGCTAACCCAGAAGAATTTCTAAAGGCCTTTTCAGCTCATTTGATTTGCGGGCAGCATTTGGTGCAGGCACTGGTGCCAAGTATGAAAGCGGAGGGGTATGGAAGAATCGTAAATGTGATCTCCACTTCCGTAAAAATACCCATCAAGGGATTGGGTGTTTCTAATACCATCCGCGGAGCGGTAGCCAATTGGTCAAAAACATTGGCAACAGAATTAGCGCCTTACGGGATAACGGTGAACAATGTATTGCCGGGAACAACCCTAACAGGTCGATTGGAATTTGTAATCAAGAGTAACGCAGAGCGCACGGGCAAATCGTTTGATGAAGTGAAGCAGAAAATGATTGAAGAAGTACCCATTGGCAGAATTTCAGAGGCGGAAGAGGTGGCCGCAGCCATTGCCTTTTTGTGTAGTCCCGCGGCAGGTTATATTACCGGAATCAACTTGCCGGTGGATGGAGGACGAACAGGAAGCTTGTAACTGCTGCTGATAATTTGTTGGCGGTAAGTGCCGATAACAATATGGTGGTATTTGATTTGGAAAATCAACTCCTTGTAAAGAACCGAAAGCGGGTGGTCGGATTTTCGAAAATTAGACCTTCCGTGAGGACTTATTTGGTTGACCATGGCATTGCTTCCGCCCACGTAACGGGAAAAGGAAATGGTGCCACTTGCCTGTTTCCAAAGGAGAAACGGAAGAAGAACGGTTGCTGAACATACGAGTTGAATTTGTGATTACTAAGAAGTAAGAAACTTTTTGTAGCTTCGCTATATGGTAAATGAACTAAAACAAGCCGTTGATAAAGCTGAAAAACTTTCTGTAAATGATCAGCAAACCATTGCTCGACTTATTTTGGATGAAATTGAATGGTCCCAGACTTTTCGAGACTCACAGAATAATTTGGTGACTTTAGCGGAGGAGGCAATTTCTGAATTCAGAACGGGTAAGACAAAACCATTAGACTTAAGTGAGTGATTGCCCGTACTACTGATCGATTTAGGAAATCGTTTGCCAAACTACCTGATCCCATAAAAGAGAAAGCCAGAAAGGCTTATGCATTGTGGAGGCAAGATCCATACCATAGCAGTTTGAACTATAAGCAAATTCACGAGGTAAGACCTATCTATTCTGTTCGAATAGGCTCCATCGAGCTATCGGAGTCAAAGAAAATGAAACACTTATTTGGTTTTGGATTGGATCACATGAAGACTACAATAATTTGATCAATCAATTGTGATGGAAAAAATCTTCAACTACATCAATGGCCAACTGCTTGCACCGAATGCAGGCAACTATTTAGAAAACATAAATCCTGCCGAGGGAAAAGTGTACTCACTTATACCCGATTCAGATGCGAGCGATGTGGCCCTAGCCACGGAGGCTGCCCAAGCAGCGTTTCCGGGTTGGTCGAGTTTACCAAATGCACAACGAGCAGCCGTGCTTCAAAAAATTGCTGACCTCATTGATCGCGACTTTGAAAAACTTTCGTTGGCCGAAAGCATTGATAATGGAAAGCCAGTATCACTAGCGAAGGTAATGGACATACCACGCGCCTCGGCCAATATGCGCTTTTATGCAACAGCAGCCATGCATGTTTCTTCTGAATCGCACCTCACCGAAGGCGAAGCCATCAATTACACCTTACGTTCTCCCATAGGCGTGGTCGGTTGTATCTCGCCTTGGAATCTTCCTTTGTATTTATTCACTTGGAAAATTGCTCCTGCTTTGGCTGCAGGTTGCACGGTGGTGGCCAAACCATCAGAGCTTACACCGATGACGGCCTATTTGTTTTCTAAGCTGTGCATAGAAGCAGGTTTGCCAAAAGGTGTGCTCAATATTGTTCACGGATTGGGTAGTAAAGTCGGCCAATCAATTGTGGAGCATCCAACTATTTCGGCTATCTCTTTTACAGGAGGCACCCTTACGGGAAAAACCATTGCGGCAACTGCGGCACCGATGTTTAAAAAACTTTCATTAGAGTTGGGTGGCAAAAATCCAAATTTGGTGTTTGCTGATTGTGATTTTGAAAAAGCCATGGCCACTTCCATTCGCTCTTCGTTTTCAAACCAAGGCGAAATATGTTTGTGTGGATCGCGCATTTTGGTAGAGCGAAGTGTGTACGACAGATTTGTGGAAGAGTTTGTGAAGCGGACAAAGAGTTTAGTAATAGGTGACCCGCTCGATGCCAAAACAAATTTGGGTGCGTTGGTCTCAGAAGCGCACCTTAATAAAGTGCTCTCCTATATTGAATTGGCCAAGCAAGAAGGCGGAATCATTTTAACAGGAGGTAAACGAATAAAAATAAATGGCCGATGCGAAGATGGTTATTTTGTTGAGCCAACCGTAATCACCGGGCTCAACCATCTTTGCCGCACCAACCAAGAAGAAATCTTTGGCCCCGTTGTAACCATTCTCCCTTTCGATACCGAAGAAGAAGCCGTGATGATGGCCAACAGCACACACTATGGTTTGGCCGCTACCATCTGGACAGAAAATTTATCGCGCGCGCACCGGGTGGCGCAACAAGTGAAGAGCGGCATCATCTGGATCAACTGCTGGCTGCTACGCGATTTGCGCACGCCCTTTGGCGGCATGAAGCAAAGTGGCGTAGGCAGAGAAGGTGGATGGGAAGCAATGAAATTTTTTACGGAGGCGAAGAATGTGTGTGTGAAGGTTAGCAACTAAATCTTATCAATCCTATATTTTGGATTTTGTCTGCCATCCCAAAACGACACAACTTCAACATAAAACTTACTCACTTCATAGAAGATAAGAAAATCATTTTTTACAATTACTCTGGTTTCTTTGTTTTCTGTCAGATGGCCCAATTCTGGGTAGGCAATTAGAAGGCTTATCAATTTCTCCACTCTATCCAATATTTTTGTGGAGTATTTGGTGTTGCCATTTCTTTCGATATAAAAATCAAGGATATGGAGTAATTCTTTTTCTGCCCGCGCGGACCAAATTATTTTCCTTTTATCCATTCGCGTGCACTTTTCATGACCACTCCATGTTCTTTGAAATCACCTTTTTTTATCTGTTTTCGACTCATTGTGATACTCTTTTTTTGCTCATCTGTGAGAGGAAATAGATTGTCGGCAACGTTTATACGGATAAGCTTCAAATCTTCCATGCCACTCAGTAACTTTTTGGCTTTAGGGTTGATGATTTTTATTTGAACAGTTTCCATAGCTTTGAATTTCATTTAAAGTTACGTTAAAAATCTGAATGGCAGACTTCTTCTCACACCAATCCATTTTTTTCACCATCCTCGGCTACCCCATGAGCTACCTCGAGTTTTTTGGTACGCTCTCGGGTGCGATAGCGGTATGGCTCTCTGCAAAAGAAAATATTTGGAGTTGGCCAATTGGTATCATTAACGTGGTACTATTTTTCTTTTTATTCTTTCAAGTGCAGTTATATCCCGATATGTTTTTGCAAATTTTCTTTTTCATCACCAACCTGATGGGCTGGTGGCGGTGGACGCATCCTGCCAAAGAAGAAGAAAACCAAAAGAATCAACTGCGGGTAAGCCTCATGCCTACTAAAATGCTTGCTAGTATGATTTTGATTGGGTTGGTTGGAACAGTTACCATGGGCCTTCTTGCAAAAAACCTTCACGAATTTTTTCCGGTGCTGTTCAGCCAACCAAGTGCTTTTCCGTTTGCCGATTCGTTTGTTACCGTCATGAGTATTGTGGCCACTTACCTGATGGTGCAAAAAAAAGTAGAATGTTGGCTGGTGTGGATTGCGGTAGATGTAGTAGCTTGTTCCCTCTATTTTTCAAAGGACATTATGTTGGTAGGTATCGAATACGTGGTGTTTTGTTTTATTGCGGGGTTTGGATTTTTGAATTGGAAAAAGCAATACCGATCAAATGTAAAGGCTGTATGATCGATGGGATAAAACTAATCTGCTTCTACGGTCCCGAGAGCACGGGCAAATCCGTCATGGCAAAAAAGTTTGCTGAAATTTACCAAACTGAATTTGTGCCTGAAGTGGCCAAGGAAATCGTTTCGAGTAATGAATTTACAATCGAAGATATTATTCGGATAGGGAAGGCACAAACCGAGCGCGTGATGGAGAAAACGAAAATTGCCAACAAGTTTCTTTTCTGCGATACCGACTTGATCACCACCCAAATTTATAGTCGTCATTACCTCAAAATCGTTCCTCCCATTCTCTACCAACTGGAGAAACAGATAACTTATGACACTTATTTTTTATTTGATGTTGATGTGCCATGGGTGGCAGATGGCTTACGCGATTTGGGAGCTCATCGAGCCAAAATGTTTGACGCTTTTAAGGATGAATTAGAGAAAAGAGGCATCTCTTACACGTTGGTTAAAGGAAGTTGGGTTGAAAGGCAGCAAATCATTGAACAAAATCTGAAATTATTACTTTCAAAATAGGGTGCTTTTGTTTTTTTTCTATTTTTGCGCCACTTTGAAAAAGTCCATCAGCATCATCAAAAAGCACATCCAACCATTGGCCTGGTTGGTATTGGTCTGCTTTTGTTTGATCAGTCCCTACCAGTTTTTTAATCAGAATGAGCTGGCAGACCTTTCACAAGAGGTAGAGAAGTGCGTAATCACCGCGGATGAGGTAGAAAATTTTGCAGAGTACAGAAATAGCGAGGTTCATTCCATTTCCACCGATCCGATCGGTCAATTTTTTCTTGCTTTTTCTGCAACCTATTTTGTTATCAAATCTTTTGATCAAACAAGAACCGTAAACCTTCGCCAAGATTTTAGGCAGCCGCCCAATACTGTCTTGCTTTGTGTTTTTAGAATCTGATTGAGCCCAAACTCTTTTTGTTTGGTGTTTCACTCTTTATCAGATTTTAAATAATGAAAAAATCTTTTTTGTACTAAGTAGTATTTGTTGCGTTATTCAATTGCGATCTCAAGATATTGATTCGGCAGATCAAGTGGTGTACCATCATGGACCAAAAAAGGGCAAACTAACCATGCACGGGTATCTTGATTTCATCTATGCGGCAGGCATTCAAGATCCTAACCGAGTTAACTCTGTTGATTTTGGAAGGCGGCAATACACCAGTTCGCCACTATATTCAGATAAATTCACTTTACCCTATGCCTACATAGGGTCTACCTACCAAATGGATAAACTTACCTTTCGGTTGGCATTGCATGTGGGCGACATTGTAGAATCGCTTTATGCGCAAGAATTGGAATCGATGCGCATGGTGCGTGAGGCAAGTTTGAATTATCAGTTCACGAAAAAGTTTTCAGTCGAAGCAGGAATATTCCCATCCTTGTACGGATTTGAAATTTTTCTAAGCAAAGAAAACCTACACGCCACACGTGGCTACATTGCCGACTTTGCGCCCGACTACGAAGCGGGCGTTCGCTTCAAATATCAAATCAATAATTTTTGGTCTGGTCGCATTATGGTTTTAAATGGCTGGCAAGAAATCAAAGACTCTAACGGAAAAAAGGCACTGGGCTTTGTGGCACAGTATGACAATCGCAAAAACACATTTTTCAACTGGGGAATTTACTTGGGTGATGTGAGAGAGATAGGTGAGTCTTTTTCTCGCAATCGTGTGTATCACAATATTTTTTGGAAGAGGACTGTAAACCGTTGGACTTTTGTGCCCATGCTTGACTTTGCTCACCAGCAACAATCAGAAAACAATAATGAAGTGCTTTTTATGATTGCCCCAGCACTTTCAGTTCGATATAGCTTTAACAGCAATTGGGCTTTGGCATCGCGTTGGGATATGGTCAATGACCCCAAAAACATGATTCCGGAGCTGAATGGTAAATTAGTGACCCCTAGTTTGGTCAATGCCGCTAATAATCCTAACGGCTGGCAATCAAATAGCGTAACTTTAACCCTCGAACGATTGTTAAGTGAGAATTTTACCGTTCGTATGGAAGGCAGGTACGCCCTTAACAAGGATAAGTTATTTTTGGACGGCCCTAATAGGTTAGTGGATTATGATGGGTATGTCTTGATTTCGATGGCCGCAAATTTTTAAGTATGATAGATAAGTTAATCGTATTCAGTGTTCGCAACAAACTGTTCATCGGCATTTTGGTGGCGGCATTGATAGCGTGGGGCAGTTACTCACTTTCTAAACTTCCGGTAGATGCCGTGCCCGATGTTACCAGCAATCAGGTTGATGTGATCACCAACAGCCCCAGCTTGGCTGCGCTGGAGATGGAAAAATTTATTACTGCCCCGTTGGAAATGGCCATGTCCAACATTCCAGGTTTGGTAGAGGTGCGTTCTGTTTCCAAGTTTGGATTATCGGTGGTAAAGTTGGTGTTTGATGATGATACCGATGTGTACTGGGCGCGCCAGCAAGTATTTGAAAGATTAGAAACTGTAAAGGCTGATATCCCCACTGAACTGGGTAAGCCATACATGGGTCCGGTATCAACGGGCTTGGGTGAAGTGTTTCAATATGTGATCAGGCCAAAAGATCCGAACGATAAATCTTTTTCGCTTGCTGAAATTAGAACCTTGCAGGACTGGGTCATTCGCAGGCAACTGCTGGGCATTCGTGGCATTGCCGAAGTAAGTGGCTTTGGTGGATACAAAAAAGAATACCAAACCACGTTAAAGTTAGAGCGCATGCGTGCGTTGGGTGTAACCATCGATGAAATTTTTGACGCACTCAGCACGGGCAATAGCAACACGGGCGGAGCTTACATCGAAAAAGACAATAAAGCTTTCACCATTCGTGGGATTGGATTGGCCACCACACTGGAAGAAATTGGCAATACCGTTATTCGTGTCAACAATCGCATACCTATTCTGGTAAAAGATGTGGCCGATGTTGATTTTGGCCACAGCATTCGTTATGGTGCCATCACGCTGAATGGCGAAGGTGAGGCCGTGGGTGGCATCATTATGATGGTGAAAGGAGAAAACGGAAGTGCTGTGATCACGCGCATCAAAGAAAGGATGCGCATCATTCAAGCACGCTTGCCTGAAGGGTTGATCATTGAACCTTTTATCGACCGAGAAAAAATTGTTTCGAAGGCAATCAAAACCGTTGGTACTAATTTGGTGGAGGGTGCATTCATTGTAGTGTTGGTGATTTTGGTATTCTTAGGAAACTGGCGTGCAAGTTTATTGGCAGCCTCGGTGATTCCCCTCTCTATGTTATTTGCGTTTGGATTGATGCGCCAATTCGATGTGGTGGGCAACCTCATGAGTTTGGGCGCCATCGACTTTGGTTTGCTAGTCGATCCATCGATTATCATTGTAGAATCGGTGGTTTTCTATTTGGCATTTTCCATGGCCAAGCATACCAAGGAAGAGAGCATGTCGCAAATAGAAAAAGAAAATATTGTGATTGAAGCCACACAAAAAGTAAAGAAGTCGGTGGTGTTTGGCGGATTGATTATTTTGATTGTGTACTTCCCCATCTTAACACTCTCGGGCATTGAAGGAAAAATGTTTGGCCCTATGGCCAAAACCGTAAGCTTCGCCATTTTTGGTGCCATTATTTTGGCGCTCACCTATGTGCCCATGATGAGCTCCATCATTTTGCAGCCACCAAAATCGGCTGATCATCATGGTTGGTCGGAAGTGGGCGTGCAATTTTTGTATCGATTGTACGAACCACTCATACGCTTCGGTTTAGCGAAACGAAATGTAGTGGTGGCCATTGCCATTGGCATTATGGTTTCGGGGGTGGTGGCGTTTAAATTTATTGGAGGAGAATTTATTCCCAAGTTGGCAGAAGGAGATTTGGTGATTGAAACCAATTTGCCCGTGGGCACTTCCATGACGGAGACCATCGCGCTCAGCAAAAAAATCCAAAAGATGTTGTTGCAAGCGTATCCCGATGAGATTGAGCGAATTGTTTCAAAAATTGGAACATCCGAAGTGCCGGTAGATCCCATGCCAATGGAAGCACAAGAAATTGTGGTGGTGCTCACCGACAAAAGCCAATGGAAGAAAGCGCACGACCAAGAAGAGTTGGTAGAGCAGATTGCAGTCTTGCTGCAGCGATACCCAGGTATCGTCAACTCGATTCAGCAACCCATTGAAAACCGTGTGAACGAATTAATGAGCGGTGCGCGTACCGATGTGGTGGTGAAACTCTTCGGCACAAGCCTAGACACCATGGTGGTGAAGGGCAATCAAATTATTAAAATCATAAAAGGGGTAGATGGTGCGGCCGATGTGCAGGAGAATAAAATCTTTGGACTGCCACAAATCAACATCAAGTACAATCGTAGCGCCATGGCACGTTATGGTATAACCGTGGCGCAAGTAAACCGTGCAGTGCTTACCGCTTTTGCGGGCGCACGAGCAGGCACCGTCTACGAAAATGACAAGCGATTTGATTTGTCCTTGCGCTTATCTGCTGAAGATCGGTCGAAAGCTGAAAGCATTGGTGGCCTTATTCTCAATGATATAGATGGCGACCCCATTCCACTCAAGGAGCTTGCTGATATCAATGAAGAAATTGGCCCCTCTGAAATTGGGCACGAAAATTTGCAGCGCAGAATGAACATCGGCTTTAACGTGCGTGGCCGCGATTTGGAGTCGGTGGTGAACGATGCCATGAAAAAAATAGGCGAGCAAGTAAATTTGCCTGCTGGCTATACAGTTGATTTTGGTGGGGAATTTGAAAATTTTAGAAGAGCAAAAGCACGATTGGCCATTGTGGTGCCTATTTCGTTGATCATCATTTTTGGATTGCTGTTCGCTACCTTCGGCACCGTAAAAGATAGTTTGTTGATTTATTCCGTGGTACCGTTATCTGCTGTGGGCGGTGTTTTTTCTTTGTTGATCAGGCAAATGAACTTTAGTATTTCGGCAGGGGTTGGGTTTATCGCATTGTTTGGTATTGCAGTATTGAACGGTATCCTCATCATTAGCCGGTTCAACGAATTGGAGCAAGAAGGAGTGACCAACGTAAACGATCGTGTTTTGCAAGGGTTGAAAGATCGGTTCCGCCCGATTTTGATGACATCGGCTGTGGCGGCACTGGGCTTTTTGCCCATGGCCTTATCCACCAGTGCGGGGGCTGAAGTACAAAAGCCATTGGCCACGGTGGTAATCGGTGGTTTGTTTACGGCTACTATCTTAACCTTGTTAATTTTGCCGGTGATCTATACTTTCTTTGTTAAAAAACCGAAAATGCCAAATACATCATTTATCGCCACCACCCTTGTGTTGTTCATGCTCGCTTTGCCTAGCACCGCGCAACAACATCAGCCCATTACGCTGGACAGTGCGCTCACTATGGCGTTGAAAAAAAACCCGGAGATGACGTTGGCGCAGCAACGCATCGATCAGCAAATAAAACTGAAACCGGCCACGTTTAATTTGCCAACGCCTGATTTGGTTTTTGAGGCTCCCACAGGTCAAGATTTACGCCCAGGCATTTTGCAAGTAATCGATTATCCGGGTGTTTACACAGCTCAAGGCCGAACGCAGCGTACACGCATTCAGTTAACGGAAACAGAAAAAAACATCACCATCAATAATCTTAAATTTCGGTTACGGGCTGCCTACAATCAATTGCAATTTTCGTTGGCGAGAACACGCTTGTTGCAAAGCCAAGATTCGGTTTATTTCGATCTGTTGAAGGTGAATGAAATCCGTTACCGTGTTGGGCAGATTTCTTCCTTGGAAAAAATCAACGGTGAGTCGCAGTACAAGCGTATTCAATATTCGTTAAAAGTTTCGCGCAACGAATTGCGCAATGCCAAGTATCAATTCAATTTATTGATGGGCCGCCCCAATGATACCACTTACATTCCGGCCGAGGCGCTGCGGAAAAGTTCGTATCAATTTGTTTTTACGCCAGTCGATACTTCCTACATTTCCAACAACCCATTGCTGGATTACAGTTACCGAAACGTAACGCTGAATAGAAATCAGTTGAAGGTAGAACGCAGAAGAAGAATACCCGGCCCTGTGTTAGGATACTTGAACCAAGGCACGCCTGATACCGGAATTGAACCGCGTCTGCGATTGGGTATTACCCTACCCGTGTGGCAATGGGTTTTCCAGTCAAATATCAACGCAGCCAAAAAGGGAATTGAAATTGCGCAAACACAACAATTGTTAACCGCCTATCAACTTAATACCGAATACGCGAAAGCACAAGCTGATTACCGACAGAATCGTGACAACGTAACCTACTTTGAATCGACCGGATTGCCCGAAGCTTCCGAGATTTTACGCAACGCACGCGAAAGTTTTCGGTTGGGCAGCATTACGTATTATCAATATCTGCAAAACGTAGAGTTGTCGTACACCATCCGGCAAAATTATTTAGAGACATTAAAAAACTATAACCAAGCCATTATCAACCTTATTTACCTGAAAGGTGAGTAATACAATTATTTATTACATGAAGAATCTATTTATCCTGCTTTTCATTCTGTCCCTACTATCGTGTGGAGAAAAGAAGACAGCCTCTATTGCCACAGACGAAAACACTACGGTAGTTTCCATAGCCGATAGTTCACTTGTGTTGATGGATGTGCAATTGACAGCTCCCGAAATCAAACAAGTAGAATCAAATATTTACCTGGCGGGCAAGGTAATGGCCATCCCAAACTTTCGCGCTTCGGTAAGCACTGATATTTCGGGTAAGATTGATAACATCATGGTGCGGGAAGGAACGTACGTGAAAAAAGGTATGCCCCTCATGTCGCTGCGTAGCATGGAGGTGATTGAATTGCAAAATCAGTTTTTTGAAGCGAGGGCACAGCGCGACTTCTTACAGTTGGAATTCAAACGCCAAGAGGAGTTGATCAAAAATAACATCGGTGCCCTGGTTGATTTTCAAACGACCGAATCAAAATTGCGGGCAGCCGAAAGCAAAGTAAATGCCTTGCAGGCCAAACTTATGTTGTTGGGCTATTCCAAAGAGTTCATCAACAACCCTGAAGTAGCATCAAACGTGATGATTTTGGCACCTATTGACGGATACGTTTTTAAATTGCCTGTGCAAATTGGAATGCTGGCAACTACCGATGTAACGCTTGCAGAAATTGTGAACAACCGTGAGTTGATGGCCGATGTGTTTGTGTACGATAAAGACCTCGATAACATCACCGAAGGTCAGCCTGTAGAAATAGATTTTATTACCCACAGCTATCCTTCTGTCATTGGTTCAGTAGCCCACATCTCGCGTGCCATCGATCCCCAGACAAAAGCGGTAACCGTGCACGTAAAATTTACGGCACCAGCGGATAAGTTGGTGTTACCTGATATGAGCGTTCGTTGCGTGATTGTGAAGAAGGAAAGCCTGACGCCCAAGTTGACCGTTCCGCTGGCAGCTATTTTAACGGAGGAAGATCACCACTTTGTTTATTTAAGCTTTACCAATGAGAACAAGAATAAGGAAACCATGATGCACAAATACCGGGTATCGTTGGGCAACCAAAACGAAAAGCAAGTACAGATTGCGTTCGCGAATGAACCCACCGGAGATTACCGTATTGTTACCAAAAATTTGATGATAGTAGAAAACGAGCGCAAGAAAAAGAGTGGGATGACATTTGAATAAGCTTTTTTATTTTAGTAGGCAGTAGGCAATTTTTCACATTGGTGAACCTCCGCTCTTTGCCTACTGCCTACTTACCAATTTATCGAGTTCAACTCCTCTATGCCGTTCGGTAAGTTATCTGTAAATTTGGGTTTATTTTTTCATGCCCGATATCATTCACCTGCTTCCGGATTCCATTGCCAACCAAATTGCCGCAGGCGAAGTGGTGCAGCGCCCCGCTTCGGCTGTAAAGGAGTTGATGGAGAATTCCATTGATGCCGGGGCAACTTCCATTCAATTGATTGTGAAGGAAGCGGGCAAAGCGCTGATTCAGATAATTGACAATGGCAATGGCATGAGCGAAACAGATGCCCGCTTAAGCTTAGAGCGGCATGCTACCTCCAAAATCAGAAAGGCCGAAGATTTGTTTCAACTGCGCACCATGGGCTTTCGTGGGGAGGCATTGGCTTCCATTGCGGCCGTTTCGCAATTTGAAATGAAGACAAAGTTGGCAACAACCGAGTTGGGCACTTTTTTGTTGGTGGAAGGATCAGAAGTGAAAAAGCAAGAGCCGGTAGCGTGCGAGAAAGGAACCAGCATCAGCGTCAAGAATTTGTTTTACAATATCCCAGCGCGCAGAAATTTTTTAAAGTCAAATTCGGTGGAGATGCGCCACATCATCGATGAGTTTTTCCGATTGGCGTTGGCAAATCCTGCGCTGTCTTTTTCATTAATGCAAGGCGATGAATTGATTTATGAATTGCCACCAGCCAAGCTAAGTCAGCGCATTGTTACCTTGTTTGGAAAAAACTACCAGCATCAATTGGCACCCAGCCAAGAAGAAACTTCGTTAATCAAAGTGACTGGCTATGTGGGCCGACCGGAATCTGCCAAGAAAACTCGGGGCGAGCAATTCTTTTTTGTGAATAACCGCTACATCCGCAACAATTATTTGCACCATGCGGTAACGACTGCGTATGAAGGCTTGCTTCCCGAAAATAGTTATCCGTTTTATGTGTTGATGGTGGAGATTGACCCCAAGCATATTGACGTGAACGTTCACCCCACCAAAACAGAAATAAAATTTGATGATGAACGGGCCGTGTATGCCGTGGTGTGGTCGGCAGTGAAACAAGCCTTGGGCACACACAACTTAGCACCGGCCATCGATTTTCAAGCCGATGTAAATTTGACCCACAAGTTGGCTGCCCAACCTATTACGAATCAACACTACTTTGACGAGCAATTTGCCACCTCCTTTAAGCGCAGCAACCTAGAAAATTGGGAACGGATGTTTGATGACGAAAGCAACTCAAAACTGTTTGCGCCCACGCAGCCAAAAGAATTGATTTTTGAAAGTGCGATTAATCTCCATCACGATTCGAGTGAACAGGTATTTGAAAAAGGCATCTTTCAATTCCAACAAAAGTACATTGTGCGGTCGACCAAAAGTGGGTTGATGATCATCGATCAACAAGCGGCTCACGAGCGGATACTGTTTGAAAAATATAGTGGACAGTTGAAATCAAACAATGGCCACAGCCAGCAGAGTTTGTTTCCGCAGACCATATCCCTTAGCGCACCCGATTTTGCGTTGGTAATTGAAATGGAAAAAGAAATTGCTGCACTCGGTTTTCGGTTTGAACTATTTGGGAAGAATGCCTTGTTGATTACGGGCACACCCACCGATATGAAAATGGGGGAGAAGGCATTGTTGGAAGGGTTGATTGAGCAATTCAAAAAAAATCAATCTGAGTTGCAATTGCCCATACAAGAAAATTTGGCACGTGCGATGGCCAAGCGCACCAGCCTGCGCACAGGCGAAAAATTAGGTATTGCGGAAATGGAAGCGTTGGTGGAAAGATTATTTGCCTGTGCCAATCCCAATTATTCCCCGGAAGGAAAGCCAACATTTTTCACCCTTGACACGTCTAAGATAGAAAGTTACTTTAATCGTTAGTTTTAGAAGATATGTTTAATATTACTCCACTGGTTAGAACAATCATTATTATTAATGTAATCGTGTTTTTAGCCCAGAATCTCTTGGAAGGTCTGTACGTAACACAGTATTTGTCCTTATGGGATTTTAAATCGGGACTTTTTAGGCCTTACCAATTTTTTACCTACATGTTTGCGCATGGCAGCTTCATGCACATATTTTTTAATATGTTGGCATTCGCTTCGTTTGCACCTATTCTAGAATCGTATTGGGGGGAAAAGAAGTTCTTATCGTTTTACATCATAACAGGAATTGGCGCAGGCGTGATTTATGCAATCTTTAATTATTTTTTTCCTGGCAATGGTGGATACATGTTGGGTGCATCCGGAGCACTGTATGGAATTTTGATGGCGTTTGGGTTACAATTCCCTAACTTGGAGATTATGTTGTTGTTTCCGCCCATTCCGTTGAAAGCAAAGTACATGGTGTTTGTAATGGGGTTCATCACTTATGCAATGGATCGATCTGGCTCAGTGGCACACTTGGCACACTTTGGTGGTGCCTTGGTGGCTTATCTTGTTATGACGTATTGGCGAAGTCAAGGAAAATAAAAAGTATTCCTATTATTTTTGCTAATCAGAAATAAAAATTTGTGTTAGAAGAATTTAAAAACGCCTTTAGCAAACCCAACAACGCCCACATGCAGTTGATCATCATCAACGTGGTGGTGTTTGTTACTATGGGAATAATCCTTGTCGTATCTGAGATTGGAGGATTTAGAGGATTTTTCGATGCAATACATTTGCAGTTTCAAATCCCAGCAAAATTCCAAGAATTTATCTTCCGACCTTGGACGATACTTACTTACTCGTTTATGCATGAAATTCCGGGAATCTTGCATATACTTTTCAACATGCTAACCTTGTATTGGTTTGGGAAACTGTTTGTAGAATATTTGGGTAGTGACAAGCTCATAGCAGTTTATATTTTAGGTGCAATATCTGGGGCTTTAGTTTATCTACTTTCTTATAATCTCATTCCTTACTTTGTAATGAGATCGGTAAACTCAAATGTAGTGATGGTTGGGGCTTCAGCAAGTATTGATGCGATTGTGGTTGCTTCTGCTACCTTGTTGCCAGAGTATACATTTTTCTTACTTTTCTTTGGCCCCGTTAGAATAAAATACTTAGCTGCTATTATTGTTTTTCTTTCCTTTCTTGGTACTGTAAGTTCTAATGCTGGTGGTAATTTAGCTCACTTAGGCGGGGCATTGATGGGTTTCATTTATACCAAGCAATTGCAAGCAGGCATTAATTGGGGCGCGTGGATAACGGGCACTATTGATGCCATTAAATCATTGTTTGCACCTAAGCCGAAAGTAAAAATCACCTACCGCAAAGAAGAACCTAAAGTTCAAAAGAAGACTTCATCTACTTTCACAAAAGCTTCACAAGAAGAAATCGATACCATTCTCGATAAAATTTCCGACAAAGGCTACGAAAGCCTCTCCAAAGAAGAGAAAGAAAAACTCTTCAATGCCAGTAAGAAATAAGTTTTTGTCTTACGCAATCATCTTCGCAATGGCGAATGCTGCGGCTGCCGCTGCCGCTCCAATCAACGTAACCCGAAGCGTTCCCTTCAATAAGGGCTGCCCCGTGAGCTTACTTTTTGTTAAACCAAATACAATTAAACACAACAAAGTGATGATGGAAGAATACAATAAACCTTCTTCGGCTGAGGAGGTAAAGAAATAGGCACTTAATGGAATCAAGCCGCCTACAACGTAACTGATGGCGATAATAAAAGCACTTTGGTGCGCCCGGTTCTTGTCGGGTTTTTCAAGACCTAACTCAAATCGCATCATAAAATCCACCCACTCTTTGGGTCGCTTGGCCATCTCCCGTGCAATTTTTTCTTGCAGTTCATCGCTGATGCCGTACTTTTCAAAAATCTCTTTGGTTTCTTTTATTTCTACTTCGTGCTTGTGCACAATCTCATCGTACTCGCGCTTCTCTTCTGTTTCATAGTGCTCTATTTCAGTGCGCCCTGCCAAGTAGCCGCCCAATCCCATGGCAATAGAACCTGCAGCAATTTCTGCCAAGCCTGCAGTAATAATTATTTGTGTGGAGTTCGGCTCGGCACTTAGGGCACCGCTCAAGCCAGCCGCTAATGCAAAGGGCACGGTGAGCCCATCGCTCATGCCAATTACAAAGTCGCGTACTTTTTCTGAACTTTTAAAGTGTTCTTCCATGTGGCGAAGGTAGAGAGAAGAAGTTAGAAGTCAGAATTTGGACTATAGAATTTAATGAAAGTATGTAGGAGCTCGGAGCTAGAATATAGGATTTTAACGAGAATAGAAGATTTCAATGGCTGCCAATTTTAGTAATCGTCTTTTAGACCAATGAATGCCTACTGCCAACTGCTTACTGCTTACTTTTTTTAGTCGCCTCTTGGTAATAAGAAAGCAATGAGTTTAGAATCAGTCCCGAGTTAGACGAATACATAATGTCTCTATTTTTCTCATTATAGATGGCCAACAGTTCATAAAATTTTGCTTCATCTATTTTGTACCGGGCCATGATTTCATCTTTTAAGTCGGGATCATTTACCATCTCCATGTACACACGCGCCTTCTCGTTTTCCGCCATTATCTTTCCTAGCTTTCTTTTCTCTTTTTCTTGTTTTGAAAAGTAGGAGAAATTTACACCCACTCCACCCTGAGAAGAAAAACCAGCACTCTTTAAAGGTTTTGAACTGTTCAGGGTAGGAGAGGTAATATATCGCTCGTTTAGCAAGAGAAATCTATCTTTAATAATAACTTCCTTTAGCAGAATGCTTTCTTCGCGCATACGCACAAACATGGTTTCCTCTTCTAAGTAAATAGGCAATTTTTCTTTAGCGTATCCCACATATGAAAAAATGAGGGTGTCTTTTTCAGTAGCCAAAATGGTGAACACCCCATTTTGATTGGTAGTGGTGGCGCGGTTTGTACTTTTTACCATCACGTGTACTCCTTGCAGATTATTGAGCGTGGCCGAGTCAACTACAATTCCCTTAATCAATTTTTGCGCTTGCCCATCCCACGAAAGTGTAGCGGTTAGAATTACGGCAAAGATTAATTTCAACTTAAAGGACATGGGGCGCAAAATATGAAGATAAGATGAATGCAGACGAATAATGGTTGATTAGATTCTGGAATTTATTTACCCTTTATTCGCCAACTGCCCACAGGCCGCATCAATATCTTTTCCACGGCTTTTGCGCACGCGGCAGGTGATGCCGTTGCTTTCGAGCAAGTCCATATACATATTCAGTACTTCTTCGGAGGCTTGCTGAAACTCGCCATCATCAATGGGGTTGTATTCAATCAGGTTTACTTTGCTGGGTACCAATTTGCAAAATCGAAGTAATGCGCGGACATGTTCTTCGGTGTCGTTCACGCCTTTCCACACCACATATTCATACGTGACTTTGCTTTTTGTTTTTTGATACCAGTATTTCAAGGCTTCACCCAATTCTTCCAACGGATTAGAATCGTTGATGGGCATGATGGAAGAACGAGTTTTGTCGATGGCGGCATGCAATGAAACAGCTAGGTTAAATTTCACGCCATCGTCTGCCATTTTCACAATCATTTTGGCCACGCCCACTGTAGAAACGGTGATGCGTTTGCTGGCCATGCCCAAGCCTTTTTGATTAGTGATTTTTGAAATGGCTTCGATCACATTCGCGTAGTTCAACAGTGGTTCGCCCATGCCCATGAACACGATGTTGGTAAGTGGCCTTCCAAAAAATAATTCTGCTTGCTCTTTAATGGCCACCACTTGGTCGTAGATTTCATCAGGGCTTAGATTGCGTTGCCTTTTTAAGCGAGCAGTAGCACAAAACTTACAGGCCAAGCTGCAACCGACTTGCGAAGAGACGCAAGCAGTAATTCTTTTTTCGGTGGGAATCAGCACCGACTCAACAATCATTCCATCGTGCAGCATCACGGCATTTTTGATGGTGCCGTCTTCGCTGCGCTGCATTTTGTCAACCTTAATGTGGTTGATGACAAAATGCTTTTTCAACAGCTCGCGGGTGGGCAGCGAGAGGTTGGTCATTTGTTCAAAGCTCTTGGCCGATTTGTTCCAAAGCCAATCGTACACTTGTTGCGCACGAAAGGCTTTATCGCCCTGCGAAACAAAAAAGTCTTTCAGTTCTTCGAGCTTGAGTTTGCGGATGTCGCGTGGTGTGATGGTTTCGGTCATTCAGCCTTTCATTTTATCAGGGTTCTGACGCGTATCAAAAATATCAGTAATCAAAATATGGTCAGTTTTGATTGTATAAATAATCTTGTAGTTACTAATTATAAGTCTACGATGGGCTAATTGAAGATGTTCTAAAAGTTCTTCCTTTTGAGCTACGTAAACGTTGGAAAGAATCGTATCCGCTTTATCTAAAATCTTATCCCTTATCTCCAGTGCTTTTTGCGATGGAATTTCTTGTTGGTAAACCAAAAAATCCAAAATTCTCTGAAGTTGCTCTACCGCATATTCAGAATAAACTAATTTCATTTATCCAAAATCCTGTTCGTTCGTTCTATAACTTGTTCGCGTGTATAGACTCTGCCTGCTTTGAAATCCTCTTCAGACCTAAGTGCCCCAAAAACCATTTTCTGTTTTAACATTAAATCCCTTTCGCCATCAGATAATAAATTCTTAATGGAATCAAGAATTTCTGGATTATTCACAGATTCAATCATGCGAACAAGTTCTTGCTTTTGTTGTGTAATTTCATCCATCTTCAAATATACTACTTTACCCTCGAAAAAATCTTCACTTCGCAATCCTTCACAGCATCGTGTATTTTCAACGAACTCTCCGTTACTTCGTCAATCACAAATCGCTGCGTAATGATTCCAGATTTTGCATCAAGCAATTGAAGCTCTTTGTCTTTCACAGAATATTTGAATGTACTTAGCCCCGTTCCCTTTTTCTTGCCTTGCGAGAAAATCCCTTCTTCGCCCGTTCCTTTTTTATCAAACTTAATAATCTTGGCCACGGCTGATTTAGAACCTTTGCCCATGGATTGCTCCAACTCTTTTTCAGTATCGCTTTTTTCGAAAGAGGCCGTAAAGCATGTCTTTTCTTCTGTTAGTTGCCACGTGCCAATTAGTCCTTGCGAAAAACCAGAGGAAGCAATTAAACTCATCATCACAATTATTGCAGTCTTCATATCTTAAATGGTTTATGTGTTACAAATTTAAACTATTTTAGGCCGTAAAAATTTTAACCATGCGTGTCTTTTTATCAGTACTATTTTTCGTGCTTTTTGCTTGTCAACCGGCACTGGTGGAGGACGAAAACTTCCTTGCCAACCTAATGAAGCAAGACCCCAAGAATTTTCAAAATATTCTGGATAAGGCAGATACACTTCAAATTCAGATTATTTACACCCAAATCAACCGTGATTCAATAAACAGGCCAAACTTTAAGTCTTTTTACTTTCGGGCCGATTCAAACCAATATTTTTATCCGGCCAGCACCGTAAAGCTCCCTATGCTGCTTGTTGGCACTAGAAAAGATAAAATACCTACGGCAGCAGGGTATCAAAATAGACAAGTTCACCCCTATTTTTCACGATAGTCTTTACGAGGGGCAACAATCAGTAAAAATGGATACTACGGCTGTGGATAGCTGTGCCTACCATCGCGCATTATGCTAAAAAGATTTTGGTGGTAAGCGATAACGATGCATACAATCGATTATATGAATTTGTAGGGCAGCGCCACACCAATCAGGCTTTTCAACAAAAAGGGTATTTGGTAAAACTCTTTCATCGGTTGGAGCGGCCACTCTCACCCGACCAAAATAGACATACGGAGGCGGTTCGCTTTATTCGCAACGATTCGGTTATCTACAAACAACCAATGTTAGTAAATACGGACTCGGTTTTTCCTCGAAGAAGAGTGTTCAAAGGAATAGGATTTATTAAGAAGGATACCTTGATACGAAAGCCATTTGACTTTACTTATAAAAACGATTATTCACTTTTTGAACAACAAGAAATTCTAAAGGCAATTTTGTTCCCCAATTTTGTTGACCCCAAAAAGCGGTTTGATCTCACCGAAGCCGACCGAAAATTTGTGATGCAATACATGAGCCAATTGCCGACCGAAACATTTTCTCCTCCTTATAAAAAAGACACCGTTATGTATGATGCCTATTGCAAGTTTTTGATGTTTGGCGAAGATAAAAAATCGATTCCCAAAAACATCCGCATCTTCAATAAAGTAGGCGATGCATACGGCTATTTAATCGACAATGCTTATATCGTTGATTTTGAAAACGGAGTAGAGTTTATGTTATCGGCCGTTATCAATACCAATACCGATGGCATTTACAACGATGGGAAGTACGAATACAAAACGATTGGTTATCCGTTTATGAAAAACCTAGGCCAAACTGTCTATCAATACGAACTCAAGCGCAAGAGAAAGCACAGGCCTGATTTGCGCGAGTTTATTTTGAAGTATGATGCCCCGGTTGTTACTTTGAAGCGAGATTGATAGCCAAGGCGTTCAATTTTCAAATCAACAAATTTTCAAATCAATTTATGCAAAAGACCAATGCGATCATTATCACGGCTGGCCATTTAGATTCATCAAACGGAAAAACAGCTCATGGCCTTATTCGTGGCACTGAGCGATTTAACATTATTGGTGTGATCGATGACAAATACCCTGGTAAGGATGCAGGTGAAATTTTGGATGGGAAGAAACGGAATATTCCTATTTATGCCTCCATTGATGATTTCAGCAAGAACTCAAAGGAGAAAGCGGTTTATGGAATCATTGGCGTTGCCACCAAGGGCGGGGTGATTCCCGATTCGTTGCGCGCTATTTTGAAAGATGCGTTGGTTCATGGCTATGGACTTATCAACGGATTGCATGAATACATTTCAGATATTCCTGAGCTAGCGGATTTTGCTAAATCGCGCGGCTTAGAAATTATTGATGTGCGCAAACCTAAAAAATTCAAAGACCTTCATTTTTGGAGTGGCAAAATAAAAAATGTGCATTGCCCCAAAATTGCTGTGTTGGGTACCGACTGTGCGTTGGGCAAGCGAACGACTTCACGATTTTTGGTGGAAGCTATGCGCGAGGCCGGTTACAAAGCCGAAATGATTTACACCGGACAAACCGGTTGGATGCAAGGTGCACGTTATGGATTTGTTTTCGATAGCACGCTCAATGATTTTATTTCGGGTGAGATGGAACACGCCATTGTAACTTGCTGGGAAGAAGTAAAGCCTGATATCATTTTTATCGAAGGTCAATCTTCGTTACGTAACCCTAGCGGCCCGGCAGGTGCCGAATGGATTGTGTCGGCCGATGCCAATGCAGCTGTGTTACAGCATAATCCTACTCGCAAAAAGTACAAAGGCTTAGAAGATTATCCTGCGAACATTGTGGACGTAAAAGACGAAATTGATTTAATAAAAATTTATGGTGCGCCCACGGTGGCCATTACCGTGAACACGATGAAGATGAAAGAAGAGGAAGCTCGTACTTGGGCTGCACAGAAAGAAAAAGAGTTGGGCATCCCAGTTATTCTTCCGCTAGAAGATTCCGTTAAACAACTAGTGCCTATCTTTAAGGAAATGATTGAAAAATCGATAGCGCAGGTTTAGAAAAACTCTCGTAACTTCGCCAGTGTAATATGACAGGTTCATATATTTGTCTTTACCGAATTCCTTATGATTGCTACAATTAAAGAAATCCGCCAGTTGAGCATTGAAGAGCGTATATTGATGGTAGAAGCAATTTGGGACAGCATTGCCGAGGATACCACATCTGAAGATTTGCGCATACCCGAAGCGGAAAAAAAAATGATATTAAAACGATTTGAAGATTTTAAATCGGGAGACCAGAAAACATATTCATGGGATGAAGTAGTAAGTTATGCCAAAGAACCCTGAGTATCTTTTAGACTTCATCCCACAAGCTAGAGAGGATATTAGAGAGATTGTAGTCTGGTATAGAAGTGAAATGAAAGGGCTTGAGGACAGGTTTTTACTAAGCCTAAAAAATTCCACCAATTTTTTGCAACGGAATCCTTTCATATACCAAATTAACTTTGACTCCATTCGGTCTCTTTTGCTGCAGCGCTTTCCATATCGAGTATATTATTTTGTCGAAGCGAATATGGTGAAAATAATAGGAGTCGTTCACACAAAACGAAATGAGAAATACATTCGCAAAAGAACCAGCGGCCTTTAATAAAATTTGTTTAAATGAAAATCAAATCCATCAAATCGTGGTCGGCCGACTTAGGCAACACCAAGCCCTACACCATCGCTTTCAAAACCATCGATGAAGTAAACAATGCTTTTGTCGAGATTGAACTTGAAAACGGCCTTACGGGGATAGGTGCAGGCAATCCCAGCGAGTATGTGACTGGCGAAAGCTTTGAGCAATGCGAAGCTGCGTTGAAAGAAGCCAACATCCAATTTTTAGTTGGGCGTGATATTCGCGAACTAAACCAACTTACTTTTGAAGTGTGGAAAAAATTTCCCGCCAACCCAGCCGCGTGTGCTGCCCTCGACATTGCCATGTACGATGCGTTCACCAAGTTCTTGAATGTTCCACTGGTAAAATTCCTGGGGCAAAAAATTCAATCGTTGCCTACCTCCAATACCATCGGAATTAAAAATGTGGAAGAAACGTTGAAAGAAGCACAAGAATATGGAGAACGTGGCTTTAAAGTTTTAAAAGTAAAACTGGGAATAGATTTAGCTGAAGACATCGAGCGCATTGTTAAGCTGCGTGAAAAGTTCGGGAAGAAATTCACCATCCGCATTGACGCCAATCAGGGTTATGATTTAGCCAAAACAATTGAGTTTTATAACAAGACCAAGCACTTGGATGTTGAGTTGATTGAACAGCCCCTTCCCGCTAAGGAGATTGACTCCATGCGCCAACTGCCGGCCGAAATCAGAAAAATACTTGCAGCAGATGAATCATTGTTGACTCCCAAAAGTGCTTTGGAAATAGTGAAACCTCCGGTGGCCACGGGCATTTTTAATATTAAATTGATGAAGTGTGGCGGCATTAGTCAAGGCTTAAAGATTGCTGAAATTGGTTTGCATGAAGGCATCGATTTATTCTGGGGTTGCAATGATGAAAGTATCATCAGCATCACGGCAGCGCTGCACTTGGCATTTTCGTGCTCAAACACAAAGTACATTGACCTAGATGGAAGTCTAGATCTTGCTCGCGATGTGGTGAAAGGTGGTTTTATTTTGAGAGATGGAGTAATGTATTGTTCTGAAAAACCAGGCTTGGGGGTGGAGAAACTATAATGCGAAAGAAATATCGTTATCGGTTGATTTGGGTTGCTGTAGCCCTTGTTATCATTTATTTTTTCCCTTCTCCACAAAAAACATTCAATGGACTTTATCACGGCTATCCATCAGCGCAAGTCGATAAGTTGTATGAATTGCGCGCCCTACCACTTTCTACAATCGAAGTAGATGGAGAAGACTGGAGGTATCTATCGATCGGTAAAGGCAACCGCACTATTTTGTTTTTGCACGGCATGGCTGGCGCGTACGATATCTGGTGGAACCAAATCGATGCGCTCAAGGACGGTTTCAATATTATTTCCATCACTTACCCGCCTGTTGATAATCTGGCGGACATGGGTAAAGCTACGATGGCCATTCTCGACAAAGAGAAAATTGAAAAGGTAAATGTCGTGGGCACTTCATTGGGTGGATATTTTGCGCAGTACTTGGTGGCCACCTACCCAAATCGAGTGGAGCGAGCTGTATTCGGAAATACCTTTCCTCCCAATACCATCATTGAAAAAGAAAACAAAACCAATCACTGGCTTATGCGCATCGCACCGCACTGGGCGGTGATGTCAGCATTGAGAACCAACATCAAACAAAAAGTAATTCCACCTTCGGGCAATAATGAAGTATTGAAAGCGTACTTGATGGAAGGCACCTACCGCACTTCGCGCAGCCAATTATTGGCACGATACAGTTGTGTTATTGATAAATTTAAGCCGGCAGCCAACACCACCATCCCCGTCTTGATTATCGAATCCAACAATGACCCCTTGATTTCGCCCATGCTGCGTGCATCTCTTAAAAAACTTTATCCAACAGCACCAGTCGTAAACTTTGGTGAGGAAGGTCACATGCCATATGTAAATAAATCGAAAGAGTATAGTCAAGTGCTCAAGGGGTTTTTGAGGTAGGAGATAACGATCTTTCATTTATATTTGTAACCATGTATAAGCTTTACTAATATGGTTATAAAAGAACATTATACCCTTTCTGAAGTGGCCGATTTGTTGGGTAAGAGTAAAGAAACCCTCAGGCGATGGGACAATAGCGGCAAACTCACTGCGGTTCGCGAGCCCATGAGCAATTATCGAGTTTACAAGAAAGAGCAGCTTAAGATTTTTGACGAATTAGAATTTTTATTCAATAAAGACTCGGCATCCAATCAAGAGAAGCCTAGTCATCATTATTCCGTTCTCGAATTGTTTGCCGGAGCTGGCGGTTTAGCCATTGGCTTGGAAAAAGCAGGACTGAAATGTGCTGCGCTGAATGAAATTGACCATTGGGCAGCGGAAACACTTCGCAAGAACAGACCAAAGTGGCGAGTGATTGAAGAAGACATTAGACAAGTGAGTTTTAAAGAGTACAAAGGAAAAATTGATGTAGTGACGGGAGGATTTCCATGCCAAGCCTTTAGTTATGCCGGGAAAAAACTAGGATTGAAGGACGCCCGAGGCACCTTGTTTTATGAGTTTGCCCGAGTGGTAAAGGAAACGAATCCGTTGCTTTGTGTTGGCGAAAATGTTCGTGGCTTACTGAATCATGATGGCGGCAGAACTTTGGCGGGGATGAAATCAATTTTAGACGAGATTGGGTACAAACCATTGGACGAAAAGATTTTGAAAGCAATTTTTTATAGAGTTCCTCAAAAGCGCGAACGATTGATTTTAATAGGCGTTCGAAAAGACATTGATATTGATTTTGCTTTCCCGAAACCGTATAAAAAAATTTATAAGCTCAAAGATGCACTGCAAGCAAGCGAGCTTTTCCCAGTAGATGTTCCAAAGTCTTTAGGTGTAAGTTACCCCAAAAGGAAAAAAGAGATTTTGGATAAAGTACCTCCTGGAGGATATTGGCGTGATTTGCCCCTTAAACTTCAAAAGGAGTATATGCAAAAAAGTTTCTTTTTAGGTGGCGGCAAAACAGGCATGGCAAGGCGGATGAGTTGGGATGAGCCAAGTTTAACATTGACTTGCAGTCCGGCTCAAAAACAAACTGAGCGCTGTCATCCAGATGAAACCCGTCCCTTTACAGTTAGGGAGTATGCACGCATTCAAACTTTTCCCGATGATTGGCAATTTGCAGGTTCGGTGGCTCAACAATATAAACAAATTGGGAATGCTGTGCCAGTAAACTTGGCTCACGAGCTTGGTTACTCTATTGTACGTTTTTTGAATCAAGTGTACGAGCATTATTCTTTAGAGAGCCGTGCCTCGCTTAACCAAGTAACTATGAGCTTATGATTTTTAGAGTTTAATTCATACTTTTCAGAAAGTAGAATCATAACTCTCTTATGTCTTACTTAGATTGGATTGATGATAAGCATTTGCAAGGAGCTGTAGAGCACCTTTTATTAAAGGCAAGCGAAGCCCAGCTTAAGGCTCAAAAAGACTTTACGAAAAACGTCATTGACCCATTTTCAACTCTGTTTGAAATGGCCGGATTCGACATTGAATACAACGCATGGCTAGAAAGTGAGAAAACCCGCCAAGCCCAAAAAACTTTACTCAATCATGTTGGTGAGTTTCATCAAAATATTTTAGGATGTGTAAAGGGTTGGACTAATCTTACAAAAGGAAATGTGGTGGACATCCTTTCGGAAGAGAAAAAAGTTATTGGTGAAATAAAAAATAAGTACAACACCATTTCAGGCGGCAAGCTCGCAGAGTTGTATTCTTCTTTAGAAAAATTAGTGATGCAGAAAGCGAGCGTCTACAAAGGTTATACAGCCTACTATGTAGCCATTGTTCCTAAAAAGCCCCAACGGTTTAATCGAGAATTTACACCGTCTGATAAAGAGAAAGGAGAGAAATGCGCTTTGAATGAAAAGATTAGAGAAATTGATGGTGCAAGTTTTTATGCATTGGTCACGGGTGATGAAAATGCCTTGGAGAATTTATTTGATGTTTTGCCGACTGTGATTAAAGCGGTTTCAAAAAACACTAAGCAGTTGCCTGAAAAACAAAAACTCAAGGAATTTTTTAAAAAGGCGTTTGAATAATTGTTTTCGATGATAAAAAATTCTAAATGCTCTTTGCTTTTCCTGCTCGTTTCAATTGCGAGCGCCTGCCACGCCCCAAATAAAATCTCACGCAAAGATGTTGTAAGTGCACAAAAATTGATTGGCTTGCAATTCAGCAAAAGCGAAATTGATACAATGCGCACCTACCTAGCCGACAACAAAGCCGGCTATGATAGCATGCGTAAATTCAAAGTTGCCAACGAGGTAGCCCCCGCGGTGCTGTTTGACCCAAAGCCCGATAACTTTCAATTTAAAAAAAGAAACGTCATCAGTCGTTGGGATGAGAACGAAATAAATTTGCCGTCAACCGATGAACAGATTGCTTTTTTGAAAGTAACCGAATTGGCTCATCTTCTCAAAGCAAAGAAAATTTCCTCCTCGCGCTTAACTCAAATTTACCTAGCGCGACTAAAAAAGTATGGCGATACGTTAAAAACGGTAGTCACCATAACCGAATTACTCGCACTTCAACAAGCCGCAAAAGCTGATGACGAGATTTCGAGAGGAAATTATCGAGGCCTTTTGCACGGCATACCTTATGGAATAAAAGATTTGTTCTCGGTGCCCGGCTATAAAACTACGTGGGGAGCCGAGCCTTATCAACAGCAGCAGTTTAATGAAAAGGCCGCAGTCGTTCAGCGATTGGAAGAAGCCGGTGCGGTGTTGGTCGCCAAGTTAACAACCGGTGCGTTGGCACGAGGTGATGTTTGGTTTGGCGGCAAAACAAAAAACCCGTGGGATTTAAAGCAAGGTGCGAGCGGTTCATCAGCAGGGTCAGCTTCGGCAACGGCAGCCGGCCTTGTTCCTTTTGCCATTGGTACGGAAACGCTAGGCTCGGTGTTGGCTCCCTCTGCGCGCTGTGGGGTTACTGGGTTGCGACCAAGCTTTGGAGCCGTGAGCCGAGGTGGCTGCATGACGCTTTCATGGTCGATGGACAAAGTAGGTGTGATTGCACGATCGGCACAAGATTGTGCGCTCGTGTTTTCATTGATCAAAGGAAAAAATGGCGAGGCAGAAAAGGATCGGGCTACCGCTGACTATGCATTTGGTTTTGAACCGAAAAAGGATTTGAAAAATTTTAAAATTGGGTACTTCAAAAAACTATTTGACGAAGACACTTCTCACTATAGGAAAATAGATTCGGTGACATTACAAACAATTAGAAACCTAGGGGCTGATTTGAAAGAAGTTGAGTTGCCCGACTCGATACCCTACGAATCGTTCGATATTATTTTACGTGCCGAAGCCGGAAGTTTTTTTGATGAGCTGGTGCGCAGCCATCAAGAGAGATTGTTATCAGAGCAA